>JANMMZ010000063.1:0-38436 GCA_031373665.1 Saprospiraceae bacterium | reverse complement strand
CGATTTTGGTACATGCAACAAACCTTGTCAAACGGTTGGAGCCGTGACGTTTTGGCACTGATGATAAAAAGCAATCTATATGAAAGACAAGGAAATGCACTCAACAATTTTGAGTACACATTGCCCAATCCTCAATCAGATTTGGTTAAACAAATGCTCAAAGACCCATACCTTTTTGATTTTTTCACGCTTACAGAACGCTTTGATGAGCGTGAATTAGAAACAGAATTGATTAAACACCTCGAAAAATTTTTGCTTGAATTGGGCGCGGGCTTTGCTTTTGTCGGCAGACAATTTCACATAGTCGTGAGCGAAAAGGACTTTTATATTGACCTGCTTTTTTATCACCTAAAACTGCGTTGCTTTGTAATCATTGATTTGAAAAAAGGGGGTTTCAAACCAGAACATGCTGGCAAAGTAAGTTTTTACTGTTCGGTCGTGGATGATTTGATGAAGCATCCGTCCGACCAACCAAGTGTTGGTTTGATTCTATGTCAAAACAAGGATAAGGTGATTGCGGAATACGCCCTGCGAAATATAGGTCAGCCTATTGGGGTTTCGGCTTACGAACTAACCCGAACCTTGCCGGATAATTTTAAATCCAGCCTACCGAGTATCGAAGATTTGGAAGCAGAAATGGGCAAAACTAATTGAAAGATGATAAAAGCAACATGACCGAACCCAAAAAAATATACCGCTACCCAGGCATCAACGCCTTTGAGGAAGCGCAAAAAGACCGCTTTCACGGACGCAGCGTGGAAAGCGAGCAACTCTGCGCCCTGCTCACGCAGGAAAAACTCACGATTCTCTTTGGTAAATCCGGCTACGGCAAAACCTCCTTGCTCAACGCCGGGGTACGGCCCCTGCTGGTAGAAAAAAGCGCGAAAAGCAAGCGACATTACCACCCCGTGTCCATTCGCTTCAACGCTTCCAACGGCGAAGAAACGCTGCTGGAAAAATTCAGACGCCAGTTCGACCAAGCCGCTACGGCCATCGGCATGGTGCCCGCCACGCACGGGGTCGCGCTGCCCAACACGCTTTGGGGCATCGTGCGGGGTCATGCGTTCCCGACAGGCAGCCAAGCCGCCGTTTTTGTGTTGCTATTTGATCAGTTCGAGGAGTTTTTTACCTATCCCCAAGAGCAGCAGCAGGATTTTAAAGATCAATTGGCGGAACTGCTCTACACCGATTACCCTCATTTTCTCGAACAAAACGAGGCGCAGCTCCAAGCCGACCAAATAGCAGCCCTCGCCGAACCCCTCGATGTGCGCGCCCTATTTGGTATCCGCGCCGACCGGATGCACGAACTGAACCGCCTCACTGACCGCCTCGACAAAATCCTACACAACCTTTACGAACTCCACGCGCTCCCGCGCACGGAAGCCGAAAAAGCGATTGTATTACCCGCCGCCCTGCTACAGTCGGAGGGTTTTGCGGGTGCGCCCTTTGCCTTCGATCGGCCCGCGCTCAACCGCATCCTCGATTTTTTGGCCGACGACCAAGGCCGCGTGGAAGCCAATCAACTCCAAATCCTCTGCGATTCCTTTGAGCAGCGCACGATTGCAGAACGAATCACCCGCTTCGGCACCGACAATCTCGGCGACCTGCAACAGGTGATTTCCAATTATTACCACCACAAAATAGCCGATATCCACCCGCCCGAAACGCGCTTGGCCGTGCAGCGGCTCTGCGAAGAGGGCCTCGCCATGGAAGGCGAACCGCCCATCCGTCTTTCACTCCACGAAGCACAAATCGCGCGCCTGTTCGGGGTGCCACCTGCCTTGCTCTTGCGCTTGGTGGACTTGCGCCTTCTGCGCGCCGAAGCGGGCGCGGGCGGCGGCGCGGTATATGAGTTGCCACACGATACGTTGTTATTGCCTGTATTGGAGGCCAAGCGGGTGCGGCAGGAAGAAATGGCGGCGGAAGCGGAACGGGTGGCTGCGGTAGAGGCGTTGCGGCGGGCGCAGGAGGCCGAAGCGCAAGCGGCCAAGGAACGACAGCGGCGGCAACGAGCAACCGGTTTGGCTATTGCAGCGGTGGTGGGCTTGGTGTTGGCTTTGGTGGCGATGTTTTGGGCTTTTTCGGCGCAAAATGATGCCAAAAGAGCCGAAGATTACGCACAAGAACAACTAAGGGCTTTTAAGGTGGCAGACCAAAAACGCATTGAGGCGGAAGAAATCACTAAACGCAATAAGATTGAATCGCTTAAACTTAATATCCGACGCTATATTGATGTAGAATATTATGATTTAGCCCGTGAATCTTTGAATGATTTGGAAGAATTGGCTCCTACAGATCCTGATATTGTTGAACTTAAATCTAAACTCAAATAAAATGCCTAAAACCTTCCATCTATTATTACTACTTTTTGCCATAACCCCATACATCGCAAAAAGCCAAGGCTGCGATGCCTTAATCAAAGATGCACGCACCTTAGCAAAAAACCTAAAATTTGACGAAGCCGTCAAAAAAGTGGAAGCGGCAAAAGGCTGTGCTGCGCAGGCGGATATTGATAGGTTGTATTCGGAGATTTTTGCGGGGTTGAAGAAGCAGACGAGTGATGCGAATAAGGCTAAGGAAAGTGCCTATAATGCCTTGCAACAACTTGAAAATGAGCAAGAAAAGACTAAGATCGCGCTTGCAGAAACTGGAATAGCAAAAAATCAAGCCGATAGTGCTTTGCAAAAGGCCAATAAACTTGTTAATGCTTTTTATTTTTATGGAGATAAGTTTGCTTTAGCCTTCAAAGAAAATCAATTCTATTTTATTGATAAAAATGGCAATGAAGTCACCAAACTTGGTAAATGGGAAGAAGTTGATCAATTTGATGAAAAAACAGGCTTTGCCAAAGTCAAAAAGAAAGAACACAATAAATTACTCGATTACCTCTTAGATACATTGGGAAATACCTACCGTGTTGCCTTTGACTTGAAATCTATCACCCCTGAAATATATGGAGTGGATAACAGTATTAGGGCGGATTTAGACTCGAACAGCCTGCCAGTTGTTACCTACCGTGACTCGGCTTTTTTTGTGCCTATTACTAGATTGGATTCAATTTTATCACATAATCAAATAACTGCATTGGACTTGTCTGGCAAAGACTTGAAAGAATTGCCAATTGAAATATATGACCTTGCCAAATTAAAAATCTTATTACTGTCTTCCAACCAATTATCCAGCCTGCCATCCGAAATTAACAAATTTGAAAATTTAATGAAATTGGACTTAAGCGAGAATAATTTGAGCAATCTGCCAGTAGAAATTGGGGAATTGAAAAATTTGACCTCCTTGCAATTGTTTTACAACCAATTGAGCAGTTTGCCGCCTGAAATTGGACAATTGAAAAGTTTAGGTCAGTTAGATTTACATAACAATAAATTAAATAGATTGCCTGCCGAAATCGGCAATTTGAAAAATTTAACTAAGTTAAGTTTAAGTAGCAATCAATTAGATAGTCTGCCTGCCGAAATCGGCAATTTGAAAAATTTGATTCAGTTAGATTTTAGTGCTAATCAATTAGATAGCCTGCCTGCCGAAATTGGAAATTTGAAAAACTTGATTCAGTTAGATTTTAGTAGTAATCAATTAGATAGCCTGCCTGCCGAAATTGGAAATTTGAAAAACTTGACTCAGTTAAGTTTAAAATACAATCAATTATGCACTCTCCCTGTTGAAATCCGAAAATTGACGAATCTTAAGGAATTTGAATTAGAAAAAAATAACATAAGTAGTCTTCCTTCGGCAATATGCGATTTGAGAAATTTGAGGCAATTGAACTTGAATTACAATCAATTGGATAGCCTGCCGGATGCAATTGGCAATTTGAGGAGTTTGACTAATTTGTCCCTGATCGGCAATCGAATAATTAATATTCCTGCAAGAATCGGAGAACTAAAGAACTTGACTGAGTTAAACTTGCAAAATAATAAATTGAACATCTTGCCTACTGATGTTAAAAAATTACTCAATTTGAAGACGTTAGATTTAGAATACAACCAATTAACACATCTGCCTACTGAATTAAGAGAATTGAAAAATTTAGTGGAGTTGTCTTTAGGACATAATCAATTAAAAAGTCTACCTATAGGGATAGGAGAAATTAAAAATTTAAAAATATTGACTTTAAATAACAATAATTTAAAAAATATACCCATTGAAATAGGCGATTTTGAAAAATTGGAAAAATTATATATAAACAATAACCAGTTAAACCAGTTGCCAAAGGAAATAGGTAAATTAGTCGCTTTGAAAGGCTTATATTTAGGGGGTAATCAATTAACTAGTTTACCCAAAGAGGTAGGCGAATTAATCAGGTTAGAAGATCTATATTTAGACGACAATCAAATCACAATTTTGCCTACAGAATTAAATGGTTGCCATAACCTGTTTCATTTGAGTTTGTCAGGGAATAATGAATTGGACACTGTAATTATTCGAAGTATTTTTGCCAACTATCCTCGAAAAATAGAATTTTATGAGTATTTAAGAAGGAGTATATTTTCTTATGAGACCCTTTGGATTATGATAGGTAACCGATCTTTGCCCTCTTACACTACAAAATACATTTATAATTATAGTCATCTTAATTTGGAAACTTTGCCTGCCGAAATATGGCAAATAGAAAATTTAGAAAACTTAATTCTTGAGTTCAACGAATTAAGCAGTTTGCCACCAGAAATTGAAGATTGGACTGAATTGCGTGAATTGAATTTGAACAACAACCAAATAAATGTACTGCCAAAACAAATCGGTAATTTACAGAAATTACAAAAGTTATATTTAGGTGATAATCTCCTAACCCAGTTGCCTGATTCAATCTGGAAATTAGTGAATTTAATGATATTGGATTTATCCAATAATAATATAGATAATATCTCGGTAGAAATGAAGAGATTAAAAAAATTAACCGAGTTGCATTTAAGCGGAAATGAAATTAATTTTCTGCCAACCGAAATTGGAGAATTGAAAAAAATAGAAACTCTTGATTTGAGTAGTAATCAATTCATAACTTTACCTAGTGAAATTGGCGGTTTGTTAAAGTTGAAGAAATTGTATCTGGGTGGAAATCAATTAAGTATTCTACCAATTGAAATTAAAGAGTTTAAAAAATTAAAACTTTTAGATTTGAATAGTAATCAGTTTGCTAAATTACCTGTTGAAATTGGTGGTTTGATAGAATTAGAGGAGTTGTTTTTGGGCGAGAATCAACTTAGCATCTTGCCAATAGAGATTTTAAAATTAAAGAAATTAAAATCTTTAGATTTGGGAGGGAATCAATTTGCCAAGTTGCCTTTTGAAATCAAAAATTTGATGAGGCTAGAGAAGTTGTTTTTGGGTGGGAATCAATTTAGTATCTTACCTGTTGGAATTGCAGAATTAAAAAATTTAAAGGTTTTAGATTTAGGCTGGAATCAACTCGCCAAATTGCCTTTTGAAATTAGCAATTTGGTAAGGTTAGAAGAGTTGTATTTGGGAGGCAATCAATTTAGTAGCCTTCCTGTCGAAATTGTAGAATTAAAAAATTTAAAGACGTTAGATTTAACTGCTAACCAATTGGGCAGTTTGCCTGTTTCAATTAATAAGTTGAAAAACTTAACTACTTTTCAACTGAGCGATAACAAATTGAGTAACCTTCCATCTGAAATTGTGGAATTGAAAAATTTAACATTTTTAGGCTTAGGTAAAAATAAATTATTGAGATTGCCCGCACAGATCGGCGCTTTAACAAATTTAACGATGTTGGATTTGGCAGATAATGATAAATTAAAATTAACTAACATTTTTAGCGTGCTTGCAGATTTTCCAAAACCAATTTATCTCACAACCAATGAAGAGGTATTCGTTGATAGCACCTCTTTTTTACTTGTTAAAGTACCTCAGTTTAGCCGACTTCCGTCTAATTTAAGCGAATTAAAGAATTTGACTACATTAGATTTAACAAATCTTGATGAATTGGATATAGCGAATGTCTGCAAGGCACTTGCCAGATACCCCAAATCTATCTGCCTTACAAGAAATAACGAATCCTTTAGCTTTGACACTTCGTTTTTACTGGTGAAAATATCAAGCCTCGGTATGCTCTGGCCTAAAATCGGCGAATTGAAAAATTTAGCAGCATTATTCATGAATGATATCCAATTGAGTGCTTTGCCTCCAGCAATTGGTAAATTGAAAAATTTGATTGACTTGGATTTGAGTTACAACCAATTGAACAGTTTGCCGCTAGAAATTGGTCGATTGAAAAATTTGAAAAATTTGGATTTGAGATTCAACCAATTGAGCAGTTTACCACCTGAAATTGGGGGATTAAAGAATTTGACTCAGTTATATTTTAGCTCCAACCAATTGAGCCGTTTGCCACCAGAAATTGGGGAAATGAAAAATTTGACCACCTTGAATTTGATGTCCAACCAATTGAGCAGTTTGCCGCCAGAAATTGGGGGATTGAAAAATTTGACTGAATTGTATTTAGGAGGTAACCCAATCCCTGAATCTGAACAGGCAAAAATCAAAAGCATGTTACCAGCAGGGTGTAGTGTGTATTTTTAACTTATCCATTCGCATTTCGCGCATCGGTTTTGGGTTTATGAAAAAAAGTAACAGACCTAGAAATGCGGATGGAGAAAACGAATTAATAAACAGATGCCTTTGATGTATCACAAACTAAAATAAAATGCCTAAAACCCTCCACCTCTTATTATTATTATTAGTACTCACGATAACCCCGTACATCGCAAAAGCACAAGGCTGCGAAGCGTTAATCAAAGATGCTCGCTCCTTAGCGAAGAACCTTAAATTTGACGAAGCAGTTAAAAAAGTAGAAGCGGCAAAAGGATGTGCTGCGCAGGCGGAGATTGATAAATTATATTCGGAGATATTTGCGGGGTTGAAGAAGCAGACGAGTAATGCGAATAAGGCGAAGGATAGGGCGGAAAAAGCAGAGCGAAAAGCAATCAGCGAAAAATTCCGTGCCGACAGCATTGCAGAAGCCAATCGCCGTCAGGCGCTACGTGCCTATGCCAATGACCTGGCATACAAATCTCAAATTGCTCTGAGAGATGGTGACCGCACAACTGCCTACCGCCTCGCCGAATTCGCTCACCGATACGTTGATGACGACAACCTCCAAATTACCCGTGCCCTTTGCGATGCATTTTATTATAATGATAATCCCATCCACACACCTCTCCCCTGGGCTTCTAATCTTGAAGGACATATTGGTACTATCAATAGCGTTGCCTTTTCCCTAAACGGCAAATATCTTGCAACTGGGGCTGGTAGTCTTTTCTTTAGCAATGCAAATGGCGAGACGGCAAAAATTTGGGATTTGAACACTGGGAAAGCCATCCTTACCCTCGAAGGCCATACTAGTATTGTCACAAGCGTTGCCTTCTCTCCAGACGGTTACCGCCTTGCAACGGGGGCTGGGGATGGCACGGCGAAAATCTGGGATTTGGACACCGGGAAAGCCATCCTTACCTTCGAAGGCCATACTCATGTTGTCACAAGCGTTGCCTTCTCCCTAGACAGCAAACGACTCGCAACAGGGTCTATGGACAAAACTGCTAAAATCTGGGATTTGGACACTGGAACAACCATAAGTACTCTTGAAGGCCATACTGACGCAGTCAATAGCGTTGCCTTTTCCCCGGATGTCAAACGGCTTGCAACTGGATCTACTGACATGACTGCTAAAGTCTGGGATTTGAATACTAGAAAAGCCGACTTTACACTCGAAGGCCATACTGACGATATCAATAGCGTTGCCTTTTCCCCGGACGGCAAACGACTCGCTACTGGATCCTCAGACTCTAGTGCGAAAATCTGGGATTTAGATACTGGAGAAGCCGTCCTTACCCTCGAAGGACATACTAATGACTTAAATAGCGTTTCCTTTTCCCCGGACGGCAAACGACTCGCGACTGGGTCTAGTGACAAGACTGCTAAAATTTGGGATTTGGGCAGTGGAAAAGCCATCCTAACTTTCCAAGGCCATACTGGCGCTGTCAATAGCGTTGCTTTTTCCCTAGACGGCAAACTACTTGCGACTGGGGCCGATGACAAGACTGCTAAAATCTGGGATTTGGACACTGGAGCAGCCATCCTAACCCTCGAAGGCCATATTAGCCATGTCAATTGTGTTGCTTTTTCCCCGGACGGCAAACAACTTGCAACAGGGGGCAGTGGCAATGAGGCGAAAATCTGGGATTTGAACACTGGAAAAACCAGATTTGACCTCAAAGGCCATACTGATGCTATCAATAGTATTGCCTTTTCCCCAAATGGTAAACGAGTAGCAACTGGATCTGGAAATTCTTTATTATGCTTTGAAAAGACGGTCAAAATTTGGAATTTGGACACTGGAAAAGCAATCTTTACTCTCGAAGGCCATACTGACGCTCTAAATAGTGTTACTTTTTCCTTGGACGGCAAACGACTCGCGACTGGCTCCGATGATAAGACGGTGAAAATATGGGATTTGAACTCTGGGAAAGCCATTCTTACCCTTGTAGGACATACTAACCATGTCAATAGCGTTACTTTTTCCCCAGATGGCAAGCGACTTGCAACAGGATCGGAAGACAAGACGGCGAAAATATGGGATTTGGCCCCTCCTGGCAATCTGGTGATAGGCGCATGGGATCAAAGGCTTGCTGGGCTGACACTATCCCAACTTAACGCTTACGGCCTCGAAAATCTGTTAGATGCTCGACCAGACAATGAAGCTACCCTGCTCAGCAGTAGTGACATTTGGCAGATAGCCGCCTTCGGGGATTTGTACGCCGACAAGATCGTCAAAAGCCTGCCTAAGACATCAGACTACGAACGCGCCAAACGACTCTACCAAGCCTGTTTGGCTTCGGGCATGGACAACGGGTATTTTGAAAAGAAACTGGTGGAATTGGAGCGAGTGTGGAAGGAGAAGACAGAGTGAGCACCAGAAACTCCCGATAACTAATCTCTCTCAAATCACAAACTAAAAAAAAATGAACAAAACCCTCCATCTCTTATTACTCCTTTTTGCCATGACCCCATACATCGCAAAAGCACAAGGCTGCGAAGCCTTAATCAAAGATGCGCGTTCCTTAGCGAAGAACCTAAAATTCGACGAGGCCGTCAAAAAAGTGGAAGCGGCAAAAGGCTGTGCTGCGCAGGCAGATATTGATAAATTGTATTCGGAGATATTTGCTGGGTTGAAGAAGCAGACTGTTGATGCCAATAAGGCGAAGGAGAGAGCCGAAAAAGCAGAACAAAAAGCCACCCTCGCCCTCGCCGAACAACAAAAAGCCCTCGCCAGCGTCGTCCGCCTGACCCTTAAAGAAGCCGACAAAAAGATTTATGTCCTCGATTACGAAGGTGCTTTAGAGATCATGAAAAACGCCGCTGCTCTCCAAGCCGCCCAAAAAGAAGTCAGCGATGCCCTGCTCGAGATCGTCTTTTTCTTTGCCGAAACCAAAAGGTTTGACCGCGCAAAAGGCGTACTCGACACCGCCGCTCAACTTGCCAAGCGCACGCTACCTTCAGGAGGGTGGGGGGATCGCGCCACCTTTCGCCGGGCCATCAAGTCTCTGAACCCCGATCGAGATACTTTTTTGGCCGCCCGCTATTTTCCTACCATGTTACCCATACCCGGCGGCACTGATACTATTGGAGATAATGCCAAAGAAAAGCACGTCGTCACCCTTTCTCCTTTCAAAATGGCCAAAACCGAAACCACTTGGTGGCAATACAACCTATTTTGTGAAGCGACAGGAAAAGAAAAACCTGACAAGCCAGTATGGGGAGGTGAAGGAGATAATCCGGTCATTAATATTAAATGGAATGATGCAGTTGAGTACGCTAATTGGCTGAGCGAGCGAGAAGGTAGGAAAGCCGTAATGCTAAAAACGGGCTCAGGAGTTAATGACTATGAAATAAAACTCCAATCTAACGGCTACCGTCTGCCCACCGAAGACGAATGGGAATATGCCGCTCGTGCCCATACGCCACATATATATGCAGGCAGCAGTGACCTTGATTTGGTAGCATGGCATTTTGGCAACAGCGGCCACCGTACCCACCCGGTCGCTGAAAAGAAGGCAAATGCTTTTGGCCTTTATGATATGAGCGGCAATGTATGGGAATGGTGCTGGGATTTGGTCGGTTCGGAAAAGGACGGCTACCGCGTGCTTCGTGGCGGTGATTGGCTTGTCAGTGAGCCATTTTACCACGTTTCGAACCGCAGCAACCAAATATTTCAGTACAAAGTTGACGCTTTAGGCTTCCGCCTTTCCCTCCAGTGAGGAAGGGGTTATTTGTGCTCTCATCATGCGCAAAAAAAGAAAGTCCTGTCAGCAAATTAGTAAAAATTAGCAAAATCATACTTTTGATACCTGACAAATAGTTTAGCGTGCGTATCTTTGTTGCTTAAATACACAGAATAAAAATATTTATGAAGTACTTCGGTTTATTACTTGTTGTTATCAGTTCGCTACTGTTTAGTGCCTGCGAAGAAGACGTAATCATCATACCTGACCTTAAAGCAGGCAAACACCGGGTGTTGGTAGAGGAGTTGACGGGGGTACAATGTAGCAACTGCCCTGGCGGAGCAAGAGAATTGACAGCCTTACAAAAACAGTACGGCAAAGAGAACCTTATTGTGATATCTATGCACGCCGCCCAAGGTGTGCTATCTACGCCATATTCGGATGCTCCTGCCAACCAATATGATTTTAGGTCGCCAGAAATAACGGAGTATTCCAAATTTATTGGCACTGCCCAGGCAGTACCGACGGCATCGGTCAATAGGCTTATACCCCAAGGGGCACTACACCCGTACTTGAATAGCCCTTGGAGCGGACCGATTGGTTTATCTTTTACCAAAGATTACGGTATAGGTATGTTTTTGACCAATATTTATGATGAAACCACACGCAAATTGGATATAAAAATCAATATCGCTCCAGAACAGACCCTGTCTGGTGAAAACCGATTGTCTGTGGTGATTACTCAAGATAGCATTGTGGATGTACAATTGGATGGCCCTACACGGATACCCGACTATATACATCGTCATGTACTGCGCGATGTGGTATCAGCCACCAATGGTGATCTGATTTCCGAGCCACTTACTGGCGGTGCTCCCACGATTAGTAAAACGTATTCAGTGACGCTTCCAGCCAATTATGTGGCCAAACATTGTAGCGTAGTGGCTTTTGTACACCACGGTACCAGTACTGATCGGGAAGTGTTTCAGGCGGTGGAAGCGGAGGTCATTAAGTAACGGTGCTAATGGGTAATCATTAATTTTTAAATATACTCTTTGCAAAGACCCTTAGCCGATCAAAAAACATTTGGTCTGCTCCATCTTTAATGAACTCTAACTGTAAATTGTTCAAAGTTTCATTTTGACCTATAGAAGACTCCATAAATGCAAAAAATGCCCTCATATCCTTTGCCTCAATTAGATTATCAGCAGTTGCTAACATTTCGGATGTTCTGGCTTTTTTAGTTTTGAAAATCACTACTTTGACATAGCCATTTTTTTGTTCAAATAAAGCAAACGGCAAGCGACTTGCTTTCAGCAATGCTTGGCTACGGCGAATGCCTTTTGCGGCTGTCTCCACCATATTATGCAAGAAAAATATCTGCACAATCTCAGGGTTGATAATGAACGACTTACTGTTATCCACTAAATTTTGAAGATCTAATTGGTCTGGGAATTTACCAGGATTGGTGATCTCCATTCTATCTGGGTAAATTTCTACTTTAATATCTGTGAGTACATCTGGTTCATAACTTCTGTGAATAAAAGCATTGGCAAGTAATTCAGTAAATACGCTTTCTGGAATTTCATAATCCTCTTTTCTGGTATCAATATCCCTAATTAGATATAGGTTGCGCTTAATATGGCTTAGCAGTTGTTTAAACTGTTCTACCAAGTTCCCAGATACAAATTCAGTAATAGCAGTCCTTAATCCCTCAGTATCCTCAAAAACAAAAAATTTGGAAATATAAGCATTGTTACTCACGCTACGTATTTGATCAATTCCAGATAAGCACAGAAAAGAGCCCTTCAATACATAACCATTGGTCATCAAGTTCAATGATTTTAATTTTAGGGGCAAAGGAGCATTAACCTTAACTTTATGGATATGGAAATGGGCTTTAACGCGCTCTTGTGCTAATAGATTTTTTATATATTTTTTTTCAAGTGTTTCAATGGTTTTACCTATCAAAGGCATGGACGTAGTACTTGCTTGGTTATATTGGTATTGTCGTACATCAAACAAAAATTTGTCGTAGTCACTTTCGGGACTTTTATCTATGTAAGCAGACACTTCGTTTCTAATTTCAGGTATAGACTCTTGCATTGTTTCTATGTCGCGAAGCAAATCTAATAGTCCCGTACGAATCTGATTTTGTGTGATATTGGCTCGTTCATAGTCTATTAAACCCAATCGTATCTGCTTAGTTATATTACTGTATCTGGCCGATTGCAGAATTGCTTCATCCAATCGAGGACTGTCTTTAAGCAACATGTACAAATGTCGGATGGCCTCCTCTAAGTCATCCTTTCCAATTAAATCAGCGATCTTTTCAAGAAAAGCAGCAGACATGCGTATGAAGTTTTATTTTAAACTCAAAGGTAAGGCTTTTTTTACGAGGTATTTAAACAATACCATTTTCAGTACTGGTATTTGATTCAAGGGACTCGCAGGGGCAAATATACAGATTTTTTAGCCTTTCCCCATTTCACCGAACAAACATGACTATATACCGACCCAAATACCCATTTTAAATAATAGAAAGTGGCACTTGGATAAAACGCACCTACTTTTGAGCCATAGTATTTAAAAGTCTTATTCATGTATATCATAGAAGCCACCAATGTGTCGCACTACTTTTCAAAGGGTGACCAGGTATTGGATCAAATCAATCTAAGTGTAAAGGAGGGGAGTATCTATGGATTTCTGGGTCCCAACGGGGCTGGGAAAACCACTACTTTGCGGCTATTGCTTGGATTGATCCGAAAACAAGCCGGAGAGATCAACATATTTGGAAAACCCTTTGACCAACATCGAACGGCCTTACTGAGTCAAATCGGATCGCTTATAGAAAGCCCATCGCTGTATGGGCAATTGACAGCGGCAGAAAACCTGCTGGTTTGGCAAAAAGTATATCAATGCCCTAAGAGCCGGATCGGGATAGTCTTGGATTTGGTGGGGCTTTCCAATACCGGATCTAAAAAAGCCAGCCAATTTTCGTTGGGTATGAAACAACGATTGGCCATTGCAGTGGCACTTTTGCATAGCCCAGCCTTATTGATACTGGATGAGCCTAGCAACGGACTCGACCCGAGTGGGATCGTTGAAATGCGGGAATTGCTCAAAAAATTGAATCAAGAAGAAGGGATCACCATCCTAATTTCGAGCCATTTATTGCCCGAAATAGAAAAACTGGTCACCGATATTGGGATCATTAATCAT
The DNA here is from genome assembly GCA_031373665.1 of Saprospiraceae bacterium. GTDB lineage: Bacteria > Bacteroidota > Bacteroidia > Chitinophagales > Saprospiraceae > M3007. Next base: position 24,964 of record JANMMZ010000063.1, on the reverse strand, counting down.
GGAAAAGTTTTATTTCAAGGCAGTTTGGAGGCTTTGATGCAGCGGCAGCGGCAAGCCTCGTCCATTGTGTTTGATACCAATAATCCTGGTGAAGCCTTGCGCCTTGTTCAGGCTCAAAATCAGGGCGCGGTACTGGATCAGGGCAAGGTAAAATTGCCCGCTCTGGAACCAGCCAAGGTAGCAGACCTCAATCGGCGGTTGGTGGGTTCGGGCATTGATGTATATGAGATTTCAATGGTGGAAAATGATTTGGAAACCATATTTATGAACCTTACAAAATAACGCATATTTATGATGTTTTTGCATAGTATCCAAAGCGAATGGCTCAAAACCAGGCGGAGTCTGGCGGCTTGGCTGGTTGTGATTGGCAGTTTTTTTATCCCTGCTATTTTGTTTTCAGTGCGACTGATCTACTCCGAAAAACTCCCGACGGATAGCGTAAAAACCGATTTTTGGGAGACCTTGTTTAGCAATCATTGGCAAACGATGGCGTTGTTGTTATTGCCGATGGGCGTTATTTTAGCCACTAGTTTGATCGCTCAATTGGAGTTTCGGAACAATACCTGGAAGCAATTGCATACCACACCCCAGTATTTGACCACTATTTTCATGGCAAAATTCACGGTGATTGTAGCGATGATGCTACAATTTTTGGTTTTATTCAATATTGGCATCCTTTTTACGGGGTTTGTACCGCATCTTATATTTGGGGTGGCTATTCCGCAGCAACCCGTACCTTGGGGTTATTTTTTGCAGCAAAATGCCTATTTTTTCATGGATTGTTTGCCGATCATTGCGCTCCAATATTTGATTAGCCTTCAGTTCAAAAATTTTTTAGTCCCGTTGAGTGTAGGTTTGGGTATCATGTTGGCTTCTCTCATAAGTTTGGAGTGGAAATACAACTATATGATGCCTTATACCCATTGTTCGCTGAATTTTTATACCATCAAAAAAATGGAAGGAGTGGTCAATCCAAATATTAATTTCCATGCTTGGGCTTTAGGGTATTTCGCTATATTTATGGTCGTGGGGTATGTGCTATACCTTACACAAAAACAAAAAGGATAATGAAAAAATCGCTCGTCATTTTTCTCCATCTGGGGTATTGGATGGTCTATTTATTTTTGCTCATCATTATATTTGCGGGGTTGAGGTTTCGGATTGATCCGCATCCTAGCCTCCTCAAGTTATTTGCCACACATCCTATGGGGGTGATGTCCACTGTCCCCAATGTATTTGCATTTTATGGATTTTACTTTGGCATATTTCCTCATATTTTAAAACAACGCAGGTGGTGGCAAATTTCTTTGGTAGGCATTACAATGGCGATGACGGGTGCTTTTCTGGGTTGTTTGATATTGTATATAAGGTTCGAGGACTTGAAGCATCTGTTCTTGATGGGCAATGAAATCATCAATTTCATGACTTGGATGTCGCTAGTAGCCCTTATACACGGTATTTTGGCCTTAGTGATTCGAGGTTTTATCCATTGGTACGAAGATATTAAGGTCAAAGAAGCCTTGACCCAAAAGAATTTTGAGATGGAAATGGCCTTGATCAAATCACAAATTAATCCCCATTTCTTGTTCAATACCATCCATAATATTGATATACTGATCGCAAAAGATCCTGTGAAGGCTTCGGCTTATTTGAATAAACTGTCGGATATTATGCGGTTTATGCTGTACGAAACCAAAACCGAACGGATTCCCTTTGAAAAAGAGTGGGATTATCTGGAAAAGTACATTGATCTCCAAAAAATAAGGACAGCAAACCCTCACTTTGTCCAATACACCTTAGAAGGCCAACCAGAAGGTTTGTTTATTGCGCCTATGACGTTGATCCCATTTGTAGAAAATGCGTTTAAACACGCCGAAGGGGTGAAAGCAGATCATGCCATCCGAATCAAAGTCGTCATAGATGGTGGGACTATTGATTTTCTATGCCAAAATAAGTATTTGCCAGTTGATCTACCCAAACTAGAGGCCAGCGGATTGGGCAATGAATTGATTCGGAAGCGATTGAGCCTCCTCTACGCCGAGCGCCATACCTTGGTTATGGGTGGTAGTGATGGAGGGGTTTTTGAAGTGAAATTGAAAGTCTGGTCCTCCAAATGAAAATAAATCGTCTTAATAAACAATGGTTGTTCGTCGGCACCGTGATGGTCATTGCGGCTATTATCCGTTTCCGATTTAACACTGGTATCAACTATCTTTTGATTGGTTCAGATGGGCCTTATTATCCGTTGCAAGTGCGTAGTTTGTTGGAAAATGCAAGATTGGCCTTCCCAGACATGCCGCTTGTGTTTATAATGGAGGCTTGTGTGGCTCAAATCTTGCAATGGCTGCGCTTGGCATCCTTTGAAGATAGCATTATGTTGGCCGTCAAATACATGGATGTTGTGTTGCCCCCTTTGGCTGCCATACCTGTTTATTGGATCGCTCAATCACTGTTGCCAACCTCGTCTTCGCAGGTTAGTCGTTGGGGGCTATTAGTGGTTGTATTTTCGGTGCTGAATTATGCGACCGTCTTTGCGTTTATGGTAAGTGGGCTTCAAAAAAATGCAATGGCCATTATCTGGGTATTTTTCTATCTGTACTACTTGATCCAATTACTCAAAAAAGCATCAAAACCTGATTTTTATAAGGCTGTAATTAGCCTCATTCTTTGCTTCCTGACACATTTTGGCTGTTTTTCACTGATACTGGCTTTTACTGGCTTATTAGGTGTTTTTATGTTGGTTTTTCTACCCCGCAAAGTCCGCATTGGATATTTAAGACCCAGCCTGATAGTTGTATTGGGCTGTTTAGAATTGGTGGCCATACTCTTGTGGCTTGATCCGCAACGGTTAGAACGGCTGATTTCTATCCCATTCAAAATTTTTGAAGCCCCTATGATACTCTGCCTGTTTGATGGCGGGTTTAGCCTTGATCCTATCAGCATTTTACACGGCGTACTCTATAATGGGCTGGCTGTTTTAGCCTTTTGCATTTTGGCATACTACCGAAATGAATTGGAGGTTTGGCAAAAAGTATTGGCCAGCACGCTCTTGGTCTTTAGTTTGTTTCTATGCTCGCCATTGATTGGGCTTGAGTGGTGGAAAAGACTTTGTTTTGCAGCGTTTATTCCGATTACAGTGTTGTATTTGCTTGTTTTTCAAATAATTAGGGTGCAATGGCTGCGATTTTTTGCGGCTATGCCCATTGGGTTACTCATGTTGATAGCATTAAGGCTAAGCCAAGAGCAGCGGTCTACCAGTATGAGCGGAGAAGCATATTCAGCATTTAAGACGATGCCCGAAACACTGAATATGCCACCCAATGCCGTGATATTGGGTCGCCAAGATATTCGGCTGTTGGGGAGTTGGTTTTTTAGGCGAAACAGTTATGCTGATTATCTGTTTGAAAAAGAAGATTTTGAAAAATACGAGGCCGTGTATATATTTAAGCAACTTGCTGGTAGTAACTTGAATGAATCACGATTTAAGGAACGCCCTCTCCCACTCAATACGACGCTTGTGGCCAAAAATGATTATTTTGAACTATATCAAATACTAGATGGATCTCAATGGCAAGAAGGCAATGGAAAACCCATGATACGGGCGAAAGGGCGCATTGTGAGCATAGCGGACAACCGCATGGTGGTTCAAAACGAGGAAACGGGTAAAATCAAGACAATCTATACAACGGCGAAAACCCGTATAGCACTCCTGAATGGTCGAATGGAGATTGTAGAAGGCATGAGCGTAGATGTGTGGGCAAAAATGAAGGTGTTTAGCCTAGCCTTGGAGGCTTCGGCATTATGTGAGATGCCCTGATTATGTAGATTAGTTGCGCAGGGGCAAAAGTCCCTCGCACGGCGAAGCCCGCCGCTCTGCCTAGCAGATCACAAATATAAAAATATTAAAATACCATTTACAACAGTGCATAAAATAACCTGTATCATCGTAGAAGACGAGCCATTGGCTCAAGAGCGCGCCAAGGATTACGTCTTGAAATTACCCTTCTTGACCCTCCTTGCCGTATTCGACAATGCAACCGATGCCCTAGTATTTCTAAAAACCCACCAAGTAGATTTGATGTTTTTAGACATCCATCTGGGTGTAGTTTCAGGGATTCAACTTCTAGAAACTGCGCAAATAAACAGCCAAGTCATCATCACCACAGCCTACCATGAGTATGCACTCAAGGGTTTTGACCTACAAGTGACCGATTACTTACTCAAGCCCTATACTTTTGAGCGTTTTGTACAAGCCGTCGAACGCGTTCAAACATCTATTGTCGCCGCTCCAACCCAGAAAGACAAAAAACATATATTTATAAAAACAGAACACCGCTTAGAAAAAGTGAACTTGGGCGATATTCGTTATATAGAGGGCATGGGTGATTACCGTCGTATCCATACGTTGCAAAAAAGCATTATGACCCTTCAAACGTTTGCCGATTTAGAGAAAGAAATCCCGAGTAACCTTGTGTGCAGGGTACACAAATCATACATGGTAGCCATTGATAAAATAGAATCCATCGAAAAAGACAGGATTAAGATCGGGAATACGCTCATACCCATTTCAGAGACTTACAGACAAGCGTTTTTTGATTTGATTTGAGGGCAATTACTCCAATCTTCGATTTGCTAAAGGGGCAAAATAGAATTAAGTAAATTTAATTTCGAGCCTTGATACCCGTCATATAGGTTTTATTACCAACTATGATGTGAAATACACCACTTGGCCATGCTGATGTATCCATACTAAAGTCATTTGACTGGATATGCTCATACCTCCCTATTTGTTGGCCTAGCGTATTGAAGACACGCAAGTTTCCAATGGGTTCAGGACTTTGTATCGTGAGATGGTTGGTACTAGGGTTAGGAAACACCTTGATTCCATTATAAATCATGCTGGGTTCTGGTAAGGCATTGGTTGTTTCAGGCTTTAGCTTAAGTACAAAAATATCAAAATCATCATTAATGAACGGCAGTGTTTCAAAATTGACTGCTCCTTTGTAATACCCTCCTATGTACAAATCATCCTTCAGTATTTCTAAAGCAGTACCCAATACATCGTTTGTGGAGGTAAGATCGAACCGTACTTTAGGATTGCCTAAAATATCGTATTCTGATACATGAAAGTATGGGCTATATGACATTGTGTCGCTCTCTATCCAACCAACATAATAAGTACTATCGTCGCTGGTTAATGAAATAACATTTGATTCAAGATTTGTTCCCAATATCCGCATCCATTGGTAATCTAGGGTGTTGTCGTATTTGATTAGAAATGATTTATCTACAGGCCCAAGATTATAGACAGTACCATTAATGGTTTGTTGATTGTTAAATCTACCAGCAATGAGTACATTTCCATACCGATCTAAATGCAATTTAGTGGCGAAAAAACTAGGGTATAATTCAGGCGGATCAAAAGTTGTAACATTTTTGGTCTTCAGCAAGTTACCATGTATATCGTATTTTTGTAATATAAACTTGTAATAGCCGCCAGTAGGCATTCCGTTTACTATTTTGACGTGAAAAGAATCCGTAAGGGTGTAGATTCCGTCAACACCGACCACCGAAAGGACGGAACTACTCGTACTGTGAAGTTTATTCCAAAGCAAAGTTCCATTTACATGATACAGGCTTGTAAGACGGGGTAAATATGTTGAAACAACAATAGTCGTATCATAGATAGACAGAGATGTCGCATAGTTTGGTGTCCCTATATTGAAGTCATTATGGATCCATTCAAGGCTATCTAAATTAGCATTGACCTTACCAATAAACATGTGCTGAAATTCCGGAATTCCAGAATACTGCTGCCCAAATATTTCGTAATAATTGCTGGTTGATTCCCCAAAAAAAATAATGGAATTCCCCGATTGTCCTAGAAACGTAATCCTTTCAAGATCAGGGCCTCCTATACTCATGCTACGCAATACATTGCCTAAGGTGTCTATGATGGCGATGTAGCCATCTACACTTCCTGTGCTGATAAACGTATTGGAGCCTCCCAAATCAAGCGTATCATCAAACCAGCCGCCTACAACTAAGTTGCCATGTAGGGTAGTGGATGAAAAAAGAGCATCATATCCATTACCCCCATACGTTTTGACCCAATCTATTTGTTGGCTGTACAATGTTGAAGCAAAGAGAGTGGCTATGACAATCAATATTTTTTTCATAAAATATACTTCAACACCAAAGGTAGGTGTTTTGATCTACTGATGATCATTTTTATTGAATTTGGCAAAAGTTAGCCATATAAATTCAGGTACGCCTCCACTGTTTTCGACATAGTAAAGGGAGTATTGGGCGCTTCTAATATGGGTTTATCCAGAGCCTTCAACACTTCGATACTCAGCATATATGGGTCTTGTCCCAATCCATCCGCGATTTGAGGGGCGATACCGACAGGGGTACTCACTACCCGACAACCATTCATAGCTGATTCGGACAGCACAAACCCAAGTGATTCAAATCGGGAGGTATGCAACAATACTTTGGCTTCTTGCATACGGGCCAATACCTGCGGTCGTGGGATAGAGCCACGCAATAGCACCGTATGTTGCAATCCTTCACGAGCGATCATGCGTTCAAGCGCAATTCGGTTTACACCATCCCCAATCAGTTCACCTTTCAAGTTCGGTCTTTGTTGCGCCACTATTCTGACTACTTGCAGCCAAAGTTCCCAGTTTTTCAACGGAATCAAAGACCCACAACCCAATATATCCAAGGGGCGACTGGTTGGCATCACCTTTGGTATTTCATCTATGGCTACACCCGTTGGTATTACATAGGCAGCGCACTTACCCGTTGTTTTTTCCAGTGCCTCTTGGTGTCCGTTTGATAAGGCTACCAATGTTGAAAGGTGCTTAGCCCTTAAAAAATACAAGTATTTATTGGTCGGCAGCACATCTTGACCCATGAGGGTTGTATAGTGCGGTACACGCCATTTCGATTGCAAGTATTGCCCCAACACCCAAGTAGGCCCTAACCAAAAACTATGAATCACCTCGAATGGTTGGCGTCGATGCGCGGCTTCTGCCAATTGCAGCACCTTGTACCAATGTACCCACCGCAGCCAATGCTGCTGATAGCGGTGGGCTGGATACACTGGTATATCATGCCAATGATAAGGCTGGGTTTGAAAAGGATACGTAAGGGTAACGATCTCCATATCAACCCCTTGCGCTTGAAGCCCACGTGCCAGCAACTGTAGGGTAGGGATACAATTGTGGTCTTCCTCATCGGCTGCAAAACCTGGGCTTAGCCAAAGTACGCGCTTATTCATGTCGTCCGATCCAGTTGGCGTAAGGCATTTCAAATTTTACTTCCCCTTGGCCGTGCATTCCGGTTTGTATCCATCCGGATTTTCTGTAAAACATTTCTGCCCGGGTATGAGGGCTGGTACCCAACCACACCGTGGCTTGGGTTTGGGTAAAATACCAATCAAGCATCAGGTCATGTAAGCGGCGACCAATACCCATTTTTTCAAAGGTAGGATCTATAAATAATGCCCAAATATTGTGCTCTTTTAAATCAACAATGGAAAAACCTACAATTTGGTGGTCTATTTCACAAACCCACCCCTTGCCCCTATCACAAATATATTCCGTACAGTCTTGATCTGTCACTAGGTTTGGGTCAGATAGGGTATTTTCTGTGACGGCATTCCGAACCCGCTGTATTTGTGGGATGTCTGCTATAGTTGCTGTTCTAAAAATCATATCTCTTATTTGTGTGTATTGGTTTGAAGTTTGATTGGTTTTGTTTTTTTCATGCGCCGCCGCCCAACAACTGCAACCATTTCGGGCGCTTTGTAGTGCAGCACTTTTAGCAGTATTTATTAGTTTTTATGCTTAAATTAATGGTTTTTAAAACACTTTGAAATTATATCTCGCGGAATGTGGTAAAAATATGAACATTCCGCGAGATATAATGATTTCAGTTGCCTATTTTTTAGGTTATAAGCATTATAATTGCACACAGCATCTTAATTTCAATTTCCATCCTAAAACTTACTACTTTTGCGGATACAAAACATGAGATATACATTTTTCAAGATGTTTTTTGAGAAAAACATGACCTTTGTGCGTTATCAGAAAATAGGAACTCAGATGTCACCCTTTTTGTTTACTCAAAGAATCAATCAGATCAAATAACTCATCACTAGTCCAATAAATAATGTCATTAGAAGAAAAGATCAATCAAGCATTGAAAGACGCCATGAAGGCCAAAGATGATGTGGCACTGCGCGGCATCAGAGCAATCAAAAGCGCGATCCTGCTCCTAAAAACGGATGGAAGCGGGCAAGCCATAGATGAGGTACGCGAAGTGCAGTTGCTTCAAAAGTTGGTAAAAACCCGCCAAGAGTCCTTAGATATATTTGAAAAACAATCGCGGGAAGATCTCGCGGTCAAAGAACGGGAAGAGATCGCTGTCATTCGCCGTTATTTGCCGGCCATGATGGAGGGTGCGGAACTAGAAGCCGTACTCGCCAAAATAGTAGCCGAAACAGGAGCCACCTCTGCCAAAGACATGGGCAAAGTAATGGGCATGGCCAACAAACAATTGGCAGGTAAGGCCGATGGCCGCGCCATTTCAGAGATTGTGAAAAAACTATTGGGATGATTCTTAGAGCAGAAAATATCATCAAAATATATGGGAAACGAACCGTCGTAAAAGGCGTGTCGTTTGATGTAAGCCAAGGCGAAATAGTGGGTTTACTTGGGCCAAATGGCGCGGGCAAAACCACTTCTTTTTATATGACGGTCGGCTTTATACAACCCACCAGTGGACATGTGTATCTCGACGATGTCGAAATCACCGACCTGCCCATGTACCGACGAGCCCAGCGTGGCATCGGCTATCTGCCTCAAGAACCGAGTGTGTTCCGAAAACTATCGGTAGAAGACAACATCAAGGCGGTACTCGAAATGACCAAGTTGTCAAAATCCGATCAGGCCGACAAATTGGAGATACTCATTGACGAATTCAACCTCCACAAAGTCCGAAAAGGATTAGGTGATACTTTGTCTGGTGGCGAACGCCGCCGTACCGAAATCGCCCGTGCTTTGGCTACCGATCCCAAATTCATTCTCTTGGATGAACCATTTGCAGGTATTGACCCCATCGCCGTAGAAGACATACAATACATAGTAGCCAAACTAAAGGTCAAAAATATTGGAATCCTCATCACCGATCACAATGTACAAGAAACCTTGAGCATTACCGATCGCGCATATTTGATGTTTGAAGGTAATATCCTGAAAGCCGGAACGGCTGAAGAACTGGCTGCTGATGAAATGGTGCGCAAAGTTTACCTCGGAAAAAACTTTGAACTGAAGCGTAAAAATATTGTTATAGAATAAATGGATAGGAATTTAGGCGTTTTCACGGGTTCAGACCCAGGGCCATTGTTGATCGTTACAAGTGCTTTACATGGCAATGAACCAGCGGGCGTATTGGCTACTCAAGAGGTGTTTCGGATGTTAGCATCAGAGCCTGATACCAATCCAAGTTTCGTTTTTAAAGGCCGAATGGTCGGTTTGATCGGGCACTGCACCGCCTTAGCGGCACACCAACGCTATTTCGATAGGGATCTGAACCGCCAATGGACTCCCGAAAATATTGCAGCAGCCCAACTCAATATGTCCGATCCAGAAGCAACAGAACTATTGGGGCTTTTCGAGGCCATTCAGGCGGCCATCAATGATTACCCCACCGATCAGGTCATTTTTTTGGATTTGCATACCACTTCCGCCCCTGGCGGTATATTTACCATACCTACGGCGCACAGCACCAGCCTAAGCATTGCTAGAAGCATAAAAGCCCCCGTCATTTTAGGGCTTTTGGATGGGGTAAAAAGCACATTACTCACCTTCGCAGCAGCAGGAGGATTCATAAAAAACGGATCACCTGGGGTGGCTTTTGAAGCAGGACAGCACGATGATCCCCTTTCGGTGAGCAGGGCAATATCAGGTATTATCAGTTGCTTGCGTGGCATTGGCTGCGTGGATGCTGACGATGTAGATAGCCGGCACGATGCTATTTTGCAGGAGTTTAGCCGAGATTTGCCTCAGGTAACAAGACTCAAACACATACATCGGGTCAAAGAAGATGACCAATTTAAGATGCGCCCTGGTTATGTCAATTTCCAACCCATCACTGCCCACGAAATACTGGCAGATGATCGCCATGGCGGTGTCCTTTCTCCTATGGATGGCCTTATTTTGATGCCTTTGTACCAACCTCGTGGGGCTGATGGTTTTTTTATTGTGGAAGCGGTGGTTTAGGAACCAACACTCCTCCTATCTTTGCCCCTCAATCATCAAGCCATGCATCAAAAAAAGATTGTCATTATCGGCTCAGGGCCAGCCGGCACAAGTACGGCACATTTTTTGGCAAAGGCCAATATCCCTCACGTATTGATTGATAAGGCTACTTTTCCAAGGGCCAAAGTATGTGGCGATGGACTTGCGCCCAAGGCTTGCATGATGCTCGACCGCATGTACCCTGGATTTACAGATCAGATCGGACAGAACCCAAAATTTTTCAGTGTCTGGGGCGGGTCTGTATGTTCGCCGGCTGGGCATCAAGTCAACCTATACCTTCGGAAGCCTAAGGCTGGACAGCCAGCGAATGCGCTGTCTATTCCACGCATTGATCTAGATTATTACTTACAGCAACAACTTGATACGCCCTACACGGATCTGCGCACTGACACCGAAGTCCGACATATCAAACGCCAAGGCGATTGTTTTCTACTCACGCTGTATCATCAAGGTAAGGAGGAAACAATGGAGGCGGATCTATTGATCGGTTGCGATGGAGACCGAAGTATTGTCAAGAAAACCCTCGCGCCCGTGCGCATGGATCCCGAACATTACGTGGCGGGCATACGTACTTACTATCGCCACGTGAAAGGCTTGAGTCCCGACAACCTTTTTGAACTATATTTTTTAAATGATTTGCTACCCGGATACCTCTGGATTTTTCCCCTCCCCGACGGCAGTGCCAATGTAGGATTGGGCATGGCGACCAGCGATGTGAGTGAGCGCAGGGCCAATCTGCGCGAATTATTGCACAAAGCCCTTACCGAAAACCCTGTTTTCAAAGACCGCTTTGCAGAATCTGTCCAAGAAGGTAAGTTGGAGGGTTGGGGATTGCCCCTAGGCTCTAAAAAAATCAGACTTTCTGGCGACGGATTTCTTTTAACTGGCGATGCGGGTTCCTTGATTGATCCACTGACTGGCGAAGGCGTGGGCAATGCCCTGTATTCCGGGTGGTTGGCGGCGGAGGCCGTGACCAAGGCCATATCGGCCAATAGGACTGATTCGGCATTTTTGAAACTCCACTATGATGATCGTATAGATCGCTGTGTACGCCCCGAACTGCGATTCGCAGCCTATGTATCCAACCTATTCAGGTATCCGAGGCTCATTGATTATTTGTTCAAACGTCTTCGTACCCGACCTATTATTTTGGAGTCTATCAATCAGATGTACGATGCCTCGACCCACAAAGCATGGCGATATAATCCTTTGTTTTATTTGAGGCTGGGGTGGGCTTTGTTGCATTAGGAGGGAATAAAGAGCCAAAACAAGAATCCTTATAATAGTTCTTCTTTTACCACTCCTTAGGCTCAATCCTTCAGTACCTGCAAGTCAATCACAAACCCAGACAATACTGGCTCGCCACTGAGTGACTGATCAAAGCCCTCCAAAAGGGTTTCTGTATTGTCATCACTAAAAATATATACTTTTTCATTCATGGTATCTATCAGCCAAGCTAATCGGACACCATTTGCCATCCATACTTCTTGCATTTTTCGGCGCAGCGCAGGTATCGTATCGCTTGGGCTGGCTATTTCTACCACAAAATCTGGCACTACATGTGCAAATGATTTTCGCTCTTTTTTTGAAATGGCTTGATCTTTTTCATTAGATACCCACGCCGCATCAGGCATTCTTTTTTCACCGTCGGGCAAAACGAACAAGGTTTGGGAACTAAAGGTTTTGCCTAATTTATGGTGGCGATTCCAGATTACTAAATCACCATTTATTTCAGATTCATGATGTCCAGATTGGTAAGAAACAGGGGGCATAATGAGAATATTTCCATGTTTGTCCTGTTCAATCCTTAGGTTCGGGTTTTCTTGACAAAATGTAAAAAAAGCCCTTTCTCCCATACGGGGGAGCAGGTTATTTAGTTCAATACCGTCCATATAGAGCGATATTTTAGCGTTCGATTTTTTATATGAAGATGTTGCTACGTCCACGTCGCATTATTTATCATGCAAAGATGTGGTATATTTATGGATTCTGCAAGAAAAATTTTAGAAACTGCTTGGGCTGACTATGAAAAAAGATTCGCAGATTGTATGGTTGTTTCACTTACCTTGATCTGTCCTGTCGAGCGTAGCCGAGACATCTAAGTTATTCGGCCTTCGGCCTCAGATGTCTCGGCTACGCTCGACAGGATAAATCGAGGGAGTACTCAAGACTTAATCCTTCTTAACCGCCACTTGCTGTATCGAAACACCTTTAGCATTCTCGATACGTACAAAGTAAAGGCCCGAACCCGGGATACTGCTCAAATCGAACAGTTGAGTGTGCTGACCTTCCTCGTAGTATCCAGTGAATTGCTGCAAAATAGTGCGGCCGAAAGTACTGGTCAGGCTCACCGTCACCGATCCGGCTTCCGTTAGTTCAAACTTAACGGCCATTTGCCCTTGTGCAGGGTTGGGTTGTACTGGTAATAAGCGTGGTGCGCCAGCCCCCGTTTTTAGGCTCTGCTCTTCAAAGATCAAGGCTGTCGGTACTGACGACAGTGACTTATCGTACAAGGTAGAAATGATTTTTGAATCATTGAGGTTGATACTTCTTAGGGTACTACCATTGTTTTTTGCCTTAAAAACTAAGGTGAATGCAGTCTGGCGACCCTTTGCAGCCGTTGCATCGCTCATTTGGTTGAGGTTGAACCAAGCAGCGGTAATCAAATTTTGGTCTTTAAAATGAACCGTTTGATCTGTGTTCAACAATCCTGATTCCACACCGGCCAATTCTAAAGATATGGGATCATAAGTCAATCCCATCTGGAAACCAGCCACATCAAGCAAGTCGGGTGTTTGCACCGGAATCCTGATTTCTTGGCCTACTCTATACTGTATGCCCTTTATCCTGAACGCAAAATCTTCTTCGATCGCACGTGCTTGAGTACTCATTTCGCCGGAGGCGGAATCATCCACATCCCCCATTTTTACGGCAATAAAATCGGCAGTGCCTTGTATGCAACTAGGAAGTGCCATTTGAATCCGCTCTTCAAAAGGCACATTCAGTGCCAACGTAGAATCTGGGAAAACCGTAGTTTTAGGAACAAAGCACCAAGTGTTGGTTACTTTGAAGGCCGAATCAGCACCCAACGCAACAGCGAATATTAATTCCATATCAGAAATCGTGATTTGCTTGTCGCGGTCAACATCCGCCGCCAACTGAGCGTATTTATCCGTGATAGGGGTCATGTTGTAAGCGTGCATGGCCACCTGAATAGCATCGGCTACGGTGACACCCATGGTAGGCCATTTATTGAAAGCCGGGGTAACCGTCACCCCACAAGCAGGTACGTTATTGAACACAAATCGGCCCATAGAGTCAGTAGGCTGTTCCATGGTTTGCAATCCATTGACCAAGGCAATTTTCGCCGTTTTGATGCCTTTTGCTTGGCGCGATGCCACCGATCCATTCACCGAGTTTGGCACAGAAGGGCAAGCACCTATATTGTCTTGTACATTGATATATGCCAGACAAAAATCGGCGTTACCAGAGGCATCTTGAGCCCATATTTGTACGGGTTGCAACCCTAATTCACTACAAGTGAAGGTGACAGAGGGGCTATTGACTGGGAAACCAGTGCCAGTACCCGGTTTTCTGATTCCTGTTTTTATTAAGTTGGAAGCCGTACAGTTATCCTCTACATATTGTAAAAATTGGTTTGTAAACAAGGTAATCATACCGGTTTGCATGATATTGACATTCAAACTATTGCAAGTGATACCCGGTGCTTTGCAGTCGCGCACTTCAAATTGATACACGCAGAGCGTTGTGCCAGCGCAGTTGTCGCCTATGATCCACTCTATTTTATGGATACCATAAGGCAAACCATAGTTGTTAGGGAAAATAATTTTTCCCATGGCAGTATCGGCCTGTGTCGTGCGATCAATAGGCCAAGCATTGGCATCGCTGCTGCTCACGAGTCGCTCTTGGGTGCCATTTCCATCCATATCAAGGAAAAGGCGGTAAGCCAAGGTGATATTTGATTTGGCACAAGCATCGGTGGCGCGTACTTTCAAATCCACTGGCCCCTCGCAGCGATCTACGTAATTGTTGTTGTATTGGCCGGGGTTGTTGGTCGTATAATCACAAAACAAAACCGTTCCAGCCGGGCAACCCAGTACCACAGGCGGAACATTGTCCAGTGTTTTGATGATCTGCGTGTATTTCAAATAGCCATGATTCGATGAATTGGCTTGAAACGTCGGGCCAGTATCCGACCCGGTAGGGTTCATCACATAATAAGGCGTGTAAGTGTTAGGGTTGTAATCGCACCACCAAATGAGGGTCCACGTACGAAGTGTTTTGGCACAAGTAGTACCGCCTCCAGTGTAAAACACCTGATCGTGAAAGGCTATACCGACATTGAATCCGCAGTTGGCTTGGTTGGTGATAATGGGTTGGGTATTATCATTCACCAATCCACAATTGTAAAAAGTACGGTCATCCGGAAATTTTACAGTGTAGTAAGGGGTTTGTGCAAATGCTAGGGCGCAAAAGCAAAGTAAGGTGGTTGTTAGGAAAATTTTATGCATTTTATTAAGTTAAGTTGTTGTGTAAATACAGTGCTATAGAGCAGACTATTCCATATCCTGCAAAAGTATGATAACTTATATAATCAAAATGACGTACGGCTGACCAATGCGTGGATTTAACTAAACTTGTGGTTTCCAAGTGTTCGCCACAACCCGCTCAAAAAACGGAATCAACCCCAGATCCAGCCGACACCACCGAGGATGGTAGCCATTCAGCAGGCAAAAATAATCAGAGACTAAGTCGGCTTGCTGTTCATAATTGAAATCTAAGAGTGATTGCCCTTGTGTTGCCGCCTTTATCACCGCTGGAGCCCCACCATAATTATAGCCAGCCGCGCTGTGCTGCGCTTTCAAAGCGCGGGGGATATACACCGATCCAAACCGTTGGAATTGCCAAACATGCACCATCTCATGGATGAAGTGCGGGCCTCGAAGAGAGCCCCAGCAATTGATCACATTGAAACCTACGTAAGCAAAATGGTAATGCTTACACCCAAGGTAGGCTCTATCGTCTATCTGTACCAGATCATAACGAACCTGATTGCCAAAAATAGAAAATGCTAGATCCCGCTCGCGGGCGGAGAGTGGCCTTGTATTGGGCTTCAATATTTTATTCAATGCCATCAATACTTGTGGTACGTATAAGGCATGGAGTATTCTAAATGGCAATTCTATCAGATTCATAGTTTTTCTTCATCATTAGGGGCAAAATTATGTTTATTTCCGCATCTTTGCTGCAAAAATCTTACTATGCGTTACTTACTCTTTATACTCTGTATCCTGTCCTTCCAAATACAAGCACAAAAACTAAACCCCTTAGCACCAGCCTTCGGCGAAACCCTTCCGGCATGGGCTCAAGAAATGTATTCTGATCACCCAAATGCATGGAGTATAGAACAGGGCTACCGCAATTGGCGACTCGATCATCCGAATTTAAAGACAACATTTACCCAATATTACAAAAAATGGCGACGTTCGGTACAGTCCTATATCAATGCAGATGGTTTTGTGCAAGCGCCCTCAAATGCAGTGACTACTGAATTCCAAAATCGGATACAGACCTTAAAAACGGGTGCTACCGCTGGGAAAGAACTGCCCAACTGGACTTGCATGGGGCCTTTTGAAACTTTCAATACCAATACTGGTCCTGCTCCTTCTGCCAAATCTTCACAAGCCAATATCTATTGTATTGACCAATCTCCGTCCAATCCTGATATCGTGTATTGCGGGACTGAAGGTTCGGAAATATTCAAAAGCACTGACCGAGGCTTGAACTGGGTATGTGTGTCTCGAAACGTAGAACTCTATTCTCCAACAGCCTTGGAAGTACACCCCACCAATCCGGATACCGTGTTGGTAGGCGATGGAGGAACCATCAGAAAAAGCAATAATGGTGGCACAGATTGGGACATTGTACTGAGTGTCAATGATTTATCAGTCAATGAAATAAAAATAAGCCCAATCAATCCATCACTCGTCTTGGCTGCCACTTATAAGGGGTTGTATCGCAGTACCGATGGGGGACTCAACTGGACTAAATTGACCACGGTGGCTTGTTACGACATTGAATGGAAAACCGATGATCCAACCACCGCGTTCTTGGTACAAAATGACCCAGTGGCCAAAATATCGAGGTTCTACAAATCAACCGATAGCGGTCTCACTTGGACGCTAAAGAGCGATGGGTGGTTTTTTTCGGATGCTCCCGGTGTCAACAATGAAGGTTCTAGGTTGGCAGTAACCAATGCTGATCCCAATCGTATTTATGCCGTATTGATCGGCGAAGCCAAAACCGACGATTCCGGTTTTATTGGTATTTACCGCTCTGACGATGCAGGCGAAACATGGATCCTGCCCAATCCGCCCGCCGGAGGCCCGTGGTTAGAAGATACCCATCCCAATATGGCCACCATCAATAGAACTGGAGGCTACCACCAAGGGTTTTATAACCTTGGTTTTGATGCTTCCGATACCAATCCTGATGAAGTGATGGCGGGTTTTCTCAACCTTTGGATCTCTACCGACGGTGCCACTACGTTTGATTGTATGGGGGGGTATTGCGGCAATTCCTTCAATTATGTCCACCCTGATTGCCAAGAAATAGAAATAAACAATCAAGATCTTTGGATGACCAGCGATGGTGGTATTGAGTATTCCAATGATTTTTTTCAGACCCACTACGCCCGAAATCGAGGCATCACGAGTGTTGATTTTTGGGGGTTTGCTACTGGTTGGAATGATGATTTGTTTGTAGGAGGCAGGTACCACAATGGCAACACGGCTTGGTATGAAGATTGGGCGGCTGGAGAATGCCTTAGCCTTGGTGGCGGCGAAGCCCCTACTGGTTACGTAAACCCCGGCCCTGGGTTAAAAGCCTATTTTTCAGACCTTGGAAGCCTGGTCTTGCCACCAGTACAGAACGGTTTTACTCAGTATTCCAATTTTGGAAAATACCCCAATGAAAGTTATGTTGACTCTGAAAGCGGAGAAATGGAATGGGATCCACGATCTTGGAACACCTTTTACATCACCAAAGAGAATAAAATCTGGAAAACAAAAGACGGGGGTGCCAACTGGTCTATTTTAAAGGAATTTGGTGCATCGGTCGGTGCTCAAACCACCAGCCTAGAGATCAGCCGTAGCAATCCCAATAAAATGTACGTGTTTCAACGCGCCGCTTACTATTGGGATCCGGGTATGCTCTGGAAATCTTCAGATGGAGGTAACACATGGATCCAATTAACCATGCCGCCCGGCAATGCCCGAAGGATGCACATCGCGCTCAGCCCAGAAGATGAAAATGTACTCTGGATCGCTTACCCGGATGGAGACAATGGACAAAAAGTATATAGTTCTACCAATGGAGGCCAATCTTGGATCAATATTACAGGCGCCAACTTGAATGGCGAACACGTCTCCGGATTGCTCCACCAAGGCGGCACCAATGGCGCGCTCTACCTCGGCACTTACCGCACTATTTGGTATCGCGACAACGCCATGAATGACTGGACTCCTTACAATGAAGGCTTGCCTCGAAGCGTGGCGACTTGTATCATGCGACCTTTTTACCGCGATGGAAAATTGAGGCTGGGGGCATACAGCAAAGGCGTTTGGGAGGTTCCATTTTTCGCACCTTCCCGCCCAGTAGCCCAACCTATGGTCATCAAACAAATAACGGATTGTCCAGCAGATACCTTGCAATTTGACGATTATTCAATGCTGGATCACGCAGGGGCTACTTGGAGTTGGCAGTTTCCGGGCGGATCACCCGCCACCTCTACCCTCCGAAACCCACGCGTAGTGTATCAAGTGGCAGGCGAATATGATGTCATTTTGACTGTCACCAACCCCCAAGGCTCATCCACCAAGATCGTAGAAAATATGGTCAAGGTCGAAAACGCCATCGTTAATGAAGGACCAATCATCAATGATTTTTCTGGAGGATTAGGCGATTTGACCATCATTAATCCCGATAATGGGATCACGTGGACACCTATCAACCTAACCACTTGCGATCCCGAAGGAGATACGGCCTATTATGTGGACAATTTCAATTACAGCACCTATGGCCAAGATGAAATAGCATTGCCGATTAACCTTGACCTTACCCAAGTGGTGGATCCTATCCTCAAATTTCGAGTATCGTACGCGCCCTATTACGATGTCAATGCCTTCATTGACTCTTTGAAAGTCTTGATTTCCAATGATTGCGGAAGTTCATTTAAAACCATATTTCGTAGCGGGGGCGAAGCCCTGAGTACCACCACCGATGGTATAGGCCCCAATGGCCTATATGAAACAGCCCCATATGCACCGCGCAATTGCAATGAATGGCGCGAAATAAACCTCGATCTATCTGCTTTTGAAGGCCAATACGTCACCATTAAAATATTGAATCAATCGGGCTACGGCAATAATATGTACCTTGATGATCTGGCTTTGATCGGTGACTTTATGGTCAGCACCCAAGTTCCTGAAAATAGCACAAGCCTGAGTTTACAACCCAACCCCACCCACGGACAAACGTTTGTGAAGGGGCATTCAATCCAAGCGGAGCATCTAGTATTCACGCTATACAATGTCACTGGTCAACGAATCTGGGATCGCGCTCAAAACTTCACCACTGGCACGTGGGAAGTACTCATACCAACGGGTTCGTTACCGAGCGGTATCTATTTTGTGAATGTAATGAATGATTCAGGATGGCAGTGGATCCGAAAAGTAATCAAAGAGTAGGTTTGTTAGGAGAACATGCCCTTTCCATAAAAACATTAAGGCGCAAACCTTCTAACACTCAAAGAAACCACCTTTTTTTTCAAGAACACCCTCCATTTTCATTAAAAATAGTACCTTTGCGCCGCTTTGGATTATGTGAACCATATTCCCATGCCTTTTTCTATGCTTATACGCACTATTTTGATTCAATGCGCCCTAATTTCTCTATTGTGGGGGGGATGTGGCAAGGGCAACACTGGTAAGGATCAGGACACGTTGTTGGCGCAAGTCTATAACAAAAATCTCTACCTCTCAGAGTTGGATAAGTCTATGTGGCAGGGTACGACCAAAGAGGACAGTGCCTTGGTGGTCAGTGCTGCTGTGCAACGTTGGGTGCAAGAGCAACTCATGATGTACGAAGCAGAGCGCAATATCCCTAAAGATTCAGATATTGACGAATTGGTTCGAAATTATAGGGCCAGTTTGATCCGCTTTAATTTTGAAGAGCAGACCCTTGGTGCTGGATTAGATAGTGTGGTAAGAGGCGACGACCTACTGCGCTATTATGACGACCATAAAGACCAATTTCAGTTAGAAAGCACCATATTAAAGTGTCAAATACTGAAATTAAGACCCAATGCGCCCCAAAATGAAATCAACAAACTTTGGGGTACCAAAAGTGAATCGGAGCGGGCTAGATTGGAAGGCTTTGCCAAACAATGGGCATTGATTTCACTCCTTGATCGAGAAAAATGGTATAAATTGGAAGAGGTGGCCGCGATTTTGCCCAAAGGAACGTTAACATCGGACAATATCGGTTCGCGCCGCGAAGGATCGCTCAGCGATGATGGCCATCGTTATTATTATAAGGTATTAGATGTAAAACAGGGCAGTAGCCTTGCTCCTTTTGACTATGTCAAAGACCAGGCTACCAAAATGATTTTGCACAAACGTAAGTCTGATTTCATTGAAAAATGGAAAGCAGACCTTTATCAAAAAGAAATTAAGCGTGAAAACGTAAAAATATTTTAACCCGTTGTCTGATACCATGTTTTACTCAAACCAAGCAGGCTTTTATGCCCGCCCTTTGGGACAGACTATTCATTCCCGTAGTATGCGGGGGTAAGCATTCATCATTTATCATTACCAATTCATCATTCGCCATTACATATGTACAGTGCCATAAAATATGCCTTTTTATTACTTGTCGTCTTGATCCCTTGCATAGGGGCGGCACAAACCGATGATAAGGCCGTGATAGACCGCATCGTAGCCACTATTGGTGGCGAAGTGATTTTGCTCAGCGAAATAGAAGAACAGTTCTCCTATGCCAAGCAACAACAAGGTGCCACCTTGCCTGCCGACTTCAAATGCGTATCGCTCCAAAACATCATCATGCAAAAACTATTGGTCAATCAGGCCAAGTTGGACTCCGTAGAACTCAAAGACGAAGAAGTAGAAACCCAATTAGATGTTCGTATTGAGCGGTTGCTTTCATACTTCAACCAAGATCAAAAAGCGTTGGAAGAGTACTACGGCCAGAGCATTGACCAGATCAAAGAGCAAAACCGTACTGACCTAAAAAATCAAATATTGGCTCAAAAAATGCAAGGCACCATCACTGAAAAAGCCAGCATTACACCCAACGAAGTGCAACGGTTTTTTAGTGAAATACCTAAAGATTCCCTTCCATACTTCAATGCGGAAGTCGAAATCAGGGAAGTTGTGCTAAAGCCAAAGGTAAACAGTATCGAACGCGAAAAAGCACGCCAACGCATTGATGAGTTGCGTACCCGCATTGTCGGTGGTGAAGACTTTGCTACTTTGGCCAAAAAATACAGCGAAGATTCCGGTAGCGGGGCCCAAGGCGGTGACCTCGGTTTTCAAAAACGCGGTGCCCTCGTATCAGAGTTTGAGGCCATGGCCTACAAACTTGAGCCCAAACAAGTAAGTCCTTTGGTGGAAACTGTTTTTGGTTTTCACATCATTGAACTGCTCGAACGTCGTGGCAACCTAATCCACTGCCGCCACATCTTGATAAAGCCTGAAATTACCCAAGCAGACCTTGATTTGACCAAGTTTAAACTTGACAGTGTCCGCAACCAAATATTGGATAGCACCTTGACATTCAGTGAAGCTATCAAAAAAGTAGGCGACAAAAACCAGCAAAGTTTTAGCAACGATGGCCGTGTCTCCAATCCCAAGTCAGGGAATACCTATTTTGAGGTGGCCGACCTTGATACCGATATTTATTTCGCTATAGAAGGACTTAAAGTAAACGAAATCTCCAAACCTTTTGAGTTCAGAGCCCCAGATGGCACCCTGTATTATCGCATTGTCCAGTTGGTGAGCCGCAGCAAACCACACAAAGCCGATCTAAGGCAAGATTACAATAAAATTCAGCAAGCCGCCCTAGATCAAAAGCGGTCTGACATCATGGAAACATGGGCATTGCAAAGATTGCGTGCTACCTATTTGGGCATCCACAGTAGTTATTCAGAGTGTCCTAATTTGCAACAGATGATCACCATCCAAAAGTAATTTCACTCCGTTTTTGATAACATCCATTAGCCCTTCTGGCCACTTTGGCCAATAAATAATTGACTATTATGCGTTATAATATATTTTTGCTTTTTTTATTTCTGTCTGGCAATGTTGCATTGGCTCAGGTTTCAGATACTTTGCTACCAACCATTCCTTACGAGCAGCCCAAAGAGTATGAAATAGGCGGAATCCGAGTTTCGGGTACCCAATACGCCGATGCCAATGCCTTGATTGCTATTTCTGGTTTTAGGGTTGGCGATAAGGTGCGCGTACCGGGCAATCAGTTCTCCAAAGCCCTACAGTCATTGTGGAACCTTAAACTATTCACCGACGTACAGATCAACAAAGAGCGCACCGTGGGCGATCAGATCTTTATTGAAATTGCTGTCAAGGAATTGGAGCGCTACACGCGCCACTCTTTCTCCGGTGTGAAAAAGAACAAACACGACGACCTCAATGGTATTATCAATAAATTCCTTCAAAAAGGAGCCATTCTTACCGATAATATCAGGGCCACGCTGATCCACGAACTAGAAGAATATTTCGTAGAAAAAGGATATCTAAATGCCAAAGTAAAAGTCAATGTATTCCCCGACGAGCGCGCCACCAATGCATCTCGTTTGGAATTTGTTATAGCACAAGGCAAAAAAATAAAAATACGCGACATCCGTTTCACTGGAAACAACAATGCCAAAGCGCGGGTTTTGCGTAAAAAAATGAAAGACACCTCGCGGACGCGTCGTATTTTCAAAAAATCGAAGTTTATCCGCGAAAAATATGAAGACGATCAGCGCAATATAGAAACCTATTATAACAAAATGGGCTATCGCGATGCCCGCGTGGTCAAAGACAGTATTTCTCGCAATGCCAAAGGCCGCCTTTTGCTGGATTTAACCATTGACGAAGGCAACCGTTACTATTTCCGCAACTTCGTGTGGCGTGGCAATACCCTCTACGAAACCAAGTATTTGGAGCAAGTGTTGGGTATCAAAAAAGGTGATGTCTATAACCAAGATCTGTTGAGTACCCGCCTTTCTTTCAGTCAGGATGGTCGTGACATATCCTCCTTGTACCTCGACAATGGTTACCTGTTTTTCAGGGTTGACCCTATCGAAACAGCCATCGAAAATGATTCGGTTGACCTAGAATTCCGCCTCTATGAAGGGCCACAAGCCACTATTGACCGGGTAGTCATCAAAGGCAACGACCGCACCCACGAACACGTGATCCGTCGCGAATTATTCACCCGTCCGGGCGACAAATTCAGCCGCACCGATATCATCCGTTCACAGCGCGAAATCATCAATCTTGGCTATTTCAACCAAGAAAACCTAGGTATCAACAACCCCGTCAACCCCGAGCGTGGCACGGTGGATATAGAATACACCTTGGAAGAAAAACCGTCAGACCAATTGGAACTTTCGGCAGGTTACCAGCCCAGTACAACATTCAGTCGAGGCGGAGTCATTGGTACTTTGGGTGTAACTTTCAATAACTTCTCCCTGCGTAATATCAAAAACAAGGAGTCTTGGAATCCATTGCCACAAGGGGATGGACAACGTTTCAGCCTTCGTGGCCAGACCGCAGGCGACCGTTTCCAATCCTACAATATATCGTTCACCGAGCCTTGGTTGGGTGGCAAAAAGCCCAACTCATTGACCGTTGCTGGTTTTTACAACCGATACGCTAGTGGTTTTGAAGGTACCACCAATTACCAGGTACTGAATATCCTACAAGGCACTATTGGTTTTGGTACACGTTTGAAATTTCCTGACGACAACTTTGTGTTCCGTGCCGATGCAGACATACAAACCCTGAAACTCCGCAATGCCCTTAGTTTTAGTTTCCGTGACGATTTAGGCCGGGTAGTCAGCAATGGTATCTTTCACAACTACAGTCTTGGTCTTACCCTTGCTCGCAATAGTATCAATGACCCTATATTCCCGAAGACGGGTTCTTTGATCTCTATAAAACTTAATGCTACGCCTCCATACTCTCTATTCAGAAAGCGGTCTTATTACGAAACCGATAATGTCAATGACTTATATCGCTATGTTGAGTATTTGAAATGGCGTATTGATGCCGAATGGTACACCACGGTCGTGGGCAAATTGGTATTCAAAACCCAAGCCAAAATTGGTATCCTAGGTCGTTGGACAGACAAAACAGCCTTGGCTCCCTTCGAGCGTTTCGACTTAGGTGGAGACGGATTGAACAACCAAAATTTTGGCCTGAATGGACGTGATATCATCAGTTTGCGCGGTTACGAGCAAGCCGACATCATGAGCCGCTTGCCTGGCGGTGCTGGTGTGTTCAATAAATATACCGTAGAACTTCGCTATCCTATATCGCTCAATCCTCAAAGCACCATCTTTGTGACGGCTTTTGCACAGGGCGGTAATGCTTGGCAAAAAGCAGCAGATTTCAATCCATTTGATGTGCGTCGCTCCGTAGGTATGGGTCTTCGTGTATTCTTGCCCATGTTTGGTACCCTTGGTTTTGACTATGGTTTAGGTTTCGACAAAACCAATCCCGTGGGCAAAAACGTGTTCTCCAAGTATGGCAACTTCAATATTGTGTTAGGTTTTGAACCAGACTAGCCGTGCAGCGCAACGACATACAAAACAGTGCAGACATAAAACTGCTCATTGATACATTTTATGCCAAAGTGATCTCCGATGAGGTCATTGGGTATATATTTAACGATATTGCAAAAGTAGATTGGCCTCATCACTTGCCCGTGATGTACGGCTTTTGGGAGTTTCTGCTATTGGGCAATTCGGATGGTTATCGAGGCAATCCCATTCAAAAACATGTAGCACTCCACCAAATCCACCCACTCAAGGTGGCACATTTTGATCGGTGGGTATCTCTTTTTCAAGCCACTGTGGATGAATTATTTATAGGTGAGGTCGCAGAACAAGCAAAGTTCCGCGCCCTCACCATTTCCGAAACTTGGAAACCCAAGTTTGACGGCCCATTCGCGCAATAAATTTCTTAGGGTCGAGAAAATAATAACTTATAAGATTTGGCGAAGTTTGTTGGCGTCTTCGCCAACGACCTGTTTTCTGAAGGCAGATTATCACAAGTTATTATTTACCCATTCCCTCCAAATCCCCCCTCTTCTCCGTGTAGTCTCCGCTCCTCCGTGGTGAAGCCCCTCTACACTCTCTCACCCAGGGTTGATTGGTTCTAGTAAATTAGCCTCGGAGAGGCTCCCCATTTGGTGTGCCGGGCATGCCACTACTCTAACAGGTGCGAAGGTAAAACTTTTAGTCCTGAAAGAGCCGTTATGACCGGAATCTTATAGTCGGAGGCAAGGGTGTCCATCGCGAGTTGGAA
>JANMMZ010000055.1:0-25109 GCA_031373665.1 Saprospiraceae bacterium | reverse complement strand
CTTATCCTTTTTAACTGATTGCTTATCGCCCAAACTGCCCATCTTTTTAGTTAAATAGCCCCACTATTCGCCCAAAAAGATAGTTATTTGGTCAAAAATCAATCTACCTAAAAAGAACAGTTATTCTTTTACCGTTACTAACTTTTGTAGATTGTGTTATCTTTCCCTCCCATCGATTTGTCATGTCGCAACGTAGTGGAGACATCACAAGATGCCCAACTGACAACGCAAGAATAAATACTTGATTTTCAGTCAGTTTGGCATGTGTAGTTGTCTCCGTTTCACTACGACATGACAGACCGAAGGGAAGGCCTAGATTCAACACAATTAAATTGCAAAAGTAAAATTAACTATGATAAAAAAAATTGCCAATATTTTAAAAAAATCCATAGACCCTGCGACTAAAATCGGATATACCACCATAGGTATTTTAATAGCGTTTTGGATAAACAATTGGGATGATAGCCGTAAAAAACAGGAGATCGAACACAAAACTTTGATGGAGATCAGATCGGGACTGCTTCAAGACAAAAAAGACTTATTGGAGACAATAGAAGGGTATCAATATCGTGTCATTCAGATGCGCTATTTTTTTGAATTACTTGGCAGAAAAACAATCCCCCCCGATTCAATGGCCACCTGTGTCAGTAGTTTGAATGGTTTTTCATTCCAGTTGGCCAATACTGCTGCTTACGAAACACTCAAATCACGCGGATTGGAAACCATCACGAATGATAGCCTCCGATTGATGATTACAACACTGTACGAACTAGATTACCAGATGATTGTCCAAAATGAACATTATCTTTCGCAGTTTCAAAACACCATTTTTATGCCCCACTTGATGAATGAAGTCCACTTAGGTGCCAAAACGCTTACAGCCACCGAGATCAAAAAACTAAAGGCAGATAGACCATTTCATCGGAAAGTTTGGGAGGTGAAAAGACAAAATGAATTTATCCAAGAACATTATATAAGGGCATTGCAAAAAGTAGAATCTCTGATGACCGAGATCAATAAAGAGATAAAAATTGGTTTTTAGGCGCGTAACAGAAAATTTTCACTATATTTAAGTGCAGAAAAAATATTATTTGGTCGTGCTCGTGATCAGAGCCTAATCTTGGGGTTTTTAAAACCAGTATCTAATAAAAAAATCACCTAAATGTTACTTAATTATTAATTTTCGTCTTTTCTTTGCATTGAAATAGGACAGACTATTTTGATTTACCATGTGAATCCAATCCTCTTCCTGCTCCTATGCACTGTTTTTTTTGTGTATTGTAGTATTCCTTTTATGTCTTCCGTTTTTTAACGCGAAGTAATATTGTTCATTGAAAGCAACGGCTTATCAGTTTATTCTGATGAGTATTTTTTGTTTATTTTTAATATTTAATTAAAGATAAATGGAGTTTTCTTTATGATTACATATTGTTCGTAATCATTTGATGATTCATTATCATTTATCTGTTATTTTTTCACCAGTTTTTTAAAAAAACACTTTCTTTAATAGTTCTACCATCATTTTTCTTAACTCATTTTTTTATGAAGATTTTTACACGAATATTAACCTTTGCATTGTTATTTGTAGGTATTGCACTTTTTGCACAACCCGCTAATGACAATTGTAGTGCCGCTGATGTTGTAGGGGCACTGCCTTGGACTTCTTCGGCCTTCGATGTTACACTTGCTACTGCGACTGGGGATCCGACAGCACCCACATGTCAAACTAATGTAGCAAGAAGTATCTGGTTTACATTTACACCAGCAGCGACAGGTAATTACTATATTTCCAGTTGCCAAAGCGATGCGGCTGGCAGTACGGTTCCAGATATAGTATTGGGAATTTATACTTCTACGGGGGGATGTGCTGGTCCATTTACTCAAGTGGTGTGCGATGATGACGGCTGTACTACCTTAAATTTTCAGTCACTTATTTCTTCAGCAAATTTAACATCAGGTACAACGTATTACATTGTGGCGTGGCAATACTGTCTTTCAGGATGTTCTGCGCCCACCGTTGGGGCGGAGAATATCCAATTATTTGTGAAACAGAATCAAACACCAGACTGTGCAACGCTCAATACTCCTGCTAATGGAGCCACCTCTATTGCGCCAAATACGCCACTTACATGGACTCCTGCCGGCACCGGCGGAACTCCAACTGGTTACAAAGTATATTTGGGGACAGTCAATCCACCGACAACATTGGTTTCGACAGTTACTGCTCCTACTACTACATATACTCCATCTGGACAACTGCCAAGTACGACTTATTATTGGTATATTGTACCCACCAACGGAGTTGGAGATGCGGTTGGTTGCAACTCAACGATATTTAGCTATACCACCGCAGCAGGGCCTACATGTCCTGGTAGCCTTGGGGCTGGAACAGTGACTGTTGGGTCTTTGCCATATGCTAGTGGTGCAGGGCAAACAACCTGTGGTAATGGTAACAATGTAACATCGTCTAATTCGACAGTTTGTGGAAGCACAAGTTATTATGGTGGGGAGGATAAAACCTATATTTTTACACCAACTTCTACTGCCTCTCATACAATCCTTGTAACAACTGCCGCAGATGAAGACGCAGGTATTACTCTTTACCAAGGATGTCCATTCACTGGGTCAGGGGGGACTTGTGTCGGTTTTGCACAATCTACAACTGGTTTGACCCGTACGATTATAACAACCCTTACTGCGGGGGTTACTTATTATTTGGTCGTTGATAATTTTCCAGCACCAACTTGTCTTACTAGTTATACAGTTAATATTTCTCTGACAGTGCCACCACTTTGTACTACTAATACTTCGCCTGCAAATGGAGCAACTGGAGTAGTCTTGCTACCTACCCTAACTTGGGCAGCAGCAGCCAATACTACCAGTTATGACATTTATTTTGTAGGCACATTACCAACGGGTTGGGTGAATCCCGTTAATACTGCCTCCACTTCATATACGATATTAGCGGCCAATACTTTGGTTGCTAATACCACTTATACTTGGTATATAGTGCCTAAAAATGCTGCTGGATCAGCCACTGGTTGTGATCTAAGTGCAGCAACTACCTTCACTACCGCCTCCCCCGCTACTACTTTTTCTGGCACAGGCAACTGGTCAGATCCTGCCAGATGGAGTGCAGGTGTCCCAGGTTGTTCTAGCCCTGTTACCATTGCAGCTTCCGCAGTTTGCGCCATAGATGTAGCCGCAGTTGCGGGCGATGTTACTGTCGCTGCTACTGGTACTATAAATTTGGCTGGAAACTCCTTGACTTTGGGCTGTGCCTCTGGTGGTGGAAATCGAATTATGTCAGTTTCTGGTACACTCAATGTTACTGGGGGGGTACTTACCGTCAATGGAAGGGTATCTATCAACTCTGGTGCAACATTCAATCAGTCTTCAGGCGATATTGTTATTGATGGAAATAGTGGATCAGCAGCTTCGAGTGTTGCTGCTGGCACGGCCATGTTACTTATTAGTTCTGGCCTTGGTACAGTTTCAGGCGGCACTATTACGATTGTTGATCCTAATTTCAATGCATCAGGTAAAGCCGTCGATTACAATGTTAGTACTACTGCTAAAACATGGGCAACTGCTCACATTCTTAATATAGGTGACGGAGCAAGTTCTCAATCTTCCAGTAATACTGGTGGATTTATCTTAGAAAGTTACACAGGTACTGGAAGGCTAGTGTATGGTACCTTAAATATCAAAGGAGGAAACACTACGAATCGTTGGGCTTCATTAGGAGCATGGAGTATCAATGTTGGCGGAACAACGACTGTTGACGCTGGTTCAGAAATACGTTTAGGTTCTACAAGCACATCACCTGTTTTCATAGGTAACATTGTTAATAATGGTACAATTACATCTACCGTTAATATTTCATTAGCTGGGATTTCAGGCAATTCTGTTGTTGTGAACCCTAGTACGCAAACAATATCTGGTGGAGGTGTTTGGCGAAATTTGTCAGCGAGTCCAACCGCTAACCTCACTAGTTTGACAGTTAATAACTCAAGTGGCACTCCGATTGCCTTGCCTGCTAGTATGATTTCAGGTGTAGGAACAGGCTCTATCTCAAGCACTCTAACACTTACCGCTGGGAAATTGGACGTAGGGGGTACCCCATTTATACTTGGCATTAGTGCTGCTACTAATGGTACACTATCTCCTGCTACGCCTCTACCTGCAAGTTATATAATAGGTGAATTTCAACGTTGGATAGGTACAACTTCAGGAAATCGGTACTTTCCTGTTGGTACAACTAATACACCTCGTTTTGCACAGATAAACTTTACTGGAGCGCAAACAACAGGAGGTATTGTCAGTACAAAATTTGTGGAATCAACAGCTGGTACTTCAGGATTACCTATCCCTGCTGAAGCGGGCAACGGTAATATTATTATTGATTTGGTATCGCCAACTGGACACTGGCAAATTGATCGTCTAAGTGGTGGGGGAGGTACTTATACCGCGATCATGGATGCCTCTGGTTTTACCAAAGTAGGTGGGTCTGCTATTACTGATTTCGCTAATGTAAAATTAGTGAAACGTGCATCTGCTGGTAGTTGGGCTGCTGGTGCTACTGGTACTGCTTCTGTAATACCAAATGCTGCTGGATTGGCTACGGCTACACGAGTTGGTTGTACTGATTTCTCTGTGTTTGCCATCGGTGGCACCACTGCCGCACTACCCCTAGAACTCAACTCCTTCACCGGAAAGGTTCAAGATCGCTCCAACATGCTAAATTGGGAAACCGCCCAAGAGCGCGACGTGAACACGCACATCGTAGAGCGTTCTGCCGATGGTACCACATGGACGGAGATCGGAAGGAAGGCTGGACAAGTACAGTCAAATGTGGCTACTAAATACGAATTAGAAGACCGCGCTCCACTAGCCAAGGCTTACTACCGCTTGCGTTCTGTTGATTTCGATGGCAAAGAATCTGTTTCTGCTTCTATCGTGTTGACCCGCAAGTCTGAGCAGTTTGCGATCACCAATGTATTCCCGAATCCAACGGATGCTCGGGTAATGGTACAGTTTGCTACCAAAAACGAAGCCGCTGTGATGATCCGTATCGTGGATTTGACTGGTCGAATCGTACTGGAGCAACAAACCGAAGTGGGTGCTGGTATCAATGAAATACCAGTGAACCTACAGAGCCTTGCTACAGGAGTCTATAATGTGACCATCACCAATGGCACAGAGACTGCTGGCCCAGTAAGGATTGTGAAGCAATAGTTTTTTATATAATTATACTTTCTGTAAATATTGTTCAGTGGCCGCTCCATGGTTTGGGGTGGCCACTGTTTTAGAAGAAAATAGTTTATTGCTTTATAAACTCCTTAGGAACGGCTCCGGAATAAAGGTACAGATTCAGGCTTCAGATTTTGGCCTTGGATTTCCTGTTTTTTGGGCATGAGCAGACGAGAAGCAAGTAAACCTTGCTTTTCGGGCGTGAACATGCGAAGCATACGCACAGCTATTTAAGTCAAAAAAGAGGGAATATAGGGTTAAAAGATGTGCATCAATTTGTACCTTTATTTCGGAACCGTTCCTTAACCCTCAACACCACACAAAATCCCCCTTCCCGACTAATCTCTAAGGTTCCTCCAATTTTTTTTGCGCGCATCTGCATATTAGAGGTGCCGGATCCTGTTGTTTTATATACTTTTTCAGGCACTTGACCATTATCGAATATGCGCATTTCAAAACCAGAGGCATCTTTTTTTAGGCTTACTAGCACCCGGTCGCCATTGGTGTGCTTGGCAGCATTCGTCACGGCTTCTTTATAGATCAAATAGAGGCTTTGGCGGACGATGGAGGACATGTTTTGCTTGAGTGATACATTTTCTACGCTGATGTCAAAGTGGATATCACGGGGTGTAAGCGTTTCCTCCGCGTGTTCACGCATACGGTCAATCAGGTTCTCCAATTTGTCTTTGCGGGCATCAATGGCCCATACGGTGTCGCGCATGTGCGACATGGCATTTCGGCTGATTTCGCTGAGGCGGCGAAGTTTGGTTTTATCTTTTTCTGCCGCTGATATTTCCAATGCTTCTGACTGCATGGCCAAACCTGCCAGTAGCGTACCCACATCATCGTGGAGGTCGCTGGAGATTTGTACGCGCATACGCTCGATTTTGAGGGCTTGCTGGAGGCGATACCAAAACCAAGCATAAATCAGGCTGGCAGTACCCAAAAGACAGATCAGGTAAAACCACCAAGTACGCCAGAAGGGCGGGTTGATCCGAATATTGAGGTTGAAGGCGTTTTCGTTTAAAATACCATCTGAATTCGTCGCTTTGACCTCAAAGGTGTAAGCACCGGGGGGAATATTGGAATAGCGAACAAAATCCTTAGTGCCATTGAAAATCCACTCCTTTTCAAATCCGTTTAACCGATAGTAAAATTGATTGGATCCTGGGTCACTAAAGTCGAGGGCAGCAAAGCGAAAGGAAAGGGAATTGTCTTGATAGTCGAATTCAAGGTTAGACAAATGATCCATGTTGTTTTTATCAAAAACTTGATCATTTACCCACAATTGTGTGATCCTAACTGTAGGTTTGGATGGAAGCAATGACACCTGTTCCGGCCTGAAAATATTCAATCCATTTTTACCACCAAACCAAAAGTCTCCAGAGGCGGCGGCAATAAAAGTATTAAGACTTCCGCCAAGTGACTTTAGGCCATCTGCTTTACTAAATCGGTGGTATTGTTTTTGAGCAAGCTCATAGCGAATCAATCCATTGGCACTAGAAAGCCACAACGCGCCCTTTTTGTCGGCTATTACCTGAAAAAAAAATTCATTAGGAAGGCCGTCTTCCACTTCATTCAGGCACTTTGATTCCCATGTTTCAGGTTCAATGCGCAATAATCCTTTGGAAGTTGCGGCATAAATGATGCCCTCCTTGGTTTCCAGAAAACTATTGCAAATGCCGATGTTTTCAATTTTTTTAAGTAGATGTATTCCTTTTTCCTTTTCATTGAAAATGAAAAGTTTTCCTTCCTGATCCGCTGCATAAATCCTTCCTGCTTGGTCTTCAAATAGGGCAGTGATGATCCCTAAATTGTGATTGCTAAAGTCATGCCACCTGTAAAGATGGGGTCTTTTCAAATTCAATGAAAGGTACAAAATTTCTTTACCAAAGGCGGCGAGGAGGCGACCATTTTGAAGTTTCAAGCAAGTGTTGATTCGGTTTGCATCGGTACTGGTTACGCCGAGCACATAACTTGGTAGGACTTCAATCTTGGATTTTTTTACATTGCAGTAAAAAAACGTATTGTCATTTCTGCCCCACAGCCCGCCAAGAGAATCCTCAATAAACTGATTAAATGCCGGAAGTGCCGGTTTTTCATCGGGATATAAAGAAATGCTGTAATATCGAAAATGAGTTAACAAACGCCTTTCGCGATTAAAAAGATAGGCTCCAGAGTCCACGCTGCTGCACCAAATATTGCCCTTGCTGTCTTCAAGAATGCTATTTATGATCGAGCCAGAGAGATTAGGTACCGATATAAATTTTTTCTTCCGCAAATCAGCGAAGCAAATGCCCATTTTTTCCCTTGAAATCCAAAGGGTTCCGCTTGGACTGAGGTTCATTTCCTCGAAAGGAACGCTGGTATAAAGGCTTAATGGATCATTCCGCTCTCCTTTGATCTGTTGAATAAACTGCCTCTTTTCCTTGTCAAATACAAGAAGACCAAAAGTACAGGACAATAAAAGCCTTTTGGAATCCAAGGGAACGATTCCAAAAACCCAACCCAAATCGCTTAAGATGCCCGGTACACGATCCGTAATGACGTAAGCCTGATTGGTTTTTGGATAAAATACCCCAAGCCCATCATATACGCCTACCCATACCAAACTATCTCCTTCCATGAAGGCTGCGTTTGTTGGACTCGGGTAAGTGCGAGGATTGCCATTTGCATGAAATGCAAAGTCTTGATAAATGATTTCCTCCCCATTGATTGAACGCCATACCATCCCAGAACGGGATGGTAATTTGGTTTCAAGTAAATGGGTTGGATGACCAGCGTTATCAAAAGCCAGAATTGCTCGATCGCCCTCCATGGCTATTTTACGAGAAAATATTTGGCGGTTGGTATCAAAAAGATAGAGATATTTGTTTTGATCCGTGCCAATGCTCAACCAGAATTGTCCTTTATCATCTAGGTAAAAGGCGTTATAATACTTCAGATCCGAGCCAGACAGTGACCATGCTTCAAATTTTTCGGTATTTTTTCGATAACATTGTACCATCCCAAAACTGCTAAACCATAGGTCTCCGTGTCCATCTTCAAAACAAGGACTACTGATAAGGTTTTCTGCAATAGAATGCGGGTCAGTCGGGTCATGGACAAATTTTACGATGTTTTTACCATCGAAACGATTCAAACCTTCTTTAGTACTGATCCAACAAAAACCTTGGGCATCCTGATAAAACTGGTAGCGGTCGGCATGAGAAAGCCCTTCTTCCTGATCCATGTAGTGAAAAGAAAGTTGCAAATCCTGCGCTGACAAATCATGAGTCCACAGCAGGAAAAGAAAGAAGGGTAACCTAAGTTTGGACATTAACAAGACATTATAATGCCCGAAAGGTAAGGGTTATCTTGGAGGTTTAGTCCATTTTACTACATAAATCCCCGCTGAATCGGTGTCTATTGTATTTTCCGTCTCTGCCGTAGCACTAACTTCTGTTACCCCATGGGCCAAAGTCGCACAGAAGCCAGGACAGGGTTTTTCACTTTGAATGTGAGAAAAAGGGATGTCTCCCGCAACGCGTTGTACATTGGAAGAGCCAACCATGGAAACACCAATATGCGAACGAAACACACCAAGCTCTTCTTCAAACATAAAATCATTGTTGAAAAAGCCAATACCAATGACCTCTTGCCCATCCTTATCTGCTAGTAAGAGATGGATAGCCGCTGCGCTAAATACACTCGAATATTTACGGAATACTTGAAGATCCGTTCCTAAGTTTACTTTATCCGTGGCTTCTTCACGGCCATCCAATGTGACACCATTGGTAGGATTGGTAGCACTAAATGGCTGGCTCATCAAGTAACCAACGCCGCCTCTACCGTCTTTTTCCGTTCCATTTCCGCGAATACCGACGGCCATTACCCTTTTCCGAGTATCCGCCTCACTTTCAATGGCGTTGTAAATCCGAATGCCCACGCAATTCTGCTGGTTGAGCAAGGTTTGAAGGTCTGACTTGGTCATAAAGCCGTCCATTTCCTCGGCAAGAATGAGATGAATGGCCTCTTCAGACGTTAATAATTTGCCCGTTTCACTGATGGAATAAATCATCGTTTTGTTATTTAAATTGTGATTGTTTATTTGGTGATGAATGAAAAAGTGTTATTCATCTTTTTTATCATGCGGATTATTCTCACTCGGGTACTTATATTTCCCCTTTCAGTGATTTTCCAATCACTTCTGCCTTGCTGTTTACCTCCAAAGCCCGGTAAATATGCTTGATATGGTCTCGAACTGTATCAATAGAAATGCTCAATTTGTCGCCAATGAGTTTGTAGCTCAGGCCATCAACCAGCCCTTCAATAATCTGCATTTGACGGGGCGATAGGAGGTCTTCCTCCTTGCGTGCTTTGGGCATAAAATGCTGTACCACTTTGCGGGCAATGGAGGGCGACATAAAGGATCCGCCGCGATGGATCGTGAAAATGGCTTCCTGAATGGTCGTCATTGGCGTTCGTTTGGAGATGTAGGAGCAAGCACCTGAGCACAGCGCTTTGAATATTTTATCGTCTTCCTCAAAAGTCGTCAGCATCGTAATATCCATATTGGGATATTTTAGGCGCAAGTGTCTTAAACCCTCAATCCCCGACATACCCGGCAGGCCGATGTCCAAAATCAGGACATCAATGACCGGTGGACGAACGGCTTGATCCACTTTTTCAAAAAAAGCCTCTACACTGTCTGCCGTAATCGTTACTTGAATGGCAGGGTGCGCCCCTAGGAAAGATTCTAAACTTTCCCGAATGATCGTATCATCTTCGATGATGGCTAAATGAATATGTTCCATGCGTAAAGGTATTTATTTTTGAGATTGAAGGTGAAATATTTTTAATTCGTTTTAGACTTGCTGCAAAGGTGCGGGAAAAAATATCGACTTCTTACCACATGATGATGTGGTTCATGGGGTGTAGTAGCCCTATGAACATTTGATTCTTTAAAGCGTTATGTATATTCACGAATAAAATAAATTGTGGCTACTTGTTGAGTTACTATCCCGGCTGGTCATTGGAAGGTGATTACCCCGTGGATCTTAAAAAGCCAGGTTTTGCAGCACCTTTTGTTGCGGTAACCATGCGTTCAAAGGAGTTTTGATTTTTAGGATTATCTCAACCCAAAAAATCTGGTTACTGTTCATTGCTAACTGCTTACTGAATACATACCTTTGCGCCAAATTACAAAACAATGCTAAAAATAGGATTGGTTCAACAAACTTGCAGTAGCGACAAGCAGGCAAACATCGAAAAATCTATCAAAGGAATTGCCGATTGCGTAGCAAAAGGGGCTAATTTGGTGGTTTTGCAAGAGTTGCACTGCGGCATATATTTTTGTCAGGCCGAAGAAACGGCTATGTTCGACTTAGCAGAACCCATCCCAGGACCCGATACAGAGGTGTTTTCTGAAGCCGCTAAAACGCATGGGGTGGTATTGGTCACCTCTTTGTTTGAAAAACGTGCGCCCGGGTTGTACCACAATACGGCGGTTGTCTTTGAAAAAGATGGAAGTATAGCAGGTAAATACCGAAAGATGCACATCCCAGATGACCCAGCCTACTATGAAAAGTTTTATTTCACACCCGGTGATATGGGTTTTGAGCCAATCCAAACCTCCGTGGGGAAATTGGGGGTTCTGGTTTGTTGGGATCAATGGTACCCTGAGGCAGCTCGATTGATGGCCTTAGCAGGCGCAGAAGTATTGATTTATCCAACGGCCATCGGTTGGGAATCCAGTGACTCCAAAGAAGAAAAAGAACGACAACATGGTGCTTGGCAGACTATTCAGCGTGGCCATGCAGTGGCCAATGGGTTGCCAGTGGTCACTGTGAACCGAGTCGGTAAAGAGCCAGATTGGACGGGTGTCACTGGAGGGATCGAATTTTGGGGACAAAGTTTTGTAGCAGGGCCTCAAGGGGAAATTATTTATCTTGGCTCCACCGATCAAGAAGAAAACGTGGTCATCTCCATTGATAAACAACGCACTGAAGCCGTGCGTCGCATTTGGCCCTTCTTTCGTGACCGCCGCATAGATTATTATGGTGGGCTGGTAAAAAGATATATAGACTGAACCCAAGGTTCACCACTTCTAACTCATAATTTATAACGCCCATGATTCTCCTAGACGGAAAATTACTCTCAGAAAATATCAAATCGGAATTGGCCGCAGAAGTGGAACAAATCAAACTGCGCGAAGGAAAAATACCGCATTTAGCGGCAGTATTGATAGGGGATAGTGCTGCAAGCCAAGTGTATGTGAGCAGCAAAATTAGGTCATGCGAACAAATTGGCTTCAAGAGTACTCTTATTAAACGGCCAGCCGATACCTCTGAGTCTGAAGTATTGGATATTGTTCGTCAACTGAATGAAGATGCAGATATTGACGGATTTATTGTCCAATTGCCATTGCCCAAGCACATCAATGAAGAAAAAATCACCTTGGCTATTGATCATCGAAAAGATGTAGATGGTTTTCATCCGATCAATGTCGGAAGGATGGCTCAGGGACTGCCTGCTTTTTTACCAGCCACGCCTTATGGTATTTTAGAGATGTTGCGCCGCTACAATATTGAAACAGCCGGAAAACACTGTGTCGTGGTAGGGCGTAGCAATATAGTAGGTACACCGATGAGTATTTTGTTGTCTCGCAAAGGCTATCCCGGCGATTGTACAGTCACCCTGACGCACAGCCGCACCAATGATCTGCCCGGTGAAGTGCGCCGCGCCGATATTGTGGTAGCAGCCATTGGTATCCCCAACTTTATCAAGGGAGATTGGGTGAAGCCCGGTGCTGTAGTGATAGATGTAGGCATTAATCGGATAGAAGATGAGACCAAGAAATCAGGGACTCGGTTGGTTGGCGACGTTGATTTTGATGCCGTAGCACCTATTTGTAGCCACATCACTCCAGTACCGGGGGGCGTAGGCTTGATGACGGTGACGGCTTTGTTGATGAATACGTTGAAGGCTTGTAGAAAGGAGATTTATTTTGATTGATTCTACTTTGGCACTTTAGTTGGATAAACTCAGTCCTAGAATAATATTCATTCCCCAACTCAAATATCGTTAAGTTAATTCTACTTTTTCACTTTAATGATGTTGAATCCATACCTTCCCCTCGATTTGTCATGTCGTAGTAAAACAGAGACAACTACACAAGCCAAACTAACTGAAAATCAGGTATTTCTGTTGCTTTTTCAGTCTTGGGAGGGGCTAATTTTCAGTTTACAAAGATCACTACAGGCTTTCTTGCTTTTGTCACTTTTTTCGTCAAAAAAGTAACCCAAAAGACTTGGCTGTACCACGCTTTTGGGCGTGGAGACTGCGCTACTCAAAAAAACGCTAAAACTTACCTTTTTTAAAAAAACTCGCCGCATGATCGCACGAGGGCTGCGCCCTAAAACTACTCACCTTTTAATGCCAGAGTATTACCGATTTTCTAAAGTGCCAAAATAGAATTAAGTAACAAGGGTACTCATCAAGTAAATACCAACTTAGGTTTAATCGGCTTTTCCAGCGCATTGATCCTATTTTTCAGGTGCTACATCTTTAATATTTGGAAGGAGGCACTAGACATTTAGATATTTGTCTAAATATTTAAACAATTGAATCAATTATTCAAAGCATTAAATGATCCGACCCGTCGCCGTATTTTAGAAATACTACGCGAAAAGGATTTGACCGCAGGCGATATTTCGGATCACTTCGATATGTCGAAGCCTTCGGTATCTCATCACTTAGAGATATTGAGTCATGCAGGATTGGTCGTCAGCATTCGCGAGGGACAGTTTATTCGGTATTCGCTCAATACGACTGTTATGGATGAGATGATGGCTTGGTTGATTCAGTTACAAACGAAAAATAAGTCATGAGTAAAGAAAAATTTTTCAACGTTCTGTATTGGGCATTCATTGCAGTGCCATTCATTTACCTTTTCATGGTTTGGAATCAATTACCTGCCCAAGTAGCCACTCACTTTGGTGCCAATGGGAATCCAGACAGGTATGGCCCTAAGTCAAATATAGCCATGTTTCTGGCTTTTTTACTTTTACCTGCTACCTTACTGATATTGCTCCCTAAATTAGATCCCAAGCGCAATTTTGAACATTTTAAAGAAAATTACTTGGGGATTCGCTTAATCATAGCCATGTTTTTAGGTGCCATCGGTTGTGTCATGGTGTATGGAGCAGCGCACCCACTTAATGTAAGCCTGATCATTTGTGCCTTGATTTCGTTGCTAATAGCTGGTATCGGCAATTTTATCCATACCTGTAAACCCAATTATTTTGTAGGCATCCGTACCCCGTGGACTTTAGAAAGTGAATCTGTTTGGCGCAAAACACACCGGTTGGGTGGGAGCATGATGTTTTGGGGAGGTTTACTCGGATTTGCCTTGAGTTTTGTCCTTCCAAATACCTTGAGGTTGCCCATTGTGATGGGTATCATTGTAGCAACGGCGCTTGTTCCAGCGGTATATTCCTATTTTATTTTTCGAAAAGAGGTGGAAAAGGTATAGGATGAATACTGTTGCGCTGTATTTTGCTCTGTCGTTTATAGCCCGTGAGATTTCGGAAGTTTTTAAAACTTCCGAAATCTTGACACGATTACTGCAAACCTAAGCCTTAGATTTTCCATATTTTCCAGCCCATTCAAACATCTCAGCCAAAACGTGCAAAACGCTTTCTTTGGCTCGGTATCCATGACTTTCATAGGGCAATATGACCAATTTGGAAGTGCCACCATTGCCTTTTATGGCCTGAAATAATCTTTCTGACTGCACCGTAAACGTTCCAGGGTTGTTATCAGCCTCCCCGTGGATCAGCAACAAGGGCTCGTTGATCTTGTGTGCATAGGTAAATGGAGAAACATTCATATAAATATCCTTAGCCTCCCAAAACGAGCGACGTTCGCTTTGGAATCCAAAAGGCGTTAAGGTGCGATTGTACGCGCCTGACCGTGCAATCCCGTAAGCATAATCGTCACTATGGGCCAAGAGATTGGCCGTCATAAATGCACCGTAAGAGTGGCCGCCTACGCCAACTTTTTTGCGATCAATGATGCCTAAAGAATCCAAATAATCAATGGCTGCACGACCAGAAGTAGTGGCTTGTTCGATGAATGTATTGTTCATTGTTTCGGGATCACCTACAATAGGTATGGTGGCATCCATTAGTACAGCATAGCCCTGTGTGACAAAAAACAAAGGAGAATCGCCGCGATAATAAGTAAAAGTATTGTC
The DNA here is from genome assembly GCA_031373665.1 of Saprospiraceae bacterium. Taxonomy (GTDB): domain Bacteria; phylum Bacteroidota; class Bacteroidia; order Chitinophagales; family Saprospiraceae; genus M3007. The sequence continues at coordinate 10,618 of JANMMZ010000055.1, read as the reverse complement.
AGAGCCGCGCACTTGCCCAGCTGTTTTAGCATCAGAATACTCTAGCGGATACGCCCACATGAACAATGGCAGTTTATCCCCTTCTTTATAGCCTGCTGGCAAATAGAGCGTTCCAGATAGCGGCACCCCATCAGGACGGGTATATTTTACGATTTTTTTATTGATCCCCGTCATTTGAGGAGCGGGATCTTTGAAAGTTGTCAATGCGGTCTTTTGCTTGTTTTGGAGGTTGGTCAAGTAAAAATTAGGCACCTCCGTCTTGCTCTGATTTCGAGTGATAATGACCTTCTTTTCTTTGCCCGTAAAACTAATAAATTCCTCGTATGCGGTTTTAGAACACGTAAATAGACTCTGTTTCTCCTTGGTTTTCATGTTGATTTTATCCAATCTTGGAAAATTGCCTTCTGGCGATGCCCCAGGACTACTATAATAAAGCCAATCTCCTTCTTGCAATAAGACAAGCTCTCCATTGGGCAACCGATCATAGATGGCATTACCAGGATCATTGTAATCGTCATTGACACTTAAATCAAAAAGGGTATCTTTTTTGGTGGGATTGTTCAGGTCAATTTTGTAGGTTGTCGTCCAGCGGCGATCGCGGTCATACTCTGACAGTAAAACCTGATCTTTTGCGATCAATTCATCGTATCCAGAATAGCGAAATTTTGTTTGAAGTATCTCCCTCGGTAAAGCAGTGAACGGAGGATCTAAGGTCATCATTTTATCCCTAAAATCGGCTTTTTTCTTTGGATCTCCACCATCTAAGGCTTCTGCCCATAACAAACGAGCATCATGCAGGGCTTGCCAAGAGATGGCACGAGGCCCTGTTACTACACCTTGGCGCGGTATCTCATCGGTAACTGGAAATTCAACAATTGTTTTTTTGTTGTTGCCTTTAGAATCCCATATTTCGGTTTTGCGGGCAAAGTTGTTGTATTGAACCCGATATGAGAATGGGCGGCGTAAGGTATTGACCATTAAGTATTGTTCACTGGGCGACCAAGTAGCCGACATGTGGAGGGCTGGGACACCTAGTTTTACCACGCTGCCCGTCCTTGAATCCACGATAGCCAGTTGGCTGGTTCCATAATACTCAAACTGTTTTTCATCATTTTCATTTTTTAGCAAGTCTTGAAACGTCATTACCTGCGATACTTTCCCAGCGGTCTCCTCCACATTGGGGCCGGTTGGCACTGGATTGTTGGCTGGGGCGTTGCCACGGTCGGTTGGTATCATCATGATGGTGAGTTGTTCGCTGTCTTCCATCCATTGGTAAGGTACGCCCAACATTTCATTGATAGCAAAATTACCAACCCGTTTCGATTTGCCAGTCATGGCATCAGCCACCCAAAGTTCTACATGATCGGAGGCATCCATCCCGAACGCAATTTTACGTCCATTGGGTGACCATGAAATACCACCCGATAAGCGACCCGAGGTGGGCAGTGCTATATTTACTGTTTTGGATGGTTCAATCCACTGTACCTTAATACCCGTGAATTCCGTAATCCGCTGCTTGCTATTGAGTACCGGATTGATCCGCAATCCTCCCAGTTTCAAAAAGGGTTGAGCCAGGGTCGCAATACCCGGATTGGGGTTATACTCGATCAGGGCCATTGCATCTTTGGTGGGATTGATGCTTACGCTTGGAGTAGGTGCTGCCTCCACGATGGCTGTAACATCAGCACTGGGTTGTTTATATGCGTTTTGTGCTTGAAGAACCCATTGGGACAAAAGCCCTATGACCAATAAAAGTGAAAATTTAGTGTGCATATTTAGTTTGTTTATTTATGTGTGTAGCCTTAATTCTATTTTCCATTGATATAGTCACTACCCGGCAAAAAGGAGATTTTAGTGCCAAAAATACCAGATCCTTTCAAGTGAAAATTAACAATGCGTTTGCCCAATCTTCTTTTCTCTTCCACGCGGTCAATATCTGTTTGCAAGTATCGAGCAGTATTCCAATAATTAGATACATATATATATGTTTCATCCCTATCCACCCGTTTCAATCGCCAGAGCGTTCTGCGCATGAGTAGTATCCATGCTGCCCAAATCAGTAACAAGCCTACCCTTATATATACAACAGGGAAAGACATGTATAGGTCGTCTTCATCAATCAAACAGAAAACGGCCAACATTCCCGTTAGAAAAACAGTGGTAAAAATAGGAAAAAATACTTTCCAAAAAATGGTATGGTTTGACGATAATTGTTGTGCTTGGGCTCTTACAGGTGTTTCACCTTGGCTTATACTTTCTTCCATATGCTTCCTTAATATTATGTTATGTCATTTAACACGCAAAGAAACGGAAATTGGAGCAATTTTTTTGTTTTTGAAAATCATTCTGTCACTTACTGTTTTTGTCTAGTTTTCATGGGTTGTAAATGCTATTCTAAAAATCATGCTACCTTTGCAAAAAAGTAAAAACATAGCCATGCTCTGGAATCAACCCATTCACTTAGAAGTACTCAATAACTTTAATGAAAACACCATGGCTGAAGCCTTGGGTATTTGTATCACTGCCTGTGGCGATGATTATATAGAGGCCACCATGCCTGTCAACAGTAATACCGTACAGCCATTCAGAATACTGCATGGAGGCGCGAGTGTAGTATTGGCTGAAACCCTAGGATCTGTGGCCAGTACCCTTTGCATATCGGATCTAAGTACCCACACTGCGGTTGGTTTGGAGATTAATGCCAACCACCTTAAAAGTGTAAAAGAAGGTAAAGTCGTCACTGGAACTTGTCGCCCGATCCGTATTGGGAAGCAAATACACGTCTGGAACATAGAAATACGCGACGAAAGTGGTGATTTGTCCTGCATTAGCCGACTAACTGTCTCAATTATCGCCCGCAAGTAAGGTTTGTTCTACTTTTGCGCATGGATTCTAAGATGCTGAACGATCGAACTTCTTAGCATTCATTATTTGTACGTAAATTAAACTTTACTGTGTTCATGAAAAAGGTATCAAACCTATTGGCTATCATTTTACTGATGTTGGCCTTCGTACCTGCGGGTGCTCAAAATTTTAATATGCAATTGCTTTCAAGCAAGCAATATGCAGGACAGACATTGGCGAATGTTTGCGGTTATGCGGCTGATGGCCGTGAGTATGCATTGCTTGGTGGCTCCAAAGGCTTAATTATTGAAGATGTTACTGTTCCTACCGCTCCGGTTACGATTGTGCAGATTCCAGGCCCAGACAACCTTTGGAAAGAAATCAAAACTTATAGCCATTACGCTTACGTAACGTCAGAAGGCGGCGGTGGGGTTCAGATCGTTGATATGAGCACCTTGCCTAGTGCCAATGTAGTCTATAAAAATTACACAGGCGATGGTGAGATCAATGGCCAATTAGGCACTATCCATGCTTTGCATATTGATGTAAAAAAAGGGTTTCTATATGCTTATGGATCTAGCCTATTTCAAGGTGGCGCGGTAGTGCTAAGCCTTGAAGATCCATATAACCCTGTATATGTCGGAAAATTCAATCAATTGGGTTATATTCACGATGGATATGCCGATAATGATACCCTTTATGCTGCCCATATCTATGATGGGCTCTTGTCTATAGTAGATATGACCGATAAGGCCAACCCGGTATTGATTAGCACCGTCGAAACTCCTGGGAAATTCACACACAATGCTTGGTTGTTAGATGACCACAAGCATATTTTGACAACCGATGAGGCTTTTCCCTCTTTTGTTGCAGCATACGATATTACTGACCCAACGGATATTAAAGAATTGGATCGTCTTTCTACCAATGATGGCAATAGTTCTATCGGCCACAACACCCATGTATTAAATGACTATGCTATCACCTCTTGGTACACCGATGGATTCAATATATTGGATGCACATCGCCCTGATAACCTAGTATTTGTAGCATCTTATGATACTTGGCCGGGTGGTGGACAATTTGACGGTTGTTGGGGGGTATATCCTTATTTGCCTTCTGGCAATATTATTGCCACCAATATAGAAGTTGGTCAAATGTTTGTCGTAGCACCTACCTACCAGCGTGCTTGTTATTTAGAAGGTAATATTATGGATGGGTGTAACAACCTTCCCCTAAGTGGTGTAACGATTGATGTGAGCGGCAACGATCCATATATTGATGAAGTAAGTGGATCCAATGGTGATTATAAAACAGGTCAAGTAACCCCAGGCACCTTCACCGTTACTTTTAGTAAGGCTGGATATACCTCACAGACCCAGACAATTGTATTTGCTACCGCAACCGTTACGAATATCAACCTAGTGTTAGAGCCTCTTTCTGCTTCCAGTGTCACAGGACTTGTCGTAGATGCTGCCACACAAGCGCCATTGGCCAATATACCAGTGGTTGTATCCAATGCAACAGCCAGTTACACCTTACAAACCAACGCATCTGGTCAGTTCGTCATCAATTGTGCCTTAAGTGGTGATTATCAAGTGACTGCTGGCATTTGGGGATATGAATCAGGTAATGCTACTATAGGGGCGAACGGAAACATAACTATCTCCTTGGATCGCGGCTATTACGACAATTTTAGCCTTGATTACGGTTGGACAAGCACTGGTGATGCCTCTTCTGGAAACTGGGAGCGCGGCGAGCCTGTAGGAACCAGCAGCCAAGGCAATGCTAGTAACCCAGATTTTGATGTTACGAATGATGCTGGCAATGAATGTTTTGTCACTGGTAATGGCGGCGGCGGTGCCGGATCCGATGATGTGGACAACGGTAATGTCTTTTTGACTTCTCCGGCTATGGATCTTTCTCAAAACACAGATGGGCTTTTGACATTTGCTTATTGGTTCCACAACGCTGGTGGCCAAGGTACACCTCCAAACGATAAGTTTGAGGTAAAGGCCATCAGCGATGGCCAAGAAGCAATTTTGATGACTGAAACCGTTTCTGCTTCTGAATGGCGCAATGGCGGTGTATTTAATCTAAAGGACTATATCCCGATGTCTAATGATGTACGTATTCAGTTTTCTACTGGCGACCTTTTGCCTGGGCACTTAGTAGAAGCAGCAGTAGATGTATTCAGGGTGGTGCCTACTGGATCAGTCAATACACATATTGTCAGTGCAGCGGCGGCTTCCATGACCGCGCTACCAAATCCAAGTTCTGATGTTTTCAGTATCCAATATCAGTGGATTGATGCTAAAAATATCACTTTAGAAGTGAGTAACATATTGGGTCAATTAGTAGAGCAAAAACAACTTTCTGCCAATACTGGAATGATTCAAGTCGGCAATACTTTGCCTAAAGGAGTCTATGTTGCAGTATTGAAGACTGACAAAATGCAAAGCCTTCCTGTTAGGTTAATTAAGGAATAGATAATTTTAATTTATCGTTTGATGAAACGGCGTAAAATGTCATATTTTACGCCGTTTTTGTATTGTAATATCTTTTATGTTCATCCAAATCTCATGCACCATTCCGAAATACTAATCATAGGCGCAGGCCCAGCAGGAGCTACTGCTTCACTATATTTGTCCAAGATGAAAGTAGCACATACCATCGTGGATGCCGCTATTTTTCCAAGGGATAAGATATGTGGAGATGGGTTAGATTTAAAAATCGTGCGGGTATTGCGCCAATTAGATCCAAATATATTGGAGGAAATCAGAGCCGATGAGCGGTTTTTGCCCAGTTGGGGTGCACGGTTTACGATGCAAAGCGGGCGGCAGGTGGATTTTGAATACAAACCCAAGGCAGAGGCAGAAAAACCAGTGTTTTGGACCTCCAAGAGATTTGATTTCGATGATTTTTTGATCCGAAAAATAGATCCTAATTATGCCGATTTTCGGCAAGGCACCAAGGTGACTAACCTGATTCGTACTGGCGATTTATGGCGGGTAGAAGCAGTACAGAATGGGCAAGAGGTCTTATTTTCAACCAAATTGATTATTGCTGCCGATGGAGATCATTCTGTTATGCTGCGCCATATCGGGCAGCGCAAAATAGATCGGGGGCATTATGCTGGCTCCGTACGGCAATATTGGAGTGGAATCAATGGTTTTCATGAAAAAAACCTGATCGAAGTCTATTTTCCTAAATCACTGCCCATGTCTTACTTTTACATGTTCCCATTGCCCAATGGTGAAGCCAATGTGGGCTATGGAATGGTGAGTAGCATGGTTTCCAAATACCAACACAACCTTCGGGATATATTTCAAAAAATAGTTAAGGAAGACCCTATCATTGCACCGCGATTTAGCCACGCGGAATCCTTGGAAACACCTGTCGGATGGGGATTGCCCTTGGCATCTTTAGAACGAAAGGCATTTGGTGATGGGTATTTGCTGACGGGCGATGCTGCTTCGCTGATTTGCCCTACCAGTGGAGAAGGGATCGGAACTGGAATGATATCTGGTTACATTGCGGCACATTTTGCCCAAAGGGCAGTGCAGCAAAAACAATACGGTGCAGATCAATTCAAGCACTACGACCGCGAAATATACCGGCGTTTGAACGGTGAAATAAGGACTTATAACCTCTTTATGCGTCTGTCGCCCCATACCTACGATTGGATCCTCAACCTGCTTGCCCCCAATCCAGTATTCAGATACATGTTTCAGAGGCAAGCAGCGGGATGGGTTAAGACGGCTTACGAAAAGGACATAGAAGTCAATTTTGATTAGGAAACTACATCAAACCAAACATCTTAGCGTATTTCAACAGTTCACCCGGATTGCTGATTTTAAGTTTTCCAGTCATCATAGCCATCATTGGATTAAGGTCGCCAGTAAGCAACTTATTAAAAGACTCGGTACTGGTGGTTACCTTACAGGTTGCGTCTCCAGAGAAGCCTTCAGAAACATCAAATTTTCCATTGTCCAATTTCACCGTGAATTGGCCAGCATCCGAAAAATCAAAATGAAACAAAGTGCTAAGACCTTCTACTACTTCGGGTTTGACCTTGTTGGGAAGTGCGAATAAAAATTCTTTTACGTCAATCATGTTTTTACAATATTTGCTGCAAAAATAGTACAATACTTGAAAAATAAAGCAACTTTACAATATTCTAATTTCATTCTAATCCCGTTACTGTGCCTTGGCTCTATAGTATTTCGGTTTCTAGCCCTATCTCAGACCCCTTTTGCTAACGGTTGGGATAGTTATTTTTATTTGGTTCAAATCAAATCCTGGATTGAAACCGGGCAAATGCATACTTCAGAGCATTCTATTATTTATCCTTATTTAATATTATTTTATTGGTTAACAAGCGATTATATATTATGTATAAAATTAGGAGTAAGCACCTTGACGGGGATATATGTATGGGCAATCCAAGATGTAGCAGGTATATTTTTCAATAAGATTACATTAAAACACGTAGGGACTGGCGGATCATTTAACACACGGTTAGTGGTAGCAGGCTTTGCCTTGTTTTCGCCCCATTTAACCTATTTTGCTGCGCAATTCCCTAAGAATTTGATGGGTATGATCTTACTGCTTGCTTTTATTGGGTGCTGGCACCGCCGCGATCTGAATCCTAAAGGTTCGATGGGGCATCACGTATCTCTAGTGATGCTGTTATTGGCCAACTATTTTTGCCACCGCTTTACCTTTGGTTTATCCTTATTATATACGCTGTTGGCCGTTGCGCCTACGATCTGGAATCGGGTAGGGGAGCGGCACAGGAAGAGTTTACCTGAACTCAAAAAATGGATGATTCCCGCCGCTGGTATCGTCTTATGCTTGGTTCTGTTGAGTATCCAATTCTTTCCCGGATTAGCCCATTGGAGTGACTTGGGTCGCCTCCATGGCCTACTTAGTACAAGTCCACAGTTTGCGCCTTGGTCTTTTCTACAATCCTTTGGTTATCAACGGATTGGCTCGCTTTGGATGATCGAAATTTGGTTTTCGGTATTTTTATTTTTATGCACGATTGTTGTAATGTATAAACACTCTGAAAACAAGGTTTTAATTCCAATATTATGCTTGTTGGCCTTTTTGCTTTTCCCGTTTACAGAGTGGTCTCTGACAGGGCTGTCGTACCGAATGCTGATGGTATTTGTTTTGCTCACCAACGTATTGATCGTAGCGTTTCACGCTGAAAAAAAGGTACTCAATATTTTTGCCGCCCTATTAGTCGCAAGTGCTTTCATTTCGTGGCGCAGTTACGAACCCCTTTTACACGATCCTAATTACCTGCTCTATGAAAAGATCACTAATAAGACCCTAACCCATTTCAGAGCCATCGGATCCGAAAAACCCGAACTCGTGATCATGCACAATGCCTTGGCCGAATATTACACCTTCACTACAGCTATAGATGCCATGCCTTGGCTGCCCGAATACGATATTGACCCTTCAAAATTATGGCGAATTGCAGCAGATGTCAATTGGACAACCCTTCAATATCACATGAACGATAGTACCAATACCATTGGCATTTACTTAGGCACCAATTATGGTTTGATTCCAGAATATGCATGGCAAAAAGCCCTAGAAAATGCACGTCGAGAAGGCGATTCTGTATTTATTCGAAGCGCTACGTCTTGGATGAATCCTTACAAGATGCGACCGGGATGGTTGTTGCGTAGGAAGTGAAGGAGCGGTAAAAAAACGCTCCTAAAGATAAAACCCGGAAGTTAGGGCTTTGAATTCTTCTGAATAGGTTCCGTCCGCTTCGCGGCACAACAAACTATTTTTTGTGAAATGATGGGGATTTCGTTCAAATTGAATCAACAACCGTTCTACGCCTTTCCCTGGCTTTGGTATCACGGCAGTTTCTTTAGTCCAGTACAGCCCCAACGGCACCGCCAGTTCACAGAGCCTTTTTCCTTCCAAATAAGGCAAAATGACGCAAAAAATTCCCTCTTCACTAAGCAAAGTCGAAACACAAAACAATAAATCTTCAAAAGAGAGGGTATCGGTAGATCGTCCGAGGCGGCGAGTTTCATCTGGAGAAACCAAGGAATTTTCAAAAAACGGGGGATTACTCACTATTAGGTCATAGCGATGACTCGTATTGGCGGCAAAGTCTTGAATAGATTGATGAAAAACCTTCATCTTTTGTGCCCAAGGGCTATGGAGCATATTTTCAGTAGCCTGTGCCGCAGATCTATCATGGAGTTCAATAGCATCAATTGTAAGCGGGGTAATATGCGCTGTCCGCTGCGCTAATATCAGTGCTACCACGCCCGTACCTGTGCCTATATCTAGTATGGTATGCGGGTTTCTGATTGCTGCCCAAGCCCCCAACAACACGCCATCGGTACCAACTGCGTGTGCTACCTCATTTTGATAAACACTAAACTGCTGAAAATGAAAGGGTTTCATGTTTAAGGAAATAATATGCTTCCAATCCGCAATAGGGTGCTACCTTCAGAAAGCGCAATTTCCCAGTCGCCAGACATACCCATAGAAATTTCCTTGAAATGCGAAGCATCTGAAAAAAAATCTTGCTTCATTTGCGTGAAATAGCCATGAAGCGTGCGGAATTCGTTTCTGATTTGAACCTCATCGTCCGTATTAGTAGCCATGCCCATCACCCCGCAAATGTGAACATGTTGGAAGTTCATTGCTTGAATTTGTGTGACGATTTGAGCGGCTTCTTCGTAACTCAATCCAAATTTTGTCTCTTCGGAAGCGATATAAAATTGGAGCAAACAATCAATCATACGGTTTGACTTGGAGGCTTGTTTTTCTATCTCCACGATCAAGTCCCAACTATCCACCGCATGGATCATCGAAATAAATGGGGCGATATACTTTACCTTATTGGTTTGCAAATGCCCAATCAAGTGCCATTCTATATCTTTAGGGAGTGCCTCATATTTAGTAGTCAGTTCCTGAACACGGTTTTCACCAAACAAACGCTGGCCTTGCTCGTACAAGGCGACGATATGCTCCAAAGGTTGTGTCTTGGATACTGCCACGAGTCTGGTGTCAGTATGGCGGATGGCATGTATAATTGTTTGATACAATTTATGAGAGTTTTTACATTTTTCAAGAAAAAACGCCCTGCTTGGTAGATAAAACAAGCAGGGCGCGATGAAGGCGTATCCATATAAGTAACACCTTATCTTTTGGCATCGTTTAACCCCCTGAAGTAGGGTAAATAGAGCGCACTATTAAAAAAGAGAATAATCGAAGTGGCGATTTTGCTTACTTCAATGGCCTTATCTAAATTCCGACGTAGCGCTCAAAAAATGCGGCCGCAGGCAAAATTTGGTTTTTTAAAAACTGTTTGAGCCATGACCAAGACTAGAGGCTTAGCCTCCGAGCAATCATTCGGCGAGTTTTTTTAAAAAGGCAAATTTTAGCATTTTTTGAGCAGCGGAGTCGTGGAATTTAGATAAAGCCAAGTCTTTTTGGTACTTTTTTGACGAAAAAAGTGACAAAAGTAAAAAGGTTTGTAGTGATTGTAACTAGTGAACACTTTTCTAAGCAGGGCTTTCCTATAAAAGTTCGTTTCATTGAGTACAGGGATGAAAATGTTTAAACTACAGAATAATCGAAACAAAATTTGCCCTTCATCGCCGCCTTCCCGACCTATGGTTTCCCTATCGGGGGTATTGTACTGGGGGGCTCTTCGGGGGTGGGGGTTGGGGGGCGGCTGCACCGCCCCCAAACCCCCTTGGCTTTCACCCAGAACTTCTAAAAATCC
>JANMMZ010000054.1:0-100759 GCA_031373665.1 Saprospiraceae bacterium | reverse complement strand
ATAGCCCCTCATGCTTCGCATGTTCCCGTCATTCAAAGCAAGATTTACTTGCTTTATCATTGGGTCATGCCCAAAAAGATAGTTATTTGGTCAAAAATCAATCTACCTAAAAAGAACAGTTATTCTTTTACCGTTACTTAGCAAAATAAAAACATCATACTACAAGTGTTTTTTACTGTCACCCATTAAAAATGATTATTCACATTAAACCCAAATATTATGAAATTCTTATTTAAATTTAACCTTATTTGTTTTACTTTTTTATTGATTACTGGCTGTAATCAAAAGAATAAAACACCCGAAGGGGCTTTAATACATAAAGAAGCCAATGTGCCTGCTGGAAATAATCTACGACTTTTAGCAGGTAGAGCAGGAATTGTTTTTAAAGGTGTTGTTTCAAAAATTGAATATGAAACGGACATTAAAACGAACCAGCCTTATACCTATGTAACATTTAGGCAAATTGAGGCAATTAAAGATATGACAGGAAAATTTAAAGGTAGTTTAGATGATCGAATAAAGGTAAGAAATTTTGGTGGATTAAGGGAGGATGGGACTATGGTCACTACTTCTATGACACCTGAATTTATACTTGGTGGCGTTTATTTGGTATTTTACACAGCGGGTGATTGGGATATAACCCCCATTGTTGATGGTAAGAATGGTATTTTTCAAGTATTAAAATCAAAAACTTTAGGCCATGATATGTTGATTAATGCTTCTGGACAGGTTTTGGTTTCAGTTGACAATGACAGTATTAAAAGTGCTTCTCTTGATTATACATTAAGCGAACAAATTTCACCGCTACTTTCTAATCAAAATGCAAGAATTACAAATATACAAAATAAAGAGTCCTCTACATTGGTCATTAGACCCAATAATATTTATTCTGAGGAAAATGTTAAAAATCTAATTGAAAATGAAGAGCAACCCTCGCTAAAACTTGAACGACCTGAATCTATTAATAGACAAAATGATTCTTTAAAAGTTCAATATCTACGGTCTCTATCGCCTCAACCTTTATCTGTTGAGTTGTTTTCGAAATCTATTGTAGAAACAGACAAAAAACACCAAGGTGATTTTGGTAAATTTTACTCAAAAGTAAATTTCGATGGTAAATTGGTGCAGAGAGAAAAAACACCCGTTGCACCGAAACAATAAATTCAACCTTAACTTTCTAAAATTTGTGAAAAATGAAAAACAAATTAATTAAAATATTATCCTTGGCTATTACTTTAGCCTTTATCGTTTTTTTACCTTTAAAAATCGTCGAAGCGGGTAGTTTTAGAACTTGCAATGGTACACCAGTTATTTGGGAGGGCGACCCTACCACTTTAATTTCCACTATTTCATTTCCAAGCGGTACTATTCAACGACAGGATCTTGATGGTGTAATTTCAAAATGGAATAATTTACAAGGTATGACCTTAGAGTTTAGTCCATTGTCAACATTTGGTGGAAATTATGGCTTGGGAAATGGTAAAAATGAAATAGCCCTTCAAAATATTAGTTCACTTGGGCTCACAACATCTCATTTTGATGCTTGTTTTTGGTGGTTTGAGTCTCAACACATTAAAGAATTTGACATTGAAATCAATCCAAATAATATGCAATTTGGAGCCCCTCCTGAGGACAACAATAGTGGTAACAATAGTTTTCGTTATACTGCCGTTCACGAGTTGGGACATGCCCTTGGATTGCTCGACAACAATGAATCCGGAGCCCCTTCAGTACTAAAACAATCATTGAAAGGACAGTGTTGGTGTGGTAGTAGCACTTCTGAAAGAGTACAACCGTTGAGTGATGACACTCATTCTTCTCGTTTTCTATATCCGAGTAGCCTAACTCAAAGAGATTTAGTTGCTTGCGCATTCGAAGTTAACCAATCTTCAAAAAACGTAGTAACAACAATGGCGAATACTACAATATCTGTTAGACAAGGAAGAAATTTTAATATAAGAGGTTCATTTGGAAGTTTTGGCAACACTAGTGAAAATTGTGACATACTTTTTGTGCTTTCTACTAATAATATTATTTCTACATCAGATAGAGTTATTGCAAGTGGATCAGGCTCTGCCCCACCTAACTCATTTGGGTCATTTACATGGAACGCTACCGTGCCTAACAATTTAGCCCCTGGGACATATTTTTTAGGACTAATAATTGACCCCAATAATAGAGTTTCAGAATACAGAGAGGGCAATAATGTTGTTGTGCTTTCAACAAGGGTACAAGTTTTACCAAGTAGTTAACCTAGTTTGCTCTTCAATATAAGGAGGCTTCTGAAAATCCTCAATAGAGTAAGACAGGAAAGCCGAAAACTGAATAGAGTAGGCAAACATCTCAATTGTTAAAAATGAAAAATTTAGAAGAAAGATTCAAAAACATGCATTTACTCGACAGAGAAGAACGCATCAAATTAAACAGAGAACTAGAAATTCTTAGGCCAGAATTTCTTAAACCTTTTGTTCCTAGATGGTGGTGGTGGAGACGCTGTAGAGTAAACGTATTGATTGTATGTGATGGCGGATTAAATTTTGATACTGGTCCTTTTGGATTATCAGAGTTTTTAACTGCCTTTAACCAACTGGAATCTACAACTTGGGTTGATTATAGGGTAACATTAGCGCATAGAGGCAGTATAATAAATAACCCTAATCCTGTTGTGGTAAGTCACATACCTAACTTCAACTTTGCAACCAGCGTAAACTTAAATGATTTTGATCAAGTATGGTTGTTTGGAATCAATCCTACATTCGGAATGATTCCAAATCCTATTTCCTCTGCTGAGACAACAGCCATAGGAGGCTATATGGATGCAGGGGGTGGTTTATTTGCCACTGGTGATCACGGAAGACTTGGTCAAGATATGTGTGGAATGATACCTAGAGTAAAGGATATGCGTCACTGGAGTGATACTCCTAATTCCGCAGATGATACTAACGAAGTAAGCATGGGCGGCAGAAGAAGAAACGATACCAATGCACCTCGATCAGGCAGTACAACAGCTACATCGTTTGATCATCAATCGGACGACATTCCTCAAAAAATTGGGGTCAAAAAATTCGGAGCAGGATATTTACCTCACCCTTTACTATCAATCAGTACAAGTGTAAGACCTTCTGGTATTATTGATATTATGCCCGATCACCCACATGAAGGAGAATGTACTCGTGAAACATCGTTTACTGTTAATAGTACGACCATACCAACACAAATCATTGCTACTTCTTTTGTTGCCGGAGGCAATACTTCAGGAGGAAAAGACGCAACAGATCCACATTGCTTTCCGTCCATAAGTGTTTGGGATGGAAGACCGGAGAATGTGGGTAGAATCGTAGTAGATTCAACATGGCATCACTTTGTAAATATTAATTTAGATGGTTCAGGTTCAGCGCAAAGCGGTCTGTCAACACCTGATTTCAATGTTGTTCGACAATATTACATGAACATCGCTACTTGGATGACCAGACGTAAGTTTATGCTGTGTTGGCGTAGGCACTTGATATTTGATTTGTTTGCAAATTCTCAATTGATAGAAGCAAGTTTGAATAATCCTATTCAAAATATCGAAGAAATTTCTCTGGCTGATTTGAACAGCATTGGAGCATTATCTGAAGAAATTTTGGCTTCAAAACACAATCCTGCATTCGCCAGAGGATTCCTTTTGGAGATTATGGAAGATTATCATAAGGAGTTCGCGGAAATGTTAGACATATGGAGACCAACCATCGAAAAGAAGGGTGTCAAGAAAGCGAATGATTATTATCAAGATTGGCTGAACTTAGACTTGCTTTTATGGACTTCCATCGGTGCTGGCTTCATTGCCTTGAGGGATGATAAAAAAATCTGTTCAGATAAAATGGATGAAAAGGAACTAGATAGAGTTTTTGATGTTTTCACTAAAGGAATTGACTTCGGATTTAAATCTTCGATTCAAAATCTGAGTACCAAATTTAATGACTTTGAGAAAACATTAAAGGGTAAATATAAAAAGTAATTGTTCGCCCGATAGCAAGGGATTCGTGAGATGGAGGCGGCCAATACTAACGATTAACTTTGTATTGCTGTACAAAATTAGTCAGCAGGTTTTGGTTGCCTCATTTCATAGTTCCAAAAGTAACATCAGCAATAATTGTCAACATTAAATTTGAAACAGTGAAACTTTTACCTAAAAAGAAGAATTTCAAAGATGTAATTTTGCGTGTTTTATTTTTAGTATTTGTTGGACAAATCGCCCCAAATGCTAACGCACAACTGGTCTCCTTCCCCAATTCAAGTCGCAATTTATAACAACCTAGGACAACTCTTATTTGAAGAATTATCACTAAACTCTATTGATTTATCAAGGTATGTGGTGCATACTACATTAAGTAAGGGCTTATATTTCCTTGTTATAAATAACCAACATAAAATTTTGACAAAAAAAATACTAATCCAATGAGGGTATTTAAAGCCCTAGCAAAGGCAATTGTTAAATCCCTACCTTCCCAAAAATCAACATCACTCATACAGGCTTTAAAAACATGGAAAAGTCAATTCAACTTGCAAATCGCTTCAGAGAAGTCCTTTTAAATGGTACATGGATTGCCAATACTAACTTTAAAGATCAACTGTCAAACGTGACTTGGGAGCAAGCAACGAAGACAATCGGGTCTTTAAATTCCATTGCGGCTTTGACCTACCATATTAATTATTATATAGCCGGAGTATTGAATGTTTTTGAAGGAGGTGCTCTTGAAATTCGGGATAAATATAGTTTTGACCTTCCTCCCATAGAATCAAAAGAAGATTGGGAACGCCTCTTGAATAATATGTGGATTAATGCAGAAAAATTTGCAAATCAGGTCGAAAACATGCCAGATGAGACACTAGAAGAAAATTTTGTAGATGAAAAATACGGAAATTATCGAAGAAATATCGAAGGTGTTATTGAACATAGTTACTATCATTTAGGGCAAATCTCATTGATTAAAAAGTTGATATATTAAAATTTAATTTTAGTGATACAAAACATAAAAACGCCCTCCGATGTCAACATCAGAAGGCATTTTTTTATAACAATAAGGTACAAAACCTATACCAAAATCACAACAAAATATTGATTATCAGCACATTAATCCTAATTTGCTGAAACCTTATACGCTTTCCCAGTGGAGTCCAACAGCAATATAGTGCCTTGTGGCCCTTCTTTAGCGAAGGCTACCCAATTAGAAAACCCTTTGGTTGCTTCATTGGTGGCGGCTTCTTTCCAAAATCGGGAATCCAGTTGGTCAAGCGGTTTGATCTCAGAATATTTAAAATCTGAAATTTGTTTCAGGGCTGAATCAAACAGTGCATAGCCTTTAGGGGCTTTTACTGCGGAGAAATTATTGCCTAAAGATTCGGGCAAAGATGGTAGGCTCGACAAGACTTGACCTGCCGTGTTAAACATTTCAAAGCCTTGGTCTACTGCTACTTGACCTATTAAGAATCGAGATTCGTACAATTCAAACTTGATGTATTTTTTTGACAGCAATTTGCCATCTAAAGACCTCAATGCACAATCACCTTGATTACAGCCCACGTAATTCTGGTCAGATACTGGGTAGATCAATTGGTAGGTTTTGGGATCGCATACTTTGCCTTTTTGCTCATGCCAAAGTCCTGCGTTGGGGCTAGGATAAGTAGTGGCGATTTCTCCAAACAAATAAAAAGGTAGATCATGAATATTTTCTTTGGTACCAAGATTGATAGGCTTAGTATTGTCTAAGGCAATATACGATTGGGTAATGCTCTTGTACATTGTATCCAATAATATCTTGCCTTGTGCATCACCAATACCGCTCAATCCGGAAGGAGTACTCAATAAATAGGACTTGGATTGCCCCATTTGATGAATGGTTTGAAACTTATTCGGGTAAACCGACTCAAAATTGGCATTGACAAGGCCCAATTTACCATCGCCCCAATGCTGACCAGCACTGATCACAAAATTGCCATTCGCATCAGGCTTGGAAAGGCTGTATGGATATGCCGTAAATTTTTGGGTGGAAAACTTAAACAGCCCACGCTCTCCATTGGAGTTTTGTATGGCTGCGTAGTCATCGCTGACCCAACTGATTTCTTTAAACTCTATCGGGGCAAGTACCTTGCCGTCCGAATCTAAAACACCATTTACGTAGCCTTCATTACCTCGTTTGGAGGCTAAAAACCTACCAGGGGCCATTTCCTGATAGTATTCATAATCGTTGGAATAAACCATTTTGCCTTGATGATCAAACAGCATGAATTTGTTTGTTTGCCGATCATATGCCTTTATTAAGGAATCTTTCCGACCAACGATATAATCAGAGAGATTTTGGTATTTTTCAGGCAATATTTGCTTGCCCTCCGCATTCCATGCGCCCCAAGCATTGGCAGTGCGAGCATGTGTGTAGGCTCTTTTTCCGTCCATAGATATGTTTACTGCTCCGTAGTTGAAAGGCACCACTACCCTACCACTGGGATCAATGGCTCCAGCGTTTCCATTTTTATAAACAGCATTGAGTGAGCGCAGCGTTTGAGGCAACTGGTCGTATTCAAACGGGATGATCGTCTGATGCATTTTGCCAACCCAACCAAATTTTCCATGTCGGTTTTTGCAAGCATGGGGGCGGTATTGCATGGCTATTGATTTATGCCGTTCCAATGAGTCTTTATAATTTGAAGTAGCCTCATAGTCATGCTCAGGAGGAGGTACATTGACTGTGTTTTGTGAGGTTGCAAAAAAAGGCAATAGCGCAAGGAGTAATACCAGTTTATTCATTAATGAATTATATTTAAAATAAGTGTTTGACTTTCATGGATACCATTAAACGTATCATAGTGTAAAAAGTATCAGATTTCGTTTAATAAACGGTTTTTATGTTACTATTAGTAATATAGTTTATAATTTTATAATAAAATTGGCGCAAAGGTAGTAAAATCTTTGATTTTAGAACTTAATCTAAGATTTCACCTTTCCTAAAGACAAATCAGATCTGGCTTTTACAAAAAAGAGGCTGTCTCGTAAGTCGAAATTTCTTTTTTAAACTCGAACTTATGAGACAGCTTCTTTAGTCAACATTTTCAAAACAGACAATTTGTAGTGACCTCGATTAATGCACCATTACTTTAGCAGTAGAAATTAAATGTCCTTCATCAGTTATTTGGAGGAAATACAGGCCGCTACCAAGGTTTTTTCTTTCAATTTTGGCGGTATTGCCGTCAAAAATCTGGTCTTGGACACGTTTACCAAGTCCATCATAAAGGGTTAATAAACCATTTTTAAGCACATGGCCATTTAGCGACACCACTGACCAATCAGAGAAAGGATTGGGTTGAATATCCATCTTTATCTCTGGTAAATACGATTGTTGGCTACTGACCGAAACAAATGGTGCTCCAATGGTGTGTAGCACTGTATTGGTTACGATAGCATCATTGAAATCAAAATAAATAGAGACTTCATTTTTGATCTCTGTCCCGATGGGCAAATCTTGTTTTTGGGCAATACGGAAACTAGCAAAACCATGTGAACCAGGTTCATTGATGTTGCTATCGGGGAGCATGATTGGATCAAAAATAAAATGCAAGATCCCCCCTTGGAAAACACTGAGTTTGTACGAGTGGCTGGATGCACCAGCCTCCAAACTGGCCCAATCAAGGTGCTGAGAGAGTGTATCAATGACTACTACCCTGAATGCCGTATCATTACCTGTATTCTGAAACCTAATTTTATACTCCAAATCTGTATTGGCCTTGATAGTATTTGCGACACCGTATCCTGTAGGAGTGGCCGATTTATCATTGGGATCATAAGCGGCCAAAGTGATCGCGCAACTGATATCCACATAAGCAGGATCGTCATTTTGTGGAAATGCTGTGATCAATCCAGTATTATTTAATCCTCCGCAAGCCTCTATGCTCGAAGAAGGAGCATCGGCGGCTGGATTGCCGAGTGCCTGATCAGCCTCAATGCGCCAAGTAGCACCATTGGCCTCCATGGCAATGGTCATAGAGTCACCCGAATCCAATTGGAATGTACCATTCCGATACATGAGTATATCTTCGATCACAATAAAATTCAAGGCTTCTGTCATATCCTGATTGCCAGTATTCCAAATTGCCAATTTGATCGAATCACCTTCGCAATAGGCAACGGTTTCTATATTTGGCCCATTCCATTGTTGAGAAGGACAGGGCGTGTTGGGATATACCGTAGCCTCCGTACAAATGGTTTGACCAATGGTAGTATTACAATTTAAAATGGCTTTGACAGAAAATGTAGCACAATGGAGTGGCAACACATCTCCTATTGGAAAGGTGTAGGTATTACCCGTTACAGTTGTCCAAGGGATACTGGACGTGGTTATGGCAAGGTTATTATCCAACGTTACTGTGACAAAAGCATTCTCCGCAGTTACCAAACCATTGTTACAGTAATTTACAAAATAGGTATTTTCAACACAGCGCCGCATTAGGTTGGTTTCGATACTCACCTCCATTTTGGGGCAAATAGTAGATGCCTGAATACTATAATCCATATTATACTGCTGGATATTAGTATTCACAGGTATCACCAAGGTATTAGGACAGGGAGTGGTAACTCCATTGATTAACTCCAACGACACCACAGCAACGGAATCAAGTACATTGAAATTCACATCCAAGGAATAGGCACCATTTGCTGCGGGCGTAGCCACTATTTTCAAATTAGAAGGCAACAGGGTGGCAACCACTTTCAATAGACTAAACCCAGTTTCGGAAGGATCTTTCAAGCAATTTTCAATGGCATCAAGGAAAACAGTGCCGCTAACTGTAACACTTTGTTCAAAAGTAAAGATAATAGGTTGTTCACATGAACTCGCACCTGCTCCCGTCCAATGCCGTATGAACCAACTTTCATTCGACAGGTGGGGATAATAGGTCACCTCGTAAGTCGTATCCGAAGGAGTACAGGTGCTGCTGAATTCGGGATACCCATATGCATCGAAGGGGGCAAGATTTCCAGCATTAAAAGCAGGAATCAATACATTGATGGCTTCTAATCCTGTGATATACACCGGTGGAGGACATACCACGCAAGTATCGCATACCTGAAAGGGATCGGTCACCAATAAAGGAGCCAGACAGACGCTTGAGTTTCCAGTTTGATCCGTGACAGTAAGCACCACCGAACTGAATCCTACATGGAAACACGCAAGATCAATCGAATCAAGTCCATTAATACCTGCTACTGTAAAGGAATTACTCATGCTGCAATCATTTATATCACTGGGATCAACCTCGGCTATCGCTAAGTTGGCTATCCCATTGACATCTAATGCAATGGTTGTCAGGCTATTACACTGTATATAGGATTTAAACTTTATGTTTCCCCAGCATTTATTCTGAGTTGACGGATCGGTTATCCGAACTTGATAGGTATTACCAGCATCTAGGGCGTTGACAACAGCAGGCACCCAAGGACCATTTCCGAATGGAGCGGTTTTATCTAATTCAACTATAAACGTGCCTATATTGGGATATGGGCCACCTTCCAAAATCATATCAGGTGTGATGGTTAAACTACAACTTTCATCTAAAGTAGCAACGATCAGATCATTGCAGATGAGGGAGGTTTGGGAAAATGTCACATTGGTGGCAGTACAAAGCAGGATTAAGATTAAAAAATGCTTCATAACATAATCAAAATAAGATCGGATTTCTTTCATAAGACAATTATAATTTTAAATGTTCGGTACAAAAGTGGCGTGATTATTGAAGTCAAAAAAATACATTTTCATACTTTTGTAGCACACAAATCATACAAACTTGTACCTAACTATTTGTTTGTCAATTATTTATTTTTACAAAACCCCTAATACTTGAAAAAATTAACCCTCACATTAGATTCCTTTTCTAAAGCCGAAAAGCGAAATTTTGCTTATTTTATTGATTCTCCATATTTTAATCAGCGGGAAGATGTCAAAATCCTTTATCAATGGATTTTAAAAAATCCAAAATCTGAGATCGGTGAGTCCACTTTCAAAGCGATATATCCTAATACGCCTATATCAGAGCAAAGGTCGCGATTGGTGCTGAGTTATTTGCAAAGATTGGCCGAAGAGTTTTTATCACATGAACATTGGCGACAAAAGCCAGGGGCTTATGAAGGATCGCTTTTACAAGTGATGCGTATTCGTGGATTAGAAAACCACTTCAATGAAGTGCTGAGAACCGCCAAACAAACACTGGATCAACAAGACTTGCGCAATAGCGATTACCACATCCAATTAGGTCAAGTATTATGGGAGGAGGCCCGTTTTGAATCGCTGCGAAATCCTACTGAATCTAAATATTTAGAGCATTTGTCTGATCATTCAGACTTGACTTGGATTCTCCAAAAATTGCGATTTCTATGCCTCAACCGGATGCAGCATACCATGTATAAATTTGAGTACATACTACCCTTGCGTTCAGAGGTAGAGGTCATCATCGTGCAGCGAGCAATGCTCAACAATGCTGCCGTGGCTACGTGGTACTATTGCCTTAAAATGTTGGAAGAACCTGAATCAATCCTGTTTTTCGATCAGTTTAAAGCCGCATATTTAAACCAAAACCAATTATTCGATCACGAAGAAATCCGTGATCTCTACCTTTTTGCCCTCAATTATTGCATTCGCCGAGCCAACTCAGGAGAGAAGATATTTTTTCACGACATTATGGGCTTCTATAAAGATGGGCTTAAAAAAGGCTATATTTTAGACAATGGAGTACTGTCTCGATCTACTTACCACAATATAGTAGCGGCTGGCCTTCAAACTTTTGAGTTTGAATGGGTGGAAGAATTTATCGCCAATTATAAAAATTATTTAGAGCGTACCTACCGTGACAGTTCTTATAGTTTTAATATGGCAAGGCTTGAATTTGCTCGCAAACGTTACGATAACGCACTGGTTTTATTGCAACATTCGCATTATTACGACCCATTGCTCAACTTGGCCGCTAAAACCATGTCGCTCAAAATATATTATGAACTAGGAGAACATGACCTATTAGAAGCCCATTTGGAAGCCCTTAAAATCTATATCCGTCGGAAAGTAACAATGGGATACCACCGCACCAATTACCTAAACTTAGTAAAATATACCTTGAAACTAATCACGATTAATCGTTTCAATAAAAAAGAAATAGAAAATTTGAGCAAAAAAATAGCAGCGGAACCAGTCCTGACTGAGCGCGACTGGCTATTAGAGCAATTGGCCAAAGATATTAATGCGAAACCATAAACTGGGTCGAGACCACACTTTGGCCAGACCTTAACGCAGCGAAATAAATACCTGGCGACAATGCAGATGTCGCAAATGATTTCAACTGCTCGCCCACTTCCAACATGCCAAGTGGCAATTTTTATATCATCACCCAACCTTAAACCATCTTTTTACGTCCTAATAGAGACACCGAAAGGGGAAGGTTTATACCTGTGAATTCATCAATCAAACGACTGACTTACATGATCCAAAAATCAATACTTATAGCACTCGCCTTGATTTTATTTGGTTGCGAGAAAAACGACCCCGGATACTACGATGGAAGGGGTAAACAGCCAGTTTATTTGTCGTTGGGCGAATTGCTCGACATTCGCAATGAACCACCCAAGTCCATCGAATTGAGTGGCACTATATATCTAAAAGATTCCCTATTTTTTATACTGGAACAGCGAAAAGGTATCCATGTTTTCAATATTATTGATTCTTCCAATAGTGTCAATCTTACTTTTTTAAAAATACCAGCCATCACTGATTTCACCATTTTGGACAATATACTTTATGCCGATAGTTGGAAAGATCTTGTGGTGATTGATATTAGTAATTTGCAGCAGATACGCGAAACCGCTCGGATCAAAGATGTGATCAATCCCGTACTCTACCCTTTGCTTTACAATGGCGTTTTTGAATGCGCCGACGATTCAAAAGGGGCTATTATTGACTGGGTAGATGCCACACTTACAGATGCCAAATGTAGTACGGAATAATCGGTTATTTGAGTTCATTCATGAATTCAAAATTCTGTCTATTTCATAAAATAAACAAATTATACAATGAAAAAATTACTATTCATCGCTCTTATTTCACTCCTATATTTTGGTTGTGCCAAAGAGGCAGCATTCGAATCAGGCACAAACGGAAAATCAGGATCCATTACCCGTTTTGCGGTTTACCAAAACTACATGTACGTCCTGAACCTCAATGAGGTTCAAACCTATGATATTACCCAAAAAGATAAACCAACATTGGTACACCGATTGCCAACTGACTACGGGCTAGAAACCATCACCATATATGATAACAGCGTATTCCTTGGCTCCACAACAGCACTTTATATTTTGGATGTGACCAATCCGGCAGCCCCAAAAATCCAATCGCAATCCAACCGTTTTGAAACCCTTGGGTTTTCTGGCTGCGATCCGGTAGCCGTGAAAGGCAATTATGCTTACTCTACTATCAAAGTCATTGAAAATGTATGTGGGCAAATTAACACACAAAGTGCCTTGGTCGTCTATGACATCTCTAACAAATCATACCCTATTGTAGTAGGGACCTACAATTTAGAAGTCCCCAATGGCCTAGGATACAAAGATAATTACCTATTTATTTGCGATGAGGGGCTTGATGTACTTAGGGTTTTTGACATCACCAATCCTGAACTATTGATTGAAAAACCATTTTATCTACCCATCACCGACCCATACGACCTTATTGTGGATGGCGATAGAATGATTGTATCATCAAAAACCAGTTTTTATATCTACGACATCCGCGATCTCGAACAGATCAAAAAAGTCGGCCAAATAAGCAAATAAATGAATAGGAATCAAGGAATTTTGCTTATATTATGGTTGATGAGCATCAACATAGGTGCAGCACAAGACGAATTAAGAACGATTACACTCAAAATACAGCCATTGGCGGTATTCAACCCGTTTCAAAATGCGGTCATGCTCCACAGTGATATTCCGCTCCATAGGAGTTGGGGATTGGATGTTGGGCTTGGTGCTATTTTCGATTCCTACGACAAGGCTCCCAATAAAGGAGAAACCAATAGGGGTATTAAAGCGAGAACAGGCATCAAATATTATTACAATCAATCCAGTGACCGCCGTCGCTACATCAGTATCTATTACAAATATACATACACAGAAAACAATCATATAATAGTACTAGACCGACAAGGTGGCCAATACCGAGAAACGACGATGAATCTCCGAAAAATCAACCAACAGCGGCTTACTTTCCGAGTAGGGAGCGAACGCTTTATATTCCAAAATGACAATGTTTTTATAGAGCCATTTTGGGGTCTTGGTCTCATGTGGAGCACCCTTTCTGATGCACCAATCCCACCCGATGCTACCATATTGGATGATAATTATCAAGGGTCTTTGTTTGGAATCACCCCAGAGCGTTTCCCAGATGTGGTGTTTGGCGTTTTTGTAGGGTGGGCTACTAAGAAAAGAATCTAGGTTTACTTTCATTTATTAATAGGCTTTCCTAACTTTGCCCCAAAATACTTGGGTGCAAACTTCCATTTACATCATTATGGGCGTGTCGGGCAGTGGCAAAACCACCGTTGGCCAACTGTTGGCACAACATTTATCACTTAAATTCTTGGATGCCGATGATTTTCATCCGTCTGAAAATGTAAAAAAAATGCACACAGGTATCCCACTAACAGATCAAGATAGGTCTGGGTGGTTGAGGGCATTAAATATCAAAATTGCAGCGCAAATAAAGGCCAATAAAGGCTGCGTCATAGCATGTTCGGCTTTGAAATCAGCCTACCGCGACCTGCTTTCAGCCAATACCCAAGGGCAAATCACATGGGTTTATCTAAAAGGTGATTTTGATACCATTTCAAAGCGAATACAAAGCAGAAAAGGGCATTTTATGCCCCTTAGCCTATTGATGTCCCAATTTGATCTTTTGGAAGAACCAACGGATGCCATCACCATCAATATTGAACAAGACCCAGACGGTATAATCAGGGAAATAACAAATAAAACAATGATGCCAACATCTGAATTTGGTCTGGTAGGACTCGGTGTAATGGGCAAAAGCCTAAGCCGTAATCTCGCACAAAAAGGAGTGCGCCTATCTCTGTTTAACCGCCACGAAACAGGTACTGAAGAAAAAGTTGCCGAAACATTTATATCTGAATTTGAGGAATTGTCGCAAGCCCAAGGCTTTGACGATCTCCGCGCCTTTGTATGCTCTATAGCTGCCCCGCGCAAGGTTTTTCTAATGATTCAAGCAGGTAAGCCTACCGATGATTTTTTGCAAAAAATCATCCCTTTTCTAAGTGGTGGAGATGTCATTATAGATGGTGGAAACTCACATTACACAGATACAAAAAGGAGAATGGATACACTTGCAGCGCATCAAATTGGATTTATTGGTACAGGCGTTTCAGGTGGCGAAGCCGGGGCTTTAAATGGCCCCTCTATCATGCCTTCTGGTAATCCTAATGACTATGCTCTGGTTAAGCCTTTCTTAGAGGCCATTGCGGCCAAAGACGTATCAGGGAAACCTTGTTGTGCTTATATGGGCCCTGACGGGTCAGGGCATTTCATTAAAATGGTACACAATGGTATCGAATATGCTGAAATGCAACTCATTGCAGAAGTATATGCTTGCCTACGTTATATAAATGGGCATACCCCCGACCAGATTGCCAATATATTAGAAGAGTGGAGCCAGACCGAGTTGAGCAGTTATTTATTGAGCATCACGGTTGATATATTAAGAAAAAAAGAAGGCGATAATTCGCTGATTGACTACATTTTGGATAAGGCTGGCAATAAAGGGACTGGCAATTGGGCCACCGTCGCTGCTGCCGAATTGGGTATGCCTGCTACCATGATCGGTGCGGCTTTATTTGCCCGTTATACTTCCAGCGTTAGAACCCAAAATCTTTATAGTCGTAGTATTAAAGGGGTAGATTACATTACATTAAATAGTATTAAAAATGCTTATTCCGCCGCAAGGCTGCTCAATCATTATCAAGGATTTGAACTCATTCGAGCCGCTTCCAGCGAATTTAAGTGGGGCGTCAAACTCCCTGAAATAGCCCGAATCTGGACCAATGGTTGTATTATTCGTTCTGCGCTTATGGAGGAATTGGCCACGATTTTGCAGAAAGACGTGCATCTATTATCAGAAAAAAGCATTCAAGACCGATTACACCATACCTATCAAGATTTAGTAAACGTTGGTATGGATATGGCAAAAGCAGGTATATCAATCCCATGCCACCTTGCTGCACTCGATTTTTTGAATGCCCATACCCATTATTTACCTACTGCCCATATTATACAAGCCCAACGTGATTATTTTGGCGCACATACCTACCAAAGAAATGACGATGATTCCGGTACATTTCACCATACTATTTGGTAACGCCCATGATATTTTTCATCATTTTAATAGCCATTGCCCTTCAGGTCTTTTTGACCTATCAAAAAGTCAGCCCTTTTTTGTCATTACTGATCGTGGCCATCGCCACAGGTCTTTTACTGGGTATGCAGCCGACAGCACTGCTAACATCTATAGAAAAAGGGGTGGGTACTACCCTTGGCGGATTGGCACTTATCATTGGCTTGGGTGCTATATTGGGCAAGTTATTGGAGGCTGGAGGCGCAGCCGATCAAATTACGAACACCTTGATTCATCGTTTTGGCGAAAAGAATGTTCAATGGGCCATACTATTGACTGGTTTTCTGATTGGTATCCCACTTTACTACAATGCAGGGTTCATTATTTTAGTGCCCTTGGTCTTTTCTATAGCCCGCACGACCAAAACACACCTCCTTTCACTGGCCATCCCGATGGCAGCATCGCTTTCAGTGACCCATTGTTTTTTGCCGCCCCATCCTGGGCCTGTACTCTTGGTCAATACCTTCAAGGCAGACATGGGAAAAACCCTTATATATGGACTTATCCTAGCCATTCCTATAGTAATACTGGCAGGCCCAATATTCGGCCGGTTTTTAGAAAAAATACAACTTAGTCTTCCCTCTCCTATCGAATCAAGCCCTACCACCCAGCATAAAGTATTGCCCGGAAAATGGGCTAGTTTTTTGATAGCCCTGTCCCCCGTCATCCTGATAGCCTTATCGGTTGTTGGGTCTCATTTTTTACAGCCAGGTTTCCTACAAACCATGCTAGTGTTCATGGGTAATTCGACCATTGCTTTATTGGTAGCCGTAATAGCCGCCATCTATTTTTTTGGTTTGCGCCAACGCCAATCTATGACCACCGTGATGCACTGGGTCCACGAAGCCATTACTGGTATTGCCGTCATTCTACTCATTATCACGGCAGGCGGCGTATTCAAACAAGTGCTTACCGACAGTGGCACCGCCCAGTACATCGCCAACCTGAGTAGCCAATGGCAATTGCCGCCCTTGGTGTTTGGGTGGGTGGTCACGGCTTTATTGCGCGTGATGATTGGTTCAGCCACAGTGGCTGCTATTACGGCAGCAGGTATTGTTGCCCCATTGGTGACAGCGGGTGCGGTCTCGCCCGAATTGATGGTTTTGGCCGTAGGCACAGGCAGTGTATTTGGTTCGCATATAAATGATACTGGTTTTTGGATGTTCAAAGAGTTTTTTGGGCTTAGTCTAAAACAGACTTTCCTATCTTGGACGCTGATGGAAACCCTGATTTCTATCTTGGGATTGGTGGGGGTATTGATCTTGGATGCGTTATAGATGATGGGTAAATTCCAAATCGTGTTAAGATTTTGGAAGTTTTGAAAACTTCCAAAATCTACCGACTCAAACCCCTCAATAAAATTTGGTAACATTTTTTCAAGCCTTATCGCACAAAAAATAAAGAAATATAGTTAAAATTGCTTTAAATTGCAATAAAAATATATTCCCGTATTTTTGCCTTCGTTCCTTATTGAAACATCTAACAATTAATATATGAAGATCTTCTTTTGCTGCACCGCAGCCCTTCTTATCTCTCTGAGCAGTTGTATGCGCAGCACCCAACTTACGGTACTCCAACCTGCACAACTCACCCTTCCTGAACACATCACCAAAGTTGCGGTAGTGGATCGCAGCAAGCCTTCTAAGGGATGGCTCAATGTATTGGAAGGCGTATTCTCTGGCGAGGCCATTGGCCAAGACCGCCGAAGCCGCGAGGAAGCCGTTCAGGGCTTGACCAGCGCACTTACCCGTACTCCAAGGTTTCAAGTAGTTTCTACAGGCATTGAAATGACTGGTAGCAAAGCAGGAAACAACCTCCCTGCCCCACTCGACTGGTACGAAATAGAGCGTATTTGCAAAGATTATGGCACCGATGCCGTAGCCACCATTGAGTCTTTTGATTCCGATAACTCAGCCTCCACACGCCGGGTCGAAAATAAGCGAAAAGACAAAAACGGGAAACAATACATTGATGTCAGTTACAATGGTCGCCAACGCACTGGTGTACGGATCGGATGGAGATTGTATGATCCAAAGCGCAAAATCATCATTGATGAATACACCACCGATGACTTCTTGGAGCGCACATCTACTGGCTCCACCGAACGCGCTGCACTCAACAACTTACCCTCCCAAGTAAATGTCACCCGCGATGTAGCCTATAATGTCGGGCTGGAGTATGGAGCCCGCATTGCGCCACTGTACGTACAATTAAACCGGAACTATTACCACAAAGCCAAAGGCCAAAAGGCTGAGATGAAGCAAGCATCCCTCTTTTTTAAAAGTAAAAACGAAGGGGAGGCCGTGGCTATCTGGAAAAACATAGAGGCCAATATCAACAACAGCAGCAAAACCCGTGGCCGTGCGGCCTTCAATATGGCAGTGGCTTCAGAGGTAGAGGGCAACTTGGAGATGGCCATGATTTGGGCACGAAAAGCATATGATGAATACGGCAACAAAAAAGCCAAATATTACATCATAGCCCTCAAGGGAAGACAAAATGATGTTCGCAAAGTAGAGTCGCAGATGCCCGGAAAGAAGGTATAGGCATCGTTTTTCTACCGTTTTCTAGCAAAAACTGTTAAATACCCTAAAAATAGTATAATTGGCAAAGTTTTGGTAGTATTTTTGCTACTTGATCTGTTTTAATCGTCGCCAAAGCCATGACCCATATTCCGAGCCGAGTCACTCGTATAATAATGTTCACAGTGCTGATCGCAGGTCAGTACTGTGAACCTTTTGCCCAACCTACCTTTGATTGGGATAAAACATTCGGTGGGGAGAGTTATGAAGAACTCAACGCCCTGATTACCGTTTCGGATGGAATCGTGACCGCAGGCTCTTCTAAGTCAAATATTGCATTTGGAAATCCCGCCGACTATACATGGAACATATTGGTCGTCAAGTTTGATTTTTCAGGCAATGAAATTTGGCGGCGTTATTACGGCGGTAATGGCGATGATCGCATGTGGAACATGATTGCTACCGCCGATGGCGGTTTTCTAGTAGGTGGATTTTCTTATTCTGGTATCAGTGGCGATAAAACTGAGGCCAATCGCGGCGATAAAGACGTATGGATACTTCGCCTGAATGCCCAAGGCCTCCTTCTTTGGGACAAAACTTACGGCGCACTTTTTCAGGATGAATTATTTTCCATGATCGAAAAACCGGGCGGTACTGGCTTTTATCTAGGCTGTCATTCCAACTCTAATGCCGCCAATGAAAAAACGGACAATAGCCGGGGTGGCCAAGATTTTTGGCTGATCGAAACAGATGCCCTAGGCAATAAACTTTGGGATGCCACTATCGGAGGCAGCAACTACGAACAAATTCATGATATTAAATGGTCGCCCGATGGGAATATACTCATTTCAGGAGGCACCAACTCGGATCCAAATTCGGGTGAAATAGGCAGCGAGATGGCACAAGGCAGCCTTGATTTCATACTTTATAAGTTTGATCCATTGACAAAAAGTATCCTTTGGATGCACCGTTATGGAGGTACAGGTGGGGACTTTCCATATGCATTATTGGTAGCCTCTAGTGGAAAAATCTATATGGGCGGAGGTTCAAATTCAAATCCTGTGGCTACTCCAAATGGAAAAACCAGTACATTTTATGGAGGAAACAGTGATTTTTGGCTCATTGAATTGGATGGTGCAGGCACCAAACTAAGGGAATGGGGCTTTGGCGGCACTGGCTTGGATGACCTTTACTGCTTGGAAGAACTTGTGATGGGGCAAATCGTCATTGGTGGGGTTTCGGATTCAGATATTTCAGGAAATAAAACAACTGCCGCCTTGGGCGGCTACGATATGTGGTTCATTGGGCTTGATATGAATGGCGTAAAATCTTGGGAAACTACCGTAGGCGGTACCGACCACGATGCACCCACCAGAATAACCATATTGCCAAATGGCGAATGGGTACTGGGCGGACACTCACAAAGCGATGCCAGTTTCTTAAAAACAGAAAACAGTCTTGGGTACAACGATTTTTGGTTGCTTTCTACTTTGTGCAATTTTGAAAACACCATACAACCGACCATACCTGCTCCTTGTAGCGGATTGCCCAATATTTTGGTTGCCCCTATGAATGGTTGCTCCAATTGCGGATACGCTTGGTCAACGGGCAGCACATTCAGTACCGTGACGCTCGCACCGGGCACGATTGACACGGTCAGATTGCTTACTTTTGATACCTATGGATGTTTCGATTATGATAGCATCATCATAAAACCTGATAGCCTGTTGCCTAATATTGGATCTACAGCACCGGTTTGCGCACCGAACCTTCAGACCTATTCGGTTCAAATAAACTCCGATGCAGGTACTTTGTCATCATCGGCAGGCAATGTTGTCAATAATGGAAACAATACATTTAGCATCACCAATGTGCCGACTGGCACTAATGTCACATTAACTGCGACCAATACCACCACCGTTTGCGAAAAGACTTTTGAAGTCATATCTCCTCTTTGCCCCTGCACTACGGTCACACCTCCATTGAATCCCATCAACTCCATTTCTTGCGAGGGCACGGTGATTCCACCCCTCATCGTAACGCCTAGTGCTGGCACTACAGTTAATTGGTTTTCGAGCGCGACCGGAGGGACATCGTTAGGAGCCACAACAGATTTTCTGCCGATTGGCGTTTTCCCTGCTGGGGTTTATACTTTTTATGCGGAAGCCCAAGATAATATCACCAATTGTCCGAGTACACCTCGGATACCAGTCCTACTAACCCGCCTTGCAGCAGCAGAACTTATTTCCGCCATACCAATTTGTGCTCCTAACCTATTGACTTATTCGGTTTCTATCACTAGCACCAGTGCGAGCATAAATAGTTCATCGGGTATCATTTCCAATAATGGAAATGGTAGTTTCACCATTTCAAATATCCCAACAGGCACTGATATTGTGATTGATGCGGTACACCCCACCACCAATTGTCCAAATTCTATCAATATCGTTACCCCCGTTTGTCCTTGCCCGACAGTGGCATTGCCTACCAATCCTAACAACCCAAGTGCCTGCTTTGGAGATCCTATTCCTACCCTATCTGTACAAGCCAACGCCAATACATCTATCCATTGGTACAACACACCATCAGGAGGGATTAGCCTAGCCACCGGGCTAGATTTCACGCCTACTGGCCCCTTGGGTGCTGGCTCCTATTCGTTTTATTCAGAAGCACAAGATAGCACCACCAACTGCGCCAGTACTGGCCGACTACCAGTGATATTGACCATCTATGCGCCAGTAATACCACCGACCAACCCAACCAACCCCATCACCTGCGAAGGGGAAGATATTCCTACGCTTTCAGTATCTGGAAGTCCAAATATTGATGTAATTTGGTTTGATATTTCAGTTGGTGGCTTGCCAATTGCCACAGGAAACAACTTTACGCCGCTAGGATCATTTTCAAGTGGGATTTACACCTTTTATACCGAGGCTCAAAATACCATCACCAATTGCAAGAGTACCACCCGTACCCCGGTGACGCTGACGATTAACAGCCTGCCAACCTTGACCACTGAGCCGCCAATGTGTGCGCCTGATTTGCAGACTTACTCCATCATGGCAAGTAGCAATGATGGAAATATACTTAGTTCAAATGGCACTGTAGCCAACATCGGCGATGGAAATTACCTTGTATCAAATATACCTGTCGGGGGCAATGTGATTCTGACCGCTGTCAACAGTATGAATTGCCAGTCCTCACAGTTGTTCGCTTCGCCACTTTGCCCTTGCCCAATCGTAGCGAAACCCACCAACGCCAACAACCCCACCATATGCCTAGGAGCGACCATACCCGCCCTATCTGTCACTAGCGAGGCAAATACTAGTGTTTATTGGTTTGATACTGACATGGATGGCACTATTCTATCCACTGGAAGTGAATTCAATCTGCCGACCAATC
The DNA here is from genome assembly GCA_031373665.1 of Saprospiraceae bacterium. Lineage (GTDB taxonomy): Bacteria > Bacteroidota > Bacteroidia > Chitinophagales > Saprospiraceae > M3007. The sequence goes on along the minus strand of JANMMZ010000054.1, from coordinate 79,362 downwards.
TCCCTTCAGGAACATATACGTACTACGCCGAAGCACACGACAATGTCACTGACTGTATAAGCGACAATCGCCTGCCGGTTACGCTCACTATCAAACCTCAAACGATCGGAGGCATTGCAGGAAACAACCAAATCTGTACCGGATCTAACAGCATACTTACCGCCTCTGGCGGTACCAATATTCAGTGGTCAACTGCTCAAACAACGGCTATGATCACTGTAATGCCTTTAATAACAAGCAGTTATACCGCCATTGTCAGTAGTAATGGATCTTGTCCTGATACGGTTGGGATAGTAGTACAGGTTGGCCAAACCATTCAGGTTAATACCGAACAATTTACTTGCGATCCAGCCTTGGCAGGCATTACGACCCAATCATTTATCACTGCTTCTGGATGCGATAGCATCATTACTAACACCATTACCCTTAGCAATAGTATTGGAGTAGTAGCAACTGCGCTTTTACAGTATGGACAATTTGCTATTTCATGCGCTGACTTGTCTGACGGTGTCATCGAATCTACAGTTTCGGGCGGTGTACCACCGTTTGCCTACCAATGGAACACTGGACAAACTACCACTGATTTGCAAAACATAGGGGCAGGTACTTATACGCTCACAGTAACCGATGAGCGAGGCTGTACTGGCACCGATACTGCATGGGCCATTGCGCCAGAGCCTATCAAGATTCAACTTGAGCCCAACACTTCCAAATGTGGCGATGCATACGCTTTGCTCAATATACTCGCCAATGGAAACAATCCTCCGTTTTCAATAACGATCAATGAGGAAATATCCAGCACCCAACCCGTAAAACTAGAGGAAGGCCAACACCTTATTTTGATTCAAGATGCCAATGGTTGTACCACCGATAGCACCATAATCATCAATATTCCTGACCCTCCGCTAGTATCACTACCCAATGATACCACGATCATTATTGGACAAACGCTTGATATAGAAGCAATTATCAGTGATCCAACAATCACCACGGCTCTGTGGAATCCCGTACCTGACCCCAACTGTCCAAATTGTCTCAATCAAACCTGGCAACCCTTGGTAAGTACCAGATATATCGTGAAAGTTACTGCCCAAAATGGCTGTACTGGTACAGCGATCATGACGGTACGGGTGAGCAGAGACATAGACTTGTATATTCCAAATGTCTTTTCTCCGAACAACGACGGCTCAAATGATGAATGGATATTAGGCGCAGGCGATGACACTATTATCCTAAAAGAAATGGCCATTTTTGATCGGTGGGGCAATCAGGTATATGCTTGGAACAATCCTACCCCTGTCAATGCCTGGGCTGGGTGGGATGGTATCGTTAGAAACAAGTTGGCCAATCAAGGAGTCTATACATATTATTTAAATATACAATTGGTTGATGGAGAAATCATACTGGTAACGGGTACCTTGACCCTGATTTAGTAGATTTTTTTACAAATTTTCATATAAACCTTACATTTTTATTTGGATTTCCAAATAAACACGTACTTTTATGCCAAATTATGAACGGCAAACATACTATTGAGATATTTAATCTTTTTTTAATCGGCCAAGTCCATGCGAATTCAATTTAGTCTTACGTGCCAAAAAGGCATCGTAATACCGATCAATTACCAATCCGAAATATCATCTTGGATTTTTGACGCGCTTGCTAAAGCAGGCTCGGAGCTCTCTTCTTGGGTACAGAAAAGAGGGTTTGATGTCAGTAAACGGAACTATAAATCGTTTACATTCAGCCCTTTGGCTATTTTTCCCTATGAAATGAACCAAGAAAAGCAGGAATTCAAACTGCTTGGAAATCAGGTCAAAATCAACATTTCTATTTATTTGGATGCCGAGTTTGAGCAACAAGTTGTCAACCTATTCCGTCAAACGCCCTTGAAGTTGGGCATGATTGATGGAAAACAGGCTCAATTTGAGATCAAGCATTGGCAGATTATGAAAAAGCCAGAAGTCACGGAATATACCCTTCTTAAGGCTATTTCTCCAATTTCTTTGACTACTTTGGAGGAAACCAAAAGCAACAACCCTTTTCTGATGCCCGAAAACGAGATGTATGAGGTGGCTTTTTTCACCCACGTCATGCGCCGTTTCAAAGCCGCCAACGAGTACAAATCCTTGGCCGAAAAAGGGATCATTGATCCAGCATTTCCCCATCAGTTCCTTCTTTCTGGGGTAGCCAAATCAAGGCTGATTCACCTGAAACCTAATCCTGATAGTGTATTGCAAATCAGGGGCTTCACCTACGATTTTGAACTTGCCATGCAGCCCGCATTTTTTGAATATTGCTACTCTGCAGGGTTTGGAGAGCATACCCATCTTGGGTTTGGATTTGTTGATATTAGGACTTAGTGGTCAAATTTCATTGACTTTGAAGGTTGCTCTGATAATCGGGCAATTGATACCGGGAAAAAACCTTATTGATCGTTTTTAAGGGTAGATTAAACAAAAAACATGAAAAATCTCCGATATAAAGTAATCATTTACGACGACGTTTGTCCACTGTGCAAAGCATATACCAGTGGCTTTGTGGCGGTCGGGTGGCTGTTGCCTCAAAATCGGATCGGATTCAGCGAAGCACCTGCAAGCATTCTAGATCGGATTGATATTGACCGGGCTCGGCACGAAATACCCTTGCATGATACCCAAACGGGTGAAACACTTTATGGCAAAGACGCTTTGTTTTTTATTTTGGGAGAAGCCATGCCCATTTTTAAGCCTTTGTTCCGTTGGGTGCCTTTTAGAGCAATCATCTTTGTACTGTATCAAATCATCACTTATAACCGACGTATTATAGTAGGATCGAGGACACCCATTAAAGGATTCGATTGCGCGCCCGATTTCAATTTGTTTTACCGAGGGCTTTATATTTTTTGGGCAGTAGCCACAGCAGTCCTCTTTTTTATATTTACCACCCCATTGCCGCCTCTACCGTTCCAGATCGTTTTCAGCAGTATGATTGCTGGAGGCGTGCTGCGTTGCATGCTCTTTGAAGGCATAGAACGAAAGGCTAGTAGTTTGGGGCATTTTGCCACCGTGCTCTTGATTGCTGCGATTATCGCACGGTTATTAGGCTGGAATGAATATACGATCGTTTTAGTTCCCAGTATTTCAGCATTTCTTTTTGCCAAAAGAGTAGAACATTTGGTGGCTTAGGAACGTTGTTAGAATATTAAACACACCCCAATTAAACCTTTCCAATTTCCGTCGGTCTAAACCAATATCCCCAAACTAGCCAATAGTCTAATTTTCTTTACTTCCAACCAATTCCGCTAGTATGGCATCACTCAATCCATTCCAGGGCAATCTTGGCCACCGTCGCGCAGCACACCTGTTGCGCCGTACGAGTTTCCATTTTACCAAAACTAAGGTAGATCTAATGGCAGGGCAAAATATCCAACAAGCCCTAGCCCCACTCCTACAACTCAATCCATTTAATTTAGAACAACCCATCTACGATGATCTAGCAGTAACTGGCACAGACATCAAGACTTGGTGTCTCCCTTATGGTTTGAATAACACCAATACCGAAGATTTTAAATACCGCTCTTGGCTCGTGGCTTGGTGGACTCGCGAAGCACTACTAGATCAAGGCATAGGCCACAAAATGACCTTGTTTTTTCATCAGTTCATGCAATCAACGGTAAATAGTTACCGAACGGATCACTATTTCGATTACTTGGCATTGATACGTTGGGCGGCCTTGGGAAATTTCAAGAAATTAAGCACCAAGATCATTTTTGACAATGTCATGTTGCGGTACTTGAACAACACCCAAAATGTAAAAAACAACCCAAACGAAAATTTTGCCCGTGAGTACCTCGAACTATTCACTATCGGCAAAGGAGAGCAGGTTGCTCCAGGCGATTATACCAACTATACCGAAGATGACATCGTAGCAGCAGCAAAAGTCTTTACAGGCATCAAGAATATGGGGCAACGGAACATCATTGATCCTGAAACAGGAATCCCCAAAGGTGGGTTTACAAATCAGAATCAGTATAATAATAACCACGATATAACTAACAAACAATTCAGTAGTCGCTTTCAAGGCATTAATCTCATTCAGGGCGCAACCACATTGGCCACCCACCAAAATGAGATAGATGCCTTTGTAAATATGGTATTCGAACAGCCAGAAACGGCCAAAAATCTGTGCCGTCGCTTGTATCGTTTTTTTGTTGGGCCCAATATCAATACCGAAATTGAAGAAGACATCATTGTACCACTATCCAATTTACTGATTGATAGCAATTTCGAAGTATTGCCTGTTTTGGAAAAACTCCTCCAAAGCGAGCATTTCTTTGATGCAGATGATTCCAATACCAAAGACGAACTAATTGGCTCTATTATCAAATCGCCTTTGGAAATAACCCACCAGTCTCTTTCTTTCTTTGGAACGGCACTTCCGGATCCTATGACGCAGACAAAACAATATTTCGATCTATTTAGCCGCGCGCTCAATCAAAGGATATTCAATGGCGCTGGATTCCCCTTGCTTTATACCAATGATGTGGCTGGATATCCGGCTTATTACCAGCATCCTGATTACTCTAGGGCTTGGTTCAATTCCAGCACCATCATAGCGCGGTACAAATGGTCAGCCGTTTTATTGAGCGGCAATATGAGTTTCACTGGAGGCAACGCACAGACATTGGGTACTCGACTGAATATAGCCCCTTGGACTAAAGACAGTGGTTTTTTCTCCAATCCAGAAGATGCACAGACGTTGGTAGAGGAGTTATTAAAGTATCTTCTCGCCGAAACCGTTGACGCTGATCGCTTTAACTATTTTTTAAATACAATATTCTTAGATAACTTACCGGCCAGCGACTGGACTTATGAATGGCAAGCCTACCTAACTACCAACAACGATTCGGAGGTAAAAATCGCCCTCGGACGCTTGGTTAACGCCATCATGTATTCACCAGAATACCAAACCCTTTAAGCCTCTAGTTTCATTGTCTAAAAATTATTTAAGATGAAAAGAAGAAATTTTCTAAAGATATTCTCCGCTACAAGCGTAACACCGTTTGTTGTAAACGGCCATTCCTTTAAGCCATTTGCCAATACAAAAATGGCAAAAATACTCAGTTCCTGCGATGGAGTTGAAGAACGAGTACTGGTTTTAGTGCAATTAAAAGGGGGTAATGACGGCCTTAATGCCGTGATCCCAATTCCACAGTATGATGCCTATATGGCACTCCGCCCCAATATCGGGATACCCGAGGCAGATTTGATCAAACTGGATACTACCTTGCCCAATGGTGATCAAATAGGCTTGCACCCTGCTATGCTCAAAGTAAAAGAACTTTACGACAAGGGCTGGGCAAGCATTGTACAGGGCGCAGGATACCAAAGTATGAATCAATCTCACTTCAAAGGTACCGATCTTTGGCTTTCAGGCGGTGATACGACCAGTGAGAATATCAATATTTCTACTGGTTGGATGGGTCGCGCTTTGCAGGCCATCTATCCCGATGTACTGGGTGCTCCTACCACCGACATGCCCGATCCATTGGGTATTCAAGTAGGTGATTCTAATATTTCTTTGGGATTTCATACTGAAACGGAACATCAAAACGCTCTAAACCTTAGTGGCCAAGACCCATCTGGATTCTATTCCTTGATCCAGACTATTGGAGGTGCCCCTGTAATGAACATACCAGATTCGGAGCAGGGCGAGCAAATTGAGTTCATCATGGGTGTAGAGCGAAGTGTGAGCCTGTATGCGCAACGGATTACATCTGTTTTTAACGCTGGCACCAACTCCATCACTGATTATCCAGTACTGAATGGCAGCACCTTAGGGGCGCAGTTGAAAACCATTGCTAGACTCATCAAAGGTGGATGCAAAACAAAAATTTACTTATGCCAATTGGGTGGTTTTGACACCCACGGCGCACAAGTAGATAGCGGGACACCTACGACTGGTGACCATGCGCTCCTCTTACAATATCTATCGGAGAGCGTGGACACCTTCTTGCGTGATTTGGACGGAATGGGCATTGCAGATCAAGTGGTTGCTTGTACATTCTCAGAGTTTGGCCGTTGTGCCAAGGAAAATGGCTCTGATGGTACCGATCATGGCACATTATCGCCTATGATGCTATTCGGCAAAAATATTAATGCAGGTGTACTGGGTACGAATGTGAACCTGTCCAATCTCACCGCTGATAACCAACTTCAAGGGGTACAGCACGATTATCGGCAAGTATTCGCTAGTTTGTTGCAAGATTGGTTGGGAGCCGACAATATGGTCATGGAAGAAGCCATGTTTGATGGTTATGCCAAACTCAATGTCATTGATACAGCATCCATTGTGAGCCCCGATTGCTACCTAAACGGTGGGGGCGGCGGAGTATCCACATGGGAAGGACCCAAACGGGTTCGTACTTTGGCTTTATTTCCAAATCCAGCATCTATCAATGTAGAGATCACGTACACTTCCAAAACTGCTTTCGATGCCCGCATCACCTTGCATAGCCTCGGTGGGGCGCTTATATCGGGCAGTACGGTTCGGGTAGAGACTGGCGAAAATCTATATTTCATGGATGTTTCCGAAGTGCCATCTGGGATCTATTTTGTCCGCATCGAAAATAAAACGACCGGTGCAGGAGAAGCCTTGCGCTTGAATGTGGTGAGGTAAAAACACTGCTGCATTTCAAATATTAATAAAAATGTCGCCCACTGATTTATTTGGTGTGGCGACATTTTCATTGGCAATCTCAATCATTTAGTTCTACTTTGTTAATCAAAACCCAAGGCTTAATAGTAACAATTCAAATAATGTTACCTTTGCCTCCATGAAAATAAGTTATCTTCTTTTTCTATGTTTTATTTTGATCTCAATTGCCTGCACTGTCTTTAAGCCAAGTGCCGACATGAGTGACTATGAGGCCTATTTTTTGCCTCAGCCCCAAGGGAGTATTCCATCGGGAGGTGTAAAAGTGACTTTTTTCGGCACATCTTCCCTGTTATTTGACAATGGCACTGACCAAATATTGATAGACGGCTTTGTGACGCGACCCTCCATTTTGAAAATTGGTTTTGGAAAAGTAAAAGCCGACACTTCGCTCATAAGAGCCATTTTGAAAAAAGAAAAAATTGATCGTTTGAGGGCTATTTTTGTATGCCATTCGCATTATGATCATGCTATGGATGCGCCTTACATAGCCCAAATGACAGGTGCGATCTTGTATGGATCTGGCTCTACCTTAAATATTGGAAGGGGTGCCGGACTTGCAGAGGCTCAAATGCGCCTATATGAGCCAGATAAAACACTAAAAATTGGCGATTTTGAGGTGATCGTACTCCACTCTAAACATACGCCACCATTCAAAGTACTGGGTATGAAACAGGAAACCAATCCCGATCATCCAAACATTGAAAAACCATTGAAACAACCTGCCCGAATCAAAAAATTTGTGGAAGGTGGCACTTTTGATTTTTATATAAAACAAGGCCAACAGCGCATGATGGTGAAAGCCAGCACCAATTTTATAAATAAAGCGCTTGAAAAATACCCAACCGATGTTTTTTTCTTAGGCATAGCCATACTTGGAAAACAAGACGAAGCATTTCAAAACCAATACTACCAACAAACCATTCAAACGACTCAGGCCAAAATGGTCGTTCCTATCCATTGGGACAGTTTCACCAAACCACTTTCTAAACCCCTTACAGCCCAACCAAATGGGGCAGATGATATCGAAAATGCTATGACATTTTTGATTAAAAAAACAAAATCGGACAATATCCCATTGGTTCTCCTAGGGTCGTACGATCAAATGGTTATTCCGATGAACAAAAATTAAACATAATACATCAATAAAATTCATACATTTTCATGAAAAATTACATTTTATTACTAACCCTAGCCGTTTTTTGCTGGCAATCATGCAAGAATGATGCTAAAGAGGGCGTGAAAGAAATCACTGACCCTACTGCGAACAATGCAGATATGATCCGCAATCCAGCCAGTGCCGAAGAAGTGGGCGATACCAATTTGTTGGCTCGGATGATATTTGAAGAGGCGGTATTTAACTTCGGTGAAGTGAAGGAAGGTACCATTGTAACCCACTCCTTCAAATTCACGAATACAGGCAAAGTGCCGTTGATTATTCAAAATGCACGGTCAACCTGCGGTTGTACAGTGCCAGATTGGCCAAAAGATCCGATTGCTCCAGGTGGCACAGGCGAAATCAATGCCCGTTTCAATACCGAAGGCAAGCACTTGGCTCAATCAAAAGTTATTACTGTGAAAGCCAATACCTACCCTAGTGAAAGCAAGGTGACGGTGACAGGTATTGTCAACGAAAAATAAAACCCACCCATGCGCGCACTTTCTCTCACGGCTCTACACCAACCCCTTGAATGGACACTTCTACCCGATCCCCAACCGGGGTCAGGCGAAACCTTGGTGACTATCAAAGCGGCTGCACTCAACCATCGCGATGTATTTATCACCAAAGGTCTGTACGCTGGTATCACCTATCCGGTTATCTTAGGTTCCGACGGAGCGGGGGAAGTAAACGGCAAAAAAGTGGTTATCTATCCAGCCTTGGAATGGGGCAACACGCCACAAGTACAAGGCAAAAATTTTAGGGTATTGGGGATGCCCGACAATGGTACTTTTGCTGAATTGATAAAGATACCAACTGAAAATATCTACCCTATGCCCGACCACCTTGATTGGACTCAAGCAGCAGCCTTACCCTTGGCAGGGCTTACGGCTTGGCGAACATTGTTTACAAAATGTGGTGTGCGTAGCAGTGATAAAGTATTGATTACTGGGATTGGAGGAGGGGTGGCATTGGCTGCCCTCCAATTCTCGGTGGCCTTAGGATTAGAAGTATTTGTCACTTCTAGCAGCAGCACTAAAATTGAAAAAGCCATAGCACTTGGAGCAAAAGACGGCGTAAACTACCGTGATGAAGGCTGGGATAAAAAACTCAAATCAATGGCCAATGGATTTGATATTATCATAGATTCGGCTGGAGGCGATGGGTTCGCAATGCTACCAAACCTTTGTAATCCTGGCGCACGAATAGGGTTCTTTGGTGCTACCCAAGGTAAGGTAAATGGTCTCAGTCTGCAACCCGTATTTTGGAAACAGATCAGCCTATTGGGATCTACTATGGGTACGCCCCTCGAATTTGAGGCCATGCTTCAGTTTGTGGCAAAACACGAAATCATACCTATCGTGGATAAGGTCTATGCCTTGGAAGCGGGAAATGAGGCCATGACTAGAATGGAGCAAGGCGAGCAATTTGGTAAAATTTTGCTGGCGGTAGAGCATTAGTATTATCTAGTAAAACCCTTATTCACAATATGTCTTAGTAACGGTGAAATTATGCAATGCACAATTATAAATCCAAAGTCTTTCTACTATATCTTATTAATTTTGAGCCTTTTTTCCTGCAAAACTGTGCCAAAATCATACACTCAAACAACCGAACTACACCGCCCGCTTTTCCACTTTACGCCTCCATCCCATTGGATGAACGATCCCAATGGGATGGTTTTTTATGAAGGCGAATACCACCTTTTTTATCAGTATTACCCCGAAGCCACGGTTTGGGGACCCATGCACTGGGGTCATGCCGTGAGTAAAAATATGGTCAACTGGGAGCACCTGCCCATTGCTTTGTATCCTGATTCGCTGGGGTTGATTTTTTCAGGCAGTACGGTTGTGGACTGGAAAAACACGAGCGGTTTTGGCAAAAACGGAAAACCACCTTTGGTGGCTATTTTTACTCAACACCTGATGGCGGGTGAGAAGGCAGGAAGACACGACTTTCAGTACCAAAGCATTGCATACAGCAACGACCGTGGCCGCACTTGGACGAAGTACGCAGGTAATCCTGTCATCCCCAATACCGACAAAATTCATGATTTCCGTGACCCTAAAGTGATCTGGGATGAGGCACACCAACAATGGCTGATGGTATTTGCGGCACACGACCATGTGATGTTTTGGGCATCCAAAAATCTGAAAGACTGGACGCATTTGAGCGATTTTGGTAAAGCATACGGGGCGCACGGCGGCGTATGGGAATGCCCTGATTTTTTCCCAATGACAATCAATGACACCAATGAAACCAAATGGGTACTGCTCCAAAGCCTAAATCCGGGATCGGCCAATGGCGGTTCTGGAACCCAGTATTTTGTAGGCGATTTTGATGGCACAAACTTTGTTTTGGATAAAAACTTTGAAACGACCGTCAAAAACGGAAACGCTCAGTGGCTCGATTGGGGCCGCGACAATTACGCTGGGGTTACTTGGTCTGATGTACCTAAATCTGACGGGCGGCGGCTATTTATTGGCTGGATGTCCAATTGGGATTATGCACAAGTAGTACCCACCGAAAAATGGCGCAGTGCCATGACACTGCCCCGTGAACTGATTCTGAAAAAGTTACCTGCCGGATACCACATTTTATCAGAGCCCGTTAAAGAGCTGCAAATCCTTCGAGGCAAACCGATTTCCATTGAAAATCAGGAACTTACGGGTAGTTTAGATTTGACAACGAAATATGGTCTATCTCGGCCAACTTTTGAACTAGATCTTGAAATTGAATTGACAGACAACTCAAAAACGGAGTTCGCGATCGTGGTTTCTAATACCAAAGGCGAAGCATACCGGGTGGGTTTTGATGCCGCAAAAAATGAATTTTATAGCGACCGCACCAAAGCTGGCAACCAAGGGTTTTCGGACAAATTTGCCCAAAAACACCACCCTGCACCGCGAATAAACAAGGATGAAACCCTGAAAATGCATCTGTATTTCGATGTTGCTTCTTGCGAACTATTTGCCGATGATGGATCGGTGGTAATGACCGATATTTTCTTCCCGACAGAGAATTTTAATCAGGTTAAGTTGGTGAGTACAGGCGGAAAAGTATTTGTAAAAAAAGGGAAGGCATTTAATTTTTAGCCCCTACTTTTTGAATCACTCTTTAGCCGGCTGTCCCCTACTTTCTCCGATTTTAGGGTTCAATACATTTGCCTTTGCATAATATTCTGTGCCTTTGGCTACATTGCCCGATCTGTAATGAGCCGTACCAAGATCATAAACGTACCCAGCATTATCTGGCTTCATATCCACGGCTTTTGAAAACCACTCAATGGCTTCGGGAAATTTATTTTGCTTAGCATAGGATACGCCAACTAGCCAAGCCAGTTGAGGATCGGTAGGGTTAAGCAAAAATGCCTCTTGAAGTGCCTTACCGGCTGCTTCTGGGTTGCTCTGCTGATTGCCTTTGTTCCGCCCGTATTCTTTCAGTGCCAAGGCCAAAGCCTCCATCACTTTTTGATCACCGGGGAAATATGTCAGGATATTGCGGTATTCGGCAACTGATTTATCATGATTTTTTTGCAAATGATAGGAAGCCGCTCTGTGCATTAAAGCATGGCGATATCGGGGATGCATACTCAAAGCCGTATCAAAATGTGCGATGGCCGTCACTAAAAGTTCCTTTTTCTTGGCTTCATCTTTTTCAGCAGAAGCATGATTGAAAAAAATACCGCCAGCATCATCATGGGCTTTGGCGCTCCGAGTCGAGGTTTTGACATCTGTTATAAATAAGGTGTCATTATCGCGCCAAACAGGGTTTCTAGTAATCGTTTTATAAGAAAACAAGGCGGCTACCACCGTGGTGATCAAAACTGGAATAGTCCAAGCAATCGCTCCGCCACGTTTGAACAATTGGATCAGCAAGGCCGCAACAATTATACAGAAGCCGACCGAGGGCATGAACAAAAATCGTTCGTTCATCAAGGTACCGACTGAAAAAATCAAATTGGACACCAAACTCAATGTAATCAGGTAATACAGGATTCCAAACCGAACGATATCCCGCTTTTTGATACCCAATATAGCATAAACACCGAGTCCAAAATACAGGACTAGACTCAAAACAGAACCAATATTGGTAAAATTGAGGATGGCAATTTGACGGGGGTAATAATCGTGGGTCAAAGGGTGCGGAATAAAGAGCAGCAATACATATTTACCAAGGGTATAAAATACGGTAGCCAATTTTTCAGTGTGCGCAAAGGGCACCCATTGATTGCCTTCTATTTTGATGAAAGGATTGTTCATTGGCTCGAAGGGAGCCTCATTGCCAAATTGCCAATCCAAAGCCTGACCACGCAGCACAAAAAACACAACAAAAGCACCAAATAACCCAGCCAAAATAGAGCCATGACCTATGGTTTCTTGGGTTCTGTTGTCCCTAAAAAACCAAATAGCCATCGGTACGACAACCAAAAAAGTAACCGCATTTTCTTTAGACATACAAGCCAAAAAGAAACAGACAATGGATAAAATCCAATCTTTTTTGAGCCCACTATCCCAAGCCTTAAATGCAAAATAGGTAGCCGCGAGGCTACCAAACAAAGAGAAAATTTCATCGCAACCTTTTATATTTGCTGTAACTTCTGTGTGCAATGGATGGCAAATAAAAAGTACCGAAGCGATCCAAGCAAAAAGTTGGGCAAAAGAATCGCCAAACCGAGGGCGCATCATCAGGATTAACAAGTGGTACAGCATGACACCCGTGAGTGCGTATGCCAATATCGTCATGAAGTGAAAAACAAAGGGATTTTCACCAAATATCTGCCAAATGATAGCAAAAACCACCAAAGACAAGGGCCGATAACGGCCACCCGTCACCAACAACTGCTTGGGATCTTCTTTCATAGCATCAAAAAAGCCCCAAAAAGAATCTTTGGATAATATACCCGGTAAACCAGCAAAACCCTGTTGGGTAAAGGTGTTTTTCTTAATGACCATGAAGTCGTCCAAGACAAACCCGTGTGTCAATGTATTGGCATACAATAATACCGACAATAAAAGCAGCAACAACGTCTGCATAGGGATGTTGGTAAAAAAGGAAGGAAGCCCCAAGGCTGGGCTTAATGCTACCGCAGCCCCTGAAACATTGCTGTTAGGACTTGAAGTTGGTTTGTTCTTCTTTGCCATTAAGTATTATCCATTAAATATTATGCCCCGAAATCGGGACGATCTATTACCCGTTTATTTGTGGTCGTGTTGCTGGGGGGCAGCACACTATTCATAATTCAAAATCACCTGCTCAATAATACTACAGCACTCGTCCATCTGAGATTCGGTCATCACCAAAGGTGGAGCAAATCGAATAATATTGCCGTGTGTAGGCTTGGCGATGAGTCCATTTTCGGCCATTGCCAAACAAATATTCCAAGCGGTTTCGCTGGTTTCGCTGTCATTGATGCCGATGGCGTTGAGCAAGCCTTTTCCGCGCACAAACGTGATCATATCTGGGCGTTTTTGCTGCAAAAGTTCCATCCTATGCCTAAAAATGCGGCCTAGTTTTTCTGCATTTTCAGCCAAATTTTCGTCCGCTACCACTTTGAGGGCTTCCATCGCTACCGCGCAAGCAAGGGGATTGCCACCGAAGGTAGATCCATGCTCGCCCGGCTTGAGGGTAAGCATCACTTCATCACTAGATAGTACGGCACTTACTGGCAATACGCCCCCTGAAAGTGCTTTACCTAGAATCAACATATCGGGATGCACCCCAGCATGATCGCAGCAAAGTAATTTGCCCGTACGGGCTACCCCTGTTTGTACTTCATCGGCAATAAATAATACACGATGTTGCTTACAAAGGTCAAAAGCCTTAGGGATATAGTCTTCATCAGGCACAAATACACCCGCTTCACCTTGAATGGGTTCAAATAAGAAACCCGCCACATTTGGATCTTGGAGTGCAAGTTCTAAAGCCTTTAGATCATTATAGGGGATCATTTCATAACCCGACATAAACGGGCCAAACCCTTTGCGACTAGAGGAATCAGAACTGGCTGAAATTACACCCAATGTGCGCCCGTGAAAATTTCCGGTGACAAAAATAATTTTAGCCTGTCCTTCAGGGATACCCTTTACTTGATAACCCCATTTACGACACAACTTGATGGCCGTTTCTACGGCTTCAACGCCTGTATTCATAGGCAATACACGGTCATAACCAAAGTAATTGGTAATGAACTCGGCATAAGTACCCAATAGACTATTATAAAAAGCCCTTGACGTGAGGGTCAATTTTTGTGCCTGCTCTATCAAAGCATTGATAATTCTTGGATGACAATGTCCTTGATTTACAGCACTGTATGCAGATAAAAAGTCAAAATATCGTTTACCTTCCACATCCCAAACATATACGCCCTCTCCCCTGTCAAGCACTACCGGGAGTGGGTGATAATTGTGCGCATTGTAGTGATCTTCTAGTTCTATCAATTCGGCGGAGGTGGTCGTAAAAGTATCTAAAACTTGCATTTTATTATTATTTATGATAGGTTGATGGTCGTTCAGCAGAGGCTATATAGACGGCAATTCTAAAATCTGCCACAAAGATAAAGAAAAAAAAATCATTTTTTTCTTAAAACATTTGGTGGTTTCATTTCAGTGGTAGTATCTTTGCACCGCTTTAGAAAACATGTGGCTTTTTGGCTGCTTTTAGATTTTCAAATGGTCCGTTCGTCTAGGGGTTAGGACACGTCCCTTTCACGGATGAAACACGGGTTCGATTCCCGTACGGACTACAAAACCTTTCAGATTCAGTTCTGGAAGGTTTTTGTTTTTTACCGCACTTGGCAAGTAAGTAACTGCTCTCCTTCTATAAAACCCTCTAAGGTATCGCCGATAGCAATAGGCCCAACTCCAGCAGGCGTTCCCGTAAAAATATAGTCCCCTTTTTGAATTGTGAAATACTTTGATATTTCCACGATCAGCCTTTCAAAGTTAAAAATCAGATCTACGGTGTTTCCATCTTGCACCACTACCCCATTCTGTTTCAGTTGAAAACCAATATGGTTTTTATCTTTTAGTTCTTCTATCGGGATGAACCTGCTCAGAGGAGCAGAACGGTCAAATCCTTTGGCTATTTCCCATGGATGCCCCTTGGCTTTTAACTTGTCTTGCAAGTCACGGGCTGTAAAATCAATACCAAAAGCCACCGCATCAATATAGCGATCAGCAAACTCAGGCTGAACCGATCTCCCATTTTTACAAACACGCAGTACTATTTCTCCTTCGTAATGGATATTTTTACTGTATTCGGGGTGATAAAAATGCCTATTGTTCAATAACAAAGCCGTGTTGGGCTTCATAAAGATGAGCGGCTCGGTTGGTACCGGATTATTTAACTCCTTCGCGTGGTCGGAATAGTTGCGGCCTATGCAGAAAATTTTCATATACTTTAAACTTAAAAATGTAGTTGCGAAGGTAAGTTAGAATAACAATTTGGAGAAAAAATAGTTTTATGCGAAAAACAATATAAGACTTGCACATGATTTTAAAATCCCTTTAAGTTTGCCAAATTAGAAGTAAAATCGGGTATCACAATGTAAAATTTGCATCATATTCTCTGAAAAGATGTATAGTCCAAAGAAAATTAATATTTTTGAGCCTGAATTAATATTAAACACTTTACTATGCGCATTTTTACCTGCTCTGTGTTCCTACTTTTTGCTTTTCATTTATCGGCACAAATCACCCCTTATACCAACAAACTAAGTGCGGATATCCTTGGTATTGACGTTACCTTAATAGATTTAGAAAGCGAGGAAAGTCCGATCATTACGACTCCCCCCAGTAGCCCTGTGCGTACTATGGCGGAGTGGGAAGAATTACAATCATTGGTTATCACTTGGAAAAGTTACCCTTCCATACTTGCAGAAATAGTGAAGGCTGCCCGACTTGAGTGCGAAGTCATCATTGTTTGTGAGACACAAACCACGGTTGTCAATGCTAAAAACACGCTGACTAGCGCGGGTGTTAACTGGTCGTCCAATGTGACATTCAAGGTAATCCCGAACACAGCACCAGCATCCGAACCCGGAAAATCCGTTTGGGTACGCGATTATGGGCCCAATTGTGTTTATAAAAACGATGTTGACTCCTTGTATTTTGTAGATTGGATATACAACCGCAAACGCCCAAATGATGATTTAGTGCCACAAAAACTGGGCGAAATGCTCAATATTCCTGTGTATGCGACCACTATCGCTCCATATGATCTGGTCAATACTGGCGGCAATTTTATGAGTGACGGCTTAGGGCTTGGTTTCGCTTCCAAACTCATATTAAACAACAATGATCAAATAATAAATGGCGATACGTTTTACCCCAATGATGTGTTTGGAATGAGTAACCATAACGAGGCGGCCATTGATGGTATCATGGAGGAGTTTATGGGGATTCATACTTATGCTAAAATGAAGGTATTGCCCTATGATGACATACACCATATAGATATGCACATCAAACTATTGGATGAAGAAACACTTCTGGTGGGTCAATACCCCGATAGCATTGCAGATGGGCCTCAGATTGAGGCAAACTTGCAATACATACTCGATAATTGGACGACTTCGTTTGGTACTCCATTCAAGGTCATCCGCATACCGATGCCGCCCGATGCTGCTGGTAACTACCCCGATTCCAACGGCAAGTATAGAACTTATGCTAATGCCGTTTTTGTAAATAAATCGGTACTGGTGCCTACTTATGAAACCCAGTATGACACCACTGCCTTGCGCATCTGGAAAGAAACCCTTCCAGGCTATAATATAGTACCCATCAATTGCGAAAGCATGATTGCAGCCAGTGGAGCCGTACATTGTATCACCAAAGAAATAGGCGTTCAAAATCCATTGCTGATCGTGCATCAGCCACTGCCTTGCCAAATGAGTGGTATGACCGAATACCCAGTATTCGCTACCCTCCGCCATGTCAGCAATATTGGCTCCGCCAAAGTTTTTTATACGACGGATCTCAGCACTCCTTGGCAAGAATCACCCATGTTTTTTCAAACTGGTGATAGCACCCACCTCTGGATGGGCAACATACCACAACAAGCCGATGGTAGTACCGTGTATTATTATATAGAAGCCACGGCCAACAGCGGCAAAGTATTGACTCGCCCACTGCCTGCACCTGCTGCTTATTGGAAGTTTTGTGTAAATATGCCAAGCGATGTCACGGAGGTACCTGTGGCTGAAATATTGGAAATATATCCAAATCCAAGTTCGGGTATCACGGTGATCCCCATCAAAATAAACCAATCAGTAAAAGGCACGATTCAGGTAATCAATGCACTTGGACAAGAAGTCACTACTGTGTTTTCAGGCAATATACCCGCTGGCAATACCAACTACTTCTTAAACGCAAGTACTTTACCGTCAGGTACTTATGTGGTACAGATGATGACTAGCAATCAAATTTTGAGCAAAAAATTGATTGTGAAAAGATAACCTTGGGGTTGTGTGAAAAAGGGAGGCGCATTTTTTTTGCCAAATAATATTTCAGAATCATGAAATATTGTCGGGGTGACTTTGAGTCACCCCGACAATTCACTTCGCATATAAAATTAAATTTGGTATAAAATTTTTAAATTCCACCAAACATCCTTTTTACTAAAGTTGCATTTATTACTTGAATCTAAGCAACCCTGATCAAACCAATTTCACATTCTTAGCCACAGGTTCACCTCGGTCATTTTTACCAAGGCTAAACTCTACAGCATCGCCCTCACGGACTTCATTAAAATCCGCTTCAATCAAAGATGAGTGATGGAAAAATAAGTTATTGGTTTGAGGAAAAGTAATGAATCCGTATCCGTCTTTTAATCGGAATACGGTACTTTTATGTATTTCGCCTACTTCGCTATTTTCAGGAAATGCTACAGTGGTTTCACCAGCAACACTACTGGAGGTAATGTATTTTTTACGCTCTACAAACAACTTATCAGGATTGTAAATAGGATGTTTTTCGGCGTTGTCTATAATGTGGTGCATCGGTATAGGGTACGCTACTTCATCTAATAAATCTTGATGGGTAATCGTAGTTTTTCGGCGACCTTCTTCGTCATAAAACTCATAATCCCAACAAAGCATCATCACGCGAACACCCAAGGTGTTTAGTTTGCGCACCAAAGGCAAGAAATCAATATCAGATGCTACCAAGACGACCACATCAAATTGCTTCAATAAGGCCAACTCATAGGCTTCCAAAGCCATCCAAATATCAATACCACGCTCTTGACGGAAACCATTGATGGAGCGTACCGGCAAATAATGGGTTGTGATGCCTTCCATCATCAATATATCATCGAAAAGTCGGTCGTAAAACAAGCGGTTTCCCTCTGCATTGGCCTCTTGAGCCGTCAATCGCCCCCTAAAATAGTGGGCATCTACAATGGGACAAAGATCTATTAGTTTCTCTTCCTCTTCCGCTACTTTTTGCCTGATAAAATCGTGTAATCCTTCCACACTGATCCGACTTCTTCTGTCATGATGGTAAGCATAATAATTGCTCACATGTAAAAAATAACTCCCATCATAAAATACGCCTATACGCGTCAACTTTGAATTATTAATTTTCATTTTAATATTATAAATATTTTAATTTAAAAGAAAAAACTATGCAGCGGTTTCTTTTCAGAACGATTCGTCAAGGCATACTAAAACAGGGTTGTGCACCTTAACAACTTATTGATTATCAATTAATTGGCGTTATTTTTTTGTTTTAATCTTTTTCTTTGCGGCGTTTCATTTCGTCCCTAATTTTAGCGGCCACTTCATATTCTTCATTCTCCAAGGCTTCTTTCAAGCGGGTATCCAAAGCACTCATTGGGAGCGATTCGATGTCATCTTGTTCAAAATTTCCGGTGATCAAAGGGCTACCACCAGTACCATCTTCTTGCTCCTCTTGAATGATACCTGCGGCTTCTAAAATAAAATCATATGTATAAATAGGACACTCAAAACGTACGGCCATAGCAATAGCATCGGAAGTCCTAGAGTCAATTTCAAAGGGTTCACCAGCCTTATCGCAGACTAGACGGGCATAAAAGATCCCGTCTAGGAGATTGTTGATGATGATTTCTTTCAATTGGATTTCGAAAGTATCAAGGGTGTTTTTAAAAAGGTCATGGGTAAGAGGCCTATTGGGCACCATGCGCTCCAAGGCAACCGCTATGGCCTGTGCCTCAAAACCACCGATGACAATGGGAAGGCGGCGTTTGCCGCGCCGTTCGCCTAGTACTACCGCGTAGTTCTGGGATTGGGTCATGCTTTGTGATAAAGCGACTATTTCTAATTCTATACGTTTCATTATAATGGTAATACTAAAAAATATTAATTGGCTGCTTTGAATTTTCTGAATGCTGCATTAAGGCGTGGAACTATTTCAAAAAGATCGCCCACTACCCCGTAATCAGCAGCCTTGAAAAATGGAGCCTCTGGATCTTTATTAATCACAACAATACATTTGGAGTTGTTTACGCCTGCTAAATGTTGGATGGCACCACTGATACCAATGGCGATGTAAAGGTTAGGGCGAATGGCGATACCGGTCTGACCTACATGTTCGTGGTGAGGTCTCCAGTGTGTATCCGCTACCGGGCGCGAACAAGCGGTGGTAGCACCCAATATTTCGGCCATCTCTTCTATAATGCCCCAATTTTCTGGTTCTTTCATACCGCGACCTGCCGATACAACCAATTCTGCCTCAGGCAATGGCACTGTTCCATCTTGGGTTTTGACTTCTTTTACCCTGATTCGGCCTTTGGCACTGGTGAAGGCAATATTTTCAACGCTTGTATTGGCTCCAGAAACCTCTGGTTTCACAGCATTACCCATGAGAGAGATAACCTTCACAGCACTTGTAATTTGGTATGCTGCAATGGCTTTTCCTGAAAAAACAGATTTATTGACGTGCAATGAACCACCCGACACTGTTGGCAGGCTGTTTGCGCCAGATACTAACCCTGCATCAAGCCGTACCGCCAAGCGACCTGCTAGTGATTTACCAGTGGAGGAATTGCTCAGTATTACCACGGTAGCACCCTCTGATTGCGCTACGCCCGCAATGGCCGCCGCATGTGCCTGACTGTCAAATTGATTGAGCGAGGCATCAGAGATATTGAAGACTTTGGATGCGCCATATTGACCTAATATGCCTGCATCATTCACAATACCAAGGGTCAGGGCTGCACAAGCAACGCCTGTGGCATCTGCCAATTTTTTACCGTAAGTAACGGCTTCGAAAGCCGATTTTTTAAAGTTTCCACGCGGAGATTCTGCAAAAACTAATATCATTGTATAGTTATTTTATAAAAATATAATGGTTTGAGGACGCTAATTCCAATTTAAAGAATGGAATTAGATGACTTTGGCTTCTTCATGTAATAAACGAACTAGTTCATCCATGTTGTCTGGCTCAATCAGTTTAACACCGGCTTTTGCTGGCGGCAACGTGAATTGAACGACTTTGGCAGTTTCTTCAAATGGAACTGGTGCGACTACCTGCAACGGTTTGGTACGCGAGGTCATAATCCCTCTCATATTTGGGATTCGTTGCTCGGCCATCCCTTTTGATGCACTCAGTACAAATGGTAGATCTACTTCCACCACTTCTACCCCACCTTCTATATCGCGTTCTAAAGTGGCCACATTGCCATTGATATCCAATTTGGAAGCGTAAGAGACATAAGGAAGGTCTAAATATTCGGCTACCATAGCACCTACTTCAGATCCGTTGTAATCAATGGTTTCTTTTCCAAAAAATACAATGTCAAAACCCTGTGCACGGGCATATTCGGCTACTTGTTTGGCCACAAATGCTGCACTTTTAGGATCAGCATCAATGCGGATAGCCTCATCAGCACCTATGGCTAAGGCTTTGCGGATGGTTTGCTCATTGGCTACTGGCCCAACATTGAGGGCTACGACTGTGCCGCCCAAAGTTTCGCGCAACTCACATGCACGCACCAAAGCATACCACTCATCGTAGGGATTCATAATAAACTGCACTCCGGCAGCATTGTAATCGGTACCATCAGCAGAAAACGAAACTTTTGCGGTGGTGTCTGGAGTTTGGCTAATACAAACTAATAATTTCATTATCAGTAAATTATAAATTAATATTTTATTGCTTATTTAATATTTTGATTCTAAAATCAGCAATGGTTGATATTTTAAATACTACAATTGGTAGATCTGCTTACTTTTGGGCGGCAAAAATACATATTTCTTGTGTAATTTTTATAACAACTGAATCTAATTCTCGTTCAAATGAACAGACTCGATTACTTAAATAATTTATTGGCGAGTACCCCTGATGATGCTTTCTTACTATTTGCTGTCGCAAAAGAGCATGAAAAGGCGGCAAATGGCGAAGAAGCCCTACAATATTACGCCCGTCTTCAATCTGTCAATCCTGATTATGTGGGGCTATATTATCATTTTGGAAAATTATTAGAAAAAAATGATCGCATTGATGAGGCCGTTGCCGTTTACAAATCAGGTATAGCAGCCGCCCAAAAAATGAATGATCTGCACGCCAAAGCGGAATTGGTCGGGGCATTGGTGCAGTGGGAAGACATTGAGGAATAGACATTATACCGAATTTGCGTTTTCCAAGAAACAAAACTACTAACATAATTAAAATAATCAACCGCTCATGCAATCAAAAAATATAAATAATCCACAAGGTATTGCGCTTTATTCGGCACACTGGGCTGCCAAACGACCCGTGGCGGCGATCGCGCTGGTGCATGGTCAAGGGGAGCATATCAACCGTTATCACCATTTCGCCAAATGGTTCAATGACCATCAATTCAGTGTAGTCGGCATTGATTTGCAAGGATATGGACAAAGTGGTGGCAAAAGAGGCCATGCAGATAGTGATGAAGTGCTTCTGGATGATATTGGCGTACTGCTCACTGAAGCAAAGGCTTTGTATCCATCATTGCCAGTGTATTTGTATGGGCACTCTATGGGTGGAGGCCTGTGCCTCAATTATGTAGCCCGCCGTCAACCGGCCTTGGCCGGCCTTATCGTGACAGGGCCTTGGGTACGATTGGCATTTGAAGCACCCGCACTTAAAGTATTGGTAGGGCGTTTGTTGCGTAGGTTTATGCCAGCACTCACGCTGCCCACGGGTTTGGCAGCACATTTCATTTCACGTGATCCGGCTGTGGTGAAAGCCTATCAAAATGATCCATTGGTACACGACAAACTGAGTGCTGCCGCTGGGATCGCCCTGCTGGAAGCAGCCACCTATATCAATGCCTTTGATGGCACGTTTGAAATGCCCGTACTGATGATGCACGGGGGCGACGACAAAATCACGTCTTTGGCTGCCAGTAAAGAATTGGCAGCGCGAGCCAAAGGAAATATCACGCACAAAGAATGGCCAGGGCTCTACCATGAAATACACAATGAACCCAGTCAAAATGAGGTATTTGCCTTTACCTACGATTGGATTCTTTCAAAAAGTGCTGAAAACCAGTAATTTACTTTTTACAAACCACAATGCGCGGATAACGAATTTGGTTCTGCAAATAAGTACACCGCCAGCCGCCTTTCATTTTTTCCATGTTTTGGATAAAATTTTTAGGGTATCTCGTACTGACAAAAATCGTATTCTGCTGTTCCATCATAGGATAAATAGAATCTAAAGGTACCGATTTTATTTGTTTATGATTTAAATAAACGGGCATATCATGTTGTTCCGCCGTTTCTATAATCAGGGTTTGACCGGGATATTTTTGTTTGAAAAGATCATATTCTTCATTGGGTTTGTAATAGTATTGGTAGTATCCATAGTTGATGCTTTGCAACAGAATACGCTCGACCATTCCGTTGGCTACTTCTTTCTTGGCATCTCGATCGGCCAACCACAACGACCCTATACAAATGGCTACGCCACCGACTTGCAGGAATGAGTATAATTCCTTTTTTTGAGCCAGTTTGTCGGTTGCTGCGCTCCAAATCAAGGTCAATAACACTACAAAAACAGGAAGTAAAACAACAAACGCCCTAGGCGGTGGCTCGTCGCCACGCAGCATAGATATCAGAAATGGCAATAAAACCGTGCCGCCTAGTAGCCACCAATATTTACGCAAATGGCCATCTTTTTGTAAAACCCAGGCCCCCCAAGCCAACAATGGCAATGTGAGCAACTTCCATCCGCCCAAATGCTCCAAAAAAATCTGCAAATTCTTAACATGAATGGCTCGTAGCGGCTTTCCAGACTTCACATAGTCGTTGTTTAACACCTGATCCATTACCGGCCAATACAAGGCCACAGCCAAGATAGCACCCGCACCGAAGGCCGTAGAAACTTGAATCCATGCCGATTTTTCTTTGAGCCCAAGTACCAAAAGCAGCATAGCCCCTATGGCCATGATCGGATATAGATTGGAGGGAATACTATACAATAACAAGGTAGTACAAGCCGCAATAGTGTTCCAAGCGCCACGGCTAAAGTATCCTTGACGGATTACCTTTAAGGCACTATACATCAGTACCGACATCAGCAACATAGACAATGCGTAACCACGCACTTGGAATGCAAAACTACCGAATCCTAACATACTAGATGCTAGCAATACCGCGATAAGTCCTCCGAATTTGGAATAAATCAATTGACCACACCGATACAATACGACCAAGGTACCTACCGATAGCAATCCTGAAACGATTCTTATTTTCCAAGCATGGTCAAGCAACGAGCCTATTTCCTGAATACCCAATAGTTTTAGCCACCCCCAATGCAAAATATTGGATAAAATATGATTGTTCGGGACGTGATAATCGGTTAATACACTGGGCAGTCCTTTGAGTACAAAATATTGGAGCGTATAAATTTCGTCGTTCCAGAGGGCTTCATTGCCCCGAATCCAAGCCATATAACCAAACATGGCAGCGCATAAGCCTAAGATAAGCAGTGATAGGGTGTTTTTTCTAAGCATACTAGGATTGTTTTAAGCAACAAATATACATCAGTAATTATAAATGACGAATACTTTTGTATTTCGTGTCGTGTAGCCCCGAAGGGGCGACATCTGCTAACGATGGGCATCGCCCATCGTATATAAAAAAGCGTCCTTTCAGTACAAACCGAAAGGACGCTATCATCTGGTGCCAAATAAAAAATCTTACTTGTCGTAAGCGCGGAAACTTTCGGCAATTTCAACCGCTTGGTTGGCATAACCGTCTGCATAAACGATCACTACGATCAGGTTGGTACTGCTTTCGACATCCATCAACGTCATTACCACAGCATGTACGCCATCTTTTGTGCCTTTAATAAAGTACCCGATAAAATCATCTACTTCGGCTTCGTCAGCCGCTTCGATGGAATCATAACCAAGTTCCTTGGCCATGTCAAGCGTGGCTTGAGCCATGTGAGACTTGTCCAGATTTTCGTCTTGAATCGGAATAATACTCAACATGAGGTTATCATTGGAAGCCGTGTATTCTTCTCCTGTACTGGTTGTCTCTTTAAATGAACTTGGAACACTAAAGGCTACACCGTGGTCATCCCAGAGCATTTCCGTCATTTGCGCTTGCAAATTCAAGGTAAAAAGTACAAAAAGTACGAAAAAAGATGCTGATAGTTTCATTAAAATTAAAGTTTAGTAAATATGAATGACAAAGGTATGAATATTTAGAAAAAGGAACAGCCTGCTGTTTGTTATTTCACTGTTATTTAGGCACATTAGATGGATTCAATAGATCATAAAACTGATCTATCTTAGGCAAAATAATGATCCTCGTGCGACGATTGGTTGAGCGACCGGCTTCGGTATCGTTGGGAGCCAAAGCGTTGTACTCTCCACGACCAGCGGCAATCAGGCGGTTGGGATTGATTTTATACTGTTTTTGTAGCACCCGCACCACAGAAGTCGCCCTTTTTACGCTTAAATCCCAATTGTCTTCCACACAAGTGTTATTGATGGGTACATTATCGGTATAACCCTCTACCATGACCTCCAGATCGGGGCGTGAATCTATAATTTGTGCTATTTTACCCAACACTTCCTGTGCTTTGGGTGTAAGATTGGAACTACCCGTTTGGTAGAGCATTTTATCAGATAAATTGATAAACACCACTGTTTTATCCACTTTTATCTCTACGTCTTTATCATCCAATCCTTGGCTTAGCACGCTTTTTAGATTGATAGCCAATGCCAAATTGATGGAATCCGCTTTGGTTTTAGCATTTTGTAGCAAGACAATGTATTTGTCTTTGCGCTCCAATTGAGAGAGGGTCGCTTGGATATTATCATTGGCCGATTTACTCAGGTTGGTGAGGTCGCCCACTTGGGTGAGTTGCTTATCCCGAAGGTTTTTGAAGTCTTCTACCTGCGTTTGTAAGTACTGGATCTGCTCCTCTCTTATTTTAAGGGCATTTTTGGTGGCTAATTGCTCTTGTTTCAAACGTTCTTTTTCCTGCTCGCAGGCGGTGAGTTTGCTCATTTGCTCATTGAGGCTTACCCCACATTTTCCGAGGTCTCTGTTGGCGGTGTCCAATTCCGTTTTCAGGGAAACAAATTTTTTCTTGGATACACAAGCACTCATATTGATACCGAGCAATAAAATCAATAATATTTTAATGTTTGTTGGCATAATCTTTTTTGTTTTAGATAAATAAGGCAGAGAACGATGGCGGGATGGAATTAGTATGTTTGAGGGTAGATAAACGTATCCTTTTGAATTCGGGAGGGGTGAAAAAATAGCCACCAAGACACCTTATGAATCTTTTATCGAAATTATAGGGCTAAATCCCCCTATTCGGATGATTTCGCCCCCTTGGGGCTATTTTTGTGATCAGATGCAATTAATTTTTATTGCTCACAATTGCTCAATCCCAAACATAACGCTCGTCGTATTCCATTTGGTAGCGCGTTAAAAAGCCGACAAATTCGCTCTTGAAATCTTTTTTGCGGTGGTGCTCCGCTTGATTTTCTATGTATCGTTCCACCACATCCACTTTTCTGGGACTTACCGAGAAAATGCCATAGCCGTCCTGCCAGTAAAAATTAGCATATTGTTCTCCTTGGGTTTTGGCCCATTTGGATGAGCGTTTTTTCACCTCCTCCAGTAAATCCATGATAGCAACTTTCCGCGACAGCAAGCAAAGGATATGCACATGGTCGTCGTGCCCGCCCACGCGGACGGGATGACATTCCATTGCCTTACAAACACCGCCTAGATAGGAGAATAGGGAGGGTTTGAGGGCATCATCAATCAGTGGCTGGCGATATTTGGTACTGAACACAATGTGTACATAGACTTTGGATAAAGATTGTGGCATGATTTGTTTAGTTTAAAAATTAGCCCCAAAGGGGCGAAATCATACGAATAGGGCAATTTAGCCCTATAATTTCGATTATTAGAGTTAGAAAATTATATCGTCCTAGCAATACGAAAACCAATAAATTTGCCTCAGTATGAGCGTGGGTATGTTGGTTTGGAATATCATAGAATTGGGAGGTATGGATAGATGTTATTAAATTGTGATATTTATTTATATATTAAGTAATCATTATCAATTATTTAATTCGCTTTCTCTAGCGAAAAAACACAACTCATCTTAGCCCAATGTTCGTTGGGTAGCGCCTCAGCCAATCGCTGCTGAAAGCCATCCATGAAGGCGGCCCATTCGGATTGGAGGGGCATACTTCCAATGGCGGCAAAGGCGGCATCAAGATCCAGTCCATCGGGTGTTTCAACGATCATAAACAGGTGTGTTCCAATCCGATAGATTTGCATGTCCAAAATACCCGCTGCGCGAATGCCTTCAGGTATTTCTGGCCAAATATGATCAGGCTTGTGGTAGTGTTCGTATGCTGCGATACCAGCGGGGTCGTTTTTTAAGTCGAGGGCAAGGCATGTTCTTTGCATAAAATCAGTAATTTTTAGAGCGAAACGCGAAGCACCCAAACATGGTTGCTCAAGCCTTTCATACTGGGAGGAATGTTGATGGCTACGCCTTTTTCAGTGTTTTTCCACTTCAACTGTTGCTTGCTTCCAAGCATTTGCACCTTGGTTTGGGCGGAAAATGGCAGTTTACTAAGTTCAACAGTGTCAGTTGGGTAATTAAACAAAAAGACATATTGTGTCTTTGCATCTTTACTTTGGGTAAAACGGATGTTATCTCCTTCTGCAAATGTTGTGTACATCCGGCTGCCATAAATCGCTTCTCCATTGACTTTTATCCAAGCGCCTAGATCCCGAAGCCGGGCGTAAGCAGCGGTATCCAGTGATCCGTCAGGTCTTGGGCCTACGTTCAGCAAAAAATTGCCGCCTTTACTAACAATATCTACCAATTTTTTAATGAGTTCGTTGCTAGGTTTATAGACATCGTTGGGAACATGACTCCAACTGGTGGCCATGGGCATACAGGTTTCCCAAGGATACGGAAGCCCAAGTTCTGGAATGTGGTTTTCTGGTGTCAGGTAGTTTTGATGAGGGCCTTGTACCGCGCGATCCACGACAATCAGGTTGGGTTGTTTTTGTCGGGCTTCTTTGACTATCGCCTCCATGTTGATGTCCTGATTTTGAGGATTTCGCGCCCACCGCGAGCCTTCATACTGCTCGGCGAGGTAATTTTTCACCTCATCATCCGTTGTTTTACGCACCCAACCGCCATCCAGCCAAAGGATGTCCATTGATCCGTAATCGGTCATAAGTTCATTGATTTGGTTGTGGGTAAAATCCACAAATTTTTGCCATTGCTCTGGGTATTTTTGAATGGAATAATTGCAATTACGGTCACTGGGGGGGAATTTTTTCCACCAATAATAGTCAGAATGCCAATCCGGTTTAGAGAAATATGCACCCGTCCACATGCCTTCTTTACGGAAAGCCGAAAACACCTCTTTGGAGATATTGCTGCGTGGGTTGGAGGAAAACGGGCAATCTTTGGAGGTGGATTTATAGTTGGAGTATTTGGTATCAAAGAGGCAGAACCCATCGTGGTGTTTGGTGGTCAATACTACGTACTTCATGCCGGCTTCTTTGGCAGCAGCAGCCCATTTTTCGGGGTCGAATTGGGTAGGGTTAAACGTATGAATCAAATCTTCATATTGCTCTACATAGCCATTATACGAGTCTGAAACACCTTTTTTCCGCCCACCTGTCGCCCAACTCAAATCTTCTGGACAAATGCTCCAACTTTCGACAATGCCCCATTGGCTATAAGTTCCCCAATGCATGAGCAAGCCAAATTTGAGGTCTTTCCAGTCTTCCAGACGCTGTTGGATGCGTGGATTGGGATCGGGGAAATACGCCTGATGCTCTTGCGATTGGACGAAAGTGGCCAAGGAGAAGACTAAGAGCACTGGAAAAAAAAAATTATTGCTTTTAAACAGGTTGAATACGTTCATAGATAATTAAAATTAGGAATTAGACTGATCGCGAAGGTCTGTTAAATTCCTGAAACGATACACTTTTTTCTAGTTGAATCTTGATTCATGGTGTAAGGAATAGTTCCGAGATAAGCCACTCCACTGGATGAATTTCTAAAGTGTCAAAGTGGAGTCAATACATAAAATTATAAGATTAAATCATATATTAGATTTAAGTTATCAATTATTTCTGTATCAATTTTGGCTGAATCCATTATACTGATTAATTGATAATAATCCCTCTTATAAAAATCCTGCGGCAGGTTAAGTTGCTTATAAAATTCAGGAAAGATTAAATCAAGCCAATCGCTGCTTAACTTAGCATCTTTCCACCATTGGTGTTCTAAATCTTTCAGGTGTAGAGGTAAAGTACACAAATCTATGCAATCTTGCATTGTTTTTGTCAACACCTCTACTTTTATGTGCTTATGCTTATCGTTAAGTAATTTTGCGAATTGAAGGAGTAATGAAGGGGTTGCAAAATAATTTTCAATTTCTCTTTGCCTCCAGCAAACGACTTTAAGGGTTTTTATGTCTTCAGTGTTCTTGTCAATTCTATCAAACAGAGCAAGACCTGCCAAATTTGGGAAAAATTCCTT
Organism: Saprospiraceae bacterium; assembly: GCA_031373665.1. Lineage (GTDB taxonomy): Bacteria > Bacteroidota > Bacteroidia > Chitinophagales > Saprospiraceae > M3007. The sequence continues at coordinate 50,502 of JANMMZ010000054.1, read as the reverse complement.
TAAGGCTGCATAATTCTGAACTGCTGTATTCGGAACATTATCACCTGTATATTGTACGTTGGCTAACCCCAATAAAGGCTCAACTTTATGATTTAATTGGTTCGCAAATTGCAAAAGCATTTGTAAATCAGTGGAGCCTTCAAGGTACAATACATGCTTTTTGTGTTTTGCCAAATAGTATTTTTCCCACCCTATTTCAGTCAGTGCCTTTTTTATATACCGTAAAGATTGAGAATTAGAAGCGGTATTTAATTCAATTGCCTGATTTTCTATCAGGGCAATTACTTTTGAAGCATCTGCGGCTTCGTCTAAGACAACTTCCGAGTGAGAAGCAATAATAATTTGAATGTTATTTTGGGTGGCTAACTCATTGATAAGTTGAAATGCCTGTCTTTGTCTAATCACTTCTAAATGCGCATCGGGTTCGTCAAGCAGTAAAATGGTATTGGGTGATGCAAATATATAGGCCAACAAAAGCAACATTTGCTGAAAACCACGTCCGCCAGATGAAATATCATAACGAATATTGTTTTCAATATACTCTAATTCAATAGTTCCATTTACCTTAATGAATTCAGGTTTTTGTAAATCAGCCCCAAACATTGATTTGATTGAATCACAGAGTTTTTTCCAATTTTGTTCGGTATTTGCTTTATGGGTCTCCGGATATAATACTTCATAGCAAATATTTCGCAATACCTCTGCCGTTTTGCCCTCCCCAAGCCTTCTGTCAATAGCACCTTGTTGTAATTTATCTTCTATTGAAGATATACCTGACATAGGTTGTAAAAATCCAAAGTGAACCCCATTTTCATTTTCATATAGTTGTGTAATTTCTTTCAATCCAGAAATGATACGACATGTAAATGATTCTGCATTGGCAAATGTGAACTCTGCCTTACAACTCCAGTTTTTACCATCATTTTCGCCCTGTATTTCTATTTCTACCTTAATATGTTGTGTTTTTTTCTCAACAGAATATTCCGTTACTTTTTTATCCTTCCATAAAAATCGCGCATCAGAAATAGGGCTATTCAGTAAATCTCTTCGATTGATAACTACAAATCCACGTCGGTCTAGGTCATTCTTTTTTGATGCTACTAAAAAATTAGTAACTCCTATTTCCCACAAACATAAGGCTTGAAAAATAGTTGATTTCCCAGAATTATTAGGTCCGATAATCACTAAAGATTGCGAAATTGGAAACTCTACATTTTCCAATTTCTTAAAATTGTTAATTATTACTCTTGTTATCATTTCCAGTTATGTTATAATATCGTGCAAAGAACGGGTGATGATTGTACATTTATTGCGTTGATGTTCACGGCTTCAAGTATTTGAAGCCGTTGCTCCACCCCTTTAATGTCTGATGTTTCGATTATAACTGTCATTATTTACTGAATTTTGTGCAAATGTACGAATTTGGGAGCAGCTAGGAAAATAAATATTTTTATGAGTGTCACAACAGCATAAAAAAATAGCCATCCTGAACCGAAGTCCAGAATGGCTATACATACTAATTTTTATATATGCTACTTACCGCAATAGAAGAAGTGATTACCACAAGTCTTCATAAAGTGCATATCGCAGCCATTGGCTGATTTGATACGGAAAGCCAGCAGGTCCTTGCCTTGAGTGTCCAATCGGGCGTACAAGGTTTTATGCTGTTTGCTGTAACCGATGTTGCCAACAGTACCGGGCGCGATCTCAACGGCAGAGAACATCTCTGATTTTGCAGCGGCAAAACCATCGGTATAACCCATGCCTTTGAACACGCGATCCAAGAATTTCTTGTCCACACTGCTATTTTTTGCACAGTTTTGCAATTTGTCATAGAACTCGGTTGGACTCAAATCATGTGAATTGCCAAACTCTGGGTTAGTACCCAAGCGGCTCAATGATTTTGGCGCAGCACTGGTAGTCAAGTTGTACAATGGATCTGGGCCATCACATTTGCAAGTAGGCGCTGGCGGGGGAGGAGGCGTGACTACTGCTTTTACGGTGTCTTTAGGGACGACTGGAGCAACACTTACTGCAGGAGCCTTCACTGCTGCTTTATTGCATCCGCCACACTGTTTCCAAAGTAGGAATAATGCGCCTAGCAACAACAATGGCAACAACCACTTCCACCAATTGCTTCCACCATCGGCTACTGCGGCGGCCACTTCTGGCTCCCGGTAAGTAGTGACTGGTGGTGGCGTAGGGATGTCTTTTTTGACAGTAACGACTACTGGAGGAGGAGGTACCACCACTGTGGGTGCTACTGCTGCTACCGCAGCAACAATTGGAGCGGCTGCAATGGCAGACTTGCCCCAAGCCAATCCGGTGGCTGTAAATGGCATCCACCAACCCAACAACGCACCTTCTGAAGAGAAGTGACACGTTCTTGCGATCTCTTGGCGATTGCCAGCGCGAAGGCTCATATAATAGCCATCATCGTCTTTTTCTTGACTCCATCGCTCTTCTATATCGCGGTTTTTCATCACCGATTCGATTCCGTTGTCGCGGCTGGCCGTTGTTTTGTAACCTTCAGATTTCAATACGACCTTTCCATCTTTGTCAACTTGAGCAAAAAAGTACAATCCACTCGTCTCTTCTTGAAACTGGGTAAATCCTGGATATTTAGCAACTGCATCTTTGCCTGCGTATGCTTCGCAAGGGAGGTAGTCTTCTATAACGTAATCTGCTGATTTCTTTTCGGCCTCGCCTTTCATAGCGGATTTCATACCGGCTTTGGCTGCCGATTCGGAGTCATAAGCACAAGAGCGTGCGATCTCTTGGTGGTTGCCCGCCTTCAAAATCACGTACCATTTGCCAGCGGCTTCATCCTGAATGATTTTATAACGTTCTTCCAATTCCCTGTTTTTCATCACTGATTCGATCCCGTTATTGCGAGCAGACTCCGTAGTATATGCTTCTGAACGAAGGGTAACATTGCCCTTCCCGCTGGTAACAGCAAAATACCAGTGATTGGAGTCAGCATCGTGCCAAGTGTTGAAGCCTGAATATTTTTCACTGGCAGGCGCGCCTGCATAGGCTTCGCAATCTAGGTAATTGTCAATGATACCTGCCGAAGCATTTCGTTCTGTGTAAGTACTAAAGCAAGTTTTGATACCTGCTGTAGCGGCGGTTTCTGAATCATAAGCACAAGAGCGTGCGATCTCTTGGTGGTTGCCCGCCTTTAGTATGATATACCATTTGCCATCGGCTTCATCTTGAATTACTTTGTAACGCTCTTCGACATTCCTATTTTTCATCACAGATTCGATTCCGTTGTCTCTAGCAGATTCCGTCGTGTACGCTTCCGACCGAAGTTGGACATTTCCCTTGTTGGTAATAGCAGCGAAATACCAGTGGTTTGTATCTTCTTCAAACCAAGCATTGAAGCCCGGATGATTAGGATGGATACTTGCTCCTGCATATTGCTCGCAGGAAAGATAATTGTCAAGATTAGCCATACTTTCGTTGTTGTTTTGTTATTGTAAAAGACTTGTTAGTTGACCTTAGAAGGCGTGAAAGTATGAAAAATTCAATTTACGAACCAATATTTTTATAAAAAAAAATGTTTAAATAATTTCAAAAGTGGATATAACATAAATTTCACCTGTAAAAACCAAAAGTCTTCGTATCATTGCGGCCAAATTTTTCTATTTAATTAACCGTTTAACTTTCAACCATGAAGAAATTCTTCATCGTCCTTTTTGCCGCGCTACCCTTTACCTTTTTTGCCCAATCAGGTAAGGCACTTCGTCCATTATTTGATAAAAAATCAATTGGCGAGATCAGAATAACATTAAATGAGAAAAATTGGGTGGATGCCCTTGACTCATTGCGCATATATGGAGCCGGAATGCTTCAAGGGATTGCTACCATTGATGGCGTTCGCTATGAGGGTACGGGTGTCCGATTCCGTGGAGACAAATCATATCAGCGTGGTTTAAAACGCAACCCTCTGACCATCAAGTTGAACCACTTAGATGCAGATAAAAACCATCAGGGTCATACCACTTTGAAACTTTCAAACGCGCTTCGTGACCCAAGTATGGTACGTGAAATGTTATTTCATGAGATCGCTTCTAAGTACATACCTACTTCACAGACTTCATTTAGTAAGTTATTCATCAATGATGAATACATAGGAATATTTATCAATATCGAAAGTATTGACAAACAGTTTTTAGAGTCAAATTTTGCTTTTTCAAAAGGGGCGTTTTTCAAAGCAGGCGTTGACTATAAGCCCGAAAATATCCCTAGTACTTGCAAGCAAAATATCAATGGATCATTGGAATACGAAGATAATGTAGATTGTTACAAAGGCAATTTTGAAATAAATTCTGCTGGCGGATGGGCTGATTTGCAGGAACTGACTAGAATTCTAAGTCAAGATCCTTCAAAAATAGATAAAATACTCGATGTGGATCGCACCCTTTGGATGCTGGCACTGAATAATATTATGGTCAATCTGAACAGTTATTCGGGTGGACAAAGCATCAATTATTATTTATACAAAGACCAAACGGGGCATTTTCAGCCCGTTTTATGGGACTTAAACCTCTCCTTTGGTAGTTATAAAAATACTGGTACTGGTAGTGATTTGGAGTTGAAAGATCTCCAACAACTGGATCCACTGTTGCACGATAACAATCCTTATAAGCCACTCATCAGCCAATTGCTCAAAGAGCCTTTATACAAGAAGATTTATTTGGCTCACATACGCCAGATTTTGGAGGAACATTTCCTCAACAACAGTTACGAAAAGCGGGCGTTAGAGTTGCAGGGTCTTATCGCTATTCCGTACAGCGAAGATCAACACAAATCGTATAACATGGATGATTTCAAGAAAAGCATCCGTGAAACAGTAGGTAAAAAAAGTAAAATTCCGGGTTTGGTAGAGTTGATGGCTAAGCGCAGCCAATATTTAAAAAAGCACCCAGAACTGACAGCATTGCCGTCAAGTGTATCCGATATTAGTGTGCAATCAAGGGCTCGTTTGGACAATACTAAAATAAACGCTTTCCGTATTTCAGCCAAGGCCGATAGGTTTCCCAAAAGGATGTGGATCTATTATCGGTTTAATGAAAAGGACGCTTATACGCCCATGTTGATGCCAGAAGAAAGTGGTACAGACAAGCCATCAGGTGTCAAATCATTCTCTATGAACATTGATGCAAAATCTGCAGATGCGGTATTGGACTACTACATTTTAACTGAAAATGCAGGTACCGTGTCCTACACTCCACAAGGCTACACTAAGCAGCCTACGAAAGTAAAATTGAGCGATTTAAATAAGTAATATATTAACACTACCAAGGCTCTAATCATTGACATCACTGAACTTGGTATTATAATCCATTCGTTAACATGACTCTTAATCTGTTTTCCAAAACCGCCACGGCCTTTGTAGTTTGTTGCAGTATTTGTGTTTTACTATCACCATCCTATGCCCAATGCCCAACCTTGGGTCAAAACGCAACTTTTGTCTCATCAGACTGCGCCGTAGGGTCTAACCCCTGTGCGCTCTGCCCCGGTGAAATGTTTACACTGACTCCTACTGGCACAGGATTGCAGGCAGGTGATTGTATCAACTGGTACATGGGTACGACCAATAACTTTAACCCTTATGGGGGCGGATCTACGCTTTTGGGCTGTTCCGACATTACGACCACTCCGCCTACGCCTTGCGCCCCCAATCCATTGTTTTTGGGCATATTTGTGAATGCCTGTGGTACGGAAGAAAACAACGAGTGGTTGGCTCTTTATTCGGGCGGTGGGTTCAATGTCAGTGATTTGACCGTAGATTATGATGCTAATAACAATGGCGGGGCTGGCAATGATGATATTGGCAGTGGATGTGGGTTCCAATCTCCCAGCGGGAGTTTACTGAGCAGCATCCAATCAGATTGCCCCGCCTCTACGATAGTAGGCGTAGGAGCAGGCGAGGTAGTGCCACCGGGAGTACCAGTACTGGTATTTACAAGTGCCGATGCCGACCAAGACTATAATTTCAACGGACTTTGTGCCGTAGCAGGTACTATCTATGTTTTGCAAAGCGATTGTTCCCGTACTACGGGTGCATTTACAAACCTAGGCGCATCTCCTCGGACCACCACGGTTTCTATAGGCTGTTGGTCGCAATCATTGACTTACACACCTAGTTCAATACCTGGTGCTGATGGAGGTTTTGTTGGCCTGATTCCAATCATCAACTTAGTTGCCTACGGCAATGCTGGATGTGGTTACCCAAGCGGATTTCCGGGCTTGCCCGGAAATGGCCCTTCTCCCCTTACTATTGACCCGCTTACTGTGACAGTAGATCCTGCATGGTGCAATGATGGCCCTTATTTTGTAGTAGGTATCTATGAGCCTTTGCCTGGAGGATGCGCCCAAACATTTACCAATTATTTGGGCTTTGATGTACCTTGCCCTATGCCCAATCTGGGTACTGCGAATATTTGTAAAAATATCAACAATTTTAACCTAACCACTATTGCAGATCCTTTGGTGCCGGGTGGTGTTTGGGCTGGGCCAGGGGTTTCAGGAACCAGTTTTAATGCCACAGGACAGAGTGGATCCATAGCCCTTACTTTTACGCCTACAGGGGCATGTGGTACACCAGCCGCTACGACAGTTGAGGTGATTGATTTACCCACTGCTATGTTTGCTCCAGTTGCTCCCATTTGTTCAGGTGGAATGGTTGATTTGGAGATCAATTTTACTGGAAATCCTCCATACACTTTCGGGTTTTATGCAGGTGCAGCATTATTGGATACCTATACTACCACCGACAATCCGTTTATTATATCGATTACACCCCCCAGTGCAACCACCTATTTTGTACGAAACTTAACTAATGGACTTTGCCTCGGCCCTATTGCCTCTGTTACAGTATCGGTGGGACCATCACCATTGGCAGATCTTACATTGAGCGGTAGTAGTACGGTGTGCGAAGGGCAACCTGCCATCCTAAATATTAATTTTTCGGGCGGGACACCTCCCTATACATTTGTATATGCTATAGATGGTACTGATCAGGCTCCTATTGTCACGAGCAACGATCCTTATATTTTCCCTTCCGAGCCGATACTCGGAGATGCGACGATTACGCTCACCAGTATGACAGACGATAGTGGGTGTGCAGGCACAGTCAGTGGATTTATTAATGTGATGGTGGCTCCAGCACTGACAGCATCTTTGATGTCTGGCAATGTGAGTGTTTGCGCTAATATACCCCAAATGATTGAAGTGTTTTTTGTGGGCGATGCTCCATATACATTTGTATATGCGATCAATGGCGTAGATCAACCTGCTATTACCACCAGCCTCGTCAGTTATGAAATCATGGTAAACCCAGGCCCAGGTACCACAACCTACACACTCACCAGTGTGGCTAATGCTGCTTGTAGCGGCACGGTAAATGGAACTTACATTGTTACCATAGGCTCTCCTCCAATGGCGGTACTATCTGGCACACAATCTATATGCAGCGGGCTTCCAGCAAACTTGAGCATAGATTTTACTGGATCTGGCGTATTTACCGTCAATTATACTGCTAACGGAGTGGTTCAAACGCCCATTATGACATCAAATGATCCATTCATACTAAGTGTTACTCCTAGTACAACAACGAGTTATGTACTGACGGGGGTTTCTTCCAGTGGTTGCACCGGATCGGTTTCAGGTTCTGCATTGGTTACAGTATCGCCCCCTTTGACGGCAGTACTTTCAGGTGGCGGACAAATATGTCAAGGTGGAACTACAGGTATCGGCATCACCGTTACGTTTACTGGCACTGGCCCTTATACATTTTTCTATCAAACAATTGCCAATTCTATGACGACCGTCATTGGTCCTATTGTTGCGCCATCTAGTCCATATACCTTTACAGTAAACCCAACTGTTGGTACCAATTACTCCTTAGTAAGTCTTAGCAATGGTACTTGCACAGGTACTGTGAGCGGCAGCACTTGGGTATTTGTATTTACGCCTCCTACGGTTGATATATTAGGCACTAAAACATTCTGTAATAGTGTAGATACCAGCGTCATGGTTGATTTTACAGGAACAGGCCCTTTCACATTTACCTATACCAAAGACGGGATCGCTCAACCACCTGTCACAACCTTTGATGACCCTTATATTATTGATGTGGTGACCAATATGACCACGGTTTATACGATTACAAGCATTGAATCACCTGGTTGTACTGGCATCATTGTGACCCCAACGGCCACCATTACTATCAATCAGATACCAAGTTATACCAACCTACAACTTAATTGCAATGCCGCCGCAGGCACATATGTTGTCTCCTTCAATGTGCTGGGCGCCACCTTGCCCCTAACCTTGGTGAGTGGATCAGGGTCGTTTACTGGTGCTCAATTTACAAGCACCAGTATTCCAAATGCCAGCGGCTATAATTTTGTGTTTAGAGATGCCAATAATTGTGGTAATGTCACAGTGATGGGTGCCAATACTTGCAATTGCATGACCCAAGCAGGCACCATGCTACTTGATACCATCAGGGCTTGTGCCAGTTCGTTGGCTACTGCCGTACACAACAATAATTATGTCAACGATGGAAATGACAACCTTCGTTTTATGCTACATACCAACCCTAGCCTTCCATTAGGTACGGTGATTGGCTGGAATACGACCCCTACTTTTGGGTTTGTAGCAGGTATGAATTTGGGGCAAATTTATTACATATCCGCCATTGCGGGCAATCCTGCCCCAATAAGCCAAATTGATTTGACGGATGTTTGCCTTTCCGTATCGCAAGGTACTCCTGTCATATTTTTTGCCCCCCCAACGGCCACTATTCCAACCTTACAAGACCTAATTTGCATTGGGGACACTACGATCATCCCGATTAATTTTACTGGAACGCCTCCATTTTCATTTACGGCTACTATTGGAGGTATTTTACAAGCCCCTGTAACGAATATTACCGCGTCCACCTATGATTTGGTAGTGATACCAACTACATCAGCAAGTGTCACCATCACTAATATAAGTGATAAGTATTGCACTCAAGGAACAACAACTGGAGCAGTGGATATTGTGGTTGGTACTCCTCCTGTGATTGGCCTACCGATCCCTGTTTGTGATTATACTACTGGAACCTATGTGGTTACCTTTAATGTGATTTCTGGGGCTCCACCATTTACTTTTACAGGAATCACCGGAACATTGACCGCTAATTTATTCACCTCCGATCCAATTCCATTTGCATCGCCCTTTTTTGGTACTGTTGCTGATGCATTTAACTGTGGTATTGATACGATCAGTGGCGTATCCAACTGTGCGTGTACCAATGATGCTGGCATGATGAATATCTCTCCTGTAGAGGCTTGCACTGGGATCCCCCTAGTTGTATTGCCCCCAACTGGTGCGGTCGTCAGTTCAGATGACTTGCAATTGTATTATCTACATGATTTGCCCGGCACCACCATTGGCAGTGTGTTGGCCATTAGCACTACGCCTTCTTTTACATTTATGCCACCGATGCAAACAGGTTTCACATACTATGTTTCATCGGTAGTAGGCAACGATGGGGGCGGAGGCCAAATAAACCTCTTGGATCCTTGTCTATCTGTGGCTCCCGGCACACCTGTTATGTGGAACCTTGCTCCAACCGCAAGTATCTCTGGTAATTTTAATGCTTGTCCAGGCGTACCTCAATCTGTTTTGGTTACCTTGACTGGCACACCTCCATACTCATTGACCTATACAAGCAATGGAACACCAATCAATGTACCCAATATCACTGGAAATGCCTTTAGCATACTGGTGAACCTGACACAAACCACTACGTTACTTTTGACCTCTGTTACTGATGTGAACTGTGCTGGCACGGTTACAGGACAAGCGGTAGTAACGGTACACCCTGCCCCACTGGCCATTAATATAGCAACAGTTTGTTCGCCTGATTTCCAAACCTATACGGTTGAATTTGATATTACACAAGGAGATTTGACTACCATGCAAGTAGCCAACCTACCCGGAATGATCAACCCTGCAAATGGTCATTTTATCAGTGATCCCATTAGTTCGGTTACGCCATATTCATTTACACTGACGGATATTTGGAATTGTAACAGTTTCACATCATCTGGTGTATCCAATTGCGCTTGTCAGACCAGTGCGGGTGTGATGGGATTATCACCAGTTACCTTATGCACCCCGATTGCGGTTTCAATACCGGGTGCTACGGGAACCAATCTACCAGCGGGCGATGTCTTATTATATTATCTAGTGACCACCACAAATCCACTCACTTGGACGGTATTGGGTACTAACACGAGTGCTAGTTTCTCCTTTATAAATGGTATCACTATTCCGGGTAATACCTATTATATAGTAGCAGTGGCAGGCGATCCACTTGGCGGTGTCATAGATTTGACTGACCCTTGTGTAGATATTGTGATTGGGCCTACCGTAACATGGAGACCAGTGGTAACAGCTGATTTGAGTGGCCCCATGGCTATTTGCCAAGGCCAACCACTGAATCTTACGGCTATTTTGACCGGCACCGGGCCATACACTTTGGTCTATACGGCTAATGGAGCCACCCAAACTACTACAGCCACATCCAGTCCATATATATTCCAACCAACCATCGCTGTACCCGGTATCAATACTTACAATTTGGTATCCGTATCAGGTGCTGGCAACTGTTCAGGTACGGTAATGGGGAATACCAGTGTGCAAGTAAATGCAGCACCCATAGCCACAAATCTATTGGCCACTTGCGACTTTGCGACAGAGACTTATGTGCTGACCTTTGGAATTAGCAATGGCTCTAGTCCAAACCCTGTATATAACGTCACTGGAATCATGGGTACAATATTGGATACGATATTTACCTCCATTAGTATGGCTGGAGCATCGCCTTATTCAGCGGTGATCACTGATCCACTTGGGTGCTCTAGTACCATTATGGGTCAACCTTCTTGCGTATGCACCACCGATGCTGGCACACTTGGGCCAAGCAGTATTGATGTATGCACCAATGAAATAGCCTTTGCGACCACCAGTGGAAATACCATGTTAGACCCTGATGATGCCATGCAATACATCTTGTACGAAGATGTTGCCTTATTACCCTTAGGTATTGTAGCCGTGAGCAGTACACCAGAGTTTACATTCTTGCCGAGTATGACGGTTGGCACTACCTACTATCTATCAGCCATTGCAGGCAATGAAACCCCAACAGGCAGCGTAGATCCCTTAGATCCCTGCCTGTCTTTATCACCCGGTATTCCAGTAGTGTTTCATGCGCCACCTACAGCCACTATAACTGGTATTGATACCCTTTGTCCAGGAGAGAGCACCATGTTCCAAGTGTTGTTTACAGGACAATCGCCTTATAAATTGGTATTTGCCCTCAATGGAGTGAATCAAATTCCGATCACAGTACCTGCCAACACATTCAACATAACGGCCAATAACTTACAAGCCAATCAAACCATTACCTTGGTATCTGTAGAGGATACATATTGTAAAGGCACTGTAACAGGCAGTGCCAATGTTGTTGTGCGTGAAGAACCCGCTGGAAGTATCAGTACCGATGAAACCATTTGTTTGGGCGATTCTGTGACTTTGACACTCAATCTAACAGGAGGAAGTTCGTACAATGTGAACATCACAGGCGGAGCCACTCCTATTGTATTAAACAATGTACAAAGTGGTGAAACATTCAGTGTTTCACCCACCAGCACTACCACTTATAGCATATCTAGTGTGGTAGCAACTAGCAATGCTTGTTCGCCTAACATCGGTGCTGATGCCACTGTAACGGTTACTTCGTTACAAATAAATGGTACATTATCCGATTACAATGGGTTCAATTTAAGTTGCCCAGAAGCAGGCGATGGTAGTATTACTATTACAACCACTGGCGGCACAGCCCCATTCAATACTAGTTGGGATAGTGGAAACACAGGTCTGATGATTGACAACTTGGATGCAGGTGCTTATGCAGTGACGGTCACTGATCTCATTGGCTGTGTTGATTCTGTTTCTTTTGAGTTAAATGAGCCGCCTGCCCTACTATTTGAAGTGGCTACAGATATGACTACCTGCTATGGTGATCGCGATGGAGCCATTGAGATTGTTGATATTCTTGGTGGAGCAGGGCCATTTGTCATTACGCTTAATGGTGTTCCTGAAACGGAGTCTGATACATTCCCGATCTTGATCAATAACTTACCCGCAGGGGCTTACGAGGTTGCGATCACAGATGCCAATGGTTGTACTACGGTATTGGATACTTTTGTGGATCAACCACAAGACCTAATAGTGAACCTAGGCCCAGATCAGGTAATTAGTCTTGGTGATTCTTTGGAATTGTTCGCTGATAATAATTTTGATGCCCTTGGCAATATTACATGGACTCCCCCAACCTATTTGAACCGCGCTGATAGTGTATCAGTGATCACCAAGACACTTGAAACCATCCGTTACTCAGTGCTGGCTGTGGATACTTCTGGGTGTAGTGCCCGTGATGAAATAGCGATCACTGTAAGAAGGGACACGAGGGTGTATATACCCAATATTTTTGATCCAAACTCTACCAATTTTAATGATATATTGACGGTATTTGCTGGAGACGAGGTACTCAAAGTGAATTTCCTTCGAATTTATGACCGGTGGGGCAATTTGATGTTTGAAAACAACGATTTTGCCCCCAATGATCCCCAATTAGGTTGGCGCGGCACCCACAGGGGCAAGAAAGTAACCCCCGGTGTATATATTTATGTGGTAGAGGTGACGTATGTAGATGGCGAAACCGAAATATTTAGTGGTGATATTACGGTGATCAAGTAAACAACCCTGTGAAGGTACTCATACTCCGTTTTAGTTCCATTGGCGATATTGTATTGACAAGTCCCGTGATTCGTTGCCTCAAAAAGCAATTGGGTGCAGAAATACATTATTTGACCAAACATAGTTTTGAAAACATTGTAGCCTCCAATCCCTATATTGATCAGGTTTATACTTTTACAAAAAATATCAAGGAGGTCATCGGTGAACTGAAGTTAAACCAATATGATCAAGTCATTGATCTCCATCACAACCTGCGCACAGCGCACTTAAAACTATTGCTTGGTCGGCCTGCCTCTACGTTCCCAAAACTTAACTGGGAAAAATGGAAAATGGTCAACCTCAAGATCAATCACCTTCCGAACGTCCACATTGTCCATCGTTATTTTGAAGCCGTGCACCACCTTGGTATCAGATACGATGGACAAGGGTTGGATTATTTCATACCACCTGACCAAGAAATTGACCTTTCAAAAAATCTCCCCCCGCTTTCCATCGGCGCATATAATGCTTTTGTGATCGGGGCTACACACTTTACCAAACGAGTTCCCGAGGCACAGATCATTCAATATTGTAAAAAATCAACACTGCCCATTGTTTTACTAGGAGGCTCGGCCGAACAAGAGCAAGGGAAACGCATAGCAGATCATAGCAGCCATATCATCAATCAGTGCGGAGTACTATCATTGCACCAGTCGGCGTCTATGGTAAGGCAAGCGCATACCATATTAACACACGATACCGGACTGATGCACGTAGCAGCAGCATTTAGAAAGCATATCATCAGTTTTTGGGGTAATACCATCCCTGAATTTGGGATGTATCCCTTTTATCCAGAAGGGATGGATCTGAATATCAATATGGAAGTATTGGGCCTCTCCTGCCGTCCTTGCTCTAAAATCGGTTATGATCGTTGCCCGAAAGGCCATTTTAAATGTATGACTGGAATTACTCTATCGAAAGAGTTTTAAAATATTTGAGTAGATTCTTTGAATTAATGGCTAATTTTTCAAACCTTTGCAGCGTTTCACACGTCAAGTAAATGATGGGCATTATGCCCGTTTACTCGACAAGAAATGTCAATTAATTACCAAAATCGTTTTTTAAATAATTTCTACTTGAAAAATTGGTGTTGGTATCATACCTTTACCATAACTTTCGCCGATATTTCACCATTAGGATCTCTTTTTTAACAATCACGCGTATGCGCCTGAAACTTTTTACTCTCATTGCCCTCGTCCTAACCACTGGCTCTATATTTGCCCAGGACATCCACTTTACACAATACAACATGTCTCCCATGACTTTAAACCCTGCCATGATAGGCAAGTTTGAAGGGACGGTACGCATTGGTGGTATTTTTCGCGGCCAATGGGCCAGCGTTATTGGATCTAAAAATCAATACAAGACACCTTCTGCTTGGGTGGACGCTCCGATCATTCGTGGTTTCCGTAAGCGCGACTGGGTTGGCGTAGGCTTAGTCATCTTGGCAGATAAAAGCGGCTCCCTTGGATTGGTTCACAATTCAGGAAAACTAGGTGCAGCCTATCACTTATCCTTGAATAAAAAAGGAACTGCCTATTTATCCATTGGAGGTAATTATGGCGGAGAACAGCGCGGAATTGATGCAACTAATGCCGAATTTGGGCAAGGGTTGAAGGCAGGTAATGTTAAGCAAGACCCTGATTTCCTTCGCCTTCAAGGTGTTGAAAATCAAAAATACAGCGATGCCGATGTAGGCGTAGCCCTTAGTGCAAAACTGAATAAAACCATGGATTTTGTCCTTGGCTTTTCTATGTATCACTTATTGAGACCCGATTTCTCTTTGTTAGGTGCTGCTGCTACGCCTCCAGGGCCGAATCCTCCGCCTGCTACCCCTAGTGCTACCGAAGACGTAGCACGTCGCCCCGTTGTACACGGTACTTTCAATGCCAAATTGAACGACAAGTTCACCATCAGCCCCTCATTCATGTTCCAAACTATGAGCGGTGCCGATGAGATCCAATTGCAAGGTATGGCAGGCTACTTGTTCAATCAAGAAAAAGATATTACCCTAAAGTTTGGTGCTGGATACCGCATGCGCGATGCCGTACAACTGTTGGTTGGTGCACAAGTGAAAAACCTACAATTAGGGCTTGCTTATGATATCAATACCTCTGACTTGGTAACGGCGAGCAATTATCGCGGTGGTTTTGAGTTGGCAGCCAATTATATCATTAAAATATACAAGCCAGCCAAGGCCAAGACAAAAGTGTTGTGCCCTCGTTTCTAATGAACACTTTCAAGAAAGCAAATTCATCAATTATTCAGGAATAATGAAAAATATAGTATCCATTTTTTTAATGATATTTGGTTGCGCAATGGTAGCCACTGCGCAGCCAATCAATCGCTCTACCCCAGAAGCCAACCTCAAGGCGGCTCAAGAGGCCGAAGCGACCAACAATCCATACGAAGCACTCGACCTGTATGAAAAGGTATATGACGATAATAATGATAAGGCCATCGCTATTAAAATAGCCAAACTCAATTATGAACTGCGTGATTATGAGCGGGCTGAAAAAAGCATGAGCAAAATCATTGCACGTGACCGCAAACAAGAATTCACGGAGTTAAAATATTGGTTGGCCATGTGCATGAAATACAATGGCAAATACGCGGAAGCCTCCGATATGTTTAATCAATACATCGCAGAAGGTACTGACGAAGCCTTGAAAACAGCTTCTAAACGCGAAATTGCGGGTTGTGACCTTGGCAAAAAAGCCAAACAACCAGAAACATTGATGGTGGCTAACCTTGGTAAAAAGGCCAATAGCCCTCAAACTGAGGCATCACCTGTATATAGCGGTGGCGAATTGTACTACGCCTCTATGCAAGCCAAAGAGGTAATAGAACTCAATGGAAAAGAAGGCGACTGGTACACTAAGATTTATACAGCCGTAAAAGAAGCCGATGGTACTTACGGAGAGCCAAAAGCACTTGACACTGAAATCAACCGTGAAGACTTCCACCAAGGCAATGTAAGCATCACACCTGATGGAAAAACCATGTATTTTACCCGCGTAGAACTGGAAAATAATGGTATGAAAACCAGTAAGATTTACTATGCGCCCAAGGGTTCTGACGGTTGGGGTGCAGCCAATGAAGTCGCTGGCATCAATAGCGATGAATATATTTCAAAACATCCATGCGAAGGAGATCTATTTGGCGAAAGGGTCTTGTTTTTTATATCTAATATGCCCGGTGGCAAAGGCGGATACGATTTGTACTATGCTCCTAAAAAAGGCAATGGCCAATTTGGTGTTCCTGTAAATTTGGGCGCAGTAGTCAATACAGCCGGAGAAGAAGCCAGTCCTTTTTACCGCGATGGCAAATTGTATTTCAGTAGCAACGGTCGCCCAACGATCGGCGGTATGGACGTGTTTGAGAGCCAATGGAATGGTTCTCTTTGGAGCGAGCCTAAAATGTTGCCTATGGGCGTAAACAGTAGCGTGGATGACCAGTACTATACCCTTAGCAATGATGGTATGACGGGGTTCTTTGTCAGCAACCGTCCAGGACCAAACAACCTCAAAAGCAAAACCTGCTGCGATGATATTTACGCTTGGGAATTAGAGCGGATTAAAGTAGATCTTTTGGCCAAAACCTTCCGCAAAAAGCGTAAAGGCGAAAAGGAGGTACAACCACTCACTGGATGCACTGTTCAAATATTTGATGTAACAGAGAAAAATCCAGCCAACGTAGATCAAAAAACCAGTGCCACTGGCAATGATTTCACCTTCGATCTACTGCCTGAAAAGCAATATATGGCCTTGGCATTCAGGCAAGATTATACACCTGATACCATCCGATTCAATACGGTAGGCATCAAAAAAACTACGAAGGTCGAGAAGAAATTTGTACTGGGTATGGTAAAAAAGCCAAAACCAGAGACAAAGGTTATCAAAACCAACGAGCCAATCCGTTTGGATAATATCTATTACGATTATGACAAATGGGATATCCGCCCTGATGCAGAGCCTGATTTGCAGTTCTTGACTGATATTTTGGTGAAATACCCAGATATGAAGATCGAACTTTCCTCGCATACAGATGCCCGTGGTAAAGACGACTACAACGAAACACTCTCACAGAAACGTGCGGAAAGTGCCAAGGCATGGATCGTAGCCAAAGGCATTGGTACTGACCGAATCGTACCAAAGGGTTACGGAGAGAACGTACTGCTCAATGGCTGTGGCAATGGTGTAAAATGTGAAGACAATGAGCATCAACTCAACCGCCGTACCGAATTTAAGATCATATCTGGGCCTACCAGTATCACGATCGAAAAGGAAGTAAAAGCAGGCGAAGAGGAGGATGAAGATGCGACCAAAACACCTAAAACAGGTGGTAAACAATCGGTAAAGCCGCTTTTTTTTTACAAAAATTAATTGATTCTTCTTCAGATACGATAATACCTGCCGAATCAGTATGGGTCAACCCTGCTGATTCGGCAGTTGTTTTTGACCTAGACCTCCTAGATTTTGGAAAAATGAAGGAAGGCGAAGTACTTTCCATACAATTCTCCTTTCTAAATATAGGCTCCCAGCCCTTAGAAATAGAAGTGGTCTCCGCTTGTGAATGTATGGAAGTAGATTGGCAGCATACGCCCATTAAGGCCAATGAGCGCGGTTCTATTGAATTGCTTTATGATACCACCAAACGCCTTGGCGAAACCTATAAAGACATTGATGTGATCTTTAAGAATACAGATCGCAATGGATACCCGTTGATAAAAAGGGTGGTGCTGAAAGGGACGGTGATTGAGTGAAGCATTTTACTTCGACTTCATTCCAATTGGCCAATTACTTTGTAACACGAATTAAATAACCTCCTGCATTTTACTTGATTTTTACCTCTAAAAAGGAGGAGGCTATTTAATTTTCTTCACTTTGGGTAGTCAAGATCAATTATTTTTTTAATGCTTTCAGGACTCATATAACGTTCTCGGGCAAGCGTACCGCTGCTATTGGTGCCGCCCCATTGTTCAATGTTCAAATTTTTCCGTACTTCTACGCTCCAAGCCAGCAGTTGATAGCCTAAACCATGCGCTATACACCTTCGGTCTGTATTATTCTCAAATGTATCCATAGAGCGAATACTCAAGTGCATGGCCAATAGTTTCACAAAATAAAGGCCTTTTCTTTGTTGGAAATCAGCAACATGGCTGAGTTCATGCCCTAACACGCCAATTTGTGCGTTGAAAGAGAGATTTTTTAAAAGGATCGGTTCTAGGCGACCTGAAGATTTATTACTAATAGTGACCAAATACTGGCGGTTTTTGGGTCTTTGAAAGATGGCCCAAATCCTAGGTCGTGCTTGCAAAGGAACGACGGTCTTTTTAACCCTAAATTTTATTTTTGTATTGTTAAGTTCGGGATAAAACAACAGAGCCGCCCTTATTTGCATTTCAAAAGTGCTGTCTATTTTCTTTTTCTTGGACATAGCAGGGTCAAAGTGTTCATCAATAAACGATGAAGTAATCACTTTTTGCGGCGCCACTTGCGCCGCTATTTGGGTAGAGGATAGTGCTATCCAAAAACAGTAGATGAGTTTATTTTTCACGATGTTTTTTGAATTATTTTATGATCCTGCAAATACAAGGCTATATAATTGAAATGCTGCAAAAGCAAAAAAGGTAAGGGCGATCAATTTATGGATACTTGTTTGTAAAAAAATCAAATGCTTCCAGAGTATTTTGCCGATACCTACAAAAAGAACAAACGTTGCAAGCGTTCCAGTACCGGCTCCGATCGAGAAGTAAAAATATCCAGCAAAACTAGGCTTCAACCATTGGTTTTGTACAAATAAATGCCCCCAGAATAACCAAAACGGATAAGCCATAACGTTGGCCATACTCAAAAACATGCCTTGATAAAAAGCATTTTGTGCCTTTACTTTTGCTTGAGTTGGATCAAATGGGGTGGATCGCACGTTTTTGATGCCTAAAATCAGTAAGATGGGTATGGATATAGCGGCCAAAAGGTCATGAAAATAAGGAATGCCTATTAAGATAGTCATACCGGCCGAAGTTACTCCAATTTGAACGAATGCGACAGCGGCAGCTCCGAAGCCAAAAGCCAGTGCCTGCCGTGGCCTATTGGCAAGAGCCAATTGAAGTACGGTCAGATTAAGCACGCCAAAGGGTAGCGCGCCCATAAACCCACTAGTCATACCAAGCCATATATGTTGTTGAATGTCGGTGTAACCCATTCCAATGGAAATTTGGATGCAAATTTCCATTGGAACTATCACAGAAGTATCACAGTGACACTTTTTTTAAAACACCAATGCCGCGCCGAGGCGAACATTGGCGGCATTGCCGCTCTTAAAAGTGAAGGCATTTAGTAAATTGTCAGAGGTAAGGTATAATTGTACTGGGCCTGGTTTAGCGGAAACATGGAAACCTACATTAGCCACATCCCGATCATTGATGCTATACATAGCACCTACAGACAACCATTTCAGGGGCATAAACTGAGCCCCGACACCAAAGGCTGTAGTCTGAGAGTCGTCGCTGCGTTGGTGGAACAAATTGGCAGAAAAGACCCATTTTTGGGTCAGCATAAATCGGCCTCCTAAGTAAAAACGGGTTGGGAGTTGGGTTTCAAAAGATTCTGCTGTTTTTTGAAACTTAAAAATATCATTTAAAGTGTCCAATTTTTGATCAAAACTAAGGCTATCGCCTCCATTGATCAAAGTGGTGGAAGGTATATTTACCCCATTATAAGTGTATTTTCCTTGACTTTTGAAGTAATTGGCCTGCTCAGTCCATTTAATCATACTTCCCAAATCTAGTGCACTGGCACTGACAGTCACTCTGTCTGAAAACTTGACGTGTACGCCCAAATCAAAGGCAATGCCTTTGTTTTTAGAGAATAATTTTTGTGGCAATTCTGCCAATTTCAGGTCAAACCCATATCCAGCAGTATCTAAAGCAGAGACAATTTCGGAGGAATGAAACCCATAATCAGTCTCCAACTCCAATTGATAAATATCAGGATTGGTATAGAAACTGGTTTTGCGATGATCGCTATCCGTTTTGATGGCAGCAAGCCCCGTCAAGTATTTCAATTTAGCACCCACTGTTACGATACCAATTTTTTTAGACAACCCAAGACTCCATTCATTCCAAAGGGCGATTTGTGCCGTCGGTGCAATATCTAAAACTTTCCCGATCAAGGACGAATCTCCATTGCCTTTCCAAAGCAACTCTGGTAGGTCTTTAGGATATGTCATGGATGCGCTCATACGGGTGGCGTGTCCACCCATCACATGGAAGCCTTTGGGGAGTTTTAAGCCTAAAGAAATCGTTTCGATCCTATGTTCATAAAAAATATCATTCTGATCTTCGAGATTGGCTATCAAGGCTCCAAAATCAAGTTTGGTTGTGTTTCCATTTTTTACAAAAAGATCATTATAAGCCACATTATTGGAGTGGGCGGCATCAATACCGATACCGGGCAAACCAATGGCGATACGCTTTTCATGAGGAAAAAATGCAGGATTCAGGGCATTTGCATGCCATAGATTGGGCAACGAATGCAGCATCAACTCTTGTTGTGCTTGGGTTTTCAGGATAAAAATGAAAAAGATTGACGTTATTAATATTTTACGCATAGCGATTATTAGATTAATTCGATGTTTGGATCGGCTCAACAGAACCGTAAGAGAAGTGTTGGGGTGACTTTGAGTCCAATGTCGTCAACTTCGGGATTGAGTGGCCGTGAAGTTAGGGGTATCAGGTAACTAACTGAGTAGCCTGTCGGTAGTATCGGGGTGACTTTGAGTCACCCCGATACTTGGCGCGCCACATTCGAATTTGAGTCACCCCGTCCGAGGTACTAATTAAATTTCTTTCGAACTTTCATACCCATTTTCACAACGATCTCGTTATCTGCCAAAAGTTTTACTGGCACTAAGCCTCCTTGGGCGGTAGTGAAGGAGGTTTGTAGAAAGGCCACTTTTGCTTCTCTGATCTTATTGAATCGAGTGATCGTCATCGGGATCAAATGAGGGGTTGTTTTGACATCAGTCGCTATCCCATCTGAATTTATAGATGCCGCTTCCATCAGCAATTTTGAGGTGGCTGTGCCAAGATCATTGAACAAAGAGTCCAAGTTATTGCCCAATTCATCACGGAAATACACCTGTAAGTTGGCAGCAATAGGAGTACCATTTTCGACGACCAATTTGAATTCAACATCTTCAATCGAAGTAGTGTCAAGGTCGCTATATTCCCCAAAATTGAGATCGAGGGTTTGCTCAGCACCAAAATCGCGGACAGATCCTTCCAACTCCAATTCTACTTTGAGGGTGAGGCTGATATTGCTTTCATCGGTGATAAAACCCGTGATGGTTGGATCACTAGTGGCATTGGAAATACCAACTACTTCATAAATCAATCGCTTGGGTTGAGCATTGAAAATTGAATCAATATTTGAGTTGGTTTTGTCCAAATAAACATCGGTATATTTGGTTTGTCCTACCTCATTGAGCGCGAAAGATGGGTAGTTGAAATCAAGGGAATCATTGTTAAACACGCCTACGGTATTTAATTTTATTTCCTGATCATCTTGTCCAATAAAAGACATATACTTAACCACGCCTCGAGTCGGAAATCCCCAAGAATTGGCAATACGCATGGTAACCCTTGGGTTTTTGATCCGAACATCGCCTTTCAGATCTGTTTGATTGATGTCAATCTCAATCGTATCCCTTGTTAGTGGATAGACATCTAGTCCCCAAAACCCTTCTAAATAACTAAATTCTAAACCATTAAATTGAATAATCATGGTAGGATTAACCCCTACTTTGAACTCAACACGGGTTCCATCTGGTTTGCGAGCATCATATATAAATTCTAGGGTATTGTTACTAGAATTCAACTCATATCCAGCCACATCATAGGGGCCTGCAATGTAACTAAATCCAGCCACCGTAAAGTCTTTTTTGAATACCTCCCCGTTCTTAGACATTTGAGGTACGCGCAGGCTTACCGTAATAGGTTGAGGGAAAAAAGGATTGACCAAAACAGAGGCTGCAAGTTCCCCTTTTCTAAGGGAAGCCTTATAAATATTAACTCCTTGAATGGTATCAATAGGCGATTGAGTGATGGTATCTGTGAGCGGAAATGCACCTCCTGTAAAGGATGTAAAGATCTCAGTGGCTGGTTTTTGCGCCACTTTACCAGAATAAGACAGGGTTAGTGTTTTATCAGGATTGATGATAATAGTGTCACCAGGTTTAGCCTCATTCAGAATTTTTACGAGTAAATCCTCTAATTTTATTTTGGTATTAAACAAGGGAAATGCAAATTGGGAACTATGATCTGCCAATTCTAAGTTTTCAAAATCGCTTTTATTGCAAGCAGATTGGAACACTAATAAAGTGGCGATAAATAGGAGGCCGCGTGTTGAACAGAGACGTTCGAGCATTAGTAAGGAACAGTTTGGTAAACTAAAATAGTTAAGTAACAATGTTGCAAAGTTACGACAAGGTGTTAGATTTTGTTTGAAAAAATTGTCTTGGCTATGCTTTCAATATAAAATACGTAAAATATCTGATAAAAGTTGGGTATTTAATCCTATTTAACACTTTAGAAAATTAGTTTTCCTAGAATACCTTCATGGCCATTGTTCTGAATTTTTTCATTTGTTCAGGATTTCCAAATACGACGATGTGGGTATCTGGATGCAGTGCCGTATCGGGCGGTGGGTTAAGGATATATTCCCCATTGATATGCCGAATGGCTACAATCGGAATACGACAATCGGTTACTAAATGGCTTTCATCTATGGTGCGGCCTTGGTATTTAGGCAATAAATCTTTGACTGGAAGTTCTTCAAAAACCACGTTGTCAGGTCCCATATTGCTAATGAGATTAAAGAACTCCACCAGATCAGGTTTCTGTACCAAAGTAGCCATGTAAAAACCACCGATGCGTTCGGGCATCACAACGTGATCAGCACCGGCGCGGCGCAATTTTACTTCATCGGCTTGTTGGTTGGCACGGCAAATAATGCGTAATTTAGGATTGAATTGGCGGGCAGTGATGATGATAAAAATATTATCAGAGTCATCAGGAAGGGTCACCACCATGCTTGCTGCGCTTTCTATGCCTGCTTCTTTTAGTATTTCATCTTGGGTAGCATCTCCATCCACGTAAAAATAGTTATTTTCTTTTAATACTTGAACTTTTTCAGGATTTTGTTCAATCACCACAAATGAAATGCCTTGTTTCGACAGTTCCTGGGTGACTTCTGTGGCATGGCGGCCATATCCACACACAATGGCATGACCTTTCAAATCTTGTATTTTGTCTAGCATGTTGTATTCATTTATCAATAGAGAAAATCCGCCCTCCGCAAATACATGCGCAATGGTCGAAATGGCATAGGTAAAAAAGCCAATATTGAAAATAATTAAAATAGTGGTAAAAAAACGTCCCGTATCGCTCAATGGAATAATTTCGCTGTATCCAACAGAAGCCAAGGTGATGATGGTCATGTAATAGGCATCGAATAGGCGAGCACCTTCGATCAACATGTATCCAAGCGTTCCTACTGTCGTAATCATGGCTAGTAAAAGCAGGGCGGTGCGAAACCTTTTTACGGTCTGTTTGATCCGCTCAAACCTATGCCTTCGGTCGGCTCGGACTTTTGGCAACACCAATACATACAAGAATAATCGTAGAATAGAGTTGATTTTCATAATATTTGTGAAACAATTAATCTGGTTGATTGTTTGCCGTGGATAACACCAATGGAAGCGCACCAACCATTATAAGGATGGTGAAGCAATAGATTGTGGTTCTAGCACTATATTGTCTTTACTGAATGCTGGATCAAAATTTTTCAAGGTGACCATGATGGCTAAAAATAAATTGTAAATAACATTCATGGGCTGTTGCAAAATAGCCTCTTGTGCATAGCAGGCTACTGACAACATGAAACACCAAGTGGTCATACCAGCATATACAGCCTTTATCAATGGATCTCGACATCGAATATAGTAGTGCAACCCCGTACGCAACACAAAATAATGGAGCAAAGTATAGATAATCAACCCGATCCATCCCAACTCTACCCCCATGCGTACGAAACTAGAGTCGTGTGGGAATTTGGATAGTTCCGAATCGGGATTAAATCGCTTGCCCCAAGCCCCGCAACTCCCCAAACCACCGCCAATAGGATGGCTTTGGATATAGGGTTGTATTTTTTTCTGGTTGGCCAGCCGAAGGTTCATTGAGTCGTCTTGAGAGGGCTTAAAAGCCGATTGAATCCTAAAAACAACACCGCTTGAAGAAGATTTTAAGATAAAACCTAAACCTAACACCGCGAAAACGCACCCTATCATAAATACGCGCTTATTCAGGATCAAACCAGCATAAAAAATGCCCCCCACCGGAATCAAAGCGAAAGCAGTCCGTGTGCCCGTAAATGCCATCACCCAAAGGGCACAGATAATCATGATCGCAAACGTAATCCGATACCTACGATTGTCAATACCAACCAATAATGTCATGCAAAAAATGGCAAAACAAGCCATCAAAATACCAAAAGTAGTGGGATCGTAACAAAAAGAAGGAATCCGCATCATGCCCCATTGGTAATACAGTTCAAATCGTTCGGGATCACTCATGATCCACGCCGTTTCTTGGTTGCTAAACCCTATGTATTGCTGTTTCAACCCATACAATGCTCCGAAGAATCCAACTCCAATAATGAGTTTCAGGATAGCCATGATACCTGCCTTGTTGTGCCGAAAAGCATATGCCCCTATAAAAAATACAATCTGCTGAATGGCCACACTGCGCACGGTGTAGATCCAAGCCATTTTTGACTCCGCCCAAGGGTTGAGTACCTGCAATATGTTGAGGTAGAGCCAAATAGCAATCATGGTACTCAATGGGTGTTTCAAAAAAGACCAGTCCCGTTCTTTGATCTGTCGGAGTAAAATGCCCACAGCACTCACCAATACTAATAAATCGAGCAAAGTACCCAAAGGTGCACCCGTATATTTTGCGCCAAATACCACAAGTACCGCTACACAGAGCATCAATCCAAGCCCAAAAGTAAGGTTGATGAAACAAAAAGCCACCAATGGCAAGCCCAATAATACGATGAATAGGACAAAACCCAACTGGAAGCCCGCAGCCGATAAAACATAGGACACTGGTAAGGTGGCCAATAGCAATATCATTAAACCCAAGGGGTTATTGAGTTTTTGGGTCACTAACTGGTCATTGAGCCAATCTTTGATCCAAACCAAAGGGGGACGCTTTTTGGGCGTAAATAAATCGCCGTGTTTCATGGGTTCAGATCACTAAAACTTTTAATAATATGCCCAATAGTATCATTACTATAAAGGTGTGCATGAGGGTTTCTATTCGTTTTTGGTATGGGGTTAGTTCTGTGTTGGAGGGTTCCATCATATGTTATTTTTTTTAAAATACTTAGGTGTTTAATTTACTAAGCGTAGCGTATTTTTTAAAACACTAAGATACTTAGATTCACTTAGTGTAGAGTGTACTTAGAGTTGTTTTAGGTTCACTTAGGGTAGCGTGTGCTTAGAGTTATTTTAGTGTACTTAGAGTGTTCAATTACAATGCCAAACAGTGGCTAATAGCAATGTGGTGTAAAACAAGTACCACGGTATGGCAAGCCAATCGGATGTTTTAACTTGATGCCGTGATTCTAAAATCCAGATTAAGCCTATTTTTTCTATCCAAAACGACAATACAACGGCCCATGCCACGCCTTCTAGCCCAAAATAGGGGATGAATGCCAACGATAAGGCTATACGAATACCGAGTTCTAGGATGCTGATCCAGAAAATGGATTGGGTTTGACCCAAGGCTAATACAATAGATCCGGGCAATAGGACGCGGGTGGCAGTGATGATTAGAAATATATTGAAAATAGGGGCACTTTTGGCAAAATCACTGTTAAAAACAAGGGGGAATAGTGGCTTGGATACCAACATTAACACTATTGCCAAAGGAAATAAGAGGTGCATGAGCCGCAAGCCTTTGGCTTTTAGTTCGCCCATACCCATCACCAATGATTGAGATAATACTGGGACTAAAGCAGTACCCAATCCCGTGCAAAGGGCTAAAGCCAAGGGAAACTCTCGTGCTCCAAACCTGAATATTGCAAAATTTTGCACATCGTGGTAATACCAATTCACAAGCCAGTTGTCCCAAAACAGCATAAGATTGCCCACCAACGTACCAGCCATCAATGGCAGACAAAACACCAAGTATTGTTGCATATGACCAAAGTCAAGTATCGGATTGCCCCATTGAAACATGACTCGCATGGTCCACAAAAACTTTAATACAGCCAATACGATCAGGGCAAATAACGAGCCCTGAAGCCCCCACCCTACCCACAAGGGCAATGCCACCGCACAGAGATGGAGCCCAAATATGAATATGCCCCACCAAAGCATCGTTATGGCTTTGTTTTTTATCAAATAAATGATCTCAACCGGAAATGTGGGCAGGTTAAACCCTAAATAAATGGCAAAAAGACCAAAATATGGAATAGATTTTTGACCTGTCAATAAGGGTAAAATCCAAGATTGTCCAAACCATAGCACGAGGGAAAGTAGGAGGGAAATAGCGATAAAAATAAAAAAGACCTGAAAAACAAACGATTTTTGAAGGGTCTCTTCGCTTTTAACGTATAAAGAGCCAATACCTTGTAAGAATCCACTCACCCAAAAAAACGACAACGTCGTGCCAATGTACAAGAGCATTTCATAGATCCCTATATCGGTAAGTCCTAAACCACTTTTGGCCAATACCACGCCTGTTAGTACCGCAGAGCCGAGGCGCATCACCTGAAACACTTGGAATGCGGTGGTGGTGGATATAGGCTTTGTGGCTGACATCAATTATAAAAAACTACGGTTGGCAGCATAGGTGTGCTCTACTTTGCGATTAAATTGTTCATAGATCTCATCGGGTATTTTATGTTTCATAGACTGGAGAAACTGTTTGAGTTTGAGGTACTCATTTTCGGTCAATACATCGTCATCCATGAAGGCGTTGAATAACTCCAAGAAATTTTCGCTTACGTTTTTCGCGAACTCTACCCGTTTCACTTTGTCTTCAATAAATGCTAAGAAATAAAGCCCTTCTGTGTAGCCCAATTTGCGGTTCAAGACCAAAGCATCTACTTCTTTTTTTATCATTTCCAATTGACGTGCTGCATTTTCGGAGTTGATTTGCTGGTGCTCATACTGATCAAAAATCAACCTTGTCCGCTCACCATAATGACGGATCAATTGCTCTTTTCTTCTGAATACCCACCAACTAAACAAGGCCGTGAGGATTGCCGTGGCCGCTACCATCGTGATCTCAATAAAATAGCCAGTTTGCTTGAGCCATTGCACCCTTTGGGCAATAAAACTCGACCGGTATGCAAGACCACCGTGCTTTATGGTATAATCAATGGACTTGAAATCACTTTTTTTCAAGGGCTGATTCGGCACCAATGAATTGATGTGTTTCATGTATATCTCTTGAAGTTTTTCACGAGAAGCATCTGCACAATAGGTGCGTGCATTACTACCCTGCCCCAATTGGAATCCATCTCCGTAACGGTTTTTGAGCAATTGGTTCATTTTCAGGAAAAAAAACATGAAATTTCGCAATTGATTGCTGTCTTTCAGGGCTGCAAGGGCTAGTTCGTCTTTTTCCTCTTTCAGTTGAGCCTTGAACCAGATTTTAAGTTCTTGTGGATTGGGTTCCAATACGTACTGCTCTCCAAGGCGTTTGAAATGCTCCTCATTGAACTCCGTGATTGAGCCAGGCCCTAAATGGGTGACCGAAATCATATAAAAATTATTCGGGATCGGATGGTCTTTTCCTTTGAAGGTCGCTACCGGCTTTTTGGTACTCAAGGCTTCCCATATGATGGGGCCCAAAAAGGTTTCGGGGTTCATTTTATCAATATTATCAAATATGGCCACGTATTTCAACCCTGGATTGGCCCTGCATTGATCCCAAAAACGGAGCAAATCACCCTCTATAAAAACGCCTTTTTCGTTTTCGTACCCCACGTATTTTTTGTGGTACTCCAAATCAAATTGCGGTGCCCCATCCACCTGCAAAACCCGATCAGTAGAACCCGCTATCAGGTTGGCCGCACGTATGGCTTGCTTGGTACTGCCCACCCCCGTCACGCCTGCCACCACAGCGCGGTGCTTTTTGGCGCTGGCCAAACTCCAAGTTAGTTTTTTAAAAAACTGCCATTCTATATTGGAAAGTGTAGGTTTTGAAATTAATTTTAGAGCAGTAGAGTCCTTTTTCTGATATTTGAGGCCGTGCAAAGAGCAGTACAGCATCTGTAATGAATCAGGTACATCTTGAAGCAACTGTACCGGACGGCGCAACAACAAGGTACTTTCAGCCCAAATCGGGTCAGGCTTATCCCTAAGCCCAAACCAGCAAATCAATGCCAGCATAGGGCCAATAAATAATATTAATCTGAAAGAAGGAAGGGGGAAAGCCAAATTAGAATTGATTAGTGAAAAACAAAACGCGAAGGTACAATCATTTGCTTCGATTATTCGAATATTTTAATCCAAGATTATCGGATCTCAAACAAAATACCCTTCTCTTTCAGTGCCTTATACTTGGCCACATCAAATCGAAACAAAGTGCCTGGCCTCCCTTTTTTGCCACTGTGGTGGATGGTGGTTTCTGCCAAGATTCCAAAGCCTATGAATTTTTTCCTGAAATTTCGACGCTCTATTTTTCTACCCAAAATAGACTCATATAGCCGCTCCAAATCCGAAAAATGAAAATCTGGATCCAATAGGTTCAATCCGATTGGTTCGTAGGTCAGTTTGGCCCTTAGCCGCTGGATGGCACAGTCCACTATTTGAGTATGATCGAAGGCCAAGTTGGGGAGTTTAACCAAAGCAAACCACTGGGCTTCAGCGGCATCTGTACTGGCTGTTAGCCCAAATTGATCGGGATTGACCAAAGCAAAATAAGTCACCGAGACCACCCGATTTCGGGGGTCGCGTTGAGGATTTCCAAAGGTATATAATTGCTCTAAATAGTTGATTTCCAATCCGGTTTCTTCCAATAGTTCTCTTTCCACGGCCTCTTCTAGGGTCTCCAATTCTAAAACCAACCCGCCCGGCAATGCCCATTCACCTTTGAATGGCTCAATATTGCGCCGGATCAGCAACAATTGCAACTGTTTGTTCATATAACCGAACACCACCGCATCAACGGCCAAACGGATATGTGGTTGTGTTAGCGACATTTTTTATAAATCTTGAATGATGTTGCAATATTACGGCGAATTTAGGTTTGGAGATAAAAATTTATTATAGAAAATGTTTGGTTTCGATATTTAATCATATATTTACACCAACTATCTAGGTTGTAACAATTTTTACGGCCTAGTTTCACACAATAAAAAAAATTTAGACATGAAAAAAATTTTAATTTGCCTAGCGTTCCTAAATTTCTATAATTTAGGACATTCCCAAAATTATTTTTCAACCTCAGTTAGTTCCAATGACTTTGTTCATTCTGGTGGCGTTATAAAGTTTAATAATAAAAACTTAATAATCACTAGTGAATTTTGTGGTGGATTCGGTGGTAATGACTGTGGCCACGTCCTTGAAATAGAAAATGATGGTTCAATATCATACATTCATGAGTTGGACGATATCTTTTTATATGATAAATCCTTCATATCTAATGATGATCGGCTTACAATAGTTGGCCGCAAGGATAATAATTCAATTACAATACTCCAGTTTGATACAAGCATGAATCAAGTCCAACAACAAACGTATAATGTTTCAGCCACGTTATGGATATATGATGTTATTGAATATGCAGGATATTTTGTAGTCGCTGCGTATAATTATGGTTCAACAAATAACTCAAATTTCCCAAGATTATATTGGTTTGACGCAACTGATTTAAGCCTTGATTATGTGTATATGAATGAACTCAATATATCTAGTTTTAGAGAATTAGCCATTGACAGTGAAAACAATTTAAGGGTTTTCAATAGTCGTAATGACGAACAATTTATTTTAAAATTCAACACAAATAAAGAATTAATTGATACCTTGGACGTCTCAACAAGCGATACAATCATTGGTAATCTTAATTTTGAAATGATCCAAGATGATCAAGTTCTTTTTGGTTTGGTTCACAAAAAGCATTTACAATGTTATAGTTCTGGAGGCCAATTAAATTGGGAAAAAAATATTGCATCAGCGTTTGGTATATCAGAAATTCGTTATATACAACAATTAAAAGAAGTAGCAAATGGGGATATTTTACTCTGCGGTGGATTACAGAGAAATGGATTCAATTATGGCTTTATATATATGTTATCAAGCACTGGTTCAGAAAAATGGAAAAGAATTTATAGTGTAAATGGCTCTTTATCAAATTGGTTAAAGGGTTTTACAGAGATATCAAATGATGAATATTTGTTTTATGGAACATCACGTTTAGTGTATGTGCCTACTACAACTGCTCATGATTCTCACTGGGCTATGAAAACAGATGCTAATGGTTGTATTGAAAATTATTGTGGGAATGAAATAACAATAGTAAGTACAAATGAATCAAGATTTGTAGATATTGAAACATACCCCAACCCTGTTGCTACACAATTAGTGTTGAAAGGTATAGAATACGGTCAACCCGTTCAATACCGGTTAACGAATATGACAGGAAGTACAATCCTACAAGGCTCAACTTCCAATCATATTATTGATATGAGTTTATTAGATTCTGGAATTTATTTTGTGAACATATTTTCGGAAGGGATAGGACATTTAACCCAAAAGATAGTTAAGGGAAATCATTAAGTAGTGATGAAATAATAACTTATTCATACGCTTTTTACCGCACTTCGCGTCTTCGTAGCAACATTCTATTTTCTTGTTTTTATCTATAAAGACGCGAAGTGTACTAAGTTTTTTTACAAATTATAGATACTTAAATCACTCTCATTTCGGTCAAAAAAGGTTAAATAGTGGAAACCGATACATTAGTCGTCAGTACGCCTAAAGTAATTACCGAATGTGTTGACTCGCCTGTTCCGAAAGTGCCTTCACCCCATCAATCAACACCCCAAACCGTGGATCGGTGGCAGTACCAGCCTTCCAGCGGCTATAAATTTGTTGCAAAACGACGGCGTTTTTATAAAGGCCAAACACGTAAAACCAAGGTAAATTGGATATATCGCGCCCTGTTTGGAGGGCGTATCGCGCTGCAAACGCTTGTCGGCTCAAATTTCCGGGCATCCAAGTAATGTTAAAAGACTGGAGCATCGGTGCATCTTCTGGTTCGCAATAATAAGCCAAAGCAGTCCCCAAATCCATCAATGGATCGCCAATGGTTGTCATTTCCCAATCTAAAGTGGCCACAATCTGATTCAGATTTTCATCAAAAACGACGTTGTCGTACTTATAATCATTGTGGATCAAGGTAGGCGTTCCATCGGGTGGCCTATTGGCCAAAAGCCATTGAATGGTCACCTCCATCGCCTTCAAATCGTCTGTCTTAGCGGCTTCATACCGCTGATGCCACCCGTTCACTTGTCGTTCGATATAGCCTTCTGGTTTACCGATCTGATTTAATCCACTTTGAGCCAAGTCAAGGCTATGCAGTTCTGCTAGGTTATCCGCCATCAAAGTGGAAAGTGTTCGATATTTTTCAGCACCAAACTGGAGGTCTTTGATGTCTTTTGCCCTTAATATTCGGCCTTCTATGTGTTCCATTACATAAAATGGAGCATCCAAGATGCCTTCCCCTTCCGAAAAAGTCAAAGGCTTGGGTATTTTCCGATAATTGGCCTTTTGCAAGTGTTGTAAGATCCTAAATTCGCGACCCATATCATGTCCACCCTTGATATTAGCACCAATGGGCGGCCTCCGCAATACATACTTACGATCTGGACTTGACAGCAAAAAAGTCAAATTAGAATATCCACCAGTAAATCGTTCGACACTTATAACTGATTGAAAGTCAGGTATTTGATTGCTCAAAAAAGCATTCAAATCAGATAGGTCAATATTTAAATCGTTGCGAAGATTGGGCATATACCAATACCATATTTATTTTAAAATAGAATACGTTACTAAAACAAAGTTCCCATTTCCTTGGGCGGCACTACTCCAATGTGGCGATAAGCCTTTTCGGTAGCCACTCGACCACGGGGCGTACGCTGCAAGAAGCCCTCCATAATCAAAAATGGCTCATGCACCTCTTCAATAGTACCGGGCTCCTCACCGACAGCCGTACCAATCGTAGTAAGGCCCACCGGGCCGCCTTTAAACTTATGAATAATGGCATTTAAAAGGCGAATATCCATTTCATCCAATCCAGATTCGTCCACATCCAAGGCCGACAAACCATACCTTGCAATTTCTTTATTGACTGAACCATCGCCCTTGATTTGCGCAAAATCGCGGATACGCCTCAGCAAAGCATTGGCAATACGGGGCGTGCCACGGCTGCGCCTTGCTATTTCAAAAGCACCGTCGTCGGTGATGACAATACCCAATATTTCAGCGGAACGCTTTAGAATAGCCTCTAAAGTAGCCACATCGTAGTAATCCAAATGGCAAGTAATGCCAAATCGCGCCCTCAAAGGGGAAGTCAACAGACCCATTCTGGTGGTAGCACCGATAAGGGTAAAAGGATTCAATGTAATCTGAATACTCCGAGCATTGGGGCCAGAATCAATCATGATATCAATGCGATAATCCTCCATTGCACTGTATAGATACTCCTCCACGACCGTATTAAGGCGGTGTATTTCGTCTATAAACAAGACATCGCCCGGATCAAGATTGGTCAAAAGACCAGCCAAGTCTCCGGCTTTTTCTAAAACCGGCCCAGAGGTCATTTTCAGGCTTGCCTCCAATTCATTGGTGATGATGTGCGAAAGGGTGGTCTTCCCCAATCCCGGCGGGCCATGCAACAATACATGATCCAAAGCATCGCCACGTTGCTTGGCTGCCTGTATGAATATTTGCAGGTTGTCAACTATTTTTTGTTGCCCGCTAAACTCTCCTAAGAGTTTGGGACGGAGTGCTCTTTCTACCAACTTCTCCTCCCCTGCTTCTGGTTCGGATGCTAATTGCTTTGACATGAATGGTTAGTTGACTGATTTCTTAGACTTATACAAATTCTGTTCTTGCGTGAATAAATTCACAAAGATTCGGCTCATATATTTTCCACCTTCATGGGTCAAATGGGTGTAATCGGTATTGGCCAACCTTGGTTTTTGATACGCCAACCGGATCATACTACCCGACCCACCCATAGCGTGGTAAAGGTCGTAAAACATAAACCCGTGTTTGCGAGCCATGTCACGCTGCATATTGACAATGGCGGGCACGCCCCGCATGGTGGCCAACTCGGTACCAATTTTGCCCCCTCGGTCGGCTACCCCAATGATCAAGATCGGATGCGTCGGAAAACAAACCCGAAGGTGTGCAAATGTACGATCTAATTCGGCTTGATACCACTTTATATTGTTCAAACTATTGGTTACAGCGTTCAGCCCCACTTGCAAAATGATCAAATCGTACTGCTGTACCCGATCAAATTGTTTGATTACCTCTGGTTTTAATAATTTTAGAGGGCCGCCACTGTTGCCACGTATCGAAAAATTATCCATATAAACGCCCGGACCATCTTCTAAAGAAGCACCATAGGCTACAAATGTAGGGCTGGGTTCTGGAAACCTGATCGCAAAAGCCCTAATGCTTCCAGATCGCTCCCATTCCCAAGTTTGGATTCCCGGCTTTGCGACCAAAGTCAACAAATTTGGTTGATCGTCTTTATTTTGCCATACCATGCTGGTAGGCGTTTCTGTACTGTAAAACAGCCTAAATTTGCCCCATCGCCTTGTATTTTTAAAATAATCTAACCCTTCATAGTGAACATTAGCCTCGGGTGAAGGCCGATAGGCATATCCATTGATCCCCAGATTGGGTCGGGTTTCGCTCTTTTTGATCACTGAATAGGTTTCCCATCCTTTGAAATGGTGTTTTATGGAACGCTTGAACTGGGCCACTTCGGATGTAATGGGTACAAAACCTACCCCTTTCCCACCCCATAGTGTTTGCAAGGTATCCCTCAAATCGCCGATCAATATATCTCCTTCTACAAAAGAATCACCATACCAAGCGATCCTGACAGTACCGCCATTTTTAATAGAATCCACCGCTCTAAAAAAAGAATGCATACCTTGCTGACCTGCGGTATAATCTTCTATAATTTGGCCAAATTCGCTAGAATCCTTCAAAGGAATGATCACCGGAGTCACCAGCATAGTATCGGATTTAATTAAATTGGTGCTATCCGATATTACCGTTGCTAATGTGTCCGGTAGTGCTGGATCAAGTACTATACTGTCTGAAATCGGAACACTTTGCCGTATGTCTTGCAAAATATCCATTTTCTTGAGTGAAAGGTCACCCAATGATTGGTTTTCGGGCAATAGAGAAAGCCCCAATAACATGGCCAACACCAAAATGGCCAATAGGATGGTCTGAAGGAAATAATTACGCATAACTTAGGGGGGCAAAGATAGTTTAATGTACCTTTGCAAGGGGAAAAATACTGGTAAAATGGAAAAAACACTTTCAGAATTTCAAGAGGTCATTGGGCGTTGCCGCGATCTATTCATCAAAAAGACCACCGACTATGGTACGGCTTGGCGTATATTAAGGACATCAAGCATTACTGATCAGTTGTATATCAAGGCATTGCGAATCCGTAGTATTGAAGAAAAACAAGCCCAACAGGTGGATGACCCCATCGAATCCGAGTTCATTGGGCTCATCAATTACAGTGTCTTGGCTTTGATTCAAATGGAAATTCCAGCCGATGCACCCCTCGAACTTGAAGTAACAAAGGTATCTGCCCTTTACGATCACCATGTACAGGAAAATATTCGCCTATTGCAAGCCAAAAACCATGACTATGGAGAGGCTTGGCGTTACATGCGCGTGAGCAGCATGACCGATCTAATACTTCAAAAACTATTGAGGATCAAGCAGATAGAAGATAATTCGGGGCAGACCCTCGTATCTGAAGGGCTAGAAGCCAACTACAGGGATATTATTAATTATGCGGTTTTTGCTTTGATTCGAATGAAGGAAGGTTAGAGAACACTAGGAGTCATATTTCAAAACACTAAAAAACTAAGTTTCACTAAACATCACCCTCTACCCAACCTTTCGTACCCCACTTTCGTCTTCTTTTATATGCTGATGTCAGCGAAATTTATTCACTAATATTAAAATTACGAGAACAATGAAATTATCAAAATCTTTGATTCAAGCCATTTTGGTCGGTGTTACCCTTGGTACTGCTGAATCATGCACCAAAACCGCACTGATTCCGGAGGAGCAAACGCATAAGTGTACCACGGAGTGTCCTGAAAAATGCTCCCCAGCAACCAATGTTCCAGAGCCCGTATTCACTGATCCATGCCCAGCCTGCGGTATGGGTTAGTTTCATTAGTTTTTCATGTCCGATATTCGATCTTCGATTGCCTGCAATTTAGATGCTGACATTTTGCAGGCTGCCCTGCCGCTGTTTGCCGCCGAAAAAGTGGAAGCAATTGAATGGGCATTCGATACTTTGTACAAAGTGCGCCAAATTCCTGGTTGGTTTGTAGAACTATTGGAGGCATTCGGCAAAGAAAACCGACTTATCGGACATGGAATTTACTTTTCTTTATTTTCAGGAAAATGGTCGCAAGAGCAACAAGATTGGTTGCAACATTTAAAAAAAGTCACGACGGCCTTCCAATTTGATCATATCACGGAGCATTTTGGATTTATGACTGGTGAAAACTTCCACGATGGGGCACCGCTCAGTATTCCATTTACCAAAACCACCCTTGCTATCGGCCAGGATCGCCTTCAGCGCATGGCTGAGGTGTGTCAGTGTCCAGTAGGGCTTGAAAATCTCGCTTTTTCTTATGCTTTGGATGAGGTAAAACGACATGGCGATTTTTTAGACCAATTGCTTCGACCCATCAATGGGTTTATTATCCTAGATTTACATAATCTTTATTGCCAAATAAACAACTTTGACATTGATTATCAAGACATTATACATCTGTATCCTCTGGATCGCGTACGTGAAATTCATATTTCAGGCGGTAGTTGGGAAGCGTCGGTAACATCTGCTCAAAAGCAAATCAGGCGCGACACCCACGACGATCATGTGCCTTTGGAGGTATTCCAATTGCTGGAGCAAACAATGGGGCTTTGTCCAAACCTCAAATATGTCGTGATGGAACAGTTGGGTACGGGTCTCCAAACACCGGCGAGTAAGGTGCAGTTCCAAGCAGATTTTGAAACCATGCGCCAATTGGTAGTCCAACATAAACCAATGTCGTCCAATATTCCCTTCCAATTATTTCTTCCTCCAGAAAACATCTTAAATACCAAGGCCGTGGAAGACCTCGATCTATACGCAGATCAAATGGAATTAAGCCAGATTCTAGAAACGACGACTGACACAACGACCCTATTTGCGCAACTCCACAACTCCCGATTGGCGAAATCTGAGTGGAATATAGAATCGTGGGAGCCTTACATGGTAGAAACGGCTATGCGTATTGCACAAAAATGGAAACAGGGGTTTGGTAAATGAATTTTACCGGTCATTATTAGAGTTCTCCCACTACCCTATCCACAATCGCTTCAACGCTCAATTGCTCCTCCACCAACATCGTAGCACAAGGTAGGTTTTGTAGCCAAATCAACTCTTGGTCGCGACTACGGATATTTTCGCTGGGCCCATCGTAAGCGGCAGCCCAAAGCATAAATTTTTCAAAAACAGTGTGTAAATCACCACCTTCGGAGACTCTATCGAGCCCATAGCGCAGTATTTCCCGATCCTTGATTCGTTGTAGCCGCACTTCGGCTGGTTGCCAAAGAAATACCACCAGGTCAAACCTAGGAATAAAAACATCGCCCCATCCACACATTGACCCAGAAAGTACCCATTGCGGATACTGGTCAAAGTCTTCGGTCATCAATTTGCGGCGATGATCGGGGTTGCGCTTGCGCTTAAATGGCAAGGCATCTTCGGTAAACCAATAATAATCGTCGGTATCAAACGCTGGGTAACCCAGTCTAAGGGCAAGCGCCCGGCCCAGTGTCGTGACACCGGCGCCGGGCGCTCCCATAATATGTATTTTATTCATTAAAATGCTTATAAATCGCCTTTTTTCAAGGCTTTCACTGCGAAATCTGCTGCGCGAGCCGTCAAGGCCATATAAGTCAGCGAAGGATTTTGACAAGCCGCAGAGGTCATACAAGAACCATCGGTCACAAATACATTTTTGACATCGTGCATTTGATTCCACTCATTAAGTACTGAGGTTTTAGGGTCTCTGCCCATGCGAGCCGTACCCATTTCATGGATAGCCATTCCGGGGAAAGATCCATTATCCCAAGTATTTACGCCTTTCATACCTGATGCTTCCAACATTTCTGCTGCATCATTCATCATGTCTTTCCGCATCTTGATCTCGTTTTCTTTGAGCTCGCAATCAATAGAAAGTACATATTGACCCCACTTATCCTTTTTGGTTTTATCAATGGTCACTTTATTGTCGTAGTAAGGCAACATCTCTCCAAAACCAGTCATGCCCATAGTCCAACCACCTGGCTCCATGATAGCCTCTTTATAGGCGGCACCTATGCCCATTTCGGCTACATCGCGACTCCAACCCTCGCGGCTTGCACCACCTTGATAACCGAAACCACGCAAGTAATCGCGCTTGTCGCCGAAGAAATTGCGGTAACGGGGGATGT
Organism: Saprospiraceae bacterium; assembly: GCA_031373665.1. Taxonomy (GTDB): domain Bacteria; phylum Bacteroidota; class Bacteroidia; order Chitinophagales; family Saprospiraceae; genus M3007. The sequence goes on along the minus strand of JANMMZ010000054.1, from coordinate 12,789 downwards.
AAAATCCATTGGCACGGCGACCCATGACGTACTTGTCTTCGTGGCCTTCATACATACCGGAAGCACCGCACCTAAAGTGGTGATCCATGAGGTTATGCCCCAATTGACCAGAGGTGTTGCCAAGTCCATCGGGCAGACCGCCGAGTTCGATAGAATTCATCAATAAGAAGGTAGAACCCAGGGTGGAACCACATACAAAGATTACTTTTGCTTCATACTCTACGGTTTGGTTGGTTTCTGCATCTATGACTAAAACCCCTTTGGCGCGTTTCTTATTTTTATCGTATAGTATTTGATTGACAATGGAAAATGGCCTCAAGGTGAGGTTTCCAGTGGCTACTGCCGCTGGCAGTGTAGCCGATTGGGTACTGAAATAAGCACCAAACTGACATCCCCTAGCGCATAGATTGCGGTACTGACACTGTCCCCTACCATTGTGCGGCACGGTCAGGTTGGCCACTCGGCCTATAATCATTCTTCTATGCTCATATTTTGATTTGATGCGCGCAGCCACGTCTTTCTCGACGATATTCAACTCCATAGGCGGCAAAAAATTACCGTCTGGCAATTGAGCCAACCCTTCTTTGGAGCCGCTGATCCCAGCGAATCCTTCCACATAATCATACCAAGAAGCAAGATCTTGATAACGAATGGGCCAATCCACACCATTTCCGTCTTCTTTATTGGATTCAAAATCCATCGGCGACCAACGGTAACTTTGACGACCCCACATCAGCGATTTTCCGCCCACGTGAAAGCCCCTGTACCAGTCAAAACGCTTTACTTCTGTGTATGGACAATCTATATCATTGACCCACCAATCAGGTGTAAATTCACTATATGGGTAATCGCGTTTTTGGACGGGATGGGTCTCTTTCATCTCATTGGTAATACGACCTCGATGCTGAAATTCCCAATTTTTCTTGGTTGCGGCGGGGTAATCCGTGACATGTTGGATGTCTTTACCTCGCTCTAACATCAACACTTTGAGCCCTTTTTCACATAGTTCTTTGGCTGCCCAGCCGCCCGCTATACCGGAGCCGACTACTATAGCATCGTATGATTGCGCCATTGCCTTAATAATTAACAGTTAATGATATAAATCAAGTATCGAGGGCAAAGAAAAGAAGATAAAACTATTATCTGTACTTTTTGGAAAATAATTGAGTAATTTTATTAGATCGACATGACCAAGGGCTCTGGCACAACCTCAATTAATGCTTCTATGACTGCGGCGTCAAGCATTTTAGACTCCAGCATATTGGCATAGGCTTCAAAATAATCAATGGCATCTGCTCGTTGGTTGCGGCGCAACCATCGGAATCCGCCATCAAGGTATTGCAGTACTTTCTTGTCATTAAGATACTCTAAATGGTGTAGATCAGTTGGATTTAATCCAGCATCCATGAGTTTTGCGACGAGCATATCTACTGGCATGCCACTAATGGGGCAATATTGGGTGGCTATTTCTGTCCATTCCCCTGCCCCCGTCTGGGCATACGCTTGTATTTCAGTTTCGGTGAAATCAGTGAGTACTTGTGCTAGATTGCCACAATTGCATTGGCCGTGGTGTCCCCAAGCATAAGGCGCACCATTTTGAAGGTTTTGCGCTGTTTCACGCAGGGCTTCTATGAGTCTATAACTTGCTATTGCCATAATATAAGGAATACTAAATGAATAAAACTGATTACCTTAACATGCTTGGCGTGGATATGTTCAAGGAAATATTCTTGTTAGTTGTTTCATTGAAATTTGGCAGTCCCTCAAATGACTTGAGGGACTGCCATGAAGTACATTATTATCCTATAAATGAATGCCATTCTGATTCGACTTTCAAAACGGAATTAGATTTAAATCGAAAAATTATCTCAAAATAGTCGGCACTCTTATTCAGGCCGCAACTCTTTCTGAATATGTAGATAAATTCCATTGGAGTTTTTGCATCAGGTTCTCCCAGCATCATTATTACAACGGCAAATACATAATAGTAAGTCTTCATATTTTATTGAATGATGGATAGATAATCTATGTCTGATGCAAATATCTCAAGCCAGAGGATGACTTTTCTATTCCTTACCCGACAACCTACTCCTCAGTCAGCGGCACCAATATTTTAAGGCATTTATGCTGGATTTTGAATTCCAGATCGCCTTCTATCGTCATGCCTTCACCGTCCACGTGCACAAAATTGATGCCTGGACTGCTTATTTTAACGTGCTTGGCGTGGATATGTTCTACAAAATCGGCATCATATATATTTCCAGTAAAAGTAGAGGGGACTGCTGCAAAATATTGCCACTTGGGAGCATCTTTCAGTACTACTACTTCAAAGTACCCATCGTCAAGGAGGGCATCAGGGGCGATACGGACATTGTATCCGTACATGGGGCCATTCGCTATGGAGATAGCAAAACACTTGGCTTGTATGTTACCATTCTCGGTTTCTATCAAACAATCTTGGGGGGTATATTGCAATCCTGCTTTCACTGATTTAAAGAAATAAGGCACAAATCCACGCCAGTTGCTGCCTTTCATTAGGTTTGAAACCAATCCATCAAAACCAATACCGGCTAGGTTGACGAAAGGTCGGTCGTTAAGCAAGCCCATATCAATGGTTTTTTCTTGGGCATTGTTGAGTTTTTTGATGGCTGCGTCCACTCCACGACCGTAACCCAAGTGCATGGCCAGTCCATTGCCTGAGCCAGCGGGAACAATGGCTAGGGTGGCTTCGGTGTTCATCACTGCGGAGGCAACTTCATTGATAGATCCATCTCCTCCTACCGCTACTATGATTTCATAACCTTCTTCAATGGCTTCTTTGGCTAGGATGGACGCATGGCCTGCATATTCTGTAAATTTAAACCCATATTGAAATTTGGTATGGCTCAAATGCTTATCCACACTGGTGCGGATATTCTTCTGCATATTGGTACCAGCCCTAGGATTCACGATGAATACAATACGCTTTGGCCGAAATAATTCGGTCAAAAACTCATTTTTTATATACGGGTGTGCCTGATCCATTATAATAATTCTTTCCGTGATTCGACATAAGCGCGCAAGCGGTCTATCACTTGCAGCATATCGGTCGGCAGTTCCGATTCAAAGCGTACATGTTCTCCTGTACGCGGGTGAGTGAAGCCCAATACCTTGGCGTGTAGTGCTTGGCGGGGCAGGATCTTTAGGTTTTTTTCTACGAATTGTTTATACTTAGAGTACAGTGTTCCTTTCAATATTTGATTGCCACCGTAGCGAGGATCGCCAAACAGGGTATGGCCTATGTATTTCATGTGGACGCGGATCTGGTGGGTTCTACCGGTTTCGAGCCTACACTCTACCAAGGTGCAGTAATAAAATCGCTCTATCACCCGATAATGCGTTACCGCCCATTTGCCTTCGTCGCCATCTGGAAACACCATGAATAAACGCCGATCGTTTGGATTGCGGCCTATGTGTCCCCTGACAGTGCCCTCATCTGCTACTACATCGCCCCAAACCAAGGCATAGTACCTCCGTTCTATGGTATGCTCAAAAAATTGGTTGGCCAAATGGGTGATGGCATAATCATTTTTGGCCACGACCATCAATCCAGTAGTGTCTTTGTCTATGCGGTGTACAATACCAGCCCGATCGGGGTTATTGCCCGGCAAAGTGGGCAATAATTTGGCTTGTTCTTGCAAGTGATACGCCACAGCATTCACCAAAGTACCATTGGGTATGCCTACCCCAGGATGAACAGCCAAGTTGGGCGGTTTGTTGATAATCAAAATATCTTGGTCTTCAAAAGCAATATTCAACGGAATATCTTGGGCCGTAATATCATATACATCCTCCAGAGACTTGGGCAACACAATGGAAATAACATTGCCGGGCCTTACCTTGTAATTAGGTTTTACTTCCCGGTCATCTACTTTCACCGTACCGGCGCGGATGGCATTTTGTACTTTATTTCTGGATTTGTTGCTGAGGCGGTCAAAAAGGAATTTATCCAACCGGATAGCGGACTGCCTTGGATCGGCAACCATTTTATGTTCTTCAAAAAACTCATCGGCCACAGGGGCATCATCCAACTCTTCCCCTTCGGGCGTGGAATGGTCAGCATTCTGTAAATCCGTAATTTGCTTCTTATCTGTTGTATTTTCTAAGTCCATTTTAGCGCATCTTTGTAAAGGGCAGGTGCAAAGGTACTAAAATGATTTGGTTTTTTGTAATATCGTTGTCAAAGTTCCACCATTGGCGGTTTGCACCTGAAAAACGTAGTGTCCCGACGGCCAAGTGGCGGTTTGAAACACAAAATCATGGGTGGTTACGGCGATTATTTGCCCTAAAGTATTGCGAACGGTACAAGATACTAATTGATCGTTTTCGTCGCCTAAAACGATTGATACAGCATCAGAAAAAGGGTTGGGCGCAATAGAAATTTGTAAGGAATGAATGGGCGGTGATTCGATACCAACCCCAGTTGAGACGAAAGCATTAAAATCAAACCGCTGAATAGACTCTTCAACAAAAGTAGTCCCGCCAAATTGGGTTAATTCATTGACTAGGTACCCCGATCTATTATCTGCAAAAGCGATGGCCTCCGCCTGCCCTGTTTGAAAAGCCGTCCCTAACTCGATACGGCGTTTGTTTCCATTGAAGAAAAGTCCGTCATGCCAATCCCAAAGTAGGTAACAAAAAACACTGGGAACACCGGTCGTTTTATAGCCTAAAAGGGCAATTAGTTTCCCATCAGGCGATATATCAACACCGGTGATAAGTCCTTGGGTTTGGAGGGTTTCTATTTTATTGGCTATCCCCGTACTTTCATTTAATACGTAGTGCGTGGTGCTCTGTTGTTTTCTATTTTTGGTAAAAACGTGCAATTTACCTCCAAAATGCAGGACTGCTTCGCAGTCGAACACCGTACTATCTTCGGGTTGGGTGCTAAAGTCAAACTGATCTTCATATACTAAAGGCAACCAATCATACTCATTGTCATTGACTGTTTCTGTGTTGTCGTTGCCAATATCGGTGAGTGGAACCTTATAAAAGCCTAGGTTTTGGCGATCATTATCGTTGTTTCCAAGGTCAGCAATGTAAATATGGCCTTGATCGGTGGTCAGGTCTTCCCAATCTCGATTTTGAGCATCTTTTAGTTTTACTTCTTGTAAAATATCACCCGATTCGACATCAATGGAATAAAACAGGTTTTCATTGTCACTGTCGGCATGAGCCCACCACCGACCGCCAAGGCTGTCTAGGCCACTGATCTCTTTCAAGGCTCCCGGTAAATCCGCCTGAAAGGTAGGATAGTAGTAGGTGATCGGATACAGACAGGAACCATCATTGATGGTGGCTGCTGGTGCATAATTCAGTGCTTGTGGATCTTTACAGCCGGGCTGAGCCGTTGCAATATTCAAAAATAGGTAGTGCAAACAGCAAATGTATAAGATCGTCCGCATGGATTAAATGAACAAGGACAACATGAGCATCAATATGCCCACGACCATACCGAGTAAATAATACTCGATGTTGCCATTTTGAAGGCGACGCATGAATGCACCAAAGCCTTCCACGCCTTTACCCGTGCCATTCACGATCCCATCTATGGCTTGTATATCCACATAATAATGCAGGAATTTTGAAAGTTTTACGATAGGTTTTACTATTAAGAAATCGTATATTTCATCTATATAAAACTTATTGGCAATCACCTTGATTAGCCCTGTTTGGGCAGCGTCGGCTATTGGCAGGTTGTCCCGTTTTTGATATATGAAATAAGACACCACGATCACCACCAAAGCCATGCCTGTGGTGAATAGCATCAAAGTCCACTCCGTGCTTTCTGATAGGTGCATTTCACTCATCGGGATCAGCGGTAGCCCATTAGCGGCATTGTTTGAAAACCAGTGAGCCAGCCATTGAGCCCCCCCCAAATGCATGAAATGGGGTGTATTTAAGAAACCACCTGCGATGGACAAAACCGCTAAAATAATCAGCGGCACGGTCATCACCCAAGGGCTTTCATGGATGTGGTGTTTTTGATCTTCTGTTCCCCTAAATTCACCGAAGAAAGTAACGTAGAGCAAGCGACACATGTAAATGGCCGTTAGCATAGCACCAAGGCTGGCAATACCCCACCATAGTTGTCCAGCATGGCCATATACGTGGGCGAATATTTCATCTTTAGAGAAAAAACCGGATAGTAAAGGAAAACCTGCAATAGCAAAAGTTCCGATTAAAAATATCCAAAAAGTGATCGGCATGTGTTTGCGGAGGCCTCCCATTTTACGAATATCTTGCTCGCCGCCCATGCCGTGAATAACGCTACCCGCACCGAGGAACAACAAGGCTTTGAAAAATGCGTGGGTAGTGACATGGAACATGGCACTCGCATAGGCTCCCATGCCTAGAGCCACAAACATCAAACCCAATTGAGAAACCGTGGAATAGGCCAATATTTTTTTAATATCGTTTTGACGGAGGCCAATAACCGCCGCGAAAATACAGGTAATTAAACCAATCAGACCCACGAAGTGTAGGGCATCGGGAGAAAGGGCATATAGACCATTGCAACGCGCGATCAAGTAAATGCCCGCCGTTACCATCGTAGCGGCGTGGATCAAGGCAGATACTGGCGTAGGGCCAGCCATAGCATCAGGAAGCCACGTATAGAGTGGCAATTGTGCGCTTTTGCCCATAGCACCTACAAATAGGAGCAAACAAATAGCAGTCATAACAGCACCTTCTACGCGGATATTGGGCAATTGGCCAAATACCTCCGCATAATTAAGGCTACCAAAAGTACGGTAGATCATAAACATGCCCAAAAGCAAGCCTAAATCACCTATACGGTTCATAATGAAGGCTTTACGCGCTGCTTTTCCGTAAGATTTGTTGGTGTACCAAAACCCGATCAGGAGATAAGAGCAAAGTCCAACACCTTCCCATCCAAAGAATAACATCATGAAGTTATCGCCCATGACCAAAAGTAACATGGAGAAGATAAACAGATTCAAATAAGCAAAAAACTTATAAAAGCCGTCGTCATCGTGCATGTAACCAATGGAATACACATGAATCAAAAAACCAATACCTGTCACGATGAGCATCATCCAAACGGAAAGATGATCTACGAGAAAGCCAAAATTGATTTGGAGATTGTCCACGCTCATGAATTGATACATAGTGGTCTGAATCGCGCCCGAATTGGCCACTTGATTGAAGCAGGCCACGGTGAGCAAAAAGGAGGCTAACAAAGTGCCGCTACCGATCAAGCCAACGCTTGTCTTCGACATCTTGCTCCCAAATAAGCCATTGATTACAAACCCTAAAAAGGGCAAAAAAGGTATGAGTGGTATAAGTTGTTGCATAACCCGGTGTTGTAAGCCTTGGATGCCAATTTGGTGTTTGAAATATTGATTTCAAGATCCGCATCGGCATAGATGGCTAATATATCTAGTTTCTTAAACGATCAAGCAGTGAAATATCGGTTGATTTGGTATTGCGGTAGATCATGACTAAAATACCGAGCCCTACGGCTGCTTCCGCAGCTGCTACTACCATGATAAAAAATACCATGATTTGCCCTGAAGCATCTGACAAATAGGTAGAAAAGGCCGCCAACAGTAGGTTGACTGCATTGAGCATGAGTTCTACACACATCAATACCACAATGGCATTGCGACGGGTGAGTACCCCAAAAATACCAATAACAAAGAGTATGGTACTTAGCCATACATAATATTCAATAGGGACTATTCTAATAGAGTCGAGCATAATTTCTTATTTTTGACGATTAAACAATACCGTCAACATTAAACTTTCAAATCTTTTTTACCCACCATGACAGCACCTACCATCGCGGCTAAAAACAGGATTCCTGATATTTCAAAAGGGACTACATAATCGGTGAAAAGCACCATGCCTAGGTTTTCAACCAATCCAACTTTATTATCCATCACCGCAGGAGTATCTATTTGAATACCGCCTTTGAGGGCTGCCAATAAAGTCAAGAGTAACATACCCGCCGCAATACCAGCACTCAATCGCCAAATGCCTGATTTTTGAGGTTCGGTGTCTTTATTCAGGTTGAGTAGCATGAGAACAAACAGGAACAATACCATGATGGCTCCTGCGTAAACAATGATGTGTACGACTGCCAAAAACTGTGCGTTGAGTAAAATATACTGACCAGCAATAGCAAAAAATGTAAGGATTAGATACAACACACTGTGTATCGGATTTTTCGAAAAAACCATCAATAGGGCCGTAACAACGGATATGACCGCTAAGGTCAGAAATAGATAAAGTGACATAGTTAATTTTTCTCTTGTATGTGCTTTTGGCGTACCGTTACGTCTATCCGTGTATCGGGGGTGATGCCTTCTACGAGCATATCTTTACCAAATATAAAATTCTGACGGACATAATCGCTTGGTACGATCCGGTCTGTCAAGAATATGGCTTCTTTGGGGCAAGCTTCTTCACAGAGTCCACAAAAAATGCACCGCAACATATTAATTTCATAAACGGCAGCGTATTTTTCCTCGCGGTACAAGCCTTCTTCGCCTTTATTGCGTTCTGCGGCTTCCATGGTGATGGCTTCAGCAGGACAAGCCACTGCACAAAGTCCACAGGCTGTACAGTTTTCGCGGCCTTGTTCGTCGCGTTTCAATACGTGCCAACCACGATATACTGGCGCAAACGCCTTCTTCTCTTTTGGATAAGAAAGGGTGTTTGATTTTTTAAAAAAATGTCGCAGGGTCGTAGCCATACCTTTAATAATGGCTGGCAAATAAATGCGTTCCATGAACGTCATTTCTTTATGAACGACCTGTTTTGAGCGATTTGAAAGTGATTGCATAATTTTATATTGTCAACTATTTTCCAAAAAGTAATGCCCCCGCACCCGTCAACAGCATGTTCACGATGGAGAGTGGAATAAGGGCTTTCCAGCCTAGGTGCATCAATTGGTCATATCGGAAACGGGGCAGAGTCCAGCGAATCCACATGAATACAAAGATGAAGAAAAATGCCTTTCCAAGTAAGATCATTGGCCCCATAAGGCCGCCCAACCAGTCAGGATTAAGCCCCGGGAAGTGATACCCGCCAAAATACAAGCAGGAAATAACCGTACAAGAAATAAACATATTGATGTACTCGGCAAATAGAAAAAATCCGAGTTTCATAGAACTATATTCTGTGTGGTATCCGCCAATCAGTTCGGTTTCGCACTCTGCCATATCGAAAGGAGCGCGGTTGCACTCTGCCAATGCACAGGTCAAAAATATGATAAACCCAAGGGGCTGATAAAACACATTCCAGTGGAAACCTGCCTGTTGATCTACAATGGTACGCAGACTCAAGGAGCCACTCAACATGATCACGGCAATCAAGGAAAGTCCCATCGCCAACTCATAAGAAATCATTTGAGAGGAGGCGCGGATAGCACCGTAAAGCGAGTACTTATTGTTGGATGCCCACCCGCCAAGCATAATACCATATACACCCAAAGATACAAAACCCATGATGTACAAAATACCAATATTGACATTGGTGACCTGCAAATCCATATTTAACCCAAACAGGGTGAGGGTAGTACCCCAAGGAATGACGGCACTGGTCATCAAGGCTACAAAGATAAAGGCTCCTGGAGCCAATATATAGAGCCACTTTTCCGATTGGTTGGGAATAAAATCTTCTTTTGTGAACATTTTGATACCGTCGGCAACAGGCTGCAAGAGTCCCCAAGGCCCTGCATTGCTGGGGCCTAACCGGTCTTGGAAGAAAGCGGCAATCTTACGCTCTCCATAAGTAGCATAAGCGGCTACCCCAAGCGTCAACGCAAAGAGCACACTAATCAAGCCCATTTTCTGGGCAATCATCGCAAAATCGTACAATAATATCATTACAATTGATCGTTGATAGATAATTGGTTGAATTCAAATTACTTAACAGTCATCGTAGCATCTTCGTAATGCCCTTGCCCTATCACTGAATTGCGCTCAATATGTCGAGGTCCTTCAATCGTCCAATCATTAGAGCCTTTTTTCTCGAAACGACAGGTATTGCATATGAAATCATGCACTTCTCCGTATTTGTCTTTACGAGCCGTGATGCGGTAGATTTCATCGCCATACATCCAAGCCACTGTTTTACCACTACATTTATCACAATTGCGATGGGCATCCATTGCATTGAGGAACCAAACCCTGCTTTTGAAGCGAAAAGTCTTGTCCGTAAGTGCGCCCACGGGGCAAACATCAATCACATTGCCCGAAAAATCATTGTCAATTGATTTTTCAATCATGGTGCTGATCTCTGCATGGTCGCCGCGATGGAGGATTCCGTGCACGCGATTGTCAGTCAATTGCTCCGCCACATAAACACAGCGGTAACAAAGGATACACCGGGTCATGTGCAGTTTGATGTAAGGGCCGATGTCAATTTTCTCAAAAGTACGACGCTCAAATTCGTAGCGCGTACCTTCAGAACCATGTTCAAAAGCCAAATCTTGCAAATGGCATTCGCCTGCTTGGTCGCAGATCGGGCAATCCAGTGGGTGGTTGAGCAATAAAAACTCTACCACGCCTGCGCGAGCCTTCAATACTTCTTCGCTGCTGATGCTGGCTACTTCCATACCGTCCATGACCATTGTTTGGCAAGAAGCCACCAGTTTGGGCATAGGTCTAGGGTCTTTTTCAGAACCTTTGGTCACTTTCACTAAGCAGGTGCGGCATTTGCCGCCACTACCCTTCAAGGAGGAGTAGTAGCACATGGTTGGGGGAACAATGTCTCCACCGATGACGCGTGCTGCATTTAGGATGGTGGTGCCATCTGGCACTTCCGTTTCAAAACCGTCTATTTTTACTTTTGGCATAATATTGCGCTAAAATGTCTATCGAATTTGTTCTGGTTTTAAGGTGTCTTTATTTCTCATTAGCAGCGTTTGAAACTGCTCTATATAATTCTGGGTGAATTCTAAATTCAGCCTTATAAATCAATTCATCCATCCCAATTGATTGATTTGAATCAGACTTGTGATAGGCGAAGTGTCACTTACAATCACCATCTCAAATTCCTAAATTTTTCAAATCTTTTTCAAGGTCTTCCACTGTAAACTGCACATAAACATTTCGTTTAGATAGTTCTTTTCTAAAAGTCATTTCATCCAGATTGGCCAGTTTACGTGCTTTACCCCATGAAATTGCTTTTTTCTCGTAAAGATAAACAGACAATTCGATGAGTAACTCACTCGGTTCAATCTTTGCATTTTCCAGCGCGTGATCGGGCAATATGATAGTCATTTTTTACGATTTTATGTTGAACTTTATTGTAATTTGAGGATTAGACGCAATTTATTTATTACTTGAATCTGGCGTTAAGATCTGAACGTCCATTTACATAATTAATTTAAAAGTATATTCCATATTCAAACAATTTTTGGGCAATTTGAAAAACCAAATTTGAAATTTGACAATCTATTATGAAACCAAAACAGGCTCCCGCACCAACCCATAATTACGCTCCAAACAAACCTTTGGCTCATTGACATGCCATTCAAATTCCTCGCGGAAATGACGAATAGCCGCTGAAACTGGCCAAGCGGCGGCATCGCCGAGTGGACAAATGGTATTGCCTTCTATTTTTTTAGCAATATCAGCCAACATGTCAATGTCGCTCATTTTGCCTTGACCGTTTTCCATCCGCCACAGTACCTTTTGCATCCAACCAGTGCCTTCGCGGCAAGGTGAACACTGTCCACAGGATTCGTGGGCATAAAATCGTGAAAAATTCCAAGTGTTGCGCACAATGCATTGGTCTTCGTCGTAAACGATGAATCCACCTGATCCTAGCATAGAACCCGATACAAAACCGCCATCGGCAAGGCTCTCATAACTCATCAAGCGATCTTCGCCGGCTGCTGTCTTGGTAATAAGGTAATGCGGGAGAATCGGAACGGAAGAACCGCCCGGAACACAGGCTTTGATGCGTTTGCCGCGTTTGATACCGCCACACCACTGATCCGAATAGATAAACTCTTCCACGGGAACGCCCAACTCTATTTCATATACACCGGGCTTGTTGATATTGCCGCCAGCAGAAATCAATTTGGTACCTGTGCTTTTTCCAATACCTATTTTGGCGTATTCTTCGCCGCCGTCGTTCACAATCGGTACGACAGCCGCTATGGTTTCGACATTATTGACTACCGTTGGGCTTTGCCACAAACCTCTCACCGCAGGGAATGGGGGCTTGATGCGCGGATTGCCGCGCTTGCCCTCTAGGCTTTCCAAAAGGGCGGTTTCTTCTCCACAGATATAAGCACCTGCGCCTGGATTGACATAAAGGTCAAAATCATAACCTGTACCGAGTATGTTTTTACCAAGCCAGCCGGCTGCATATGCCTCTTTGATGGCCTTCTCAAGGATAAACACGATCCATGAGTACTCCCCACGAATGTATATATAAGAGGTGTTGGCACCCAAGGCATAAGAAGAGGTAATCATACCTTCTATAAGCAGGTGGGGGATTTTTTCCATCAAATAGCGATCCTTGAAAGTACCGGGCTCAGACTCGTCAGCATTACAAACGAGGTAACGTGGTACGCCTTCTGGTTTTGCCAAAAACGACCATTTCATTCCCATTGGAAAACCTGCAGAATTCTTAGTTGCTGGATTACATGAAAAAGGTATCGTCTGCTTTGCGGACGGAGAAATGCAAATTAGATTTGTAATCCATCATCAAATCACTGATGAGGGGATTAAAGAAACTTTAAAAATAGTTGCAGAATTAATCAAATAG
>JANMMZ010000028.1:0-36777 GCA_031373665.1 Saprospiraceae bacterium | reverse complement strand
GTATTTGTCTCGGGCTTCCTTCAGATTCCAACTCGCGATGGACACCCTTGCCTCCGACTATAAGATTCCGGTCATAACGGCTCTTTCAGGACTAAAAGTTTTACCTTCGCACCTGTTAGAGTAGTGGCATGCCCGGCACACCAAATATCAAGGTGCTACGCACCAAATTAACGTTAAAATCCAGATTTTGACTTCAAAATTCGGGATGACTCATGTTCACTAAATGGCAACATTTTATGTTTCAAGATTATATAGTAGGACTAACGTAATCGGTGATTGGATTTTATTGTTACGCCCCTTGCTCATAAGTACCATCAGCATGGCGAGCAAAACGGCCTTCCGTACGGGCGTGTACTTGATCGTAACGACTCCACGGCCATCCACCAAATTGGGTAGCATGAAAATCATTGAACGCCGCCTGTATTTCTTCTTTGGTATTCATCACAAATGGGCCGTATTGAATCACAGTTTCATTGATTGGTTTACCTTGAAGTATTAGGATTCTGGCTTCGTCACCACCATTTACTAAGGTAAGGTCTTCCGCTGCTCGCACGACCACGGAATGATATTTTTCAATCATCTTTCCTCCAATCATTATTTGAGTGCCAGTGTAGAAATACAATGTCCTATTAATGCCGCTACTTGCTTTAGGTACCACAAAGGTGGCATTTGGCTCCAATTTAAGATTCAAGATGGCCACTTCATTGGCAGGATCACCCGCCCATGAATCAGGTGGTGGAGTTGGAGCAATATGACCATGTAAATTACCTGCCATTACTTCGATATTCGTTTTTTTACCTTTAGAATCAGTATAATCAAATTTAGGGATTTTACTACCCCAAAGCATCTTAAAATGAGGCTCTACCATTTTATTTTTCTTGGGTAGGTTAAGCCAAATTTGAAATAATTCCAAGGGATTTTCCTCATCTTTGTTCAATAACGGGAACATTTCAGAGTGTTGTACGCCTTTCCCAGCAGTCATCCACTGCACATCACCTTCACCATATCGGCCCGATGCTCCCAATGAATCGGCATGATCAACCATGCCATTTCGTACCACCGTCACGGTTTCAAACCCGCGATGCGGGTGTCCAGGAAAACCGGGTATTTTCTTTCCATGATACATGCGGAACCCATCTTTGGTAATAAAATCATCACCCAATGGCCGGCCTTTTAAGGAAATGGCGGGACACATTTCTTCATTTCCTTTTGGATACTGGTCTTCATGGTGTACACAAAATAGAAATGGATCAAGGGTCTCCCAATTAAAGCCCATTGGCCTTATTTGAAGAATAGGATCCACTGGAACATCCTCTTCGGGATCGTTTTTTGATTTAAAATGGCCAATCCAAGGCAAACTAGCCCAAGTGATGGCGCCTAATGAAAATTTGGCTAAAAAGCCTCTACGATTTTTTTTGAAAGTACTCATAAATGTCATTATCAAGTATTAACACGTGTGGTAGATTTTGGTTGTTTTTCTCTCAAAATTTTCAAATCCTACTCACCCCGCATCACCTTCCTAACCACCTTCCCTTTATTGGTCTGGATAGCAATAAAATATACACCTTTCCCCATTGGAAGCAGCACGTTGGTCGCCGCACGATCCCATACCAATTTACCGGCACTGTTATAAATCTGTACTCCTTTTATTGATAATCCATCTGGCACAAGTACGGTCACTCGCCCATCATAACTCAAGGTAGGAAACACTTTAATGTCTTGATCCAAAGCAATTTGTTTGGTTTTTACGGGCGTAATATATACATCGTTCAAGGTTTTTTCGGCTATGAGTATGGGGCTATTATCAGCACTGTCAAACATAACTTTGAAACTATCAATCTCTGGCGAAGAATAAGCAAACATGGGCATCATCCATTTCAACGGGAGGCTGTGATACCACACTTTAGAGGTAATGCTTACTTTGCCAGCATAGCCATTTACCGCTATTTTATAATGGGTCAAATCTGCTCCGGAGCCTTCGGTTCCATCAAGGTTTAGGTTAAAATCTGAATCATTATCAGTTCCAACGACTTGGGTAGTATCATAGACTACATCTAGTTTACTAAAGCCTTGAGGCGTTAGGCGATTGTCTTTCAGAGCAAGGTGGCCTCGCTCCAATACGTTGGTAAACATGTTGCTGACATCGCCTGGCACCAATTCGTAGATCTGTACCTGATTCGGATCAGTGATGAATTGATGGTGAGGCTCATAATTACTATCTTCCCCTACAAGGGTGTAGTCACTATTCATTTTTCCAGAATGGAAAAGTATATTTCCAGTAGAATCACGCACTTCAAACTCTATCCATGCCCTACGAGCAGGATATCCAGAAGGAAATTTATGGCCAGCCTTGTTGTTTACTAAGACTCCAAAATGAGCAGTATCACCATTGAGATCAAGCGGTGTAATGCTCAAATCTAAGGTTTTTTGCTGCAACATACGCATAGTACCGGCTATGGTACTATCAAAATGTTCGGGTAAAGCATTGATTCCCAAAGCATTGCGGTGTTCCTTCATCAGTTTGAGCATCGTAACATTAGCACCTGCCATTTCATGAAGCCCATAAGGGTATTTAGGGGTCAAATTCTGATAATTAGCAGATATAACCACTTCATCAAACAACTGGGGTATGTGGCATTTTTGACAACTAATGTTATCATGGTCTTTATCGTATCGGCTATTGAGCCATTCGTGGTAGGTGGCCTGTTCTACAAAAGTATTGCCCGTATATTCGCCCGCATTGTCCACTGAACTAGTAATAAGGGTGTGACACCCAGCGCAAAGCCCAGCATCAGAGATGTGTTCTCCATAAATAGGCGTAATGCCAACAAACTGGTGCATGGGTGGCGCAAAAATGAACTCATACGGGCCATAAGCCATCCTGATACGATTGGTATCAAAATTCAATTCGCCGGAGTGTAAAGTACCTATTTTCTCAGGTGCTTGGGCATGACACATTTGACAACTCACCCCATCCAATCCCAGCGTATCATTGTAGAGGTCTGATAACAAGTAAAAGGGCTTATTATCGTGCAATTTTGCTTGATAATGCCCCATTGGTGCATGACAAGAGGTACACTTAGTCTGCAAATCAAGGCTGTGCGCTGGATTAACCAAAATCTCATGAGTAACCTTGGCTCTCCAAAAAGGATCTTTGGCGCTGTTGGCCATCATGGTTGAGCGCCAATCATCATAAATATTTATGTCCACCCCCGATGTAGTCACCATCGCTCCGCCATTGGGGTCTTTCCCATGACAACCGCCACACACCTTTGCCGTAGGAAATAGAATATTTGAATCAATCTCCAATTCATTGACGTGTGCTATTCCTTCAGATCCAATAGCCATTTTTTTTGCTTTAAAAAAAGACAATTCCGAGTCAGAATGAAAACGTTTTTCAGTGTTATGAATGGGCATTAAAGCAAATACAGCAACAGTAGCAGGTAATAAAATGGCAAAAATGGAAATGCGGCTCATAAATTAAAAAATTTTCACAAAAGTAATACCCTCCAAAATAGTTGCTGCCGTTTTTAATGTATTTTGTCTGCCAATAGCAGCGATTTATCATTAAATTTTCTCACTGTATAGTATCAAGTCTGTCAACACAGATTCAATAATCTCACTGATCTTTCCTGTTTCTGTTAAAAAACCATCATGTCCAAATGCAGAGTCTATTTCCACAAATTGAGCATTGGGAATATATTGTGCCAATAATCGCTGCTCTTGGGGAGGAAACAAAACATCTCGATTGATTCCTATGACCAAAGTCCTCGCTGTAATACGAGACAAAGCCATTTCAATGCCGCCACGGCCTCGGCCTACGTGGTGCGCATCCATCGCTTTTGATAAGAGCCAATAACTATACGCATTGAACCGATGATACAATTTTTCGCCTTGATACCGCTGATAGGTTGCTGCCTTGAAATCGTCTGTTTTCCCAGAATCCTGTTCAGATTGTGAAACATGGTAAGTATCATAATGCCGATACGAAAGCAAGGCAATACTTCTGGCCGTCTTCATACCTTCCATCCCCGATTGCGCTGTACCGTTGCCCCAACTGGGGTCTAGGGCAATCGCCATCCTTTGCGATTCATTGAAGGCGATCCCCCAAGCAGAATGCTGGGCATTGGTGGCGATCAAAATCAAGTTTTCAAAGCGATTTGGCTCCATAATAGCCCATTCCATGGCTTGTTGACCGCCCAATGAACCACCAATTAAAACATGTATATCCTTGATATTCAAGTGATTGGCCAATAATTGATGCACTTGCACCATATCACGGGTGGTAAACTGTGGAAAATTAGCAAAGTAAGGAACACCCGTTTCAGGGTGCTGATCCAAAGGCCCAGTAGTGCCATAGTGCGAACCTAAAACATTGGGACAAACGATAAAATATTCCGAAGGATTAAACAAATCACTGCCACCAAAAAGTCCGGGCCACCAAGAAAAAACGTCTGAGTTAGCCGTTAGCGCGTGGCTAACCCAGACGATATTACTTTTTTCAGCATTCAATTGCCCATAGGTGTGATATGCCACCGTTAGTTCAGGAATACTTTGCCCCGATTCAAACTGCACTGATTCTTTATGATGAAAAAAGTTCATGTTTATTATTTATTGTGCTACCAATGTTCTTGATTTTACTGCTTCAAATGCCTGTTCAAAATCAGCACGAATGTCTTCGATATGCTCAATGCCAACCGACACACGCAACAGATTTGGACTCACGCCAGCAGCGGTTTGTTCCGCTAGGCTCAATTGCTGATGCGTGGTAGCAGAAGGTTGTATAATGAGCGTTTTGGCATCGCCTACATTGGCCAAGTGACTGGTCAACTTGAGATTGTCAATGAATGCCGAGGCATCGGACTTATTGCCCTTTAGTTCAAAGGTGAAAACAGAACCAAACCCATTGGTCAGGTATTTTTGAGCAAGTTTATGGTATTTGCTGCTCTCCAAACCCGGATAATTGACACGTGCTACTTGTGGATGTACCTCAAGCCACTGGGCGAGGTTAAGGGCGTTTTCACAGTGTCTATCCACCCGCAGGCTCAGGGTTTCTAAGCCTTGTAAAAGCAAAAATGAGTTAAATGGGCTGATAGCAGGGCCTAAATCACGAAGCCCTTCTACCCTAGCCCTGATGGCGTATTGAATATTGCCAAATGGCCCATTCACCCCAAAAACATCGGAGAATACCAGTCCATGATAGCCCTCGGAAGGCTCACTGAATTGGCCAAATTTTCCATTGCCCCAATTATACTTACCGCCATCTATAAGAATACCACCGATGCTCGTACCGTGCCCGCCTATCCATTTGGTAGCGGAAGCCACGACTACGTGTGCGCCCCAATCCAATGGGCGAAACAGATAACCGGCTGCGCCAAAAGTATTATCCACGATCAATGGAAGATCGTAATCATTCGCCAAATCAGCAAATTTTTCAAAATCAGGAATATTAAAACTCGGATTACCAATGGTTTCAAGATAGATCGCTTTTGTCTTTTTGTCAATCAGGTGTGCAAAACTATCGGGATCATCGCCATTGGCAAAACGGACTTCTATACCCATTCTCTTGAAGGCAACCTTAAATTGATTATAGGTACCACCGTACAAGTATGAGGTAGAAATAATGTTGTCGCCCGCTTCTAGGATATTGTGCAGTGCTACTAACTGAGCCGCTTGTCCCGAACTAGTGGCTACAGCCGCTACGCCGCCTTCTAAAGCGGCCAAGCGTTTTTCAAAAACATCGGTTGTAGGGTTCATGATTCGGGTATAAATATTACCAAACTCCTTGAGTGCGAATAAGTTAGCACCATGCTCCGCATTATTAAACACATACGAAGACGTTTGATAAATGGGTACTGCCCGAGATCCTGTCGTCGGATCGGCCACTTGGCCGGCATGAAGTTGGAGGGTTTCGAATCTAAAATTTTGCTGAGACATAGATAATTATTTTTAAAATGATTAGGCATTCCTATGACGGATTGCCTTTATGTATAGATCAATATAAAATACATTGAGAGGGCTGTAATAGCAATGGAAAGACTACTCCATAGGCCAAAAAAGCGCAAAGGGACGAGTGTGCAGCGTGTTCGCAAAAGCAAAACACCAAGGACAACAAGGAAAAAAATAGAAAAATGGAAAACTAACCCCGTGTCACTGCGTTACATACAACAACAGCAACAACAGCACATAGAAAGGGGCATCGAACAGTTGGAAACTGAACGAAAAAAAGAAGTGTTTGAGGAGGATGAGCGTACTAAGAAATCATCAGTACGCAACCCGGAGGACGCTTCGAAAAAGAAAGATGTGGAATACTTTTGCATGTGCTTTTATTTTATCTTTCCCGATCAAGTCGGGCAGGAATTGGCACCACGTCACAACGAATAAAATCGTAAAACTGGTTGTCAGAGGATCAATGAGCCTGTCTCTCCCCTCTTCTGGATAAATGTTCTCCGTGTGGAAAACTTTCGCTGCAAAGTACGTGGTATTCATTCCACATTTGCAAGCCCTAGTAGTTGTTAATAATTTGCAAATAATCGTAACTATCTGACAATCAACAACATAATTTTTAAAAAACACTAACATTTAACATAACTAAACGTATGAAACTGATATTAACATCGCAATCACGTAAAAAACATACCCTATTCATGCTCTTCTTGACATTGATTTTAGGATGTACGAGCATGCCCTTTTTATCGGCTCAAGGCCCTTTAGACGGGTATATGAAGGGTCGAAAAAAACTTGATTTAGCACCCTCCTTTTCACTCAATAATGCCAGTACTTTTTATGGAGCCAATCAGACCCAATACGTAGAACCATACAAAGGACAACTCCTCAGTATGTTTGCGGCCTATGGAATTACCGACAGGTTTGACCTTGTGGCTACTGGCTCTTTTGTCTTTACTACCTTACAAAGTGGACTCCAAGATGGAGGGCTATTTGTGAAATATCGGCCCTATTATGCCGATCTTAAAAAGCATGGAAAACTAGGCATTATCTTTGGAATGGGAGCCAATTTTCCATTGTCGGATTATGAGCCAACGGCAACTGGAGCCTTGGGGCAAAAAGCAATCAGTGTGCCAGCCCGAATAATAGCACAATGGGAAACCAATAAAGGAATATTTCTAAACGTGACTGCGGGCTACAATTGGCGAATAGATGAACTTAAAGAGGACGATATAGCCGTGATACGCAAGAGTCGGCCAAACTATGAACCCACTACCCCACCCGATTTTAGTACGGTATTGGTCAAGGTCGGTTTCCCTGCTGCTCATTACTATTTGGATGCTTGGTATGAGTACCAACACACCAGTGGCGGCGTAGATTTTGTACAAAATCTACCAGATCTTTCGCAGGCTTACGGAGTGACCTACTCCCAAGTAGGCGGTACTGCCTATTATTCGAGGTCGGGAAAGCGCGGAATCTTCGTAAGCGGAGGCTATATATTGCGAGGTCGAAACACCAGCGGAATCAGAAGATTGACATTGGGGGCGGTTTTTAAACTGGGTCTTTAATTTTTATTAGATTGGTGTAAGATGGAATTGCGTACCACGGTGCGAGTTTCCCCGGTAGCCGACTGAAATTATCATGTCGAGGTTGTAGTAGTCTATCTCTCGCACCACTTCGCGCGTGCCTTCGTTTTGAACTGTTGCATTTTTTGCAACAGTTCCCTGCAATGGCAATTCGCCTGCTTCAAAAATAGATTTAATGTGCCGAGAAATAACCGATTTGTCCCTTTGGAATAGTTCGGCCAACTGGTTTAGGGTAAGCCAAACCGTTTCGCCTTCCATGCGGACTTCGACTTTGGTATTTCCGTCCTCTGACTGATAAATAAGGATTTCACTATTTTCCATACATTAAGGTGCGGTCGAGTGTTGAGGTGGCTTGAAACTACTTTTCAATACAAAAAGTAATATACATTGATAATCAATTAGTTATGATTTTTGGGTACAAATTGGGTACAAATTTGCCAAAATGAAAGATTTTTACTCTTCTTCCGCTTATTTTGGCGCTTGAAATAATTGAGGGTGGCTTTGTTGTAATAGTAGTTTTAGTGAATCGTGTAAGTTTTCGCATTCATATAAACTTCTCGATTTTGAAAGTTGTACCACATATAGTTTTGAACGCTTAAAGTTTGCTCCGGTAAAATCAACATTATTTAAATTTGCTTCTATTATGTTTTTTTCTGCCCATTCTGCTTGTAGAAAATCTGCTCCGCTCAAATTTGCTCCGCTCAAATCTGCTCTGCCAAACTTTGCACCAATTAAGTTAGCAACTGCCAGAATTGATTCTTGCAAATTTGCGCCGCGCAAATTTACTCCTAACATTTTTGCAAAAGTGAATTTGGCCTTACGCAAGTCTGAGTATGATAGAAATGTGCCTGTCATATCTGAATTTATCAAATTTGCGTTAAAGAGATTTACTCCTCGCAGATTAGCATTGGATATATCTGCATTTTCTAATTTAACACCTCTTAAATCTGCATTTTGCAGTTCTGCACCTTGCAAATCAGCACTTTCAAAAGTGGCCGAATAGTAAATTTTATGTAACGTAGCAGTATCCAAAGGCAACAAGGTAAGCGTGATTAACAGTTGCCCTCGCTCCGGGCTTAGTGGCCGTTCAATCAAAGTATCTCCTTGCAAATACCGATACGGTTTAAAGGAATGGCTCAACGCTGCAATTTGTCCAATTAAGGACTGACTAAGTTGATATTTCCTTTTTTCTTTTTGCTTAAAGGAAAGCCCTTTTTGTTGGCTCTCAATCTCTCTGTCCACTTTGTCCATTATGTTACTCATCAAAACTACTAAAGCACTTCGCCTGCTGGCTTCATCTAAGGACATTTGCTGTTGTGCCAACTCTGTTTGTTTTCGCATTAAATTGGTTTGGCTATCAATTTTGATGTTTTGTGCCTCCAACAACTCATTTTGATTCATCAGCAACAAAGTACCAGTAAGTCCACCCAAAGAAACAAATATACCCAATACCCATTGCCACCACCAATTTCTAAATCTACTCCAGATAAACCAGTTCGCAAGGCGGGGCAATACATGGCGTACCCGTTGGCGTACATCGGGGGCAACATCGCGCAATAAGGTATCGGCAAAACGATCTGTAAGCGCATCCGTAACCCTTTGCGCGTCTTCTATCACCTCTTCGGCGTTGGCGGTTGCGCTGCCAAAGATAAAGGCTGTTATTTGTTTTTTGAAGGCATACAGCAATACAAAACTTAGTACAAGTACCCCAAAACTGGTTAACGTGACGGTGTAGAGGGTTCGGGTTACTTGTGGTAAATGCCTTTGGTACACCAAAAACCCTGCAATACCAATCAATATACCGATCACCATACCCGGTAATAGGTTACGAATGGCCAAAGGACTGGAGCCGCTTTTTGTAGGGGTGGGGTCGGGTGTTGCTTGGTTTGGTTTGTTATCTTGTTGTTCCATGACTTTTGTTTTTTAGTTTACAATCCGCCCACTTCATCTACGGCCTTCATCAAACGATCGGTTTCTACCAAGGCCGCAATGATGCGCCTGTAATGCCCCACGTCTTCAAAACCCAATACGCGGTCTTTGCGGTCTTTGAGCCATTTTTGGGCGGGTTGGTAGCCACCTATGTAAAAAGACCAAGCCACGGGCGGTACGTTAGCGAAATACTGTGTTTCATTGATATACACGTGACCACCTTCATACCGGATTTTCTTAACCACGTTGTCACCGTCTTCCGGGTATTGGGTAATGTTCTTTTCCACGGCGGGGCTTTCGAGCAGGTGCGTTTGGCGCAACTGACCGCCCAGCGCAACCAAGGCCCCAAACGTGGCTGCATCCTTTGGGTACGGTACACGTGGAAAGTCTATCTTTAAAAATTCCTTGTACGTGTCACGGTACGTGGGCGAATGCAAGACCGCATAAATATAGTCGAGCAGATCAATGGGCGCAAAAGTGGCTGTATCCTGCTCTTTTTCGTTGGCGAATTGCAGCCCGATCTTTTGCGCTATTTGCTGTACTATGGCAGTGTTGAGGTTGGGCGTTCGGGTGGTAATGTCGAGGGTGGTGTCGAGGGTGGTTTGGGTGGTGGTTTCGGGGTAGAGGTATAGAGGAAAAACGTTTACCCCACCACGACGAAAGACATTTGCATCAATTGGGGTTTTAGAAATGGTTGTCAAGCACCAAGGAACATCTCCGATAGCCATTCCTTGTCTTCCAATACCCAACATTAGATTGTCTCTATTTGCAGCATGAAGGATTAGTTCCTTTCGCGGGTAATCCATCATTATATAACTAAAAAAGCAAGGTCTACAATCAAAAGGACGATATGAGCATTCTATGATGTTTTTTTTCCAATCCGCGTCACCTCTAATGTCTTTCCTGGCTTTTGATAGTTTCCAATCCCTATTGTCTGATATTTCATATTTATTGTATATTTCGTCATCAAGCAAACTGTCATTTAGCAAGTCCAACGCTCTTTCTTCAATCTCGGTAAGAGAATAAGAAATGGCAAAATTGTCCCGGTGGGTCTGGAAACCCATTACATTTATTTTAAACAAGGCTATCGGACTAAATCCTAACGAGTAATCAGTTTCCAACTCAAAGTCCTTTTGTACAAAAAAATAATTTGGTGATAAATTTTCCAACTGCAAATAAGGTACGGTCTTTATGGAGTTTTCCAACAAAAAATCATACTTCATTTCCCGTTTCCCAAACAGGTCATAATGAAATACTTTGCCCAATTCATTGGGCTTTTTCTTACCTGTTTTGATAAATAAATTGATGCTTACGCCTTGCTGTATGTCAAAAACGTTTACATCGGGCGTCCCATCCTTGGCGGTTTCTTTCTTTTTGCTGTTCCCATGCAAATCAATGGTGTAAATTTTATCATAGGTTTTCAGCAAGTTCCAGCGCATACCCCGAAAGGTTGGGTTATCCAAAAAACCGTGCGGGTTGATAAATGCCAAAACGCCTTCGCCATTCCTTTCAATGAAATATTGCCCGTACCGCAAAAATTTTACATAGTCATCATTGATCCATTTTGGGTTGCGCTCTTTCAGTTTTTCTTTACCCCCAGGTTCTTTTTTATAGTCTTCCATTAGGTTCATAATCCAATCCCCTTTATTGGCACTTTCGCCGCTGTACGGCGGGTTTCCTAATACCACCATAACAGGCGCGTCCCTTTTCACGGCGTTGGCCTCATTTGCTTCATCGCTCAACCAATTGGAAAACAGCGTACCAGCGTCGGGGTGGCTTTCCTCCAGCGAGTTGGTCAGATAGACCCTAAAGCGTTGGTCTTTGGTAGGTTTAAAACCCGTTTCGGTCAATAGGAGGTCAAGTTTTAGATGTGCCATGGCATAACTGGCCATCAGCAATTCAAACCCATTGAGGCGTGGGATCAGGTTGTTTTCTACATAGTTGCTCCATATCCCTTTTTGCCCTTCAAACTTTTGGTGAATCTGTTTGATGACTTCCGCCAAAAATGTACCCGTTCCAGTGGCTGGGTCGAGTATTTGTACTTTATGAACCTCTTTTTCTATCTTTTTGCCTTGGTAATCTACTTTTATCTTGGTTTTGGAGGTGTCTGCCAGCCCCTGAGGCAACCCAAATTCGGTTTTCAAAATATCATCTACCGCGCGAACAATGAAACTCACCACTGGTTCAGGGGTGTACCATACGCCACGGGCTTTGCGCAAAGCGGGATCATACACCGCCAAAAATGTCTCGTAAAAGTGGATAACCGGGTCTTCTTGTTTGGTACGAGTGCCAAAGTTTTGCATGATTTCGACCACATCGGTCGCTAAAAATATCTGAACCAGTTCATCTACAATCCATACCAATCGGTCATCAAGGTCGAACCCCGCAATATCCTGAAATAACCGCCTTAAAAATGGATTGGTCTTGGGTATAAGGGTAGCGGCTTCCTGTCGGCTAAAAGTGGGCAAAGTTGGGTCGTGGTAGCGGGCAGCAAACATGCCATAAGCAATGGTTTGGGCATATAGATCAGCAAAAGCACGGTTGGTAATATCGTGAATCAATACATTTTTAAAGGCCTGCATTTGGCCTTTTAGTGCACTGTTGCTTTTGCTTTCGTCATCCGAATCCAGTGCCTTTTCGATCACATCGGCCATCATTTTGGCCCTACCTGCCATCATTTCTGCCAACTTGGTGGGCGATTTAATCGTCTGGGATATAGTGGCCGCAAAGTTTTTTACGAGGCCAGTAAACGTGTCAAAATGCTCGGGTAAGGCTACAATTTTACCGTCTTTTATTTCGGCTATGGCTACTTTCGTAACCAAGTGGCCATCTTTGTAAAAATGAAAGTCGAGGTAATCCGTAAAGATCAGGTTATTGAGCGAGGCACGGTAACGATCAAACTGTTCTTTCAAAGACTTGCTTTGCAGGTCAATACCGATGTCTTTGGCTTCGATATAGCCTACTGGAATATTGTTGCGTGTAAGAATGTAATCTGGTGCGCCGCAAGCGATACGGGCAGGTTCATTCGTCACCAATATATCGGGCAACAGTGCAGAAAGCAGGTTTTGCAGGTCGCCCCGGTAACTATGTTCACGACTTATGCCAGTGGCATAACGGGTATTGAGGTTTTGCGTGTATTGGGCTATCTGCATCATATAAATAATGTGATTCGAGGTAAGAAACGATGCAAATATATGCTAAGTAACTTAAAGACTAGAAATAAAAATAATACATTGGATTAATCTTTTGATAAAGAAACGGCTCATAGTAATTTAGCAATTCCCTCAACCACCTCTTTCCATGCTTGATCCTTGTTTTTTCCACATTCCGAAATAGAGGCTCCGTTAATTGGCAAAGAACGAAATCTTTTCAAATACTCATTTTCATAATGAGGTTTTATTAATATAGGTACTATGATTACTCCCTTCTCCTTTGTAAGCGCAATGGCACGTTGTATTTCGACATCAATATCGTTTTTGGCAAAGAGGTCAACACTGGCTAAAAATATAATAATATCAGCCGTCTCAAATTTTTCACGGGTAATATCGCTTATTACTGCTCCAGCAAGCACCTCCGTCTCATCCCAAATCTTTATTTTCTCTTCCCCCTCTAAAGGTTTGAGGCATTTTTTGAATTTATTCAGGTATTCCACATCTTCTTGGGCTTGGGAATGACAAATAAAAACTTTTTTGGGGCCAGAATTCATTGGCCTCTCTAATTTTCTTTTGAGATCAGTTAAATTCACTTTAGCATGTAGGCCTCTATTTCTGTTTTCTCTTTCAGCATCAGCAATTAAATTTTCATAGAAGAATCCTTGAATTTCAGGCCGTAATTGATCTGCATAATAACTCACTTTTGTTAGTTGTTGGGGCATATTGAACGTTTCGGTCTCATTATTCCAAAAAGGGCTTGATTGCCCAACAGTTGTCCATTTATGAAAATGAAAAAACTCTTTCAATACCACAAGTTCATCACCGGTAATACCAATTCGTAATGCCGCGTTCAATATATCTGCCACTTCATTGCAACATACCTTGATTACTCTTTTACCAAACCCTAACGCTTCATTTTTAGCAATTTTGCTATTATCTTCTTCATTTGGAGGCTTATTCGTTAGTTCAGGATGGTAAATATAGTAATCATTGGGGTTTAGTATTTCTATATTGCTCATAATAATTTTTTAATCAATATTTAATAGACTATAATTGCATCATTTATTATCATTTTCGAGTCCTCTACTTCCCAATACAAAACTTCCCAAAAATATTCTTCAACAAATCCTCCACCCCAATTTCGCCAGTGATTTCACCAAGGTAAGCCAATGAATGGCGAATATCTTGGGCGATGAAATCGCCAGTAACACCAGTGTTTAGTCCAAGCAAAACATCTGATAAGGCTTGATCGGCGCGGCGCAGGGCATCATAATGGCGGGCATTGGTGACGATGGTGCTTTGGGTGCTGACTTCATTGCCTACGGCTAGTTCGAATAGTTTTTCCTTCAAAAACTCGATATTCATCTGGTTTTTGGCTGAAATGGGTAGGATTTGCTCCGCACGGAGGTAGTCTAAATAGTGGGCATCTGACCCACGAATTAGGTAAGGATGGATACTCGGATCGGTAGGATTTAAGAGCCATTCGGTTTGAAAAACTGGGTTTCGATCCATTTTATTACAAACGATCAAGAAAGGCGGCAAGGAGGTTTGATCGTCGGAGGCGGTATTCAGGCTGCGGATATCGTCGTGCACATCGGCGAGGGTCATGCCACTGGCAATATCCCACACATAGACCAGTATCGCGGCTTGGCCGATTTTATCCATGGTACGCTGCACTCCGATGGCTTCTATTTGATCTTGAGCCTCTCGAATACCCGCTGTATCGGTCAGCCGAAACTGAACGCCTTGTATGTTTAGTATCTCTTCGATCGTATCGCGGGTGGTACCGGCTATTTCGCTGACGATGGCGCGTTCTTCATTCAAAAGAGCGTTGAGCAAGGTACTTTTTCCGGCATTAGGCCGTCCTGCGATCACGGTATTCACGCCTTTTTTGATGGCATTGCCCAAGTGAAACGAACTGAGCAAGGCATGGATAATCACCCGAATTTTAGAAACCAAGTCTTTGAGATCGTCGCGATCGGCAAATTCTACGTCTTCTTCGCCAAAATCAAGTTCCAACTCCACCATACTGGCAAAATGGATGAGATCGGTACGCAACTTGGAAATTTCGTTTTTGAAGCCCCCACGCAACTGTTTCAGGGCAATATCATGGGCAGCAGCACTTTCGGAGGCAATCAAATCGGCTACGGCTTCGGCCTGCGATAGATCCATTTTACCGTTTAGAAATGCGCGCATGGTGTATTCGCCTGGCTGAGCCAAGCGAGCCCCGTATTGGAGGAACAAGTGTATGATTTCCTGCTGTATATATGGCGAACCGTGGCAACTGATCTCTGCCGTGTGTTCGCCAGTGTATGACTTTGGGCCATGAAATATGGTGACCAATACCTCATCAATACTGCGTCCAGTGGAATCTTCTAAACGGCCAAAATGAGCCGTATGGGAAGGTTGATTGGCTAGTTTTTTGCCTTTGAAAGCCCTATCGGTAATATCAATAGCAGCAGGGCCAGACAAGCGAATGACGGCAATAGCGCCTACGCCGGGCGGCGTGGCGAGTGCTACGATGGTATCCGAAAAATCAGTCAGCAAGTTCCTTATCCTTCGAAGTGCAAAGAGATGGTGAAGGTGCGGCTTAGTACTTTTTCCAGTACCGTACTTTGATCCAATAAATCGTTGTAAATCAATACATTGTTCAAGCCCTGCGAGATTTTCAACTCTGGCGAAAAGATGAAGTAAGGGAAAAATATTTGGACACCGGCTCCGTATTCTACCTGAAAATCGGTGGGCGCAATGCGTACCAACCCAGCAGCCTGACGCGTGCGCGAGTCGCTGGCCACGTCGAAAGAGTATTTCACACCACCGATCACAAATAAGCGAAAGTCGTGGTAAGGGGCTGATTTATACCGCACATGAAATGGCAGTTCTACCAAAACCGACTCAATGGGGCGGCTCAAGATGCGTTTGTTTTCTCCTGCTGGAGAATACCTGATGGTATGCTCAGAGAAAGACAACGTTGGCAAAAAACGAATATCAAAGTACTCTCCGATTTTTAGATTGGAGACAATGCCAAGGTTGAACCCTGGCCCCGTAACGGATTCTGCTCTAGCAAAGGAATCATTGCGAATGAAATCCTTGGAATGGAAGATTTTATAATCGCTGCGATTATAGCCCAACGTGATACCAAAATAGTATGGTTTTGACTGAAAATCATAGTAATTAAGGTTGTTTCCTTGGTTAAATTGTGCTTGGATTTGAGTGGCACTCAATACAAGCACTAGGGAGGTCAGGATAAGGCCCCCAAAATTAGGGGTATTGAATCGGTTCATAATCATAAATGAGCAATCAGACGCTAGATTAAATTAATTTTTAGTAGCAGAATAGATGGAGCAAATACCCAAAGTCAATCTTTCAACGGTTGTATTTTGAAATCCTACGTTTGAAAGTATATCGGTAAAGTCATTGCCCTCTGGAAAAGCCTGTACACTTTCAAACAGATAAGTATAGGCTCTTACATCACGGCTTGTTAAACGTCCAATAGTAGGTAAAACGTATTTAAAGTATGAATTGTATATCTGTTTAATTGGAAAAATACGTGGTTTTGAAAATTCTAATACAACCAAACGGCTGCCTGGGCGCAAAACCCGGAATATTTCAGAAAGTCCTTTCTCTAAATTTTCAAAATTTCGGACTCCAAAAGCCACTGTAACAGCATCAAAAGAGGCATCTTCAAACCGCAAACGCTCACAATCACCTGTTTCCAAGGTAATTACCTTGTCTAGATGGCCTTTTTTGATTTTTACCCTTCCTATATCCAACATCTGATTGGCAATATCTATGCCGATTATTTGTTCGGGATTTAATATTTTTGCAGCCATGATCGCCACATCTGCCGTTCCGGTGGCCACATCAAGCATTATTCGAGGCGGATTGTACGTAAAATAGCCCAATGCTCGCTTCCGCCAATACTGATCTATACCTAATGACAATACGCGGTTTAATAAATCGTATTTGGGTGCAATTTTATCAAACATCTGCTCTACTTGCACTTTCTTTGCGCTTTCATTGCCATAAGGTGTCACTATCACTTTCTTATCCATAGATGATTGTCGTTATGTGTCGCGTAAAAATAAAAAACTACACTTTAAACCATTTTTATGGGTCTAAAGTTTTAAATTCAAGGGACAAAGGTACTAAAACTAATACATGAAAAAGAATATTGAGCAACTATACCGACTTTCAAATAAAGAACAAAGGATAATCATCGGTTTGATGTCGGGTACTTCCCTAGATGGGCTTGATGTGGCTCTGTGCCAGATCAACCACGACGGGGTTATGACGCAGGTAGAGATCAAAAGGTTTGCTACTGTAAGTTACGACGAGCATTTTAAATCAGAAATACGGCGGGTTTTTGCCAAAAAAGAAATTGATTTGCAACACTTGACCCTCCTCAATGAGATTGTAGCCGAACGCCATGCCGCTATTGTCAATCAGTGTCTGCATGATTGGGGCATTGAACCAACGGAAGTTGATTTGATCGCTAGTCATGGACAAACAGTGTTTCATGCTCCTCGGGTGTTTCACCTCATGGAGGAATATCCTAATGCGACGCTACAAATTGGGGATGGCGACCATATAGCCCGACGAACAGGCATTATAACGGTCAGTGATTTCAGACAAAAACACATAGCCGCAGGCGGCGAAGGTGCGCCTTTGGCCTTGTATGGCGATTATTTCTTATTTTCTAAGGCTAATGAAGACCGATTTTTGCTCAATATAGGTGGCATTGCCAACTTTACTTTTTTACCGGGCAACCAAGATTCTACCCTCGCGTTTGCTACCGATACTGGCCCAGGCAATACACTTTCTGATGCTTATGCGCGGGAGCAATTTGGGGTGGACTTTGATGCGGATGCTCGTATTGCATTGCAGGGCAATGTGAATGAGCATTTACTCACAACCTTAAAACAGGAGGCGTTTTTTAGTAAAGGTTTCCCCAAAACAATAGGCCCGGAGTTATTTTCTTATGCATGGGTGATCCGTGCCATTCAGTCGTTGCCCAAGGGCAACAACAATCCATTTGATGTAATGGCTACAATTTGCCGACTTTCGGCAGAGACGATTGCCGATGCGGTGCGCCAGATACCCGCTACTTGTACCAACCGTACGATGTACTTGAGTGGCGGTGGCGCGCACAACCCGTTGATTGTCAAATTTTTGAAAGAATTACTGCCTGAAATACCTATGTTTCCAATGTTGGATGCTGGTATTCACGGAGACGCGAAGGAGGCTGTTTTATTTGCGGTACTGGCCAATGAATTGGTTGCAGGTGATAACCACGATAATATGATCTTAGGTGGAGTGCCTTTGGTATCTATGGGTAAGATTAGTGTGCCCGATTGAAGGGGAGGAGTTTTTCTCACCACGGAGATGCTGTGTGTCCCACCAAGCATCTCCGTGGTGAATCCCCTCTAAAACCGCTATAAACGACCAAGTGCTCCAGTCAAGTAAGTAAATTGGAATGGGAAAGTAACCCAGCACCATTCAGGTTTCCAGAATAGTATCGCGACCATAACAACGGTGCTTGCAATAAAGATCATCCAATCGCGGCTGCGGTTTCCAGTATATTCGCCTTGCTTTTTCATAAATTTTAAAATTCAATATTTTTTCGATGGCACAAAGTTATGACACTTAGTGTTTATGTAGTATCACTCTGGACTATCTAAGTTTAGATATTTAGACTTTGTCGAAATAAAAAACACCCCCAAAGCCAAGATTGTGCCGATGATAGCTCCTGCGACCACGTCAATGAGGAAATGTTGTACTAAAAAAATGCGAGAAATGCCCGCTCCAGCGGCAATAAGCATAGCACCAATGGCCCACCGTGTATGCCCCTTACTGATTAAAAAGAGCGACAAGAATCCATAACAGGCAAAAGCAGACATGGTGTGCCCGGATGGGAGACTGTTATACCCTCCATTCAATCCAAAATTTGGCACCACCCCCACTTCTTGAAGTCTGCCCACCAATTCAAACCAACGAATAGGGCGAGCAGTTTGGTAAATGGTTTTCGCATATACTGCTACCAATGCCGTTAACAGCCCTATTCCACCCAGTAGTAAGGCTGCAGGTCTCCAATTTAGGAGCATCAATGCGACAATGATTAATGTGTAAGCAATCGGCTCAGCACAGTAGGTCAGTATTATGAAGATGGTATTCCAAGGCTCACGCCTCCATGTATTGAAATAGAGGATTTCATCTCCATAACTTATATTTCTCATGAAATATAGGCCAACGAAGCAAAAGCAGAACAAGGGGATAAAGTAGTGGCGGTATTTTAGTAAAAAATCAAACATTAGATAGATGGTACCTCCTTTTGGTTCACTTTTCTTTGATCATACCAATGTTTTACTTTTCCAAGCCAATCGGTATTAAACAACGGCGAATCATTCATTGCTTTTCGGGTGAGATAGACTCCTATGGGTATCAATATGATGGCTGGTGTCATAGCAGCCCAAAAAGTGGGCAACACGTACGATTCTGCCAATTTTCGGCATAAAATCGTGAGCATGATAAATGTAATAAAAAAGATAATGGCGACCAATATGGGATAACCGAATCCGCCTTTGCGTATGATGGCACCCATGGGCGCACCAATAAACAAGAAAATAAAGCAAACTAGGGCAAAACTGTATTTCACATAGAGTTCGTAGCCCGTTTTAACCCATTCCTTCCGTTTTCCTTCTACATGGCTGCGCTTTGATTCCAATTGATTTTTATTGGTCGCACTTCTGTCACGGGCTACCTTGGTGATAGATGCCCTTTCTTTCTCTTCAAATGTCTCTCCGAATGACGTATATTGTGCGATATCCTTCGTAAGTTTTTGCTTAGGAGCGGAAATAATTGGCTGGTTTGCACTCAAGGAACTTGGCCTGTTTTCTGCTCGATTGGCTTCTATTATTTGGGCGGCGTTGAGTCCTTTGGCGATGGGCCTTGTGGGTCTTTTTGCGGGTTTGGAAGGAGGAGGAACAGTAGTGATAGTAACCGTAGGAGAAGGATTGGGATGAGGTGGTGGTAAGGTCATCACACGCTTGGCTACCATCGTCCAATCTTCTGCTACGGCTTCTTGGCCTTTGTAAATTACGGTTTTGAGCGAATCAAGATTAAACCTAAGTTCATCCATGCTCAATGAGGTACGATTTTTACTGAAACGCCCCTCATCGGTGCGCACCATTTCAAATTCGCCCATATCCCAAACCTTGGTAAAAGTCTTAAAATTGGTGCGGATGAACGGATATTTCTGCGATTGATTGGGGATGCTGCTCTGAATACCTGGTTCTTGATACTGAGTGCCTCGGAATAGGTTCATCACAAAATACCGTTTGTCGGTAGTGGTGTACATCTGCCCGCTATCGGCCAATATTTGGTTAAATTTCAAGCGACCTTGATTGGTTTGGTCTTCCAACATGACATCGGAGATGGTTTCTCCATCTTTTTCTTTATCACCGATTCGGATGACAAATTGCCTAAAATCTTCATTAAATACCCCTTTTTCAAGGGTCATGGCTGGTTTTTGCTTTCGGATGTCGTAAAGGCGCGATTTGAATTTCAGGTTGGCGTAAGGAATCAAAAAATCAGAGCATACATAAGAAAAAAGGCTCAATCCGGCACACACAAACACTAGGGAACGAATGGTGCGAAGCAGCGATACTCCAGCCGATTTGAAACTAGACAGCTCATAGCGTTCTGCCAAATTGCCGACCACCATCACGGAAGAAATCAAAATAGCAATGGGCAATGCCATCGGAAATACCGAAATGGACATGTAGCCCAACAATTCCAAAATAATGAATACACTGACCCCTTTGCCCGCAATTTCGTCAATATAAAGCCACAAAAACTGCATAATGAGTACGAAAATGGCAATGCCGAAGCAGACCACAAAGGGACCAAAGAAACTATTAAGCAGTAGTTTATCAATCTTTTTCATACCTTTTTATTTGACTAATCAAACGCAGCACTAAACGCTTTGAGCGCACTAATAGTTACCCGTGGATCTTTTGAACTAAATACGCTGGAACCTGCCACCAACACATCGGCACCCGCTTGAAGAAGGGTTTCTGCATTGTGTAGCCCCACCCCACCATCAATTTCTATGAGAGCGGGGCTGTTGTGCGCATCTATCATTTCGCGCAAGGCTTTGGTTTTTAGAAGGCTTTGGTAAATGAATTTTTGGCCCCCAAAACCTGGATTAACCGACATAATGCAAACTAAGTCCAAATCTTCAATCAAATCTTCCAATACACTGACTGGCGTATGTGGATTGAGGGCTACACCCGCTTTGGCACCACATTCTTTGATCTGGTGTATGGTGCGGTGCAAATGGGGGCAAGCCTCATAATGCACCGTGATGACCTCTGCTCCAGCCTTTCGGAAAGATTCTATATATTTTTCAGGCTCCACGATCATCAAATGAACATCCAATGGCTTTTTAGCCATTTTATGGATGGCCTCCACTATGAACATCCCAAAAGTGATATTGGGCACAAAGCGACCATCCATGACATCCAAGTGAAACCAATCGGCCTCACTTTGATTCACCATTTCGATATCTTGCGATAATTTCGTAAAATCTGCGGCCAGTATAGAGGGTGCAATTAAATGTTGCTTCATTGTGATACAGCGTTACCAGTTACTTTAAATGTGTGTTTGCGTATAAAGGACAACATAACCAGTACATATTACCCTTTGCCGATTTGAAGCGGCTTTCACCGCTTCTTTTTAATAATCCAAATCCGATTTTAAAGGCTGCTCCTTCCCGGAGCGGCTTTTTTTTATTCAAACCTGCGCTTATAGAACCAAGTATTGTCATTGAGCGTAAACCCAAGGGTGATCCTTGCATATTTCTCTTCAATGGCGGTTCCCGCGCCTATTTTTCCGAATTCAAACGATGTATTGATAAAAGAGGTCTGCTGGCGTGGCAATACCAATGGAAGGCCGAATCCAAAACTAACGCCCACATCATTGAAGTTTTTGCCATTTACGGTGCGGGGATCTTGGTTATAGTAAGCACCTGCGCGGTAGCGTACCCGCTTCAAAAATTTATTGTATGAACTGAAGTTGGGCGTATATTCTACGCCACCAGAAAGTAAAATCACATTGCGAAATACATCCGGGCGAGCCGTGTTTTTATAAGACTCCCAGCCTTCATAACCTACTTGAAGTCCTAATTTTAGTTTATTGGCATTCACGTACTGAATACCAAAAGACAAAGTTGCCGGCATGGACAGCGATTCTTTGGATTCTGGCTTAAAAAGCAGGGTATCCGCTTCGCTGTATTCGCCATTGCTCAATATACCCCGGCTTCGCAACCTGATTTGTGTAGCCGTGACCTTCATTTTGTGGCTACTTTCGGCTGTCAAACCTAGGGTAATCCATTTTTTAGGGATGGCCTTATCATTGTCAAAGTGCTTAAACACAAAATCATGTTGCACACCGACATTCCAGACAAAGCCATTGATATTGATGTCGTCGCGGGAGTTGTATTGAAAAGTTGGTAGGCTATCGGAAAAGAAGGTGGTGTTTTCGTAAATGGATTTTCCAAAAACCGAACCTAATGTAACGCCAAAAGCAGTATGCTTGTACTTGGCAGCAGTGCTCCAACCCAAACGGTAAGTACCGCCGTTACCTTCAAAAGCATTAACTACCTTGCCCAAATTTGGCAATTCCTCCGTAGTCTGGATATTATAACCAACCAAGGAATTTGGCGTGAGTGAAAAACCCATCCCATAACTCCAAGGCGATTTAATTTTGTCTAAAGCCTCGTTGATAGGGCTTTTCAAAGTAAAACCAATGGATAAATAAGCCAAATTTCCGCTCCAGTTATTCAACTTAGTGTTGTCGCTGGTCTGTAAATAATCACTACTTTTGGCATAAATACCTGTTTCTAATACTGTAGAGCGCAAATGCGCCAAGGAAGCAGGGTTTGCAAAATTCAAATGGAATGGATCGTGAAATGCCGCTGATTGACGACCCCATCCGGCTTGATTGGCATATGTTTGAGGCAATAGGTCTCCAATACCATAGCGTGAGTAGGGCGAATTTTGCTTAGGCTGAGCCCAAAGAGTCAATTGCGAAAGCAATAAAAACAGAAAAAGTATATTACGCATTTTAATTATTTGTATAGTTATTAAATATTCATTTGTTCTGAAGAGGTTTGGTATATTTATCATGGTCAAGGATATGCTGCAATCCAAATAAAACTAAATCAGGTTGCAACACAAGGTTTTCTATACCAAGATGTTCTATTAAAAAGGCAGCATCACCGCCCGTCAGTATCACTTTAAGATTCGGGCAATCGGTTTGAAAAAGCCGATAAAAACCCTCTATTTCAAGGAGCGCAGCCCTTACAGAGCCGTTTTGAAGGGCGGTTTCGGTACTGGTTCCAATATAACTGCTCGGCAAATCCAAACGCACCACTGGCAACCTTGCTGTAAAATGGTGCATAGCCTCTATACGCATCTGCAAACCGGGTGCAATATTACCGCCCAAGTACCGTCCATCCGCCATCATCAAGTCATATTTGATACAGGTGCCAGCATCTACAACCAAACAATGGGAACTGCCATACAACGAATGGGCACCCGCTACCGCTGCCAATCGGTCTTTACCCAATGTTTTAGGTGTAGCGTATAAATTCTGAAAAGGCAAAGCCGTTTCGTGGGTCAACTCCAAAATTTGAACCTGATCTTCCATGTATTGGATCAGGTCATTGGCCGACTGCGCTACCGTAGAAACCATGATGCGCTCTACCCCAGCCTCTTGTACATACTCACGCAGCATTTGGTGAGTCCAATCTTGCCAAATTGCTTGCTCTATCAAGTCTTTTCCTTTGAAAAGTCCTAATTTAGTGCGGGTATTGCCTATGTCAATGACTAAATCTATGATAATACTAGTGCCTAAAATGTCTAAAACCTGTCATCACCATAGCCATGCCACGTTCATTACAGGCTGTTATACTGTCTTGATCCTTCATGGAGCCTCCCGGTTGTATGACCGCCGTGATGCCTGCCTCGTGGGCTATGGCTACGCAGTCAGGAAATGGGAAAAATGCATCAGAAGCCATCACTGCACCATTAAGATCAAATCCGAATGCTTGCGCTTTCGCAATGGCTTGGCGCAGCGCGTCCACTCGGCTCGGTTGTCCGCACCCCATACCGATCAATTGCCGATCTTTGATCAATGCAATCCCATTCGATTTGAGGTGCTTAACACACTTCACTGCAAAAAGCAGTTCCCCCGCTTCTTTGGGCGTAGGCGCACGCACTGTCACGGTACGCAAATCTGCTTCGGTTTCTGTTTTTGTATCCGCATCCTGCTCTACAACCCCATTTAGCAGGCTTCTAAATGCACGTGATTGAATATCGAATGATTTGATTTTCAATAAGATACGTTGTTCCTTCTTTTGGAGTAAAGCCAATGCATCCATATCGAAATCAGGTGCGATCAGCACCTCATAAAATAGTTTGTTGATTTCTTGCGCTGTCTCCAGATCCACCTTGGTGTTGGTAATGAAAATACCGCCAAATGCTGAGGTGCTGTCGCAAGCAAGTGCCGCCGTCCAAGCCTCCAGCAAGGTGTGCCGACGTGCTATACCACAAGCATTGGTGTGTTTTAAGATGGCAAAACATGGCTTTCCAACCTGAAATTCACGCATCAACTGTACTGCTGCATCTATGTCCACCAAATTATTGTAAGATATAGATTTACCGCTCAATTTATCAAATACTTTTTCAAAGTCTCCAAAAAACACGCCCGATTGGTGCGGATTTTCACCATAACGTAAAATATCAGAGCGGTGTATAGAGTATTTGAAGGCAATATCAGTTGTGCCTTCGTTGAAATAGTTGAATATGGCAATATCATAGTTGGAGGTCACCTTGAAGGCTCTTCTCGCCAATTCGCGGCGATTTTCAGGCGTAAAAACGCCTTCTTGCTCCATTAAAATGTCATGAAACATTTGGTACTCCTCTTTGCTGGCTACGACACAGACATCATTCCAGTTTTTAGCCGCCGCCCGTATGAGCGAAACCCCTCCAATGTCTATTTTTTCGATGATTTCGTTCTCATCATGTGTACTTGCTACGGTATCTTCAAAAGGGTACAGATCTACGATGACGCAGTCCAGTTCCGGTATATTGTATTCCTGTAATTGCGCTAAGTGCTTTGGCTCACGACGGGCCAATAATCCACCGAACACCGCTGGATGCAGTGTTTTCACACGGCCATCCAAAATACTTGGATATCCAGTCAATGACTCTACCCCAATGACGGGAATCCCTAGTTTTTCTATATAACTTTGAGTGCCTCCAGTGCTGTACAGCACCACCCCGAGTTGGTGCAATCGTTGGATAATAGGTTCTAGCCCATCTTTTGAATAGACGGAGATAAGCGCGGTGCGCAATCGGTGCGCCTTTGAGAGTGACATGAAATAGCAGTTTTTGCAAAAGAAGGCGCAAAATTACAATTTTTATTGAATTGCCATGATTTTTCTATTTCTTTGGCTGAATAGAGTTAGTTTTGCGCTTTGATTCTTACAACTTATTATGGAAAAAATGATAGCCCGCTTCCCGGCACAATTGAAGGAAGCCTTAGAGATTGCACAAAAAGTAACTTATCGCAAACACACGCAGGCCATTAGAAGCGTTTTGATATCAGGGCTTGGCGGTAGCGGCATAGGCGGCAACTTCGTTCAGGAATTCGTTCGTGAACAGTGCAAAGTGCCCGTTTTTGTCAACAAAGGTTATGTGGCTCCTAAGTGGGTCAATAAAAATACATTGGTTATTTGCTCTTCTTATAGTGGCAACACCGAAGAAACCTTGAGCACGTTGGAACAAGTAATTCCTACTGGGGCAAAAATTGTTTGCATCTCATCTGGCGGAAAGATGATCGAGATGGCCAAAACCCACCAATTTGACTATGTGCAAGTCCCCGGAGGGTGGAGCAGTCCACGTGCTTGTATGGGCTATTCTATATTGGCACAACTGGGTGTTTTGACTGCTGCCAAACTGATCCCATCCAAGGCATTTGGCCAAGTAAAGGCGGCTTACCAACTTTTGGAAAAAGACGGGGAAAGCATGCAAAAAATGGCGCGAAAAATCGCAAAATTTTTAGAAGGCAAAACACCTGTCATCTATATTGCCGACAACATGGAGGCCGTGGCCGTACGCTGGAGACAGCAGATCAATGAAAATGCAAAAATGCTATGCTGGCACCACGTTGTACCGGAAATGAATCACAATGAGTTGGTGGGTTGGCGCGACCAACGTCCAGATGTAGCCGTGATTTGGCTTCGCAACAAGACAGATTTTGGGCGCACCAGTGTTCGGATAGACATCAACAAGGATATTGTAGAGCATTATACCCAGACTTCTATCGAAGTGTGGTCAAAAGGTCGCTCTGCTATTGAAAAAGCCTTTTATTTGGTACACTTGGGCGATTGGGTTTCTGTATATTTAGCAGAACTGCGCAAGGTGGATCCGACAGAAATCAAGGTGATTGATTTCTTGAAGGGAGAATTGGCTAAGTTAGACTAAACAATGGCAGATAATTTCCCATTTTACAAACAGCACGATTCTTCTGATTGCGGTGCGACATGCTTGCGCATGGTGGCTCGCCATTATGGCAAGCACTATTCGCTGGAGTATTTGCGACAGTTGTCATACTTGGATCGAGAGGGGGTGTCATTGATGGGAATTTCTGATGCTGCGGAAAAGATTGGAATGAGAACCTTGGGCGTAAAGTCGGGGTTTAAAAAACTACAAGAAGACATTCCTTTGCCTTGTATTGCACATTGGAATCAGGAACATTTTATAGTGGTGTATCGGGTAGCCAATGGCCTTATCTATGCTTGCGACCCCAAGGTTGGCAAAATAGAGATGCAGGAGCAGGAGTTTCTAAACGGCTGGATCAGTGATGTGGTTCAGACCGAACCCCAAGGTATATTGTTGCTATTGGAAACAACCCCCGATTTTTATGAATTAGAAGGAGAAAAGACTCAAAAAACGGGTTTTTCTTTTCTTTGGTCGTATTTGAAGCATCATAATAGGCTCATCTGGCAGTTGGGTCTTGGGCTTATTTTGGGAAGCATGATCCAATTAGTCCTGCCATTTTTGATGCAGGCTATGGTGGA
Organism: Saprospiraceae bacterium; assembly: GCA_031373665.1. Lineage (GTDB taxonomy): Bacteria > Bacteroidota > Bacteroidia > Chitinophagales > Saprospiraceae > M3007. The sequence goes on along the minus strand of JANMMZ010000028.1, from coordinate 10,018 downwards.
TAAAGGGGTACAGTTGAATGACTTGGACTTTGTTTACTTGATCTTAGCAGCCCAAGGTGTCTTGTTTGTCAGTCAGGTAGCGGTAGAGTTCATCAGAGGGTGGATACTGCTGCACATTGGTACGCGGGTGAATATTAATTTGGTATCAGATTTTTTGATCAAGTTGATGCGTTTACCCATGTCATTTTTTGATACCAAAATGACGGGCGATCTATTGCAACGGATTTATGACAATGAGCGGGTGGAACGTTTTTTAACGTCCTCCTCATTGACTACGGTTTTTTCGATTGTAAGCCTATTTGTTTTTAGTATTGTTTTGTTCTTCTACAACCCCTTGATTTTCTTTATTTTCTTCCTTGCCGCAGCGGCGTATTTCGGTTGGGTGGCTTTGTTTTTACAACGTCGTCGCTCCTTAGACTATCGCCGTTTTGAGCAAATGGCAGAAAATCAAAATACGCTCATTCAAATGGTGAACGGGATGCAGGAGATCAAACTTCACAATGCCGAACGCCAAAAACGTTGGGCTTGGGAGCGGATTCAAGCGCGTCTATTTAGGATCAATGTCCAGTATTTGGCTACCGATCAAATGCAAAGAGCCGGAGCCGCCTTCATCAATGAAGGCAAAAATATTGTAATTTCGGTCATCGCGGCTCAATCAGTGATCCAAGGAGATATGACTTTGGGCATGATGTTGGCGGTTCAATACATTATAGGGCACATGAATGCTCCCTTGGAATCGTTGGTGCATTTTATGCTGGCTGCTCAAGAGGCAAAAATAAGCCTAGAACGCATGAACGAAATACAAGAGCGGACTGACGAAGATGGCGATGGAGACACAACTAAAGTCACGGTATTGCCTTCTAATGGCGATATTACCCTTCAAAATGTTTCGTTTCGGTACGGAGGCCCTCATGATCCTTGGGTCATACAGCACCTCAATTGCGTTTGCCCAGAAGGAAAAACCACGGCCATCGTAGGATCTTCGGGCAGTGGGAAAACAACCTTACTCAAGTTGATGTTGAACATATACCAACCCACAGAAGGCAGTGTACGAGTGGCCGATATTAACCTCAGCAATATAGACCATAAACTTTGGCGCAGCCAATGCGGAGCAGTGATGCAAGAAGGCTTTATTTTCTCGGATACCATAGCCCGTAACATAGCCTTAGGTGAAGAAAACATAGATCGCCAACGCTTGCTTTATGCCACCAAAATGGCCAATATCCAAACGTTTATAGAAGGATTGCCCTTGGGATATAATACCAAAGCAGGGCAGGATGGCGCCGGATTGAGCCTTGGGCAACGGCAGCGAATGCTCATTGCCAGAGCGATCTATAAAAACCCTAAATACCTATTTTTTGATGAAGCCACCAATGCTTTGGATGCCCTCAATGAGCAATTGATTATGCGAAACCTTGGCGATACATTCAAAAACAGGACGGTGGTCATTGTAGCCCACCGCCTCAGCACTGTCCGCCATGCCGACAACATCATCGTGATGGAAAAAGGTGAAATAGTGGAGCAAGGCACTCATCAGTATTTGACTCAACAACGGGGTGTATATTACAATTTAGTAAAAGAACAATTAGAATTAGGCAATTAAATATGAAATACATACTATTAGGATTGCTTTTTTGCAATCAATCGCTTTGGGGACAACTCAACCTCCAAGAAATAGGCCACCTTTCCTACAGCCCCGTCACTCTGGCTGGATGCTGGCATTATGTGGACAGTTTTCAAAATGAATATGCCTTGGTCGGCACCAGCGCGGGTCTAAGCATTGTGGATCTGAATGATCCGACCCAGCCGGTAGAGCGGTTTGCCGTGCCGAGCCTCCAAAACAACTGGCGCGAAGTAAAAACTTGGAATGGGTTTGCCTATTTTGGCTCTGAGGCATTCAACAGCGGCGTGACCATTGTTGACTTGCGGAGCCTTCCTGATACGGTATATCATAAAGTATGGTATGGTGTGGTGCAGGGCGATACCCTAGTCAGAAAAAGCCATACCGTACAGGCAGAAAATGGATACTTGTACGTGTTTGGTGTCAGCCAAGCCACCAAAGCCAATTATATTGCTGATTTGAGCGACCCTTGGAACCCTGAAATAGTGGGCAACTACAACCTTAATTATATCCATGACGGATTTATTAGGGGCGATACACTGTGGTCGAGCGAAATATATACCGATGGATTTGGAGTGGTTGACATCTCAGATAGGGCCAATCCTATTTTGCTGGCTACTAACCCGACACCTGCCAAATTCAACCACAATTCAGGGCTTTCCGACAATAGTAAAATTCTATTTACTGCCGATGAAAGACTTAATGCACCCATGTGCGCCTTTGATGTGAGCGACTTGGACAATATAAAACTATTAGACAAATACTTGTGCAGTCAAAAGCCAGAAAGGATGGTACACAATGTCAGGGTTTTGGGCGACTATGTAATCAATCCGAGTTATGGAGGCCAATTGACCATTGTGGATGCCAGCCGCCCTAGTAATCTGATCGAAACGGCTTGGGTCGTGATGGGCAATTCATTGGTTTGGGATGCTGATCCATACTTACCATCGGGCATTATATTTGCCACAGCCAAAGCAGAAGGTTTGTTTATATACCAGCCTACGTACCAACATGCGGCTTGGTTAGAAGGCGCAGTAACCGATGCCATTTCGGGTTTTGGAATCAACAATGCCACCGTACGGGTCATTAATACTACTTACGTAGATAGTTTTTCGGTGGAAGGTACCTATAAAACAGGGGTGGCAACTACGGGTACTTACACGGTGGAGGCCAGCAAACCGGGCTATTTGACCACTACTATCGCTAATGTGAGCCTTGTGTCAGGTCAAGTCACGACGTTAGATATTGCAATGAATCCGTTGCTTGCTACTGATGAACTTTATAACCAACAAAGTATTGTGGCCTATCCTACCCTATTCGAGGATCTCATTAGAATAGACTTAGATGGCAAATCAGAAAAAATACGCCTTCAAATGATAGATGTGCAAGGGAAAATCATTAGAGAAACAATACTGACCCAAGGCCAAAACACTTTGGAGGATTTGGGGAACTTAGAGGCTGGATCCTACGTTTTGCAGTGCATCAATGGGAGTAACCAAGTAGTGTTTTCACAAAAGGTTATAAAAAAATAGTTGGGATGCGGACATTTGCAGTATAATAACACATGGATTTATCAAACGAGTGTTACCTTTGCAAACAAAATAGTCTCAGTACTGTTTAAATAACATATAAGGATTGAGACCTTGGTTTCAATTAATTTTCAATACCTAAATATTAATAATAAAATGGCTTACGAATTCACAGATGCCAATTTCCAGACAGATGTAATCGCCAGTGACAAAGTAACAGTCATTGACCTTTGGGCAGAATGGTGCGGCCCTTGCCGCTTGATGACTCCCATTGTGGAAGAACTATCCGCAGAATATGATGGTAGGGCAGTGATTGGAAAACTCAATGTAGATGACAATCCAAACATACCGACAGAATTTAACGTGCGAGGGATTCCTACGTTTTTGATTTTCAAAAATGGAGAACTCAAAGAAAGAGTGGTGGGTGCGCAAACCAAACAATTCTTGAAAGATAAGATTGAATCTTTGATGTAAGATTTGGTTAGAATAGAATCCGGCCAGTACAGATGCTTTCAGCACTTGTACTGGCCTTTTTTGTGAGTTTACAGTAATTTTTGAAAGCAAACACTATTTTCGATACCTGCATATTGTCCATAGTTGGGAATCACCTCGTATCTACTTTTTTTATAGAGTCCAATGGCTTCCGGCTGTTGAAGACCTGTTTCTAAGATACAAGAGGTATAACCCAATGCTCCTGCCCATTTTTCTAAGGCCGTTAAGATGGTGGTGGCTACGCCCTTCCCTCGGTATTCTGGAGAAACAAACATCCTTTTAACCTCCATCGTGGTAGAATTATATGCTTTGATAGCACCGCAGCCGATGGGTTGGTCATTGATATAGGCGACTATAACGTGCTTGATGGTTGCAATTTTATTAAATTGCGCATAAAACGAATGATCCTCGCCATCCCTAATCATCAGGTCACGATCAAGGTATTTGACCAATTCTACAAAATCAATATCCGACGAATCCGTGCTTTTTAAGATTATCATGAATACATTGTTTTTTCGTGAGCCAATGCAAGCATTTCGAAGTCGCCTTTGCTGTTGCCAAAGGCAATAATATGCTCGAATAAATTAAGATCAAACCGCTCCTGAATACGCGCTGCTTTGGCAGAGCCGTTGCAATTGCCGTGTTTGAATTTTTTTGTCCAGATTTCTTGCTCAAATTCGAGTTCCGTACAGATCAAATGAATGCCTTCTGATTCGCAAAAGGATTGGAGCCAAAAATCGCAAGAGGCGGAGACTAAGACGACCGTCGTGTTATGCTCTTTTTGATATTGGCGCAACTGTGCCATCCGTTCCGGCACCAAAAGATGGTGAATTCGCTGATTGCAAAACCGATGGCCAAGGCTATTCAATTCAGTTTGAGTTAGATGCCCCCAAAACTGTTCAATGATTGCGATTTTTCCGGATTCTCGGTTCAATTTTTGGTTGAAAAACAGTACCAAATATCGAAAAAACAAAATAAAACTCCCCCACCCTAGCCTCCAGAGCGGCACACTAAATCGAAGGATTTGGTAAAATGAATCGCTGTGTGTCAGCGTTCCATCAAAATCGTAAAGCACTAATTTTTTCATAATTTTTTCACGATAAAAAAGGGCGTTTCTTCTACGGTGAAGCTTTTATCAAAATAGGTTTTGCAAAGGCTCAATTCTGGATCAGTCTGAAATTTGGGCAAGTAGTTTTTTTCAAAGATCAATATGGGTCTTTTTGACTCCAAAGTTTTGATAATCAAATCATTGGAATGATTGGTTTCTCGATTAACAACCCATCCTAAGGGCAAAACCGGCCTTGTATCTGTCAAGAAATGTGCTTGTGGGAAGGCTGGAAGTACCGCAAAATTAGAGCCATACCTCTCAATGATTCGTTTCAAATCAGCATATTGATCGGCCGTTTCTTGACTGGAGTAAATACCGTGTAGTCGAGGGAAAATATTACCCAAATGGGTGTTCATTGCTGACCGTTTCCCATCTCGATATACAAATTCGTAGCCTACTCTAAAGCAGGTCAATGTTGTAATCAGAAGCAGTATTGAAAAATATTGTTGTTTTTTATGCTGAATTTGGAGGCTGTCAAATGCCTCCATAATACCCCAAACCAAGGGTAGCGCAAACAGCAAGGGTAAATTATATCCCCAACTCACCGCCCCGCACCAAGTGATGGAAAGCAACATGGCTGACTTGTAGTTTCTTTGATTCCAAAGGGCGAAAAAAGCACAAAAAGCGGCCAACCAAAACAACATACGACTTTGAGCAAAAGGAACAGTGTGTAGTTGTCTGAGCCAAGTCACTACCGCAAAACTAAGGGACAGGGCCAATACCCAACCCATAAAAAGCCATTGTCGCGATTCTAATTTAAAGGATAATTTACCCTTATAAAAAACAAAAAACAGGATCAAGATGGAGGGTATCGCTAACCCTGGTGTGATCCTAAAATAATCAAGGATCCCATGCTCTAGGGCTTGGCTTTTATTGGCTGATTGGGTGGTGCTTTGTAGGAATCCGTGCCAAAGATTTTGGTGAGTCAGATAGGCCGCGAATGCAGCCGCACCAACAAACATTCCACCCAAACCAAATACGGCTTTTTTATACTGAATCCCCTGTGAAAATATCAAAAACAGTATAAAAGCAAGGGCTAGTGGATAAAATGATTGTTTGGAAAGCATAGATAAAACGATACAAATACCACCCAAAAAAGCCCCCATCAATGGACTTAATAACATGTTTCTATCACTGGCCTTGGCCGAAAACCAGACGCCCATGACTGCAAATAAAATACCATCAATGGTATGCCAAGCCGCTGCTGGATAACAATGTACAGAGACAATATAAGCAAATACTGCCAATATCCACCGTCGTTGGCCGACGTACAAGAGCGTGGCTCCTAAGTAGGAATAGGTGGCCACTTTGAAATAAAAAATCCACCGCTCCCCCAATACCGCCCAATGATCGGGCAACAGGTATAATTCGAAGCCGCGCAGCCAGACTGACAAGGGCGGGCGCACATAAATAACATCTTGATATAAGATTTGCCCTTGAAGTACTTGCCAACCTAATCCGGTTAAGAATCCGCCATCGGTTTCATTGATCCCATACGGCGCGTAAAGGATGCCGTAGAGTATGGGGAGTGCGAAAAACAAATATTTCCAAAATCGGCTCATAAAATACGCTGTTTTAAGGCAGAAGAAAATTTATGATTGCCAAATGAATTTGGGTCTATTCGACCCATGTGTGGTGCAGAACAGGCATCTTTGGCAAGGTATATTTTACCGCCTTGATCCCACACTATTTTATCCAACTGCTGTATGAGCGTAAAGATGGTAGTGGTTCTTGGAAAATCCAAGGCCAATGAAAAACCTTTGATTGGAAAAGAATGGATGGATTCAGGAGACCGTTCGCCGTGCCGCTTTAAAACGCATAAAAAGGGAATTTCCCCACTGTTTCGGATAGCCCTGATGATTGAAATCATGCCCGCATTGGCTTGAGCATCCGGAATACAAAATTGATATTGAACAAAACCCCGAGGCCCATACAAACGATTCCAATCTTGGATCCCATCAAGGGGATAAAAGCAGGTATTCAACGAAATTCGTTGTTTTCTTGGTTTATTTTTGAAAAAATAATAAGCATTATAGGCTTTTATGCTCCATTTATTGATCACACTAAAAGGCAACAAAAATGGAACAGACAAAGCACCAGAACTAGGCGTGTATCGGAGTTCGGTGGGGGTGGTATCGTGGTGATTCAGAAACACAAGCCCTCTTAGGGACTTGGAACTGAGATCCAGCCAAGCGGCGGCATAATCGTCCGTTTGTTGGTTTCTCAAGGTATTCAATATAGGCTCTACACTGTTCTGATCAAAGTGCAAGGTAGTTTGGTGCATATATACACTGTTGATACGCTTCAACTGAAAACTAGCGTGGAGAATCACACCCGTCCAGCCCATTCCTCCGCAGGTTTGCCAAAATAGGGTTTGGTTTTCTGATTTGCTACACGTCACCACCTCGCCCGTACTCGTTATGAGGTCAAACTGAATCAGGTGCTGCGAGAAACACCCCGAATCTGAGTGATTTTTTCCGTGTACATCGCATGCAATGGCTCCGCCAACAGTGATTTGAGCCGTGCCGGGCGTGACCATAAAAAACCAACCTTTCGGAACGATCAAGGCCAGTATATCTGAGAACAAGACCCCCGCTTCGCAGGTAATTTGACCGTTTTCGTGATCAAAGTGCTTGATTTTATTTAATTTCATGGTAGAAATCAGGTTTTCACCCAAGGCTGCATCTCCATAACTGCGCCCATTGCCACGGGCAATCACCGTATCTTTTGCTATAATACTTGCCCGTACGGCATCCAAATGTTCTGGAGCAACCAGCGATCCTTCTATTTTTGGATACAAAGCCCAACCCGAATATTTATTTTGTTTTTGGGGCATGATCTATGATTGAACTGGTACTATTATTGGGCAAATACCCTAAGACTTGAATCAACAAATCGGTATTGGTCAATGCAAAATAGTTATCGCGATTGTAAGAACTATTCAAAACAAAGGGCGCAATAGCCCCACTGAAGGATTGTTCTTTGTACTCTTCGGGCAATTCAAATTGATTTACCTTGTATATATTCAACTGGAGGGGCAATTCTTTCCCAGCGATACCTAGTTCTATCCTAAACAATTTATCACTGTAGCCTTCGTCAAAATAGTCGGCGAAAGGCATATTATTCATTTTTTGCAACATCGTTAGCCATGTTTCACAAGAGTCGGAAGGCCATTGGCATGTAAAATCATTGTTGTGCCATGATACACTGGTATCGCCTTTCATGAGTGCGATGAAGCAGGTATCTTTATTATACACAGTGATGGTGTTGATGGATTTTGGATCAAACGAAAAAGCGTTGGTGAGCCTAAATTGATCTAATTTTCGCAAAAAAACGGTTCTAAAATCGCCTTTAAGCAAATAAACGCCTTCGTGCTGCGGTACCAATACATAGGTGTATTTGAACCCCTCTACCAGTATAACCCGCCCTATTTGAATGCCTTCGGGCTTGATTTTATCACCAAATACTTCAATGGTGATGGCTTCTTTAATGGAAAAACCCAGTGTGTCGGGTTGATCAGATCGTACAATTTGATGCAATTCCATTTGTTGGAGTGCCGACAAAATAGGCAAAACCAGATCCATAGTAGTGTTTACGAATCGCCCAGATTGGCTCACTGACCAACCAATATCTGTGCGTTCTAAAGTTAGTTCCGCAAAAGTGGGACGCTGGATATTGACCTTTTGAATCTGGGTGCTATCCGTATGCAAAAGGCGTTTTTGCACATAACTCGACATTTGCCACGGCATTTGCCGCAGCAAGAGCCCCACTAAAAAGGTAGCACCAAACAGTAAAACTATATGCTTATTTTTCATTGGAATAAAAACAAAAAAATTCACCCTGCTTACACAGGGTGAATTTAAAAACTGTAGCCCCGAGTGGGATCGAACCACTATCTAAGGTACCGGAAACCTCAATTCTATCCGTTGAACTACGGAGCCGAAACTATTTCGCCGCAAAGATAGGCTAAATTCACAAAATTCAAGATTTATGAAACATTGGGTTGTCATTTTTTTATTAAAGAAAGGCTAAGTCATTGATAATCAAATAGATAAAATTAACAGGAGCAACTCAAATTAATTCGAGATGCCCCTGTTTTATTTTGGATAACCGTCCAAATACCTATGATTACTTAGCCAATACAATCCGTTGGCTAGAAATCCGATTCCCATTTTGAGTAATGACCGCTATATACGTACCAGTAGGCAACGCTTGGTGTATGCTCCATCCGCTAGATCCTAGAAAGTGACGAGCATAAGCCATTTTTCCTTGGGCATCATAAATCCATAGCATATAAGATCCATTTTCATGGAGTCCATCGCAGGCTACCCTATGACCGATTGGGTATGGATTGGGGGCTTGGCAAGGCTTGAGGGCTTGGAGTTCGGGGCTTGATACGTTGTCGCCGATGTGATAAAAGTTTTCAACATTAAATACAATCGCCCAATCTTGAGGATTAAACTGACTCTTTATGCTATAATCAAAGAGCAATTTGGCTTTATCATTCGGAAGTTCATCGTAATCAACCGTAAATTTTATGTCATTCTCGAATGATTGTGTAATAGCATTCCATATTAAATTGATGGAAGACTTGATTGATTCTGAAAATATGCCTTCATTATAAGTAAACGATCGCTTTGAGTACAAGGTCTCAATGCCCAATGCATCCACATTATAGGTCACTGTTTCTGTTAATACATCGTTTGCATCAAATTCATTTATTGCAGACTGTGATTTAACCCAATCATTCAAGGTAGCGTTCCAAGTAAAAACAGTGTAATAGTCATTTTTCCCTTGGGCATCGTAATGATAAACCCAACGAGAATTCCATTGAAACGGATCTCCTGATTTATTTTGAAACTGGGTTATATTACCATTAGAATCATACTCATAAAATACTTCATACGTTTTCTTCCAATTTCCTTCGGAAATATCCCATGTCTCACTTTGGTAATAGGCCTGTTGTCCGTCATCATTGTTGGTTTGTGTAATACGAGTTTGATTTTCCCAGTCATTACCAACCCAATATTGATAGGTCTCTCTACGATCATATGTTGTCCCATAGTCATACAGATTCCTGTATTCATTGATCCAATCCCCAAATGGATAACGCTCTGATAATCGCTCTATCACTTGGTTGCTTGGATTAAAGAAAGATGTTGTTCTACTGTGTAAATCAAGATTCCCCCCGCCAAAATCCTCTATCGTCAAGGAAGAAACTTCTTGGCCAAGGTTATCCAATTCATAACTGGTGCGCAACCAGTTTCC
>JANMMZ010000027.1:0-61564 GCA_031373665.1 Saprospiraceae bacterium | reverse complement strand
ATGGTAGAAGCGAGCATCAAATAAGCGAATTTTTTCATGTTATATTATTTTTTAATGTGTATGAGTAATGTTGGGTTAATTTTTTCAAGTATTAAACGCCTGAACTAGGAATTAGTAACACTCTTCAATCAAACATCTTCGTATAATCATTGTCCTCCTTCAATATCTCCTTAGGAGGCGTATTTAAGTCCAGCGCGGTTTCGCCTTTAGTATTTGACTTTAGGGTGGGTGCTGAAAGCATAGGGCCTTCACGCTCCCATTTTTCAAGCAATTTCAAACCTTCATCTTCAAAAACGCCGTTTTGAAGGTCAATTGAATCCATGAGATTTTTACTGGTATCCATGAATCGTTCCATTTCACCCACTTTTTGGCTTACATCGTCGGCCAATACTTCCAGTGCCTGATCAAACATGGCGCGTTGGTCGGGGTCTCCGCTGATGACGCTCATAGCAGATTTGATCGCACTATGCCCTGCCTTGATCGCCTTATACTCTTGCTCTTTGAGCATGATTTGATCTTTGGTATCTTCCAGTACGATCTCTGAGTTTTCGTACATCTTGGTCAATATCCGATACAGCACTTCCATACGTTTGTAGAGTAGGTCGTACTTGGCATTGGCATCTTGAAGGCGGCCAGCCTTTCGGGTAGAAAGGGTAACGTTTTTTTCGTCGTCTTTTTTCTTGGCTTGCTCCGCCAATGACATGTTTTTCTGTATTTCGGCAGTATTGGTATCCATCACTCCTTTGAGTTGGCGCATTTGGCCACGCAAGGCACCTATTTGCTTACTCATACTGCGGAGTTTGTCCTCCAAGTCTTCGATGTATGATTTTAGAATACCAATCGGGTCAATCTGCACAAAAACGCCAGTGATGGATCGCATGATGGATTTATAGACATACCATACCAAATTTCTAAGTTTGGGGTCTAATACCATATATACGACTGCCGCTAATGCGGCCAATAACCCCGCTAAGGATAATGTATTATTAGCCATTGTAAGGAGTGTCGGCAGCATATTGTTGAGCAATACGCCCCCGCCTATCACCAATGCTGCCATGAAAAGTACGCCCGTAATGCCCTCTGGCCTTTGCCAAAATGTCTTTTGATTCATATTTCTTTTTTTTCAGCGGCAAAAATAGCAGTGTTTATTCATTATCCTTGATTTTTTTCGACCTTTGTGCCTGCAATTCATATAAAAATGACATTAAACGACCGAACAAAAGCGTATTGCGAAAAGCATACATCTTCTGTGCTTCCAGTTTTGAACCAATTGGAGCGAGCCACCAACTTGGCCACTTTGGCTCCACAAATGCTTTCTGGTACTTACCAAGGCAAGTTATTGGAGTTTATCAGCCGCATGATTGCTCCCAATCGAATCCTTGAAATAGGTACATTTACTGGTTATGCTGCTATCTGTTTGGCGCAAGGGCTGGGTGTTGGCGGCAAAATTCACACCATAGAAGTCAATGATGAATTGGGCTGGATCATTAGAAATCACGTAGCAATGGCTGGGTTGACCGATCAATTTGTGTTGCATTTGGGCGATGCAGCGGCCGTTATCCCGACGCTTGATGAAACATTTGACCTGATTTTTCTCGACGCAGGTAAGATGGAATACCACCTCCACTACGAAATGTGCCTACCCTTGCTGAGGTCTGGCGGCTATATGTTGATAGACAATGTTTTATGGGACGGAAAGGTCGTGTCAGAAGTAGAAGACAAAGACCCCACCACTTTGGCACTTCGAGACTTTAATCATATGGTACATCAAGATCATCGGGTTGAGAATATATTGTTGCCCATCAGGGATGGGATTATGTTGTTAAGAAAAATTCCTTAGTGGCGGTGAAATAATAACTGTTCTTTTTAGGTAGATTGATCTTTGCCTAAACAACTATCTTTTGGGGCTAATAGTGGTACTATTTAAGCCAAAAGATGGGCAGTTTGGGTGAAAAGCAATCAGTTAAAAAGGATAAGTTATTTTTTTACCGCTACTTAACTAACTGGCTCTTTGAACCAAAATGCTAAAAGATCGGTCAATGTTTCTTTTAAGTCCTTGCGATTCACGATAATATCCATAAATCCGCTTTCTAATAAGAACTCTGCTGTTTGAAAGCCCTCTGGCAGGTCTTTTTTGATGGTTTCCTTGATGACACGAGGTCCTGCAAATCCAATCAATGCTCCAGGTTCGGCCAAGTTGACATCGCCGAGCATGGCATAAGAAGCAGTCACGCCACCAGTAGTTGGATCGGTCATTAAAGAGAAATAAGGCAGTTTAGCCTTGGCCAAAAGCGTCAGTTTCGCACTGGTTTTGGCCATTTGCATTAAAGAAAATGCACTTTCCATCATGCGAGCCCCACCTGTTTTGGATACGATCATTAGGCCTGAACGGGTTTCAATAGCGCGGTCAATAGCCAAAGAAATCTTTTCACCCACCACAGAACCCATAGAACCTCCAATAAATTTGAAGTCCATGCATGCAATGACCAAAGGGTAGCCATTCACGGTGCCAGCACCGATCGCTAGCGCGTCATTAAGGCCTGTTTTCAGGCGAGAATCCTCCAATCGTTTATCGTAAGGCTTCAAATCCGTGAATTTTAAAAAATCCACAGAAATTAAATCGTCATGGAGCGTGATATACTCCTGACCGTCATAAACAATGTCAAAATACTCTTCGGAACCAATAGCAGTATGGTAGTCGCACTTTGGACATTTATAGAAATTGTCGTGCAATTGTCTTGTTGTACTGGTTTCTTTACACTTTTTACACTGAAACCAAATGCCCTCCGGCACATCTTTTTTCGATTTTGTGGCAGTTGTGATGCCTTCGCGGAGACGCTTATACCAACTCATATTATTGCTTGACAGGTGGATGAATGTTTCTAAGAAACGCAAAGGTACATTAATCTCATTGTATCCTTGTTTGCAGTTTGGAATAATTTATGGGAATAATTTTCAGGTTCTTAAAAGTTGACATACCTTCGTCCCCATGATGGGAATAAAAAATTTGATTCCGTTGTTGCACAAAGAGTTTCTATTGGAGTTCAGGCAACGTTATGCGATCAGTGGGATCGTCCTCTATGTATTCAGCATGGTTTTCGTGGTGTATATATCCAGTATCAAGGTGCAGCCGCAGGTTTGGAACGTATTGTTTTGGTTAATCGTCCTTTTTGCCAGTATCAATGCGGTGATGAAAAGTTTTGTACAAGAGAGTGGATCACGGCAATTATACTATTATCAATTGGTTGATCCAGCCACATTATTGTTTTCAAAAATAATATATAATACTTTTTTGCTGTGGGTGTTGAGTACACTTTCCTTTATACTCTATGCTACCGTGGCGGGCAATCCGGTCAAAGATCCGGGGCTTTTTGCTTTGATACTACTACTTGGTAGCATTGGTTTTTCCATTGCTTTCACCTTTATCGCTTCCATAGCAGCCAAGGCCAACAACAGTGCTACCCTAATGGCTATCCTAAGTTTTCCAGTGGTGTTGCCCATCCTCCTGACTTTGGTGCGGCTCTCTGCCATTGCCTTGAGGCTCATACAAGATACCAGTTATAAGCGGGATATTGTAAACCTTCTGGCTATTGATGTAATTTTAGTTACCTTAACCTTTGTTCTTTTTCCTTTTATTTGGAGAGATTAGTCATCTGAGTCACTCCCGAACTACAATATCTTCCATTTGATTTCTCACGATGGCTTTTGTCATCCAAATGATCCCCTTTTTACGCGCATTTTCTTTCAATGTGCTTAGTCCTATGTCTGCACGCAACCCATCTACGTTAGAAATTTATCCCTTCTTAACCTAAATTCGTCGTTTATTCTTGTGGATGTTATAGGAAGTGCTTACTTTTGCTAAAATATAAGTTAAGTTATGGCCAGAGATAGGTATCATACAGTAGTAAGAGAGGCTTTACAAAAGGATGGTTGGGTCATTAGTTTTATACTTCTAAAATGTAACTTGCTGTCGCTCATCTCTGATTTTAAAATCAGGTAACTCAGGAGATGATGAAGGCAGATGGATAGTAATACAACAAATCATTTTAAATTTTTTATGAGCAATCACGAAATTGACTACAAAATCTTCGGTGAAGAAATGCAATGCGTCGAGATAGAACTCGACCCACAAGAAACTGTCATTGCCGAATCAGGCAGTTTTATGTTTATGGACGACGGTATCGAAATGGCAACCGTATTCGGTGACGGATCTGGCCGTGCCGAAGGTTTTTTTGGTAAACTGATTACTGCTGGTAAGCGCGTATTGACGGGGGAGAGTCTGTTTATGACTACCTATACCAATCACCTGCCCGGTGGCAAGCAAAAGGTGACTTTCGCAGCACCTTATGCAGGCAAGATCGTTGCCATGGATTTAAGTACGTACAACGGCAAAATCATCTGCCAGAAAGATGCATTCCTGTGTGCTGCCAAAGGTGTACAAGTAGGTATTGAGTTCCAACGCAAGTTGGGAACCGGCCTCTTTGGTGGGGAAGGATTCATCATGCAGAAACTAGAAGGTGATGGAATGGCTTTCGTACATGCCGGAGGCTACATCGTGGAGCGTGAGTTAGGGGTAGGCGAAACCCTTCGAGTGGATACGGGCTGTATCGTGGCATTTACCAACCGCATTGATTATGATATTCAGTTTGTAAAAGGCATCAAAAACATGGTTTTTGGTGGTGAAGGCCTTTTCTTTGCAGTATTGCGCGGCCCCGGAAAAGTGTGGCTGCAATCATTGCCAGTGAGCCGTTTGGCCGCAAAAATCATGTCGTACGGAGGTGCCAACCGCCGCGAAGAAGGTAGTATTTTGGGCGGATTGGGCAATATATTAGATGGACATTAAGAATTAAGCATTGAAATTTTATATATTTTTGCTTTGGGGGCTCGCCTCCACCCTTGCAATGGGGCAGAAGATGAATAAGTACTTAGTGGTGTTCTCTGATAAACAGGGAACACCATTTTACACTAGTAGCCCTAGCGACTTTTTATCTGCTCGTGCCATAGACCGTAGGGCTAAATCTGGGATCGAAATCCTAGAAAATGACTTACCCGTCAATCCACAATATGTGCAGGCACTTGCCCAAAAAGGGGCAGTGATTCATAACCGATCCAAATGGCTCAATGCAGCAGCCGTCATGGCCGATTCGGCCACTGCTGAAACCTTGAAAACCCTGCCTTTTGTTGCTAAAGTGACCTACATCGGCCCCCACCTCAAGTATAAAAACCCGCCCAACCGTCCAGCCAAACCAAGGGTGAATACTCCAGAGTATCCAGTAGCTGGCACTGGAGAAAACCCCTATGGATATGCTTATGGACAAAATGACCTTTTAAATATTTGGCTTCCGCATTTGAGCGGCGCGCGCGGGCGCGACATCTGGATAGCGGTCATGGATGGAGGTTTCGCCCATGCCGACGTACTACCATTTTTTGATTCTATTGCCTTGCAAGGTCGCTTATTCAGCGGCTGGGATTTTGTTGAAAAAGACAATGGACTATACGAATCATCGGCTCACGGCACTTCCGTGCTGTCAGTGATGGGTTCCAACCTTAGTGGTTATTATATAGGCACTGCTCCCGATGCCACCTATTTTTTAATTAAAACAGAAGATACAGGCGGCGAATTCCCCATAGAAGAAGTCAATTGGATTGCAGGCGCGGAATGGGCCGACAGTGTGGGCGTTGATCTGATCAATGCCTCTTTGGGCTACACGGTTTTCAACGATCCCAAACTGGGTCACTCTTACAAAGAGTTGGATGGACGCACTGCCATTGGATCCATAGGTGCCGCCATAGCGGCTACCAAAGGCATGATTATCTGCAACAGTGCCGGCAATGAAGGCGATGGCCCTTGGCGACATATAGGAGTTCCTGCCGATACCAAGGGAATCGTAGCCGTTGGTGCGGTGACGGATACCAAAAAAATTGCCGATTTTAGTTCTAGAGGCCCCACGGCCGATGGCCGTATCAAACCAGACTTACTGGCTCCCGGCGATCAGGTAGTGGTAGCAGGCACCTCCGGAGTACAATTGGGGTTATCCAGTGGCACTTCCTTGGCATCGCCTATGCTGACAGGTGCTATTGCCAGCCTTTGGAGTGCTTTTCCTGAAAAAAGCGCGGCCGAAATCTTAGACGCCCTATATGCTACTGGCGATCAATACACCAAACCCGATCTAAACAGGGGCTATGGCCTGCCCGATATTTCTGCTGCTTGGGCAGATCTGGGACAATATCAAGTACACCGCTCCATTTTTTCTTATAATCCAGATGGCAATCAACTAAACCTTTTGATTGGCGCTCAACTGGTTGGATCCACCATTTATTTAGAAAGTGTGGATAGCAAACAGCGATTCACCGTGCCATACGAAATTAATGCCCATTTGCTTTCCAAATTGACGTTTCAATGTCCTGATAAAATGCCCAAAGGCAGTTATCAGGTGGTAGTTGTAGGGACTGATTCGGTACAGCGGGTGCCGGTTTTTATTTGGTAGTGAAAGGCTTATTCTTAATAGTATATACTTGTGCTGGTTCATCGTTGATTCCAAAAATCAAGGTTTTGTTACCTTTGTTTTCTGTAATACATATTCCGCGTACTGCTCCCCTCAACTGTAACCCATTGGCATAAGCAGGCAGTTCGGAAAAATGCCCTTTCCCGTCATTCATGAGTACAAGACCATGCTGCCCATCTAAGCGGCCTAGTTTTACCCGTGTTTGTGTCATATTGCCTGCCAAAATAATATCGTGGTGCCCATCTCCATCAACATCCGTGATGGCAAGGGCACAAACTGGTGCATATTGAGCAGGAATAGGAAGTTTTCGAGGCTCGAATTGGCCATTTACTTGTTCAAAATAGGTGGTTTCTACACTTGCTGCCGTCAATTTTGCGGGATCTTTGCACCCATAGGGTTCTAATAAATCATTGATTTGGGCATGGGCGTAGGTTTCAAAATGAAGAAATTTTTTCTTTAACGCGGGTAGTTGTACCAGCAAGTCTTCGCGAGATGCAATGGGATAAAGTACTCCCTGAACGGGATAGCATAAGAGTGGATCCACACTACCATTTTTGTCGAAATCACCATAATATAGGCTCAGTGGCAGGGCTTCGGTTGGCTGGAGTTGACTGTTCAGACCTAGATTTCCTGCTACAAAGTCCAAGTCTCCATCCCCATCTAAATCAGAGGCAGCCAACGACTGCCAGAGGCCAGAAGTATTTGTTTTGAAATAGGTATCGCTATTATCTTCCCAAGTGCCGGATTTATACTCAAATATCTGTAAGGGTGCCCATTCTGCGGCAACCAATATTTCAAGGCGTTGATCAGCATTCAGATTCAAGCAAATAGCATCTTTGACTAAGCCAATTGTCGGGATTTGCTGGATAGTGAACTTCCCTTTTCCATTGTTTATTAAGAGTCGGCTACTGGGTACTTCTGGGAACCGTTGAGGCACGACCATTCCACCAATAAAAAGATCGGTATCTCCATCGCCATCCATATCGCCACTAGCGATACAGGCATCGCTAGTGCGATCGTCAAAGAGGCTAATATCCCTTGAAAAATGTCCTTTTCCATCGTTGATATACAGGCGATCACTGAGCATTGGATCGCTTACAGCAAACTCAAATCCGCCACTGGTCACATATAAATCCATGTCTTTATCGCCGTCTGCATCAAAAAAACATGCGGCTACATCTTCGCAGCCCGAATCGGCGGTGATAGCGCTAGAGGGGGTGGCACTCCAAGCATGACCAGTATTAATAAGCAATTGTCCAGATGCCCCAGCCGCTCCTCCCAAATATAGATCGCTGAGTCCATCTCCGTTTACATCCGCAGTAGCCAATGCTGGGCCCTCTCTTGAATAGAAGTAGGGCAACAGTGGCTGAACCTTAAAATCTACAAAATGGTTCTCGGTATGTTGGGCAACCAAAGCATTTTTTTGAAGTTGAAAATAAGGGTTTTGGGTTGGTTTGGGGGGAGATACGGATGGAGATGCATTTTTTATATCGAGTGAAATGGTCTGGTTCACTGATACTTGGGTTAGTATTTGGCTTTGCATATTGGGCCAAATGACACGGATAGAGTCTATTTCACTTGCTAATCCGAGCCCAATACAGAGGATAGGATCCACGCTGGTCTGGAAACCCCGTATTGGATTTTGCTCTTGATATAGGGTATTTTGACCAATGTAAACATATACTTTTGCTCCAATGCCAATGGGGTTTTGGGGATTGCCTCTTAACGCGATTTTTAAGTAATGATTTTTAGGGAATACTTGTTCACTGCGATTCTTTAAGATAGTGGCGTATTCGTTACTATTATTAAGGATCAGGTCTAGGTCACCATCATTATCCAAATCAGCATAAGCTGCACTTTGGGTCACTGTAGGCACTGTGTATCCGAGTGTAGCGTTACTATTCATAAATGGAAGCCTATTGCCCTTGTTTTCAAAAAAGTAATTGGGCTGAATAATCGGAGGCATTTTGCTTAAATAGTCTTGAAAATTAATATGTTCTTGATTGTTTTTTATTTTATTGACTTCGTCTGCTGTAAAAAGTAAAAAATCCATATCAGTGTGATCCCTTAAGTATCCATTGGCAATGAATAGATCTTTATCGCCATCATTTTCAAAATCAAAGAATAGAGGCGACCAACTCCAATCCGTATTGGAAACGCCAGCTAATTGGCCTACCTCTGAAAATGTGCCGTCTCCATTATTTAACTGTAAGGTATTTCGACTGTATTGACGATAAAAACCATTTTGAATCAGGAGATTTGTCTTGTCATAGTTATCTGCTCCAGTGTGCATTTTTTGGAGGTAATTACTTTCAGGCAACATATCAAGGCTTATCAAATCGGGTAACCCATCATTGTTAATATCAGCAATATCTGAACCCATAGAAAACATAGAAGTATGGTCAAAGTAATCGGCTGCACACTCATTAAAACGACCGTTTTTTTGGTTGATAAAGAGATAATCAGGTTCATTGAAGTCATTTCCAATGAATACATCCATCCATCCATCTAAGTTGAGGTCTGCGACACTGATCCCGAGACTAAATGACAAAACATTGGAAGTGATACCTGCTTGTTCTGTTACATCTATGAAGTGCTGATCATCATTTCTATATAATTTATTAGTGAAATTTGGTTTCTTTTCTTTGCGCAACTGAAATACATCCAAAGATCCACGCGAGTATTCTACCGTAGAATGGTTTACTAGAAATAAATCGAGGTCGCCATCATGGTCATAATCAAAAAAAGAAGCCTGGGTTGAATGCGCGGGATCGTTTAGGCCGTAAGCGGCGGCTTTTTCTGTGAAACTAACTTTTCCATCGGGCGAAGCCCCATTGTTAATGTAGAGTAGGTTTTGCCTAAGTTCATTAATGTCATATCCCGCCCTACATATATATATATCGAGCCATCCGTCTGCATTAATGTCCACAGGGGTAACTCCGGTACACCAACCCTCTTTCTCATATATATGCGCACTGGTACTGATGTCTTCAAATTCAAAGTTACCTTTGTTCAAAAACAATCGGTTTTTTACCATATTTCCCGTAAAAAACAAGTCTTGAAGACCATCATTATTAAAATCTCCGACGGCCAATCCGCTGCCATTATAAAAATATTGATATTTAAAAATATTAAATGTCTCTTTTTCTACGATGAGGTTTCTGAAATCAATGCCTGATTTGCTTCGAGGGATTGGTTCAAATAATGTATTGTCTCTAGTGTTGTTTTGACAAGAAATAAGGGCTAGCAATGCCCAGACCATTGAGTAATTTAGAATAGATTTCATAAAAAGTGCATTAGTAACAATCTGCAAAACTCTGATTTTTTAAGGATATAAAGTAGTAAGTACCAGGATGGATATAATCCGTGGAATGCAACGAAGAGGTTTTGAGTTAAAACAACCTGTTTTTTGGTTTCGATGCAGCGCATCGGGACTAAAAAACAGGGAAGTTTTAACTTAAAAGATCAAGTTGAAAACGCGGATTATATTCGTTCTGGTACTTAGAAGTGAACGTGGAATCAATAATTTATCTTTTTGGGCTGATTTCTCTTTACTATAGAAAAATGCCTGCCCCCGAAACTACGGGGGCAGGCGAGGAAATATATATAAAAGTTTTTTCCAATTATGATTTGTCAGAAAATTGAACCAATGAATTAGGCGTTTTCCTGTTTTTCAGGTTCATACTTTCTACAAGTCAGCAATTAATCCACATCCCACCACAAAGACGTACCGCCATTGTCGGCGCCGCCAAGACATTGGACGGC
Organism: Saprospiraceae bacterium; assembly: GCA_031373665.1. Lineage (GTDB taxonomy): Bacteria > Bacteroidota > Bacteroidia > Chitinophagales > Saprospiraceae > M3007. The sequence continues at coordinate 51,293 of JANMMZ010000027.1, read as the reverse complement.
TTTTGTAACTTCTACTTTATTGGTGCGGTACTCAGGCGCAGGCATATTGATGCGTTTGATTCCTTTTTGCGAATCAATAGTACCACTACTATTATTGACTAATACTGGATACAGACGAGGAAACCCTGTACGACGGTATTCAGACCAGGCTTCTTGTCCGTCAGGATACATCGAAATCCATTTCTGGGTGACGATTTGCTCCCATTTAACATCCATGCTGGCGGCTTCGTCCCATTTGACTGTTACGTTGCTTGCTGCACCTGTGCTGTTGCCAGCACTTACAGGATCTACATAGGGTGTTGCTGCTGAGGTGCTAGCCAAGTAGGCAGCGGCACTGCCTAATCCATATTGGTCGAAAGAAATTTGTACGCCTTGGTCGTAAAGACTTTGGGCGGACCCTCCTGCTGACCAACCACGCAAAGCAGCCTCCGCACGAAGGAAATATACCTCTGCGGCAGTCATCAATTGTACTTTGTTTAGATCAACCAGCGTTGAAAAGCCTTCATAGTCAGATTTTGATGCTATCGCAATGCCTTGGCGGATACCTTTGTACTGGCCCGCCACTATAACAGAAGGCTCAAAGTATTTGGCCAAACGTGGATCGTTGTAACCACCCAAAATAGACTCCATTGGCGCGCCCATCCGAATATCGTTCCACGCATTGTCCATGACATTAAGTGGGTGGGTCGAACCATCGGCACTGGCCACCAAACAATTGTCGCTATTGTCTTGCATCACTCCAATGGAGTGATTTATAGCGGCCTCTGCTTCGATTTTGGCCCTTGCTGGATCTACTTTTGATATCCTTATCGCCAAACGTAACCGTAGTGAATTGGCAAATTTGACCCATTTAGTAATGTCACCATCATAAACAAGGTCAAAGTTTTTGATATTTGCTGTTGCTGTTGTATTGCCCACCAACAGCGTAAGGGCATCGGTTGCGGAGTCCAGGTCCTTGAAAAATAGATCGTAAGCATCTTTTTGGCAATCATACTCAACACCACCAGCAGTAGTAAGTACTCCATATTTGGAGTAAATGACGGGACCATATATATCGCTGATACGGTGCATGGCTGCCACTCGGCAGATTTTGGCCCAGGCATTGAATTCTGGATAGTTGGCTCCTGCGTTGTCCTCCATTCGTTTTAATGGAGACATTACATTGCTGTAGGCAACGTTCCAAGGCCATTCATTCCAACCATCTACCAAAAAGTAGGTCATGTTGTTAGAGTTGCCACGAAACGGCGTTGGAGGCATCATATAGCCAGAATATACATCACCAATTAAGTTTTGCTGGAGTTGTGTGATCCATGCTGGTGAATAAGAATAAATATTTTGAAGAACCTGCTTGAATTCTTCACCGACTGGTACATTATTAGGTTTGTACGGATCAGTGTTGATTTCTTCAAAGTTCTTGGTGCAGCTCTGTGAGGTGAACAGCGCAATCGCTGTCAAAATCACCATGCTGGCTAAGAGAATGAATTTATTTTTCATTGTTGTATTATTTTTATTGAAAATCAATAAGTTACTTGTTTTTATTAGAAAGTCAACCCTACATTTATGCCATAGCTTCTAACGGCGGGCGCACTAAATACTTCCACGCCTTGGAGGCCATTGCCAGTTGACATAGATACATCAGGATCAAACGGAGCATTGTTTTTAAAATAGATCAGGTTACGCCCCACTACTGACACGTTCAATCCAGCACCTTTGCAGATTCGGTTTGAAATGGATTGTGGGAACCTATAACCCAGACTAAGTTCGCGAAGTCGGATACTAGTGCCATCAAAAATATATGCCTCGGTAATACCATCACGGCCACCTACGGCTACATAATACTTTTCAGGGTCAAGTTTTCCGCTAAACGCGGTACCGTCTTCTTTTACAGCGGCCACATCTACGCCACCCGCATCGCGGGCATCACTAGTTGCTTTCGAAGCGCCGAACCGATCCAATACCGCTTGGGTGATAGACATTACCTCGCCACCAAAACGGCCATCTATCAACGCGCCAATGGTAAAATTGCCCATTTTCAACGAATTATTCCAACCCAAGGTAAAATCGGGTGCAGGATTGCCCAACACAGTGTCGAGACCTGCCTGTGGCACTCCATTAGCGTCAACAACAATCTTACCATCTATGTATTTAAAGCCTTTGCCGCCTATTTCGCCAAATGGATGGCCTTCGCGGATAACCATGCTGTAGTTATTTACCCCACCACCCGTTAGGATATATGTGCCAGTGTTGAGCAAAGGCGAAAGCGCTTTGACCAAGTTGGTATTGCGGGTGTAGTTGATGTTGCTAGTCCATTCCAATTTACTGTTACGCACAGGAACTAACGTTAATGTAGCCTCTATGCCTTGGTTTTGAATATCACCAGCATTGATAATTGCCCTTTGTAGGCCACTACCTTGTGGTACCTCTATCTCAATACGCTGGTTGGTAGTATTGGTTTTGTAATAAGTCAAGTCCAATCCGGCACGATTTGACCAAAAACGCAAATCCGCTCCAACTTCAAAGGATTTTGATAACTCATTTTGCACCTTAGTATCAGGCAAAATACCAACATTAGGTGCTTGTGCACCGCTTGCTGGAAACCCATATTGTATATTAGTATCATAAGGATTCACACCATTACCTACTTGAGCGTAAGAAGCCCTTACTTTAGCAAAATTGATGCCCGGAAGTTTAAACATTTCGGATAAAATGGCCGATGCACCTATTGATGGGTAAAAGAAGGAATTATTACCAGTATAGGCTAAGGTAGAAGACCAATCATTGCGCCCAGTTACATCAACATAAAACCTATTTTTGAAGCCCAGTGAAAGGCTACCAAACAATGATTGCAACTGGCGTTGGCTTCCAGGCTGGCTTTGTGTGATATTTGCTCCAGGTTGAACAATATTCTGAATAACAAAGGTATTGGCATACCGAAGTCCAGGCCCCTTTGAATCTGCATAGAACAAATCGGCTTTGGTATCACTGATACTGGTTCCAGCAGTAAATGCAGCACTGATATTGCCAAATGTTTCATTAAGATTGAGCAAAATATCTCCATAACGCTGATTGGTATTCAAGTCACTTAATACAAAACGTCCATTGGGATCTGCCAAAGTTGGTTCTGTACCAGCATAGCTGTGCTGTTCAAAATGATCGTTTGTCCGATCCATGTTACCACGAAACTGAATATTAGCCCAATCCGTCAATTTTACGCCAACTGAAACGACACCATTCATACGGTTACGTTTGTCAAAATTAGGGTTACGGTTCAAAATCCAATATGGATTTTGCCAGTCATCGCGGCTTCCTACCCAGTTTTGAACATTCAATTTGCGAACATCGTCAAGTTTTTCAAATTTGCCGCTATACTCGTCAAAGCGTTGGCTACGAGGAAATAAATAGAGACCTGTCAACGGGTTAAAATAGAGGCCAGAAACACTTCTGTTATCGCCTCTTTGGTTGATGTAGTTCACCGTTGCTCCTACTGTAATACGATCATTCCAAAACGACATATTTTCACGCAAAGTAACATTGTGGCGGCTCAATTCACTGGTAGGAACAATGCCTTTGCCAGTAGTATTGGCGTATGAAAAATATGTTTGGGCATTCTTTGTGCCACCTGAAAGACCAATAGAATTGATGTAAGTAGCACCTGTTTGAAAGAAATCCTTTACGTGGTCAGGGCTTGTACCCTTAGTCCCCCAACTGAAATTTTCATTGGTACGAGATCCATATGAGAACTGAAGATCTGGAGCCAAAGCGGGAGATTCAAAAGTCGTATTAGAGGAAACAGTCACTTTGGTAGTGCCAGATTTCCCTTTCTTTGTGGTCACTTGAATCACGCCATTAGCGGCTTGGCTACCATATAGTGCAGCAGCAGAAGCACCTTTCAATACTGTTATGCTTTCGATATCGTCTGCATTAATGTTTGAAATAGCATCACCACCGTCGCGGCCTACATTGCCAGAGTTGGCCGATTGCCCCCAAACATCGCCGGGTTGACCCACGCTGAAATTGAACATCGGAATACCATCAATGACGTAGAGTACGTTGTTGTCGCGGGTAGATTTTTGCCCTCGCATCACTACACGAGTAGAACCACCCACGCCTGAACCGCTCCGGTTGATCTGAAGACCCGCCGTACGCCCTGACAAAGAATTGATTACGTTGGCATCCTTAACGCGGGTCAAATCACCACTGGTAACCTCCTGAGCACCATAAGTAAGTGACTTTTTTTCCCTAGAAATGCCGAGTGCTGTTACTACGACCTCATCGAGTGTAGCATCTTCTCTGAGTACTGCATCTAAAGTATTACCTCCTGCAGTACTTACTAAAACGGAAGCATACCCTGTGTAGATAAAGCGCAAAGTCGCCCCATCTGCCACGCTAATTGCATACTTCCCATTAATGTCGGTTGTAGTACCATTTTTGGTGCCTACTTCCTGAATCGCTGCGCCTACGAGTGCCTCCCCATCGGAAGAAGTCACCATACCAGTTATCCGCGTCTGTGCAAAAAGATTTGCTGTCATCAGAAGAACGGCAACTAAGATAGGCCATTTGTAATGTAACTTCATAAAAAAAATAGATTGGTTAAAAAAAAATAATATATTTGATTGTTCAAAATATTCACATAGGTGTTAATTGTTTTGTCCACGACATTAAAAATATAGGCTATATATCTTCGTTTTTACTATAAATAGGCTCTTCATAAATGCTATTTATTTCTGCCATGATCGAACCCCTGCTCTCGTTCTAAGGCAACCATGGCCTCAGGTCTAAAATTGACGATTAAGGCTCGTCGGTGGCTACTTGTACTGTTTCCTCTGCTATAGTGTAAGGTTCCACCTTGATGGAGTACACACGAACCTGGGCTCAACGGGATACTTCTTCCTTCTGATTCTGTAGCCTCGCATATCAGTGCCTGCCCGTTTTCTGCCCGCCTATGTACCCTCATTGATTCTAGGTGTGAGCCCGGTACATACCACATACATCCATTGTCAAGGGTTGCACTATCTAATGCCAACCAAAAACTGATGGCGCGTTTATCAGGGAGATCTATCCAGTAGGCAGAATCTTGATGCCACGGTGTAGGGGTATTGCTGAATGGTGGCTTATTAATCAACATATCAAAGTCAAAGACCATGTCTTCGCCTGCCAATGATTTCGAAATTTTAGTACAACGCTGATGAAAGTGCATCTCCATCAAGGGCGCAAAATCACTGGGCCACATAATCTGAGTAATATTTTCTTGATGGGGACTTGTATTGCCCAAACCCGCGCCCAAATCGGAGCGGTTGGCCCCAGTGTCTATACTACCGTCCAAAAAACGATTATAGAGCGTGAGGTACTCGAGTACTTCCACTGCAGAAAGTATATCTTCCAACACTAGATAGCCGTGTGCTTTAAAAAAGTTAATATTTGAGTCAGATACATTCATTTATGTGTAATATTATATTGGTTATCCTTTCCACCGCACAAAAGCCTCCATCGCTTCATACTCAGCCAATCCGAGTGATCGGTAGGTTTTTGCAGTGCCACGGTTTCTATCTTCGGCACGTTGCCAAAACTCGCGGTTGTCATCGCCGGGGAAAGGCGGACGATCCTTTTGGCTTTGGTGCATAAATATAGCCTGCCTTTTTTTGCGCAGTTGCTCTGGGCTCATCGGTACAGCCATCTCTATCTCATGGATAGCCCACTCATGCCACGCGCCTCGGTACATCCAGAGCCAACAATCCTTCATCCATTCATGCTGTGTCCGCAGTCGGCGGAATGCCTCAAAAATGGCATCCAAACACACTCGGTGGGTACCATGTGGGTCGGCCAGATCGCCAGCGGCATATACTTGGTGTGGTTTTATGGTTTCAAGGAGGTTGGCCACTACCGCTATATCGGCTTCGCCGAGTGGTTTTTTGCGTGTAGCCCCGGTTTCATAAAAAGGCATATCCAAGAAATGAATATGATCATCTTTCAAGCCCGTAAATCGTGCACCACCCCGCGCTTCACCCCGTCTAATCAGTCCTTTGATACTGCGTACCTCTGGAATATCAGATTCTCCGGAACCTTTATTATTAAGGAAATGAATGACCTTTTTATATAGTTTTTGAGTTTCTTCGGTAGCATTGCCTTGGGTTTCACTGAATTCGAGCATAAACTCGGCGTAGCGCAAAGCATCAAAATCATGGACTGCTATGTTGCCCGATGTTTGGTAAGCCACGTGTACATCATGCCCTTGATCCACCAACCGTTGAAAGGTGCCACCCATAGAAATAACATCATCATCAGGGTGAGGACTGAACAAAATAACGCGCTTTTTGGCGGGTTTGGCTCGCTCAGGACGGTGCGAGTCGTCGGCATTGGGCTTCCCGCCCGGCCATCCAGATATGGTATGTTGAAGGCGATTGAAAATACGAATATTTAGTTCATAAGAGTTTGCTTCTTCAATGATAAGTTCATTGAGGCCATGCTCATTGTAATCTTCATCGGTGAGTTTTAAAATAGGCTTGTCGGCTTTTTGAGACAACCAGATGACCGCTTTGCTGATAAGGTCGTCTGTCCAATTGCAAATACCAGCCAACCAAGGTGATTTCATTTTGGTCATTTCCTCTGCGGCACTTTTGTCTAATACCACTCTGACATTGGGGTGCTTTTGCAAAAAAGATGCTGGTACCGCCGTAGAAATAGACCCTTCAATGGCTTGCTGCACAATCTGAGCCTTGTGCTGACCCCACGCTAGTAAATAAACCTTACGTGCCTTGAAAATACTACCTATACCCATCGTTATGGCACGATACGGCACATCGTCAGCGTTTTGAAAATCTTTCACCGCATCATGGCGGGTTAAGTGGTCTAACCGCACCATGCGGGTCATAGAACTCTCCCATGCGCCCGGTTCGTTGAATCCAATATGTCCAGTGCGCCCAATACCAAGCAATTGGATATCAATACCTCCGGCCAAGTCTATCTTTTTCTCATATTGTTCGCAATAATTGGCCATATCTTCCATAGCCAAAGTACCGTCAGGTATATGGATGTTTTCGGGCAATATATCTATGTGATCAAACAAATATTCGTGCATAAACCGCCAATAACTCTGGCGAGCCTCTTTATCCATTGGGTAATATTCATCCAAATTAAACGTGATCACGTTTTGAAAACTGAGTCCTTCCTCTTTGTGCATCCGAACCAACTCTTCATACACCTTTACAGGAGTACTGCCTGTGGCTAGTCCCAGCACGATTTGTTCTCCTTCTTGATTGCGATGCCGAATGGCCAATCCAATACTGTGCGCCACATGGCACGAAGCCTCTACGGCATCTTCCCAGATCTTTACAGGCATGCGCTCAAATACTTTCAATTCATATTTCAAGTATCCACTTGCCCCTTTTTCTTTAATTTTCATAATTTAGACACTGATTGAGCGACAAATATAGTACGAGTAACAAATACCGTGTACGCACACGGTAAAATTTATTTTTATCGTGTGCGTACACGGTAAAGGATTAATTCGGATATTTGGGCTTGAAACAAAATGCTTATGTCAAAAAAAATAACAATAAAAGACATTGCAAAACATGCAGGAGTCTCTATTGGAACAGTAGATAGGGTATTACATAACCGAGGCAATGTATCACCAGAAGTGCAAGCACGGGTCTTGGAACACATGCGTGATATGGGTTATGAGCCCAATTTGATGGCTAGGTCATTGGCTAATAACAAAAAGTCTTTGAATATTGCTGTTATTTTGCCCGATTATACCAAAGACCTCTACTGGATTCAACCTAAAGAAGGAGTAGAGTGGGCGGAGCAGTCTGTCAAACACTATGGAGTTGTGATAGATTTTTATTTTTTTTCTCTGTTTGATCCCAAAGTATATTTAGTTAAGTTGACAGAAGCATTGGCGCAGAACCCAGATGCTATTTTGGTGGCATCCGTTTTTAAATCGGAATCACTTTACCTATTGGATCAAGCCGCCGCCTTGAATATTCCAGTCGTAATGATCAATACCTACATCCACCATACCCACACCTTGACATATATTGGGCAGGATTCATTCCAAAGCGGTATATTGGCTGGGCGATTACTCAATTTTGGTCTCAATGATGGAGATCATGCCATGATCTTGAGCCTTGATAAAGAAGTCTCTAATGCCAATCATTTATTAGACAAAGAACAGGGATTTAAGCGTTTTTTTGAAGGTCAGGAAAAGAAAAGTATAGAGATCCATACGGCGGTTTTTGAAGATTTTGATGACCCTTTAAAAATGCGTCAGTGGTTGCAATCTCAATTGTCGGAAAATCCACTATTAACTGGTTTTTTTGTGACCAATTCTAGGGCTTACAAACTGGCCGATGCGGCGGATTCTGCTAGTTTGAAGCGGATCAAAATTGTAGGATTTGATTTGATTGAGCCCAATCTTAGTCATTTAGCCAAGAATAATATTCGTTTTCTGATCAACCAAAATGCCTGGCACCAAGGCTACTTGGGTATTCTTTCTATCGTTAATTTCTTGCTATTAAAAAAAGAAATCCCTCTTATTCAACACCTTCCACTCGATATTATAGTGAAAGAAAATGTAGAGTACTACCTAAAAAGAACCTTGGAAATGCCAATGGTAGTCATGTAGCCAAGGTAAATACAGTGTTTAAGATCAAAATTTTGTGTTTCTTTGTGACAATATTTTTACACCGTGCTATGCCCACAGAAAAAAAAGATAACATCACTCCACCACCCCTAGTCGAAGGCGTGGATTTCTACTGGGACAATGGCCGTTTTGTATTTACAGAACATTACCACAAAAAGCGAGGCTATTGCTGTGGCAACGGATGCCGCCACTGTCCTTTTGATTATGAGAAGGTGTCTTCGGCAAATAATATTCTTCCAAAAGAATGTTAATATTAGTAAAACAAAATTAAATTTAGGGCGTTTAACCTCTCCTTTCTTAAAAAAATAGTGTCATTCCACTTTTTTTACGTCTTATTTTAAAAAAACTTGACATCCGCAGGTTAAAAATCATAACTTTGCGGCCGAAAATTATAGCATCCGCACATGAGGCAGTTAAAAATAACAAAATCCATTACCAATCGCGAGAGCCAATCCTTGGAGAAATACCTTCAGGAAATTGGTAAAGTGGATTTGCTTACCCCTGAAGAAGAGGTAGATCTCGCCAAACGAATTAAGCAAGGCGATCAGGTCGCACTTGAAAAACTAACGAAGGCCAACCTTCGTTTTGTGGTTTCGGTGGCCAAACAATACCAAAATCAGGGTCTCAGCCTTTCTGACCTTATTAATGAGGGCAACTTAGGTCTCATCAAAGCAGCACAACGCTTTGATGAAACGCGCGGTTTTAAATTCATTTCTTATGCCGTTTGGTGGATTCGTCAAAGTATCCTACAAGCCTTGGCTGAGCAGAGCCGTATTGTGCGCCTTCCTTTGAATAAAGTAGGATCGCTCAATAAGATCAATAAGGCATTTTCTGAATTGGAACAGCAGTTTGAGCGCGAACCCAGTGCAGAAGAACTGGCCGATATGCTAGAAATTTCTACCGATGAGGTGGAAACTACCCTCGGTGTAGCCGCTAGGCACGTATCTATGGATGCTCCCTTTGTAGAAGGTGAAGACAACTCGTTGCTGGATGTATTGGAAAATACTACCATGCCGGGTACAGACTCTCACTTGGACTATGCCGATTCGTTGCGCCGCGAAATAGAACGCTCTTTGGGTACGCTCACTGATCGTCAAAGCGATGTCATCAAATTATACTTCGGTATTGGGGTTGAACACCCCATGTCACTCGAAGATATTGGCGACAAGTTTGGCCTTACTCGCGAACGGGTGCGTCAAATAAAAGACAAAGCCATCAATAAACTACGTGCTACCAGCCGTAGCAAAATGCTTAAAACTTACCTCGGCGCTTAAAGGTGCAAGTGTACGTATATCATCAACCCTCTATGCGGATAACGCATAGGGGGTTGATAATTAAGTACCTGAGTGAGTATAATCCACTCAATATAATTCAAACAATGCAAGAAGAACTTTTCAAACGGTTAGTGTCACACTGTAAAGAATACGGTTTTATTTATCCTTCATCAGAAATTTATGAAGGACTCAACGGCGTGTATGATTACGGCCCGATGGGCGTTGAGTTGAAAAATAACATCAAAGAATATTGGTGGAAAGCAATGGTACAAACCCATGAGAATATCACGGGTATTGACACTGCCATCTTCATGCATCCGAAAATCTGGAAAGCCTCTGGTCACGTGGATGCATTCAATGATCCACTTGTGGATAATAAAGATTCCAAAAAGCGGTTTCGTGCCGACGTATTAATAGAAGGCGAGATTGATAAAATGATCGCCAAAGCCGATAAAGAGGTGGACAAAGCCGCAAAGCGGTTCGGAGAAACCTTCGACGAGAAGATGTTCCGCGAGACCAACCCGCGCGTATTGGATTATACCAATAAAGCCGCCGATGTCGAAAAACGCTTGGCCAATGCCTTGAAAACCGACGATATGGCAGCCGTCAAAACGTTGATTGACGAATTAGAAATTGCAGAGCCAGATACTGGCTCGCGCAACTGGACAGAGGTGCGTCAGTTCAACCTGATGTTTTCAACCCAAATGTCGAATACTGGCGACGATGGCAAACTGTACTTGCGCCCAGAAACGGCTCAAGGTATTTTTGTCAATTTCACGAATGTACAAAAGACCACCCGTCAGAAAATTCCTTTTGGAATTGCACAAATAGGTAAGGCATTCCGCAATGAGATTGTGGCTCGCCAATTCATATTCCGTATGCGCGAATTTGAGCAAATGGAAATGCAATTCTTTGTGCGTCCGGGTACTGAACTAGAATGGTACAACACTTGGAAAGAACGCCGTATGGCTTGGCACCAAGCCATCACCCCAGCTGCAAAACTGAAATTTAAAGACCACGATAATTTGGCGCACTATGCCAAGGCTGCGGTGGATATTCAATTCGATTTTCCTTTTGGATTTAAAGAATTAGAAGGTATTCACTCACGCGGTGATTTCGATTTGAGCAGCCATTCGGATCTTTCGGGTAAGCGTATGACCTATTTCGATCCAGAACTCAATGAGCATTATATTCCTTTTGTAGTAGAGACCTCTGTCGGATGCGACCGCATGTTCCTTTCTGTGATAAGCCATGCTTTGGTGGAAGAGCAAGTGCCTGATGCCCAAGGCGAAGACAGTACCCGTACTGTATTGCGTATCGCGCCAGCCCTCGCGCCGGTGAAATGTGCAGTGTTACCTTTGCTCAAAAACAAAGAGGAGTTGGTTGGGAAAGCGCGTGAAATATACGATACTTTAAAATATCACTTCTTGTGCCAATACGATGAAAAAGATGCAGTAGGCCGCCGTTACCGCCGCCAAGATGCCATCGGTACTCCGTACTGTGTCACTATTGATTTTGAAACTTTGGAGAATGAAACAGTGACCATACGCGAGCGCGACAGTATGAAGCAAGAGCGGATACACATCAGTGAAATTGCTCGTATTGTAGCAGAACGGGTGGATATGCGCCATATACTTTCAGTGGATCGTTCGTAGTGAATGGTTCATGCTTTGGTAATATGAAACGGCGATTTTGGATCTAGATCCAAAATAGCCGTTTTGCTTTCACTAGTTTTCACACTGCTGATCACTGTTCTATAACAAATCGCTGCGCTTGTGATAGCCCAAAGAGCCCAATCCCTCCTTTTACATTGCTGTGTAAGGTAACTGGCTCTACAAAAATACCGAAGTCTTCGGCATCGGATTTTTTCTGACTAGATAGCAAGAAAATATAAAAATCTTCAGTAATAGCCCTAACGACTACATCGTAGGTTGATGAACTGCCATTACTATAATTATAAAATGGAAAGGTTAATCGATACGTTTTTCCATCAAAAAATTCATCGCTGACCACAATAGTCCTAAAAGCACCGAGGGCTGAATTGGGATCGTCGGGTGTTGCTGGGTATATTGAATTATTGCTATAATAAAAGGTGTCATAGGTAATACTTCCATCCGGATTTAATACAGAATTGACAAAAAATGCCTTTTCGCCCTCCACACTTATAGCATAGTAATTTTTTACACCTGACTGATCTTTAATGTAGGCATCTATGGCTCCTATGCGTTCTCCATCGGGGGTGATGGTTCCATTAGCGCGCACCTTAACAGAGTCCACCTGCACCAAGTGTGGCATCACTTGGGTCGAACTGGCTACTGGGAAATCTGGGTGCGTGACCTTCATTTCATAAGTATTTCCTACCTTGAAAAAATCAGGTGCAATTGGGATCTCCACAATAGGATTAAATGCATCTTTGGGTGGTGGATTGGTGCGAATTAATTTGGATTGACCGTTTTCAAAGATCTCAATGACTGCCCCAGATATAAAATAAGCCCCTTGTCCCGGGTCTTCAAAAATACCGAAATTACGAGACAGCATCACCGATAGGATACTATCGCCAAAGGTGGGTAAAGCATGAACTGCTATGCTTTTTTTAAAATCTGGCGGATCTACCTCAATGGTTTGACTGAAAAAATCGTCGCTACAGGCTGTGAAAAACAAACTTGATGACAATAATAAAAAAATGATATATCGCATAATTAATAATTAATTTTTAGTGATGAGGTGATCGTTTCATCGTTTTGTATAGATAGACGATCAAATTACGAGCACTCCAAATGGAATTTAGAATTTGAAACTATAAGAGAAATAAGGGACAATCGGGAATAAACTGGATTGCTTCAATACCGTTTTATCTTTTTGAGTAACTGGATCATAGTCGTTTTCAGTGTATAGGAAAAACGGATTTTTACGGTTGTAAGCATTATAGGCTCCAAATGACCAAGTGCGCTGGTGGCGGCGTTTTTGCTTGGTGAAATCAATACCTATATCAAAACGGTGATAAGGCTGATACCTAAAATTGTTGCGATCGGGCGTGTCTTCAATGGTTTGAGCAAATACTTCATCCAAACTTCCATAACTTGCTGGGCCAGCGTACTTTGAAGTGCCAAACGTAAGCGCGCTTCCAGTGGCATATACCCAAGTACCGGCTATTTTGATTCGATCTGATATTTTATAGGAAGCCAATATTTCAAAATCATGGCGGCGGTCGTACTTATAAGGGAATTCACGCCCTAGGTTGAGTTCTTTAAACTCTCTAAATGCCCAACTGAGGGTGTAACCGATCCAACCATTCCAGCGACCCTTTTTCTTTTGGAGGAAAAATTCGGTTCCATAAGCAGTGCCATCCCCTTGGGTGATTCGTTTTTGCCAATCTGATAGTTGGAAAAAACTAGAGCCCTCCCTGAATGAAACCACATTTTTCATGTCTTTGTAATAGGTTTCAACGCTGAACTCATAATCAGTACCAAAGGTTTTGGCCACACCGATGGCTACTTGCCATGAGTCTTGGGGCTTGATGAGGTCAGTCGTGGGCAACCACTGATCGGTCGGTAAACCAATACCATCGTTGGTGAGCAAGTGAATGAATTGGCGCATGGTACTGAAAGCACCCTTGATGGCCCAGCCTTGATTTAATAGATAGCGGGCATTGAATCGAGGCTGTGCAGACAGGTATGTTTTTCCTTTCGGTGAAAACCCAGAAAAATGGACTCCATAGTTCAAGCGAAGGCGGTCAGAGACCTTCCAATCGTCTTCTATATAAGCCGCAAACTCAGAGGCATACAGTTTGGATTGACCTATAGAAGTATCAATATTGATGTTGGCATCTGTATCTTTCAACTGTATATCAAACCTGCCGGGGTTGAACGTATGGTATATGTAATTGGTGCCAAACTTGATCAAATGTTGTGGGTTGGGCGAGTAGTCAAAGTCAATTTTTCCAGCGATGTCGTCAATGCCAAGGTTGTAATCCAAGCCCAGTTTGTTTTCATACGTTAATGTATTGTTTTCATAGTTCCGCTCAGCAGCACCAGCCACGGTGCTGAATTTGAACTTGCTATAAGTCAGTGTAGTATTGGCAAATAACTTAGGCGTAAACACGTGATTCCAGCGCAAGGCTGCCACTCCGTTGCCCCAGCCCAAGCCTGATTTGAGGTCGGATTCGCTTCGGTTGTTGCCATCGCGGTTATAACTATCAGTATATTGCAAATAAAACTTATCCAAACCAGTGTAATAACTGAGGTACAGGCGGTCTTTGTTGGAAAAACGATGGTTTACTTTGGCATTGAAATCATAAAAGTAGTAGCCAACCTTACCGCTTGATCCTTCCGCTTCAAATGATTTTTTGATCAGCGGGCGCGCAAGAATATCCAAGTAGGTACGGCGAGCCGAAACGATAAACGAAGACTTTCCTTTTTGAATAGGGCCTTCTAAGGTAAGTTTGCTAGAGATGAGGCCAATGGAACCTTCGCCGTGAAATTCATTTTCATTGCCCTCTTTCATAGTAATGTCTATGATAGACGACAAACGACCGCCATACCGCGCCGGAAATCCGCCTTTGGTCAAGGATACATCTTTGATGGCATCGGCATTGAACACCGAGAAAAAACCAAATAAATGGCTAGCATTATAGACGGGCACTCCATCAAGTAGGATCAAATTCTGATCTGGGCCACCACCGCGCACGTACAATCCACTTTGGCCTTCGCCACCGCCCGATACACCTGGCAGTAGTTGTAAAGCGCGCAGTACATCTACTTCACCAAGGAAGGCGGGTACGCTTTTGATCTGCGCTATCGGTATATCAATGCGGCTCATCTGGGCGCGTTCTTCAATGCGCTCATACTTATCCGCCACTATTTCTACCTCCTTGAGTTGGGCGGATTGTTTCAGGTTGATATTGAACGTTTGATCTTGCTTGAGCCGAAACTGCATGGCTTCAAACTGATAGCCGATGTAAGCAAAATTGAGTACCACCGAATCGGCGGGTAGGGTAAGGCTAAAAAAACCGAACGTGTTGGTAAGGGTTCCTTTTCCTGATTTTCGATCCACGACAGTGGCTCCTATGAGTTTTTCGCCGCTTTCTGCATCGCTTACATACCCCGAAATAGTATGTTTTTGCGCCAAAAGCGGAATGGATAGGGAAAACAGTAATAAAAATGAACAAATTTTGAGTACAGCGGCTGTATGGGCTGTAAAATGGCTAGTTGTAAATGTCATGTAAAGAAGGTTAAGTTAAGCATTTATTGATACTTACAAGACGAATAACCCCCACTGTTTGGTTGTTTTTAAATGAGACTTTAATGAATTCTTAACGTTTGCCTAAAGCCTTGCACTACAATAACCCAAAACTACTCTTGAATATCTTGATGCTAATAGCCAATAAAATGACCCCAAAAAACTTGCGCACCACCATAAGTCCTGATTTTCCAAGCAGTCGTTCCCAGTAGTGTAAGGTATTCAGTACGATAAAAATGATGATGAGATTGATCAAAATGGCCGCCACAATATTGACCGTATGAAAGGTGTCTTTCAGCGAAATCAAAGTTGTCAGCGTACCAGAACCTGCTATGAGCGGAAAGGCAATCGGAATAATGCTGCCTGATTTAGAGTCTGGATCGGGCTTGAACAACTCCAATCCCAATACCATTTCTAAGCCTATCAGAAAAATCACGATCGAACCCGCTATGGCAAATGACTTTAAGTCTAAGCCTAATAAACCCAAAAAAGATTCACCCACAAAGAGGAATAACAACATGAGTACTGCTGAAGCCAAGGTGGCTTTGACAGGTTCTATTTCGCCCAGTTTGTCCTTCAATGATACCAAGATCGGGATAGACCCCGGCATGTCGATGACGGCGAAAAGTGTAAAGGTGACGGTTAAGATTTGATCTATACTGAACATATGGTAATATGATTTAATTTACATGGATGCCAATACGACTTTCAAGAAAGACCAACTTTTTTGAAGCGATTCCACACTCGCACATTCATCGGGAGAGTGGGCATTTTTGATATTGGGTCCAAAGGAGATCATATCCAAACCGGGATACGCCTCACTGATAATCCCACATTCCAAACCTGCATGGCATGCCTCTATCAAGGGTTTTTCTTTAAACATTTGTTCATACTGGTTGGCCATTTTCACCAAAATCTTTGATTTTGGATCCGGTTTCCAGCCTGAGTATGCATTGGCAGTGCTGATCTTAGCCCCAATCAGGTCAAAGGGTGCTCTGAATGCTGCAGCAACATCGGCTTTTGAGGACTCCACCGAACTGCGTTGAAGTGTTCCGCAAGAGAATACCCCTGATTTTACTTCTACCCGTGCCAAATTGGAGGAAGCCTCCACCAGTCCGGCTACATCAGGACTCATCCTGAATACCCCATTGTGGGCGGCTCTGATGGCAGTCAATAGTTTCACTTGATCGGTTTTGCGCATCATTTTGGCCGGACGTGTGGTTTCAGAAATTTCAATTTCTAACTTAGGCTCAACTGCCTTATACTCAGCCATAATTTCCTTAACAACTTTCTTGAAAGCAGTCGAAAAAGCCTTGGGTTTTGAAACCGCCAGCATAGCAGTGCTTTCTCTTGGTATAGCATTGCGTACGCTTCCGCCTTCTAGGCTGCTGATCCGCATCCAAGTGCCAGAACAAGCCATCAAGACCCGATTCATGATTTTATTGGCATTGCCACGGCCTTGGTTAATTTCCATTCCGGAGTGGCCACCTTTTAGGCCATTCACCACTATTTTGTATCCAAGCATATCGGTTTTAGTATCCTCTTCTTTATAATCCCAGTGTACCAGCGTATCAATACCGCCCGCACAACCGATGGTAAATACGTGGTCTTCTTCGGTATCCAAATTAAGCAAAATCTTGCCTTTTAGCAGCCCTTTACCTAGGTTTTTGGCGCCACCCATACCGGCCTCTTCATCCAGCGTAAATAAAGCCTCAATCGGAGGATGAGGCAAATCATTGGAAGCCAGCACCGCCATGATGCAAGCAACGCCTAATCCGTTATCGGCTCCCAAGGTCGTGCCTTTAGCCCGTACCCAGTCTCCATCCACGTACATCTCAATCCCTTGTTTTTCAAAATCGAAATTGGTACCATCATTTTTTTGATGCACCATATCCAAATGCGCCTGCATGATGACCGTCGGGCTTTTCTCCTTACCTTTAGAACCAGACTTTTTTATGATTACATTCCCAAAAGCATCGGTTAAGGTCTCTAATCCTAGTTTTTTTCCAAAATCTTGCATAAATGCAGCCACCCGTTCTTCCTTTTTGCTAGGGCGGGGTATTGCATTCAGATCGGAAAAGTGGTTCCACACGTTTGTCGGTTCGAGGCTTCTTATATCTGACATATTATGAATTTATTAGTTATTTTTTTGTTCCAGATTCAAGTAACAAATGCAACTTTTCAGGATGGTAAAGAGCAGTATTTTATCAAAGGAAGGGGTATGAAAAACACACTCTCCTCCAGATGGAATATCAGACTTATTTTGCCTTCCGTTCAAAGATGTCAAAAATAGGTCACATAACCGAAGCACAAAGATACACAATCAATAGAAACTCCTAGGAATGATAAATGAAACTTCTCGAAAATGTTCTTTCTTAATAACCAAAAACTAAAATAGAACTTGCCCTCGTATGTATCCGCGACAATGTATTCCTACACATTTTTTCATTATTTTTCTAAAATTTAACCATTTATGATTCATTTCATTAATCAGCGTATTTCTTGGGCTTTAATGTTGGTCTTTTTTGGGTTTGGCTCAGCGGCTTTGTTCGCATCGAGTCACCGAGAAGCACCACTCATTGCCAATGATCCATTGGCAGACAACACAGATCTTTATGTTTTCAGAAGCCCTGACAACCCCAACACCATCACGATTATTGCTGCGTACATTCCAGCTGAATTTGCTTTTGGTGGCCCCAATTACTATACTTTTGGGGAAAACATTCGCTATGAAATCCACGTGGACAACAATGCAGCCGTGGCTGGCGACGAAATCATTTACCGCTTCACTTTCAAACGAGTGAACGAAGATGGTTCTACTTTTTTCAACATTCGTTTGGGAAAACAAAACCTAAAAACGACCTACACTTTGGAACGTAGTATCAATGGAGGTCAATCTTTTACTGCGATTGTTACCAATGGCATCGTACCTCCTCCAAACATTGGAGCGCGTTCTATTGAGTCGGGTGCAGGTCTTAATACTACGTATGAAGCCTTGATTACGGGTGCAATTACCAATGCAAGTACGGGAGAAAAGGTTTTTTGTGGCCCTTCTGATGATCCATTCTATGTTGATTTGGGCGGTATTTTTGATCTTGGTGACGCTCCAAGGCAAGGCGGCCCTGCTCGTGATGGATTGGGCTTTAAGAATGTCCATTCAATTTGCATCCAAATTCCTATAGCAACTTTGTTGAAAACAGGTGCGCCAAATACGCCAACTTCTATTTTAGATGGTGATTACACCATTGGCGTGTGGGCTTCGGCTAGCAGACAAGCGACCCGCACTTTACAGACGACGGGCGCAAATCCGACCGACGAAGGTGCTTGGATTCAGGTATCACGTTTGGGTATGCCATTGACCAATGAAGTGGTTATTCCGATTGGTTCTAAGGATTTTTGGAATCGTCTTACACCCTATCAAGAAATAGGCGAAACGACATTGGATGCGTATTTCTACAATCCAGAATTGGCTTTGTACATGGATGATAGCCAATTTGGTTCGGCTGTTCCAGCGTTTTCTGCCTTGCGTATTCAACGCAATTCTTTGCAAGGCTTTGACTTTGGTAATGGTAAAAATGGTCTTTTTGCCCTCAAAGGCACTGCTGCAGTAGCAGGAACAGCTTTGGATGATGCTGTTTTTGGCACTTTACTGTTGCCAGGTGCAGGCAAACCACGTTCTGTTGATTTGTGGCCTATTTTTCATACCGGTGTACCAAATGTCATTCCTTATCAATTGGCAACTGGCAAAAACGGCAACCCTTTGGCGGCTGGAAAACCATTTATCAATAACTTTTTGCCCAATGGTGGCGATATGTTGCGCTTGAATATGGCAGTGCCTGTCACTCCACGCGACGATCCAAAATTTAGTTCTTTGGGCATCATCAATGCCGCAGTGCTTGGTCTAACTGACCCTGCTTACAACACCAATACGAGCATTCAAGCCATTCCAAACATGGATGGTTTCCCGAATGGTCGCCGCTTGGAAGATGATGTTACGGTGATTGAGTTGCAAGCAGTGGCTGGTGTTGCGTTGGCTGCCATCGGACTTTGGTACGATGATTATACGGCTGGCGGTGCCAATCCTGTGACAACTGATCTTGTAGATGTTCTTTCTTATCGCACTGGCGTGAATAGCAATGATAAGCATTTTAAATCAACGTTTCCTTACGTTGCAACTCCTTGGAGAGGCACGGAACAGTAATTCAACTAACTAATTTTAAAAATATAAAAAATGAAGTACTTCGTAAATAAACTATTGTTAATGGCAGCATTTTGGATGCTTTCTTTGACAATAACCCTTGCATCGAGCCATAGAGAAGCCCCATTAATTGCGGATGATCCTTTGGCGGACAATGTGGATTTGTATGCTTTCAAAAGCCCCAACGATCCAAATACGATTACCTTGATTGCCACTTACAATCCTTTACAACTTCCCCATGGCGGCCCAAATTATTACTCTTTTGGAGAAAATATCCGCTACGAAATCCACATTGACAACGATGCGTCTGTGGCTGGGGACGAAATAATTTACAGATTCACGTTTAAGCAAGTTAATGAAGATCCAAGCACATTTTTCAATATTCGCTTGGGAAAACAAAACTTGAAAACCACCTATACGCTTGAACGCAGTATCAATGGCGGTCAATCATTCCAAGTGGTGATCATGAATGGTATCGTGCCTCCTCCAAATATCGGAGCGCGTTCCATTGAGTCTGCGGCAGGTCTGAACACAACCTACTCCAATTTGATGGGTTCGGCGATCATGACCGCTACAAGTGGCGAAAAAGTATTCTGTGGCACGTCTGATGACCCATTTTTTGTGGATTTGGGCGGTATTTTCGACCTTGGTGATGCGCCACGTCAAAATGGCGGCATTCCTTCCGATGGTTTGGCCTGTTTGAATGTCAGTACCATTGCTTTACAAGTCAATATATCTACGTTGCTAAAAACAGGGGTTCCAGCAGTGGCTACTTCTATTTTGCAAAGCGATTTTGTGATTGGCGTTTGGGCTTCGGCGAGTCGCCAAAAGATTAGAACGTTGTCAGCAACGGGCAATCCTGCCTATTCTGGCGATTGGGTACAGGTATCTCGTTTGGGTATGCCATTGACTAATGAGGCGGTTATTCCGATTGGATCTAAGGATTTTTGGAATGCAATAACGCCGTACCAAGAAATATCAGAGACTACAATGGATGAGTTTTTCTACAATCCAGAATTGGCTTTATACATGGATGATGCACAATTTGGAGGCGCGGTTCCAGCCTTTGGCCCACTGCGCATTCAGCGCAATTCTTTGGGTAGTTTTGACTTTGGTAATGGTAAAAATGGCCTTTTTGCGCTCAAAGGTAGTCCTGATGTAGCAGGAACTGCCTTGGATGATGCTTTCTTTGGTACACTTTTGTTGCCTGCCGCTGGCAAACCTCGGTCGGTAGATTTATGGCCTATTTTTCATACAGGTGTTCCAAATGAGATTCCATACCATTTGGCAACGGGCAAAAATGGCAATCCTTTGGCAGCTGGAAAACCTTTTATCAATAACTTTTTGCCAAATGGCGGCGATATGTTGCGCTTGAATATGGCAGTGCCATCCACTCCACGCAACAACCCAAAATTCAGTTCATTGGGCTTGGTACAAGCAGCAGTGTTAGGTTTGACTGACCCAGCCTATAATACAAATACTACTTTGGAATTTATCCCCAATATGGACGGATTTCCGAATGGTCGTCGCTTGGAAGATGATGTGACACGCATCGAACTGCAAGCCGTAGGTGGCATCGTTTTGGCCGCAATTGGTTTGTGGTATGACGATTATGCCGCTGGTGCAAGCCCGGTGACTCCCGACCTTTTGAGCGTTTATTCTTATACCACAGGCGTAGAAGCCAATGATGTTGCATTTAGCAGTACTTTTCCATTTGTGGCTGAGCCGCACAGAGGTACAGGTAGTTGCAGTGGTACAGAATATGTATCGAGCAACGAAGCACCAGATGGTGTTTTGGGATTGAGTTTCAAACCAGTTTTGATGAAAAATTTCCCAAATCCATTTTTGGATGAAACGACTTTTTCTTTCAAAATTAATCAAAACACGAAAGCAAGGTTGCTGATTTACGATGCTAAAGGCAATTTTGTAGCCACTGCATTCAACGGTGATTTGTCAGAAGGAGAATTTAGTTTTTCTTGGAACACCAGCCGATTGGTTGCGGGTCTCTATGTTGCACAATTGTTGGATGCCAATGGCCGACTTTTGCAAACGAATAAATTGATGAAGGTTCAGTAAATAAAAATAAAGTTTAGTTGTTTTTGATGTTAGGAACGGTACTGGAATAAAGGTACAGATTCAGGCTTCAGGTTTTGGCCTTAGATTTCCTGTTTTTTGGGCATGAGCAGACGAGAAGCAAGTAAACCTTGCTTTTCGGGCGTGAACATGCGAAGCATATGCCCAGCTATTTAAGTCAAAAAAGAGGGAATCATAGGGTCAAAAGATGTGTCTCAATTTGTACCTTTATTTCGGAACCGTTCCTTAAAGACAAGGGCTGTTCAGATTAAATCTGGATGGCTCTTGTTTTTTAGTTTTATTTTTAAAAAAAATTTTCTCAAAAAACTAACTACACAATTTCTTCGTAGATAATGTAATATTTATTTTTCACTGTTAAATAAAAGAAAATGCATCTTTCCTCACATCCACTTTTTTCTAAAGTACTAAGAACTTTTGCTTTGTGCTTTACTTTTTTCACTTGCTACATCCATGTAGCTCAAGCGCAAGTGATTTATGGTCTTTCAGACAATAACTTAATCTCTTTTTCAGCACAAAATTCCAATAGCCTACTCAATAACGTGCCTATCAGTGGCATTGCCTTAGGTCAGGTACTCAGTGGTTTAGATTTTAGACCTGCTACTGGAGAATTGTACAGCATGGGCTACAATGCCACCTCTGGCGAAGCAAGGCTTTACACCATCAATAGAATATCGGGCCTCGCCACTCCAATTGGTGCTGCGGTCATTAATTTGGGTGTAAATCTTGGTAGAATTGGCTTTGATTTTAACCCAACAGTAGATCGCATCCGTGTGACGGGCAGCAACAATGCTAATTTTCGATTGCATCCCGTGACTGGAGCAATTGCAGCGACTGATACTCCGCTTGCTTTTGCTACGACAGATCCTAACACAAGCGCGACACCAAACATAGGCGCCATTGCTTATACCAATAGTTTTATTGGAGCAGCGACCACCACTTTATACAATTACGATGTTTCGCTCAATGTATTCACCACCCAAATACCCCCTAACAATGGCACGTTGAATACCATTGGCACTTCCAATATTTCTTTAAATAGTGCTGACCTTTCAGCAGGATTTGACATTGTATTTGACTCGGTTACTCAAACCAATCTTGCTTATTTTGCTGCAAATACAGGCACTTCTACAGCGGATAAGTTATATACAGTAAACCTCACAACGGGCAATGTAACCTTAGTAGGAAACATTGGTACTGCTGTCGCAGTCAATGATATCGCGGTACTAATAGAGCGTTTCGTGCCGCTTATGATTACCGGAGATTTAGTATATGGTCTTACAAATAACAATAGCCTTATTACTTTCGACTCAGAAAAGCCCGGTATTATTCGGACTATTGTGCCAGTTACGGGTATTGCAGTTGGACAGGTGCTTTCTGGCTTAGATTTCCGCCCTGCCACTGGCGAATTGTACGGAATTGGCTACAATGCTGTGTCTGGCGAAACCAGACTTTACACCATTGACCGCGCTACTGGCGTTGCTACGCCGATTGGAGCTGCCGCGATTAACCTTGGTGCAAACCTCGGGACGATTGGCATGGACTTTAATCCTGTAGTAGATCGCGTGCGGGTGACAACGGCTTCGGGCGGTAATTTCCGCCTGCATCCTGAGACGGGTGCTTTGGCTGCAACCGATACCAACCTTGCTTTTGCCACTGGCGATCCAAATCAAAGCACAATGCCTATGGTCGGTACTTCCGCCTATACAAATAGTTTTAAAGGAACAACGGCAACTACCCTGTATAATATTACTCAAAACAATGTACTGACTACACAAATTCCACCAAACAGTGGAACGTTGAACACGATTGGCAATTTGGGAATCACATTGGATGCTACAGATCGTTCTTTTGACCTTGATATTCTGTACCAAACTGCTACAATGACTAACTTGGCATTGGTCGCTGCCAATACATCTGGCAAAACTGCGGATGCATTATATAGTGTAAATCTCAGTACAGGTGCTGCTTCAGCAATTGGTAATATTGGACTGGCGGTTCCAGTAAAAAACATTGCAATATTGGCTCGTCGCCCAGATTTATCTTTGAGCATCACCGCGAACACAAGCAATTATACGCAATATTCGAATGTGACGTACAGTATTACAGTGACAAATACAGGCAGAGCAGGAGCAACAGGTGTCAGTGTAGATGCTGGCCTACCCAATGGAATGGTTTTTGTTTCCAGTACTACTTCCAAAGGTTCATATAGTTTGTTTTTTGAACGTTGGGACGTAGGGGCGTTAGCGCCAAATGAATCTGCCACTTTGACGCTTGTCCTTTTTACATTGGTAAAAACCCCAAATATTGTTAATTTTGTACAGGTATTGTCACAAGATCAGCCTGATATGGACGGGTCTCCGAATAATGATACTGACCAAACTACCAATGAAGATGATGAGGCTTCTGTCACGATTTTGGGCACACCATTGCCTCCAGGAGGTATTACTGCCGACCTTTCCCTTACAGCAAGTGCGGGCAACAACCAATATGACATTTATGTACCAATCACCTATACTGTAACCTTGAGCAATAATGGGTCAGATGCTGCCAATTTTATAGAAGTAAGGGCGGGTCTTCCACAAGGTTTTGTTTTCTCAAGTAGTGCTGTGACCAGTGGAGAATATAGTCTTTTTCATCAACGCTGGAGCATCCCTACGTTGGCTGCTGGTCAATCTGTTGTTTTGACTTTGGTATTATTCCCATTGATAGAAAATGCTCCTGTGAATAATTTTTTCCAAGTAATTGCCAGCGGACAAAGCGATCCTGATAGTACACCTAACAATGGCGTTTGCTGTACTTCCACTGAAGATGACGAAGCAAATGTACTTGTTTCGCCAAGTTTATCTTTCAGAAACAACGATGATACAAATAATTCTAGGGTAAAAAATGAGGTCTATGCGTCGGCTGCTACTTTATTCCCTAATCCAGCAAATTCAGAGATTCGTTTGCAATTAAATGCAGAAACAACCAACCATGATGCTTCTGTACGTGTTTTAAACGCACTCGGAAAAGTGGTTTATACGCGCCAAATAGTTGTAGAAAAAGGTGGTAATGAGTGGGTTATTGACGTGGCCAATCTAAGCAATGGATTGTATTTCGTTCAATTGCCAACCAGAGAAGTATTGCGTTTTATAAAGATTGATTGAACGTATTAAATTGACGGGGTGATTTCAAGATGAGTTTGAGCCATATGATTTCGGAAGTTTTCAAAACTTCCGAAATCTTGGCACTATAAGTTACTATTCACCAGCCGCTAAAGTAATGCTTTTCACAATCGTTTCTTTTCCAGTAAATATCCGCAACTGATATACTGCCGCTGGCAGGTCATGAAGATCTAAGGGAATATTGGTTTCAGACGCATTTTCTACAGTCCATGACTTGAGGGCTTTGCCCTTGGCATCTGTGAGTGTGAGGTATAGTTTTTGAGGAGTAGGCAGTGCAATCGCCAAGGTAGCGCGGCCTATGGCCGGATTGGGATATACTTCTGCAAATACCCGATCTTGTGCGGTGTTGGTGGATACTGATTCAGTAAGGGTATAATTAAATACTCCAGTACAGCCCAGTCCATCGGTCACAACCAACTGATAAACACCCGCTGGGGCATTGGTTAAATCTTCAGAAGCCACAAAGAAATTACCATTGAGCGTCCAATTGTAAGCATACTGGCCATTACCACCACTTATATCCAAATAGATAGTCCCGTTGCTTTGTCCAGTGCTGGGTTGCACTATTTCAGTAGGCAATATGGCATAAGCGTCAGGATTGATTAAAGTCTCAATCATAACTGTGGAGCAGTTCAGCGCATCTGTAATGGTGACACTATAAATACCGCCGATGACGGAGGTCAAATTCATCGTTGTAGCCCCTGTGGACCAAAGGTATTGGTAGTTGCCATTGCCGCCCGTGACAATGGGAGCCAAACCACCATTAGCGGCATTGAAGCAAGTAGGATTAGTAGGGGTGAGTGCTGCTGTTAAGTCACAAATGACCGCTGTTTCGCAATCGGGGACAATACCACTTACTGATTTTTCGCACCCATTGGCATCTTGTATCACCACCAAATAGGTGGATCCGCTGGCAACGTATTGGCCATTTTCATTGCCTTGGAAAATATAGGGCGTTTTGCCACCAGCAGCAATGACTTGGAGGGCGGCCACATCCACCCCTTTACATTGCTCGAGTACTTGTAAAGAAAGGGGGACATAATCTAGGGGCTGGTTTCCGTCCAACACATTGATACAGAAGTTGCCAGCGTTGAT
Organism: Saprospiraceae bacterium; assembly: GCA_031373665.1. Lineage (GTDB taxonomy): Bacteria > Bacteroidota > Bacteroidia > Chitinophagales > Saprospiraceae > M3007. Next base: position 25,589 of record JANMMZ010000027.1, on the reverse strand, counting down.
ACCAGTTGTGCCGATTTGAGCGGCCACCTGAATATAATAAGTAGCACCGGGTGTCATTGCGCCGATGCTAAAGTAACCATCACATTTTTTAGGATTGTTTTTGCAGGCAAGTTGTTCCAAATTACCACAATTTCCCTTCCAAACGGCCACCACACACTGAAAATCAGCATCTACACTGATATTGACGGATCCAGATACTGGCGCAATGTAGCGGTACCAAACATCATGATCCACGGTTACGATGCAAGATGGCTTGATGGGCGATGCCGCTGCAAAGGCATTATTGCCATTGACACATCCGGTACCGATATTGATGAGGGTACTGGATACACAATTATCATTGATGGGGGCATCTTTTGACTTTTGAACCAGTTGTGGACAAAGCGATCCTTCTACTGTAGCAAAATTACCCGCTATTTGTACGAAATAGGTCTGCCCAGCGGTTAAGGCTGGCATTTCTAGTTTCGATCCATGATGGTTGCCTGCTATTTCCTGCAAACTGTTGCAGGTGCCGCCGTACAAAGTGATAATATCTGAAAAGTTGGCATTGCTTTGTAATTCGAGAACTTGATCAGCGGGTAGGGTAGGGGCTGTGAATTGATACCAAACATCTGCTCTTGCCCTTTCGTTGAGCGAAGGGATGGAGCCAGTCATAGATGCGTTGTAGTTGTAGGTTTCAGCACAAGTACCATTGATTGTCAATGGTATGGCAGTACTGCATAAATCGTTGGAGGGTGTGCCGGGTATCTCATTGGTGGGTTGCAGGATGATGCAAAAATAACCTCTTTGTTTGCCAAAGCCTTCTTCCAAGTTGCTGAGTCGTACCAAATAATCAGTGCCTGCTATGGCATTAAAATAAGTGACTTCACCATAAAATCCATGTTCGTCGCGATTGTTGCAAACCTGAACTTGGGGGTTGCCGCAGTCCCCTGTGAAAATTTCTACCAAACAATTGTATTGACACCAAGTATATAGGACTGCTGGGCCGCTGAAATCGGCCTCCCAGCTATACCAAAGTCCAGTACTGCTCTTATTGTTGCCACAGGACGGCAAAGGGCCGTCAAACAGTGCAGTCATGTTTTGACCTATTTTGCAACTATCATTGGTGATGAGCGGCACTGCATTGGTACATATATCATTGGCCGCTCCATAACCGGTTACTTTTATATTGTCGAGACCAGCCCACCAACCAAAATCTTGGCCATCGTCGTACTGAAAAATTACCCTCATTTGAGGGGCTCTATAAGGGGAAAGATCAAGGGTAGCATGTAGGTAATTTTGAAAATAGGGGCCACCTACGTCTCCGTTGGATTCTTGAACTATATACTCTGTTCCATCCCCATGTTGTACAATAACAGCAATTTTTTCCTTGTAATAACGGAGGATAACGTCGGCATTTAGTTCAAACCGGCCAAAAGAAGTGCCATCAAACCAAGGTGATATCAACCGAACAGTAGAGAATGGCGTGTCAGCCCCCAAGAAATCGTCATCAAAAAACACAAAGCAACTGCCATCCATAGTACTGGATCCACCAAGTGCGCCTCCTTCTGTGATGGTTCCAAATTTCCAGTTGTCCACCCCTGTCACGATTTCAGTAGTCCAGTCGGCAGGTTTTTCACAGCCATTGAATGTTTCTTTCACCACATTGGTGCCTTCGCCGATTCCAGTTACCTTGATATTATCAATAGCAGCCCACCAAGCAAATCCGCCTGCATCGTCGTACCTAAACAAGAGCCTTGTATTGGGGCTAGAGGCATAAAGCCCAAGGTCTATTTTTAGTTCGAAGTGGTCATCGAGGGTAGCACCATTTCTTCTAGTGCCATCAAAGCGAGCCAGACGTTGCTCGGTCACGCCATCTGTTATATAGACTTCAAAAAATTCGGCATCTTCGGCCCAGTCTCGATAATGCAAATCCATTTCCAGCAAAACTGTTGGTTGCAACCCAGTGTTAAAGGCCGGGGAAAGTACATCCAACACAAAAGCGGGTGTATTGTCTCCATTGGCATCATCATCAATGATGAGGCAGCAAGTTCCATCTATGGATTGCCCTAAGGCATCATCGTTTTCCATGATGCCGACATACCAAGTAGCATTTTGGTTGCCATCAATGGTTACTTCCCAGCCCAGTGGCAGGGTACAGATATTGAAATCTTCCGATAGCAAGACATTTTGGGCATTCAGGGGAACTGCAACAAATGCCACAAAGTACAATAAGTAAGTAGATAGACGCATAACATTGAAATTTTGGAGCGAAAGGTAAATCTATGTGGTGAATTCTAGGGCATATTTCTATGTTAAATTTACAAAATGGCTTTTTTTAGACATTTTTATGAAAATTAACTTTTGATGTTTGAAATATTTGCTAATCTTGCCTCCTGAAACTTTAAATCATAGATCGTATATGCCTGCCATTGTTTCCATCAAGCAAAAACATGCAGTAGCGGGAGTTCTTCCCCCTGTCAATGATCCATTACAAGCCTACGTGCCATCTGCGGAGAAGCCTTGGGATGCCCGCCGCGTAGAACATCTCTATCGTCGCCTTGGGTTTGGAGCCACTTTGGCCCAAATTCAACAAGGACTTGCAATGAATCCATCGGATCTCATTGATCAACTGCTGGATACCGCCGCTGATTTGGGTCCTCCGGATCCACCTTATTGGGCTGCCTACACCTACGACGATTATACGGCTGATCCCGATCAGATTTTTGTACACCGCGCCGAACTTTTTAGGCGTTGGATGGGCGAAATGCTGGATGAAGGGATTCGATCCAAAATGGCACTCTTCTGGCACAATCACTTTGTGACGGAACTGGATGTATATGATTGCAATAATTATCTCTGGGATTATTTTGAATTGATCCACGATAAAGCATTTGGCAATTTCAGAATCATGACCCGTGAAATGGGTAAAAACTCCGCTATGTTGGTTTACCTAAACGGAAACCTAAACGTGGCCAGTGAACCCAACGAAAATTACGCCCGCGAACTCATGGAACTATTCACCATGGGCGAAAGCAATGGATATACCCAAGTGGATATTGTAGAAATGGCGCGTTCTTTGACTGGATGGCAAGCAGAAATGTATGAATGCAATCCCCCGTTTTACGATGCCACCTTGCATGACAATGACCCCAAAACGATATTTGGCCAAACGGCCAATTATGGGTTTACCACGGCGCACAATGTGATTTTTGATCAACGGTCAGAACAGGTATCAAGGTATATTACTGGAAAATTATACAAATATTTTGTGTATCAAAAACTAGATCCGCAAGTGATAGAAGGGTTGGCTTTGACCTTTAAGGTGAATAACTGGGAGGTACTGCCTGTACTCAAGCAACTTTTCAAAAGTGAACACTTTTTTGAATCAGGGTTTATCAATGCCAAATTAAAAAGCCCTGTGGAGTCTATGATGGGGATCTGGAAATCAGCTGGTGTAACATCCACTCAGATCGTCAATAATGATTGGTGGGATGCCATCAATTATTTCACCAACCAATTGGGGCAGTACATTTTCAATCCACCCAATGTAGCGGGCTGGCCCGGTCAGAGGGCTTGGGTCAATGAGAGTACTTTGACCACCCGCTGGTCTTTTTGCTCCACCATGGCTTATTGGCTTACGGTAGAAGAACCCCTGCGCGAGCAACTGCGGAGCATAGCCCAGACCCTTACCAATGAAAGCAACGATCCTGCCATTATTACCCAGGCATTGGTCTTGTTTTTCTTGGGTCAAAACCTTGATCCGATTCATTTGCAAGCGGCTATTCTTAATTTCAAGGCTGGAATACCTGAAAATTATTATCAGGATGGTTCTTGGAATCTCTATTGGGATGAAGCCCCTTATCAGATTGTAAATTTGTTGTATTATTTGGTGCGGTTGCCGGAGTTTCAGTTGGCGTAGTTACTTTCACTAAAAATTTAAAAACCCGCTTTGAGCACATAAATGAAATTAATTACCTCATTTTCTGCGTTTTGTTTTTGTGCGCTACTGATTATTACAGTGAATTTTGTGGTTATTCCCAAGTTGAATCCGGGGGTTATTGAAAGCACTATTTCGTATGATTTATCTGGATATTACGCGTATTTGCCAGCATTTTTTATCTATAAAGACCTTAAACAGGTTCATTTTTTAGAAGACATTAAGAAAAAATATAGCAATTCAATCCATGAAGATACTGGATTTAGGCACAGTTCAGGGACTTATGTGTTGAAATATTCAATGGGGCAGGCTTTATTATATTCACCTTGGTTTGCGGCAGGGCATATTGGTGCAGGTATGATGGGATATGAGCAGGACGGTTATACTTTGCCTTATCAATTTGCCTTGAGGTTGGGTGGGGTTTTGATGGCTTTGATTGGTTTGTGGTTTTTTAGAAGGATTTTATTGCAGTTTTTTTCGGATCGGTTGACAGCGGTATTATTGGTTTGTTTGTTATTAGGGACTAATTATTTGAATTACAGCACTTACGACTGCCTTTATTCGCACAATTGGCTGTTTACTTTGTGTTGTTTATTGATTTTTAGTACCATACGATTCTATCAATCGCCTACCTTGCAAGGGGCTATTGCTATCGGATTGTGGATTGGGTTGGCAGGGTTGGCGCGTCCTACGGAGGTGATGACAGCGTTGATACCTTTGTTTTGGGGTATTCATAATCGAGAAACTTTGTTAGGAAGGTTATCTTTCTTGAAGGTACATGGAAAAAAGTTGCTGGTTTCAATATTGGTCTGTGCCGCTATTTTATCGCTTCAATCCATGTATTGGAAATATATGACGGGAGATTGGATCGTATATAGTTATCAAGATCAAGGCTTTAGTTGGCTTTTTCAGCACGTAAAGGAAGTATTGATCAGTGTACGTGCGGGTTGGTGGGTATATTCGCCTTTGATGTTTTTGGCGGTGTTGGGTCTCTGGAGTGTCAGAAAAGTGCAGCCTACATTGACCGGAGTTGTACTGATTTTTTGTTTGGTTTCATTTTATGTGACTTCGGCTTGGGATATTTGGTGGTACGGAGGCGGACTTGGGCAGCGCGCTTTGATCCAATCATATCCCATGTGGTTTATTGCACTGGGTTGTTTTTTTCAACGGATTCAGGTCAACGAACTCAAAAAAATAGTAACCGGATTAGCCATCATCTTTTGTTTTTATGTGAATTTTTGGTGGACTTATCAAGCGCATTTAGGCATGTTTTTTTTTCCAGGAGAAATGAATACACCTTATCTGTCCAAGGTTTTTGGGCGTTGGTCGGGTGAACGTGATTGGTTAAAATTATTGGATAATAGAGATTATTTCGATGGCAAACATCGCAATAATATAAATGAAATTTTTAAGCATGATTTTGAGTCAGATACCCTTAAAGTAACGCAGGAAAATCCGATTTATGGAGAAAAATCTTTAGTGGTCAAAGATGTGGGCGAAACCAGTTTCGCACTAGATCTGGAAAAGGTAAAAGATCGGAAGTGGCTTAGGGCTTCATTGGTATTTGAGTGTGAACCTAAAGAGTGGGCATCATCAAAGATGAGTAATTTTGGAATCTGGTTTATGAATGCTGGAGAAGTAGTTAAAGAAAAAAGCGTGAAAATACAAAGACATGTAGAAGGTATAGAAAGGAAGTATCTTTACACTGATGTCAAAGTGATCAAAGAACCATTCGATAGGGTAGAAGTATTCTTCTGGAAAGCGGAAGGTGTCACTAAAATTAAGGTGGATGATTTGAGGGTCGAAGTTTTTGATGGACAGTAAGGAACAATCAAGTAAATATAGTTTTTAAGTTTCAAAATAGGCAAAATAATTCAATGCTATGTGTGAAAAACATAAAACACCCCGCCCCGGAGCCACGTTAGAAGACCGCTCAGCCCACGAGCGTGACCACATGTTATGGTCGCGTCGCGACTTTCTGTCAGCCTCTGGTATCTTAGGTGCAGGTAGCCTCATGCTTGGAAAAATGGGACTCCGATCTTTTCAACCGACCCCACTCATGGCAGCACTTGCCAACGGTGATAGCGACCGTATTTTGGTAATGATCCGTATGGATGGTGGCAACGATGGCTTGAACACCATCATAGAAAAGGGCAATAGTTTTTACTACAACCTGCGGCCTACGATTGCGGTTCAAGAACCCAATCTTTGGAACTTAAATGCCCAACTGGCCATGCCCAAAGCAACAGATGCCCTCCAAGGCTTATGGACAGAAGGGATGATGAAAGTGATTCTCAATGTAGGTTATCCAGAGCCCAATTACAGCCATTTTCGGTCTTACGACATTGTGGCCTCGGCGAGTGATTCCGATGTGATTGTCAATACCGGTTGGATCGGCCGTTTTTTAGAAAATGAGTACGCTTCCTTCCTTGAAACGCCTCCAACGGTACCGCCTGCCCTGCAAATAGGCGTTCAGTCTGACCTCATATTCAAGGCTCAAAATGCCAATATGGCCTTGGCCATCAGTAGCCCTCAGGAGTTTTATCAGATTGCTCAAACGGGACAATTGTACGAAACGGCTACCTTGGGAACCACCCCCCGCGATCTCGAATTGGCTTATGTACGCCAGACGGCCAACTCGGCATTCAGGTATGCTACCACCATCAAGGATTCGTATGCCCGTGGGAAAAATCAGGTGGACTACCCAGCCGATAATTATTTGGCAGAGCAATTGGCTATTGTTGCCAAATTGATCAAAGGCAACCTCGGTACTCGTGTTTTCATGGTAGAAATAGGCGGGTTTGATACCCATGCTGATCAATACGACGCACATTTGGGGCTTTTGAACCAGATTGCTACCTCGGTCAAAGCATTTTATGATGACCTTGCTTTGGCCGATAATGGGTTGGAAAATAAGGTGTTAGGTATGACTTTCTCTGAGTTTGGCCGCACCATCTATGAAAATGGATCGCTAGGTACAGATCACGGTTGGGGTACTCCTATGCTGTTGTTTGGCGGTGGTTTGGGCAGTGGGGTAACTGGTACCTATCAAGATCTCAGCAACCCCGATCCATACACCGATCCAGAGTTCAGTGTTGATTTCAGGTCGGTTTACGCTACTATTTTGCAAGATTGGATGGGTAATTCACCTGATTTAGTCAATTTTGTGATGGGGCAAACCCATCCCACCATTGCTGGCCTTGTGCCTGCTACGCCAGCCTTGACTGGCGATAATGGTAAATGTGCTTTACTGGGTCACAATCCAGGCGATCCGGGCATTATTCAGATGAAGTATGCGATGCTCCAAGATGGAAATATCCGTCTTCAACTGTTGGATAAGTCGGGGCAGGTATTGAGAACCATGCTCAACGAGTACAAAACCAAGGGCAGTTATATCTTTAATTTCAAACCTACGGACTGGTTTGTGGTGCCAGGCGAATATCAATATCGCCTCATGGGTGGGGGACAGGTGTTCCAACGAAATATTAAAATTGGATAATGATCGAACTCCTAAAACTCAAATACAGGGCATATAAGTATCGAACTAAAACGGACAAAGGCGGTATCGCTTTTGTACATGCGGTGGTGGCTCCAGGGCAAACGGTATTGGATGTTGGCGCGCACAAAGCGGCTTACTCCTATATATTACTCCAACGCATTGGGGCTAGTGGCAAATTGTACGCTTTTGAACCGCAATCGAATTTGTATCAGTATATTCAAGGACTAAAGCAGCAATTTGGTTGGAAAAACATGACCATTGAGCATTTGGCATTGTCGGATCAGACGGGCAGTGTAACCCTGCATATTCCAACCAACACCGTGAAAGGTGGATCCTCTCCCGGAGCCACCATTGTAGAAGGTTATCACGCGGATACGGCGAAAACAGAAACCGTAGCGATGGATACCTTGGACTCCTACTGCGAAAAGCACCAAATTCGTCCTGATTTCATCAAAATTGATGTGGAAGGCAATGAATTGAAGGTCTTTAAAGGTGGGGTAGGAGTGCTGCAAAAATATAAACCCAAAATAATCGTTGAAATAGAGGCTCGACACATCGGGCAAGCCCAAGTGTTGGAAACCATGCGCTTTTTAGAAAGTTTGGGCTATGCCGGCTACTGTCTTCAGGGCTTTGAGCACCTTCCTTTATCCAAATTTTCATTTGGGCACCACCAAAACCAAGACGACATGAAAAACTATTGTAATAATTTTATCTTTATATGAAATTGACACGCGTCGCCATTTTGGCATTATTATGTTGGTTTGCTACGGCTCCATTGACCTCTTGTAGCAAAAAAGTAGGCTGTGAAGCCTCGGAAAGCCTAAAACCAAAGACAAATAAAAAGGGTGAATTCAAGAGATCTAAGAGTAGTTCGGGGCTTTATTCCAAAAAAATGAAGAAACGGATGAAAAATTAGGCTCCAACAAAATATTTTTCTGAATAGCCTTTGAAAAATTAAAAATAGTGTTACCTTTGCGCTCCGATTTTCGGATAGCATAATTTTATTTCGTAATAGCGATGAAACGTACATATCAACCATCACGCCGCGCACGTAAGAATAAGCATGGATTCCGTGAGCGCATGGCATCTAAAAATGGTCGTAAACTATTGGCCCGCCGCCGCAAGCAAGGCCGTTGGAAACTTAGTGTTTCTGACGAAAAACGCCTCAAGTAATATACAGTAGGCAGTTTGTGGCAGACGACCTGCACTAATTCGTTAGTAAAGGCCAATAAGGTAGGCAGTTTGCCTCATCTTTCGATCTACTAAGTAAGTCATCCCTGATTCATTCAGAGATGACTTATTTTTTTTTATTTACCTTTGCTCCGTGAATCAAGACTTTTCATTTACAAAGCAAGAGCGGCTCAAAAGCCAAATCGTTATTGGTGCCCTTTTCAAGGGCGGTCAATCCTATGTCGCGTATCCATTTAGGGTGGTTTGGATACCCCGCGATCCTAATTATATAAAAGAATTAGTGCCCTCCCTTGCTCAAGTGGCCATATCGGTGCCTAAGAAAAACTTCAAGACGGCTACTGCTCGCAACCTATTAAAGCGCAGAATCAGGGAGGCATGGAGGCTGCATAAGCATACTTTTTATGAAAAAATAGCCATTTCAAACCCCCAAGGGATACAATTGATGCTGATGTACATTGCCAAAGAGACCCTGCCTTACGTTGAAATAGAGCATGGGGTGAAAAAAGTGGGTAAGAAATTTTAGGGATACTATCTGAAACAATTAAATTTTACTTGATAATTTTTTCTCATGTTGAATATAAAAATAATTAATGCCACAGATTTTGCGCTCCCAACCTATGAAACAACGGGAAGCGCAGGCATGGATCTTAAAGCCAATATTAAAGCGTCTGTTACTTTAGGGCCTTTGGAACGGGCATTGATCCCTACGGGACTTTTTATAGAGCTGCCCCAAGGATATGAAGCACAGATCAGGCCGCGCAGCGGATTGGCCATCAAACGGGGACTCACATTGGTCAATTCACCGGGTACGATTGACAGCGATTATAGGGGCGAAATCAAGTGCATCGTGGTCAACCTATCCAATGAATCCCAAACCATAGAACCTGGAGAGCGAATAGCGCAAATGGTAATAGCCCAATATATTCAGATACAATGGGAGTCCGTTTCTGCGTTATCTGATACCCAACGTGGGAGTGGGGGATTCGGCAGTACTGGAACATAAAAACTTGAGCCACTCGATTTGCGACTTTAACCGCAAAAAATATGTTTTGGGTCATTTAGTTATTTTGACTCACTTCATACGTCCAACCTTAGTGTTTCAAAATGTTCACAAAGTCGTAAAAATCACAAATTAATGAATATCATTATTCCAATGGCCGGACGCGGTACCAGGCTAAGGCCACACACGCTCACAGTACCAAAGCCTTTGATCCCTGTGGCTGGCAAACCCATCATCCAGCGTTTGGTAGAAGATCTTACCAAGTCATACACTGGTAAAATAGACGAAATTGCTTATATCGTTGGCGACTTTGGGGCAGACGTAGAAAAAGAGTTGATTGCCATTGCCGAACGCTTGGGGTCTAAGGGTAAAATATACCGTCAAGACAAGGCATTGGGCGTTGGGCACGCTATATATTGCGCTTGGGAAAGCCTCAAGGGTAAATGTATGATCGCATTTGCGGATACGTTATTCAAGGCTGATTTTTCTTTCGATGACAATGAAGATGGTGTTATTTGGGTTCAACAGGTCAAAGATCCCAGTTCTTTTGGGGTAGTTAAAACAGATGAACAAAATTATATCACCGCCTTCGTCGAAAAACCAAGTACCTTTGTATCTGATTTGGCCATTGTAGGCATATACTATTTCAGGGAAGGTGAGAAACTGCGCAATACCTTGCACCAAATCATCAACCAAGACATTAAAGAAAAAAATGAATTTCAACTAACAACAGCCTTAGAATTGCTCAAAAAAGACGGAATTCGGTTTAAAACCGCTTCTATTGAAGAGTGGCTCGACTGTGGTAATAAAGAAAATATTTTATATTCTAATGAGCGTATGCTGGAGTTTCACCGAAACAATGGCTTGGTGTCACCCAACGCCAATATTGAAAACAGCGTTATTATAGAACCTTGTTTTATTGGAGACAATGCCGTTATACGCAATTCAGTGATCGGTCCTCACGTGAGCGTAGGCCACTCTTCTACCGTTGAAAACACCATCATCACCAATAGCATCATTCAGAACAAGTCCCAAATCAAGAATGCGGTACTTGATTATTCTATGGTCGGCAATTCAAGTAAGTTTGTAGGTTCTAAAGACGAACTAAATTTGGGCGATTTTTCAAATTTTTCAAAAAGATAATCATAGTGTTAAAACAGGTTTTATTTTTTTCAATCATCCTTATCAGTGCTACGGTGAGTACCCTTGAGGCACAAAATACCTACGACGGGGTTGTTAAAAGAATCCCCGAAGAAGAAGTGACACGTCAGAGTGCTTTCTTGAGCGCGGAAAAACAGCGGTTGCTCGGAAATCAAGAAAAAGCGGTCAAGGCTTTTAAGGATTTTTTATACGACAATCCAACCAATGATGCGGGCTGGTACGGATTGGCGCGGTCTTATACGGCCTTGAAAGAGATGGATAAAGCCTTGGAATCCATTGGTAAATCAACAGCTCTGGCTCCAGACAATGAATGGTATGCGATCTATCAATCTGATCTCTATGAAGCACTAGGGCGCACCAAAGATGCCATCAAAATATACGAAGGTTTGTGTAAGAAGATGCCTGGAACGCCAGAGTTTTATGAAAAACTAGCCTATCTCTACATTTTGGCAGAAGATCCCAAAAATGGACTCAAGACCCTGACGAAACTAGAAGGTTTGGTGGGGCTAACCGAAGAAGTGGCCTCTAAAAAACACTTGGTTTATGTCGCCATGGGCGATAATAAAAAAGCCGTAGACGTGCTTCAGAAATTGGCAGATAGATATCCCAAAGACCTAGTCCATTTGCATCGGGTTGCTGATTTTTATGAGCGGATCGGCGATGCCGAAAATGCTCAGAAAACCTATGCTACTATCTTGCAGAAAAACCCAAATGACCCTGTTGCCAGACTGGCGGCGGTCAAAAAAACTAAAAATAGCAGCGAATCCGATCGCTTGGAGGGGTTAAAGCCACTTTTTGCCGACCCTTCGGTTTCCATAGATCAAAAGATAAAGGAACTCATGCCTTTCGTTGAGAAACTAAGTAAAGCCAACGATCCAACCTTATCGGCAGAGATATTGCCATTTGGTGCATTGCTCGAAAAAGCCCATCCTACCGATGCCAAAGCATGGAGTATGAGCGGGGATCTCCTCTATTTGAGCAACCAACCCAACGAAGCATTAGATAAATATAAAAAGTGTATCTCCTTGAATGCCAAGGTTTTTTCAGTGTGGGAAAATGCACTCACCATCCTCAGTGATCAGAAAAAATATGATGAAATGGGTAAGATGGCCGATACGGCCATAGATGCTTTTCCTAACCAGCCCAGGGCCTACTATTACAGTGGTATGGCTGCTTTCTTAAAAGGAAAATATGACGAATCCATTGGCACATTGGATCAAGCCTTGCTAATGACTGGCAATAATACAGCCTTGAGGCTCGAAATCATAGATCTAAAAGGTGGTTCATTCATTGCCCAAAAGGACTATGTAAACGCGGTCAAAAATTACGAACAATCACTTCCCAAGGGCGGCGAACAACATCCGGGCATTTTAGAGCATCTTGGTGATGCGCTGTTCTTATCGGGCGATATCGAAAAAGCCTTGACAGCGTGGACAAAGGCCAATGCCATCCGCAAAAGCCCTGCCCTAGAACAAAAAATAGAACAAAAGAAAATGTAGCGTATTACTATTTTTAAGCAGCATGAAGCAATTTTTACTCGTTTTCCTATTCTGCTGCCTTGGGTGGCAACAAGGCAAAGCCACCCATATCGTAGGTGGCGAAATCACCTATAAATGCCTAGGTAATAGCCTCTACGAAGTCAACCTTACGGTGTATCGAGATTGTTACAATGGGGAGCCTTGGTTTGATAAGCCTGCTTATATAGGGGTGTATGATGCTCAATGGACTTTAGTCAAAACACTAACGATCGAACTCGATAGTACGATCAATGATACGATCCCGATCATATTGAATAACCCTTGCTTGACGGCGCCTCCCGATGTATGCGTACACCGTACGACGTACAAAACTACCGTACAATTGCCATTCAAACCGGGCGGTTATACCCTAGTATATCAACGCTGCTGCCGCAACAAACTCATCCAAAACCTTCCAGATCCACTCAATACAGGTATTTCCTATACAGCAACCATCACCGAAGCCACCCTACAACAATGTAACAGCAGTGCCGTATTTAATAACTGGCCTCCAGTAGCTATCTGCATACATCAGCCCATTGATTTTGACCATAGTGCCAGCGATCCTGATGGCGATATACTTAGGTATCGGATCTGTACGCCCCTCAATGGCCCAGACTCCTTAATACCTCAACCCATTCCACCTTTTGCGGGCCCTTATCAAGAAATTATCTGGAAGGATCCACCCTATAATTTGAGTAATTTGCTGGGCGGTACGCCCCTTAGGATTGATTCTATCACTGGATTTATTACTGGCGTGCCTAATACCCTTGGCAATTTTGTTGTAGGTATTTGCGTAGAAGAAATACGGAATGGGGAGGTGATCTCTGTGACGCGCCGCGATTTTCAGTACAATGTGGCCGATTGCGGTCAGCCCAACGCGGCTTTTTTTGTACCCACCGTACAATGCGACCAACCAACAGTTAATTTTGAGAACCTCAGTACTGGAGCCAGTACCTACAAGTGGCTCTTTGACCTTGAAAATAATCCAACATTAGGCTCATCAGGGTTCTCTGCCAATTATACTTATCCCGACACTGGCCTTTATACTATCATGTTGGTAGTTGACCCTGGTGAAGACTGTACTGATACCCTAATCCGCCAGATCAGAATCGCTAATACCTATATCAATGCCAGTGTAGATGTGCCACAAAAAGAATGTGATGACAATGGTATCATCATAAATGTGACCGATCAAAGCAGCGATCCCTACTATGGGGTCAATGCTTGGCAGTGGCGCCTGACACGATCTGGAAGCCCTGTGCAAGGCGGCACCTCTATGGTTCAAAACCCTGAGTTTTTGATCGAAATACCGGGCATGTATTCTCTACTACTCATCACTACTTCGGGCAACGGGTGTAAAGACAGCCTGCTCATTCCTTTCGATATTGCAGTCCCCAATTTGAGCCTAGTGCCAGATACCCTTTCTATCTGCAAAGGAGAGTCTATTTCTTTGTTTCCGGGCGCTTTGTCTAATTTTGATTATCAATGGACTCCAGCCACATGGCTCAACAGTGATACCATACCAAACCCTATGGCCACACCGCAAGAATCAATCAATTACAGCCTTCAAATATCTGATACCACCTGTATCTGGGATAAAAATGTATATGTGTATGTTGCTACCGATCAAAATTTGATGGTTACGGCTACCCCTCCGAAGATTTTCTTTGGCCAGTCCTCGCAATTAGATGCCAATTTGAGCCCAGGTTTTAATGGTAATATCAAATGGACACCCACCAATAGTTTGTCCAATGCCAATATTTACAATCCCGTTGCAACACCTTCCTTATCAACCGTTTATGAGGCTACGGCTATCTTGACATCGGGTTGCGTTTTGAGGGGTACTGCCTTGGTCGAAATCCTGTTTTTGAATTGTGATGAACGCTACGTATTCCTGCCTACGGGCTTTTCTCCCAATGGAGATTCCGAAAACGATGTTCTCAAACTTGAAAGCAACAATGTGGTAGAAGTATATTGGGTTATCTATAACCGATGGGGCGAAAAAGTCTTTGAGGCTGACTCGCTCGACGATGTTTGGGATGGCACTTACAAGGGGGAAATACAGCCTGTGGAAACCTATGGATTTTACCTGCGGGCTACCTGCGACGGGGGGCAAGTCTTTACCAGAAAAGGAAATGTTACCTTATTGCGCTAATAACCAACCTAGTCTCAACTTTTTGTTGTAATATTGCACCGTCCATTAGTAGGACTACAAGTAAATATAAGGGTGTCATAGTGGTTAAGTATTTGAAAATCAATGATTTAGTGCGTTTGAATCCCTTTTTCTTTTTGAAGAATTTTAATCTTTTTGGTTTATGAGACGGCCTATTGACATTTTATGTGCGGGAGAACTTTTAGTTGACTTTATTACAGCCGAGTTTGTACAAACACTTGATGAAGCAACCCTATTTAAGCGGATTCCAGGTGGAAGCCCGGCTAATCTATGTATGAACATGTCCCGATTGGGGAATAATACGATGCTAGTTGCCACTGTTGGCAACGACGATATGGGGGGAGTGTTGGTTAATTTCGTAAAACGGTTGGGGGTTGATACTACCTATATTACCCAAGTAGAAGATCCTACCACCGTTGTGTTGGTCACTCGTTCGGCTGCCGTCTCCAATTTTCAATTGTACAGAGGAGCCGATTATATGCTATCCATTCGCCAGTTTCCTTACGGAAAATTTGAAGAAATTGGCGTTTTGCACACTACATGCTTTGGCCTCAGCAAAGACCCTGCTCAACATGTTATCATGCAGGCAGCCGAAAAAGCCAAACGTGCAGGCTGCCTTATCTCATTAGATGCTAATTATGCTGAAAAAGTATGGCCAGATCGTCGCGATGCACAACGAATAGTGGCCGAACTATGCAGACTTGGTACTTTGGTCAAAATAAGCGATGTTGATTGGGTTCGCCTTTATGAAGATAAAAACCCTAATCCACAAAGCGTTATTGAGCACTTTATGAAAATGGGTGCTACCGAAGTTTGCTTCACTTTGGGTGAAAAAGGATGTTGGGTAGGTGATGCCCAAGAGCAACACTTCTTAGATGCACGTCCAGTGGAAGTAAAAGATACCACTGGTGCTGGTGATGCTTTCTGGTCTGGATACCTGACTGCCCGCTTGGATGGAAAAAACATGCTTGAATGCGCTACTGCTGGCCGAAGAATGGCAGAACTAAAACTGGCACATTTTGGTCCTTTACCTGATAAAGTTGACAGGAGTGCTATTTATGAAGACCTTGCTACTGCTTAGCCCGAATGGGCTTTAACATGAATAAGGGGTTGTGTAAAAGGGTATTTGGTGGAAATTAATTTTTTTACCAAATTTAATTTTACATGCGAAGTAAATTGTCGGGGTGACTCAAATTCACCCCGACAATATTTCACAGGTACACTCATCCGATAATTCATATGATAATCAATTTTTCCCGATTTTTAGTTTTTATTGCATGTTGTACAACATCTTGCAGACACTAAGAAACATGTACTTGCCCAACCACTTGGGAGAGCCAAATCAGATATGATGAAGGAAATCGCGTCGAATATCATGATACATGCTGGATCGCAGTAGGGCGAGGGAGAAACATTAAGTCTGGTCCTTGGATGACTGGCGGTAATGATATATGGGAAATGTGTGGTTTATAAGAAACGCCTCAATGACAACTTTGTCACTTTAATGATGTTGAACCCACGCCCTTCCCTCGATTTGTCATGTCGTAGTGAAACGGAGACAACTACACAAGCCAAACTAACTGAAAATCAAGTATTTAGGTTGCGTTGTCAGTTGGGTATTTTGTGTAGATGTCTCCACTACGTTGCGACATGACAAATCGAGGGAAGGGAAAGATAACACAATCTACGAAAGCTAGCAATTGACCAAAGGCGAAATTACTGATTTCTAAAGTGACAAAGTAGAATTAGTAGATTTTTACATGAATGGAAAGCCCATTCGGGCTTGCTCTAAGCAATCTACTAGGAACTGGCACATCACTCCCACCTAAATTTGGGCGATTCCACAATCACTACCGAATCATTAGACTTAGTCAGTTTAAGTGTAAAGTGTTATATGTTAACTTAACTCTACTTTGGTACTTTAGCAAATCGGTAATACTTTGGCATTCAAAGGCGGTAAGGGGCAATGTCTTTAAGTTAAGGTTAATTTTTACTTTGAATAATACCTGCAATTCTGCATTTGGTTTATTAATAAGTTTTGTAGATAGTTTTACCCTTCCCTTCCCCTCGATCTGTCATGTCGTAACGTAGTGGAGATATATACACAAGATGCCCAACTGAAAATCAAGTATTTTTGTTGCTTTTTCAGTCTTGGCAAGGGTTAATTTTCAGTTTACCAAGATCACTACAGGCCTTTACCTATAAAAACCATTCTAGAATTTGACGACCCCGTATTCCTGATTTTTTTAAAGTGACAAAGTAGAATTAATTTGTCGGCCTATCAGGAGCCGGTGCGCTGGCATGATATTCTTGCTGAATCCTGTCGGCATATTGGTCTAAGAGTTCGAGTACGCGCTCTCTTTTCTTTGATTGCACGATCAAACCGATGTGATTGGCCATATCGTACATCCGCCAAGCGATTTCTTTATCAGTGAAACTGCTCGTGTCGGGCCATTCTTGGCGCGTCAGCGATACAATAATACCAGCGTAGTCCTCGCGTACTTTTGGTAAAGTGTATTTTTCGCCACGGGCTACCGCTACTTCGAGCCGCGCCCATTCATGCCAAAGGTTGATACCTGATGACACTTCCACCATATCTGCCAAGTGCGCGCCACCCACGCGCGAGGCCGTCTCTAAGAAGTAAAATTCTCCTGTTTCGTGATTTTTTATATACTCTGTATGGCTGGCACTGTATTGCATTCCGAATGCCTTCATGACCTCGGCATTGAGTTTGGTAAGTTTCTTTTCATCGTCTGATCCAAAAATGGATACTGCCGAACGGAATATACCGCCTCCGTGCGCTACCTCAAATGGGGTTGACAAATACTGCGATACCCTTGAAAAAATGATTTTTCCACCTTCTGATAGGGCATCTACGTGAAATACATCGCCCGGTTTGAACTGTTCTACCAAATACTCGTGTCGGCTACCGCCCAGTTTTTCAAGGTGTGCCCATAGTTCTTCTACAGAATATATCTTTTTCATGCCTGTCGCAGAGGCTTGACCACGGGGCTTGACGATCCAAGGCTCTGGGGCTCGTTGCGTGAAGTCATGGATATCGGCATCATTGAACAAGTCATTAAACTGTGGGACAGGAATTTTAGCATCCCTTGCTTCTACTCGCATCGCCAATTTATCGCGAAAATGCCTTGCTGTGGTTTGTCCCATACCCGGAGAACGAAAATGCTCTCTCAAATAAGCACCTTTTTCAACATCAAAATCATCAAGGGCTACCATACGGTCTATTTTCTTTGACCGCATCAACCAAGCCAGCCCAGCTGCCACATCTTCCATATTCCATGCATTTTCTGGCCCCTCTTGCACATAAAAAATGTCATCAATCGCCTCCTTAGCCCAGGCTTTGTTTTCCAGTTTTTTGGAAGTCACTAGGTAAACGGTGGCACCTGCGGCTTTGAGGCCGCGAAAGAAATCATTGCCTTTGAAATAACTGGCAATACACAAAAAAGAAACTGGTTTGCTCATGTTTTGAAATGTTTGGTAGAATATTTGAATGGGCAAACATACATTTATTATTATATTGAGGGATAATAAATTTCTATTTTTTTTTTACATTCCTTCATAAATTTACATTGGCTAGTTCAGATACCTTCACCATATGGTAATGTACTTACTGAAACAGGGTTTTCTTATAAAAATTTCAAGACCCAGCCAAAATTGTGATACTTTTGCGGCTTAATATAAGATGAATGAACAGGTTATTTTCTATATTTCTTACCTTTTTGGCTATGGCGGCAACAGCACAATCCTCAGATGTACCTCAAAAGCAGCGTTTGAACAACCTCTCTTGGGAATTTAAACAATCTGACAGCAGCACTTGGAAGCCCACCGCCGTACCTGCCAGCGTACACACGGCTTTGCAAAAAAATGGGATGATTGACGACCCATTTTACCGAAACAATGAAGAGAAACTGCAATGGATTGAAGAAAAGGACTGGGAATTTCAAACCTCTTTTGAGGTAACCGAGGCTCAGTTGAATCAAAAACATGCGGAACTCGTCTTCGGTGGATTGGATACTTATGCCCAAGTTTATTTGAATGATTCTTTGATTTTAGAGGCTGATAACATGTTCCGATCTTTTCACGTAGATGTGAAAAAGTGGCTCAAAGTTGGTAAGAATCAATTACATATATATTTTGAAAGCCCGATCAAAAAAATAGAGCCCGCTTGGAAAGCATTGGGCTACGAACTGCCTGGAGGTGTCCGTACCATGTCTCGAAAGGCTCAGTTTCACTACGGTTGGGACTGGGGGCCTCGTTTTGTAGGCTGCGGCATCTTGAAAGTGCCAGAACTATGGACGTGGAACGATTTTATTTTTGAAGATATTCAGATTGTGGCGCAAAGCATCACGCCTGAAAAAGCCAGAATGGTAGCGCGGTTTCGTTATCGGAGTGATGTAGCGATGGGGGTTTCTGTATTCGCTCGCGACGGGAAACAAAAATCAATTGAAGACCGCAAGTTTTCGGCGGGTATCAATGAGGACTCTGTTACTTGGGATATACCAAATCCCGAATTATGGTGGTGCAATGGGATGGGGAAACCGCATTTATACGATTTTAGCATAGAAGTCAGGCACGGCCGCACCAATAAAACGCTGGAAAAACAGGACATCCGCACGGGAATCCGTACGATAGAACTCGTCACGGAAAAAGACGAAAAAGGAGAATCTTTCTACTTCAAACTCAATGGTAAACGCGTTTTTGCTAAAGGCGCCAACTATATTCCACAGCATATATTCCAAGATCAAGTGGCTCCGGGTGACTATAAGCGACTGCTTGACGATGTAGCAGCATCCAATATGAATATGCTCCGTGTTTGGGGCGGCGGTATCTACGAAGATGACCTGTTTTATCAATTGTGCGATGCACGAGGTATCATGGTATGGCAAGATTTTATGTACGCTTGTGCGATGTATCCCGGTAACGGAAAATTCTTGAAAACAGCCGCCAAAGAGGCACTGGAACAAATAGAACGCCTGCGGAACCACCCTTGTATTGCACTGTGGTGTGGCAACAATGAAAACGATGAAGCCTGGCATCATT
This sequence comes from Saprospiraceae bacterium, assembly GCA_031373665.1. Taxonomy (GTDB): domain Bacteria; phylum Bacteroidota; class Bacteroidia; order Chitinophagales; family Saprospiraceae; genus M3007. The sequence continues at coordinate 6,065 of JANMMZ010000027.1, read as the reverse complement.
GGGGGTGGCAAATGCAATTTACGGAAGCCCAACGTACCCAACTTTGGCGAGAGTATAAGACCTTATTCTTCGATTTGCTATCCAACTATGTCGGCCAAATGTCGGGCGGCGTACCCTATTGGGAAAGTTCCCCAAAATTCGGTCGCGGCAACCCCAAGTCTATCACCGAAGGGGATGCACACTATTGGGGCGTATGGCACGATGAAGAGCCATTTGAGGTTTTTAATAAAAAAGTGCCGCGATTCATGAGCGAATATGGGTTTCAGAGTTTTCCGGAATGGCGCACCATTCAGTCCTTCACTTTGCCCGAAGACCGTATTTTGGAAAGCAAGGTCATGTTGGCCCATCAAAAACACCCAAGGGGCAATGCCTTGATAGCAGAATACATGAAAAGGGATTACCGAAGCCCTAAAAAATTTGAAGATTTTGTCTATGTAAGTCAACTCCTTCAAGCCGAAGGTATGCGCACCGGTATAGAGGCCCACCGCCGCAACAAACCATACTGCATGGGTACCTTATACTGGCAACTTAATGATGTGTGGCCAGTGGCTTCTTGGGCGAGTATAGACTGTTTTGGCCGTTGGAAAGCCTTACATTACTATATCCGCGATGCATTTGCGCCCGTGGCGGCACTGCCTTTGGTAGAAGATGAAATCTTGAACATAACAGGCGTTTCAGACCTTGGCGTACTGACCAAAGTAACCTTGAGGGTACGCGCCTTTAGTTTTGAAGGCCGAAATTTGAGTGATACCACTTTGCCTAATCTTGAAATAGACCCTGATACCAGCAAAGTAATTTGGAGTACCACCCTAAAAGCCTTGTTTGGATCTGAAAAGCCGGAGAATGCCGCTGCCGAGATTACCCTCAAAGACGAATCGGGCAAATTAATCTATACCCGCATTTTTTATGCCCTTCCACCTCGGAAATTGAGCCTTCCAAAAGCACCCGTAAAAATAAGCGTCAAACAGGTGAATGAAGGCTATGAATTGACCTTAGGCAGCGACCGCTTGGCTAAGAATGTATATATCCAGACCAACGAAATCGGTTTTTTTAGTCATAACTACTTTGATTTGTTGCCCGGCCAAAACCGGACGGTTTTATTCAAGACCAAGCAAATACTAAACGATGTTAATGCAGCGTTCAAGGCAAAAAGTTTGGAGGAAACCGAGCCATAGCGAATGGTTAAACGGTCGGAGAAAAGGTAGGTTTTGTCGTTTCATTTTTCCAAAGTAAAAAAATGAATTTACCTTTGCTGGCGTTTTCAAGTTATTTTAATTGAAAAGCGAAAAAACCAAGTATAAGATAAGAACAACTACTAATATGTATTCATCAACAATCAGTCATCAAACATTTATGACAGCGGAGTCAAAAAAATCAAATTTAAAACGAAACATACTTTTACTGTTGTGCGCAGCCTTGTTGGCAGGCACCGTATTTTTATGGAAACCGATACAGGCTATGTACTTTTCAGGGGTTCCATCAGACCTTAAAGAAGTGTTTGTGTGCATACCCACTGGAGCAACTTTTGAACAAGTGGTCGGAATCTTAAAAAAAGGCCGAGTCATCAAAGATGAAGAGGGTTTCCGATGGCTGGCTGGCCAGATGAATTACAAAAAGGATAAAATGCGGGCAGGCCGATTTGAAGTAAAGCCGGGTTGGACCAACCGTGAACTGATACAGCACTTGCGCAGTGGCGAACAAGCCCCTGTGAAGGTGGTTCTAAACAATGAGCGTCTGCCAGAAGAAATAGCAGGACAAGTGGCTCATTTTATTGAGGCGGATTCTCTTTCGCTGCTTCAAACCTTCAGAGATAAGGCTTTTTTGGCTGAAAATGGGTTCAATACAGAGAACATCGTCACGGCATTTATACCCAATACCTACGAAATGTATTGGAATACCGATGCCAAAAATTTCTTCAAACGCATCTTGAAAGAACATGAAGCCTTTTGGAGCAAAAACGACCGACGTGCCAAAGCCAAAGCCCAAGGCTTGGATGAGAAAAAGGCCTACATACTCGCTTCTATTGTAGAGCGCGAAACCAACTATGTGCCAGAAAAACCAACCATTGCGGGCGTATATCTCAACCGCTTGCACATTGACATGCGGCTTCAGGCCGACCCTACTTGCGTGTTCGCTACCCGCGATTTTGCTACCCGTCGTGTCACCGAGTACCACACTACGTTCGATTCGCCTTATAATACGTATGTGTATAAAGGTTTACCTCCAGGCCCCATCAGCATGGCTTCTATTCCTAGTCTTGATGCGGTACTGAATCCTGAAAAACATCAATACCTTTATTTTTGTGCCAAACCTGACGATTCAGGCGCTCATTCTTTTGCGGAAACTTTTGCAGCCCACAAGGTCAATGCAGAGCGGTTTCAGGCCACTTTGAGGCAAAAGGGACTGTAGCGTATTGGAGTCATAGTGGGGGTTATGTTTAGCCCTGCTTATTGGAGTAAGCCCTTAGTATCTGTTTTATACGGATGCTAAGGGCTTATTATTTTAACCCGACGCAGCATTCTACCCCCACTTCCCCGTATTGTCTATAAATCCGGATTAGTTTCTCAATATTTTTCAACATTAAAAATTCAAAAAAATGAAATACTCAGTATTGATTTTTTGGGCATTCTTAACGATAGCCGTTGGCTGTAAAAAAGAAGAGGTTCGGCAAATAGACAGTTCTTATAACCCCAATATTTCGGTTTCTAATTTTACGAACCCCACGGCGTTAACCAATCCGTATTTCACGTTTATGCCGGGTAAAAAGTATATTTATTCGGGACAAACGCCTGACGGGCTAGAGCGAATAGAAGTACAATTATTGAATAAAGCCAAAACGGTGATGGGGATTGCCTGTGCCGTGGTGAATGATAAGGTATGGATCAATGGAAAATTGGTGGAAGACACCGATGATTGGTATGCACAAGACAATGAAGGCAATGTTTGGTACATGGGCGAGTACGTCACCGATTATAATACCGATGGATCTGTAAAAGACCATGCAGGATCGTGGGAGGCAGGCATTGACGGTGCCAAAGCAGGTATAAATATGCTCGCGATGCCCAAAGTAGGGATGAGTTACAGGCAAGAGTACTATTTTAACGAAGCCGAAGATGAGGCAGAGGTGGTAGAAGTGGGGCTTTCGGTGACCGTCCCGGTAGGCACTTATGATAATTGTATCAAAATCAAGGAGTGGACAGACCTTGAGCCAGATCAGATTGGTTACAAAACCTATGCCCCCGGTATCGGTATCGTATTGGACGGTACGGATATTAAACTCATAGAAATACAATAATTTTTAGATTCCTTTCGCTATTTCATTGGTATGAAAGTTAATCAGTTCACATTGGATGCTATCATCGTTGGTTGTCGTGCAGGTAAGCGCGACAGCCAACGGCTGTTGTACGAATGTTTCCATGGTTATGGGTTGAGTATTGCGTTGCGTTATTCCAAAGATAGGGGTGAAGCCCTAGAGATACTCAATGATTCATTTCTCAAAGTGTTTTCTAAAATCAACCTCTACGACACGGCTCAAGCATTTAAGCCTTGGTTTCGGCGCATTGTTATTTATACCGCTATTGATTATCACCGAGCCAATCTCCGATTTCCGATTCATCTATCGCTGTCGGTGGCGGCGGATATATCAGATCCGGAGGCTGATTTGTTTCCAATATTGCCCGAAGACGATGTTTTGCCGTTGTTACAAACCCTTGCGCCAGCCTATAGGATGGTTTTTAACCTGTATGTGATGGAAGAGTACAGTCACCAAGAAATAGCCGTATTGCTCGGTATTTCAGAAAGTACTTCCCGTTCTAATTTGACAAGAGCAAAAGAAAAACTAAGGGCTTTTTATTCAGAAAATAAGTTATACGTTTCACCGAAAAATAAGATTAAGTAACGCTTACAAGAACATGGATAATTTTTTCAAAGCATTTCGCCAAAACCTCGAAAACAGGCCCCAACCTGATTTTGAAGAGAAAGACTGGGCTAATATGGAACAGCGGCTGGATGGCGATACCAAGCCTTTCCTTCCTTTTGCATGGTGGTGGCTGGCTTTACCATTCTTGTGTTGTTCGCTGATGGCCAATAGTTATTTCTACTGGCAGTATCAGACTGTAAAAACGCAATCAAATCAAGGTGTTTCTACCCGCGACACAGTGTATATCGTGCAACAAGTGACCACAAAAGATACTGTTTTTCTAGTAAAAGAAATACTCCAACCTATTGTAAAATACGTATATGTAACAAGCAAGACGGATCAGTATCCAACCACCAATAATATTAAGGACAATGCAATAACAACACTAGGATTAAATACTCCCAAGGCCGACAACCCGGAGCCAACCAACCAGAGCCTCACCAAGCCCCAAAACTTATCATTGGGCGAATCAAAACCCAGATCAGAAATAAACCTTCTGGACGAGGAGGCACAACCAATTGATAATCAAATAATTGCAGAAAAAAACAGCAAGGTTAAAAGCCCTAGTGAACCCATTGCTAAACCAGATCCAACCCAAGCACTAACCAGTAAAAAAGAAGATCGGGACGATGATGATGACGATGATGATGACGGACTAGCACAAATAATTCGCAAATTCCGACCAAAATCCTATGGGGTATCCATAGCGGCAGGGCCGATTTTTGCGATTCAATCCAAGATAAAATCAGCCTCCGGATGGTCAGCCACCCTTCAAGGGAATATGCAGTTTTCGCCCAAAGTCTGGTTGTGGGCAGAAGCGACGTATTTTGAAACAGGTTTTTTGAGTGAGACTATGGACGAACGCATAGGTATCCCGGTGGTCAATCCTCCATCAAGCGAGTTGGTCTTCGTCAATGCTGAAACCCGGCAACCTGCCTTACAGTTTGCAAGTGGATTGCGTTTTCGTTTTTTGACTTCTAAGCGATGGTCGCCCTATGCCGATCTTGGTTACGGAATCTTATCGTTGCGCCCTTACTCGATTACGTATGAATTCAGAGATCCGATTACCAATGCTGAGTTGGACTTAGATAAAGATATAAATAGGAGTGCGTTTTTACCTAATTATTTGATCCTACACACTGGTCTGGAACGAAAGATTAGCAAAAAATTATACGGAAATTTGGGGCTCACTTATCGCCAAAACTTTAGTGCTGACAATCTTGGGTCTCCCGATTTGATTGGGGTAAATTTGGGCGTTCGGTTTTGAGGGTAATGCATTGTTCTTTTGATTCATTTTCCATATCCTAACCGTGACTCCCAAGTTTCACCATAGACAGAATTATAACGTATCCTGATCTTAAATTCGCCAAAATGCTCTTGTAATACCCTGCCACCTTCACCACTGATACGAATCCATTCCCAGTTTTGTGTAGGGCCAAAAGAAAAGCCCTCCCCAAGGCTGTGCAGGCTCATGCTCGACTTGGTCAATGAATCACGCCCAAGGTCATGGTAAAGTTGCCGTACCGCTTCATAAGCCTCCTTATAGGTTTTACCTTTGTACTCTACACTGACTTCCTTGATGATAGCAGGGCCAATGCCCTGATTCCAGAGGGAAATGCCTTGATAAAACTCCGTCCCATCCAATCCATTGGTAGAAAATAAAAGTAAATTCGGCCAAACGGAGGCGTTTTGCTGCTTGATCATCATCTTGGTTTGATAGATGGATAAAAATAGGGAACAAAGGCTCACGATCGTTGCCATAATGGCCGTGATGGTTTGAGGAGTGAGGGTTTGTACAAAGTTATAAAACCTACGAAATGGAGTTGGGCGAAGAGCCATAATTATTGGGTTTAATTCTTGTAAAGAATCACTGAACTTAGTACAAAGATAAGGAAAGTGCATCATTTTTTCCTACAAAAGAAAAGCCCATCCCCGAATAAGATCAGGAATGGGCTTTTTGTAACTATCCAGCCGCCCTAAAATTCCCGTAGGGAATACATGTTTAGTGTGCCGGGCATGCCACTACTCTAACAGGTGCGAAGGTAAAACTTTTAGTCCTGAAAGAGCCGTTATGACCGGAATCTTATAGTCGGAGGCAAGGGTGTCCATCGCGAGTTGGAATCTGAAGGAAGCCCGAGACAAATAC
>JANMMZ010000016.1:0-222868 GCA_031373665.1 Saprospiraceae bacterium | reverse complement strand
TGCCGTCGAGCCAGTCCTTTAATTTTTTTTTGGCATAATGCGCAAAATTTAAAAGTTAATAATGCGCTAAGATAAAGTATGTATGTATATTTGTGCGGGATTAGTGTTGGGCGGAGCGGTTGCCGTAGGCTTTGTTCAACAAAGGATGTACGTCCATGCCGCCTGACACCAATGCACAAAGCCAACGCACGGCGGCACAGGCGCACATCCAAACGTTAGTGCCAATAACATAAAAATATAACGTAATGCAATAGAAAATGACATTGTAATTCGCCTGCAAATGCGAGGCAGAAACGGAGTTGTGGATGCGAAAAATCTTTTGCAATCGCTTGACAGCATAGAAGAATCTCTTTATGAGTCAGATAGAAAAGATATTGAACTTCTGCATGAAGCCGGGCTGATTACTCGTTTGGTGGCGGATGCGGCGCTTGAAAGACTAAGGCGTTATCGTCATAATAGATTTTTGCTACGGAATGCCGAAAACGGTTCTATAATATTAGACGGTGTCGTTGCGGCAGTTCCGCCTATATTTTAAATGCTTTGAGAAAGGCACTAAACTCAAAAAGTCGCAATTTTGAGTTAAAAAGTGATAAGAACCGGATTGAACTCATTACCAAAGAAAGTGGAAATGAACGAGACAACCCTCAATTCAAATCATTTGGTGAAGAACTGAACAAATAAAAGATGGCGTTTAGGCTTTTAAGGGCGATGCTGCCCTGTTATAAATTTCGAGTGGCTTGTCCACTATATTTTGCAACCAGGTTGTATTTTCTCAAAAGAAGGTATGCCCGGTTGTTCTAAAAGCCCTATCTTTGCAGTCATTCGACGATTAAAGCATTTTAATATGACTACTGTTTTGAATATTAATATTGATGACATCGACACTAAGTTTGTCGAAAATCTGAAACGGGACTTTGCCCATGCAGCAGTTGAAATCCGGTTACAAGAGCAACTTAATCACTCTTTAACTTTTTCAGATGCAGACTTTTGGAAGGCCATTAATATGCTTGATTGGGAAAAGGAAGGCGACGACGAAAAAGTTACTGCGCCACTCATAGACTTTTTGACGGAACAACCGATTGGGCATATCTATCGCTTTTCGGATGTATTATCCGAAAAACTTTGGCAGTTGGACACATATGCCCATGCAAAAATATTTTTAGATGACCCGGACGAAGAAGGTCTACTCTCTGTTGATGACTTTCTGTATACCCGGTGTGCTGTGGTAGCAAACGGTCAGGATTACTACGAAAAAATTCTTCATAATCCTCATTTAATGCCGTCTGATTTGACTTTTGAGCCGCTACTATACGCCGCTTTAAAGGCGTATAAAAGGAAGGCAGGCAAAAACTTTTCGCCAATTTCTGCTTACAACTACGAAACATACAGTAATAAAAAAGGCTGGCAAAAGGAAGAATTATAAATTATGTCTGAACACGGCAACTCGAATAAGAACAACAAACCTCATCATTTGTATGAGATAAGGGATTCCGTGGACGATGATGTTTTCAAATACGGCATCAGCCACGACCCGATTGATGAAGACGGTTACTCCAACAGAATGAGAGTACAGGTAGATTTTTTGAACATCGGTGTTAAATGGCTTCGCTTTTTTGCCCGAATACTTTTGATAGGGATTCCTGGCAAAAAAGAGGCAAAACGAATTGAAAAACAGTATATTCGTAAGTATAAGGAAGAGAATGGCCAGAATCCAAGAGGTAATAAAGATGACTGAATGGCACTAACTTTACATGGCTGACCATTTTCTCCTAAACGTCGAAACGGCAGCAAGCCAAACGTTCCACGAAATCAAAAAAGAAATCCATTCATTGAATTAACAAAAGGAAGTAAATTGAAGAAAAAACTCAAAGCGTTAACATTTGCTTTTCGCCCCAACTTCGCATTTGAGCAATGAATGGGATTAATTCTTTCCCTGTTTCGGTAAGCGTATATTCGACTTTGGGTGGGACTTCCAAATATACTGTTCTTATAACCAATTCATCCCCCTCTAATTCTTTTAGTGTTTGCGTGAGCATTTTAGGCGTAATTCCTACTATGGCTCTTTTTAATTCTCCATATCTCAAAACATCCTCTCTTAAAACCCATAAAATTCGTCCTTTGTATTTTCCGCCGATGCGTTGAAAAGCATAATCAACGGCACAGTGCGCCTTTTTGCTGTTATTTTTCATTTTTTTTTAAATTTAAAACATTGATAATCAATAATAGTATCCTTTTGGTATGTAGGCTACATATTAGTATCTACTTGTTGTAAAGGTATTAAATACCTTCCTTTGCAACAATATTAAATAGATAAAATCAGAAAAAAAATGACTCAATCGCTCAAAAAAATCTTAGATTTCCCAATTACTAAAATAATTTTGGGAATTACTGTTTGCTTTTCTCTTTTTATAGTTATACAAAATTTTGTATCAAAACCACTTTTTTATAGTATAATTGAAGATAAAAATATTGCCGACCCTTTAATACATCTAGTTTCTTTTATGGTGTTACTATCAAGTTACTATTTTTTATTCCGCTGGTATGAAAAACGAGAAATTAAAGAACTTTCAATAAAATATTTACTCAAAGAAATGTTTGGTGGATTTGTAATTGGATTTTCTGCAATTTCATTATCTATTTTTATATTATATCTCTTAGGATATTATCATATTATTAAAATAGTTACAGAAGATTATTCCTTTAAATTATTCATGACGCTGGTTGTTGCAGCGATAATTGAAGATCTTTTTACTAGAGGTTTAGTATTACGCGAATTAGAAAACTGGTTAGGAACTAACATTGCAATTCTAATAATAATGGTAATTGAAACTTACCATATTTTTAATCCGAACACAACTTTGTTTAGTTTTTTTGTATCACTGTGTTGGGGATTTACAATGTCAATGCTTTTTGTATATACTAAAAGAGTTTGGTTGCCTTTTTTCTTTCATTTAGGTTGGAATTTTGCGCAACCTTTTTATGGTTCAAACCTTACAGGGTTAAATGATATGGGCAAAATTATTCATTCTAAATTTGAAGGGCCAGTTTTGTTTACAGGCGGAGGAATTGGGATTGAAGATTCCATTTTTACAGTAACTTTCTTATTGCTGATTGGGATTATTCTCTATTATCTGGCAAAAAGAGAAGGCAAAATTATTAATAGAAAAGCGATAAAAATATAAATCACAGAGAATTTCAAAAGTTTAAGCATTTACGATTAAAAGAAGAAGAAAATACTGAAGGGGTACGAAATTCGTAAATGCTTGTTTATCAAAGAGATAGCCAAACATTATGATATTAATTATGGGGTAAACTCAATCAGACTTTGACAAAAAAGCACATTTTTTCACTTGATTCATTGGTTTTGGGCTGACCAATTCCTGTCCGTATCGCGGCACGGCGATACAGGATGGCTTTTTTAGGATCGGATGGGTCAACCTCTATATTCTATGGCCACTTTCCAGTGTGGCACTTCATTTGGTGGTGCTCGCGCACGGTGGTTGCGCGGCAAAACCTGTGGCTAAACCAAACCCAAATCACCCCATCAACAAATAAACCCCAGAACCCGCCAGAAAACCCAATAATGCCAGCCAAGCCACATGTTTTAGATACCAAAAAAATTCTATTTTCTCCGTACCCATGATCGCCACCCCGGCAGCAGATCCAATGATAAGGATACTGCCACCCGTACCTGCGGTGAAGGCTAAAAATTGCCAAAGGTGGTGATCCATCGGAAACTCCTTCAAAGGGTACATGCCTTGCGTAGCCGCCACCAAAGGTACATTGTCAACGATGGCCGAAAGTAATCCAATCAAGATCACAATGATGTCTTGGTTACCGAAAGTGGCCTGCATCAAGGTGGCAAATTGCACCAGCAATCCAGTAGCCTCTAGGGCTGCTACGCTCATCAAAATACCCAAAAAGAATAGAATACTGGAGGTGTCAATTTTTCTAAGTACCGATACAACCGAAAGAGATTCTTTATCTTCGGTGTCTTTTTCATGATTCATAAATTCGGTGACGACCCACATAACGCCCAAGCCTAAGAGTATGGCCATGAATGGAGGCAAGTGTGTAAAAGTATGAAATACGGGTACAAATAATAATGCCAGAATACCCATCAAAAAGACGGCGGTACGCTCAGATGCACTAGTGGTGGCAGACGCTTTTATAGACTCTGTTGGGACAATACTTCCTTTTAATCTCAATGTAACAATAGCCAACGGTAAGGCCATACAAACAAAACTAGGTAAAAACAAGCGTTTTATGAGTGGTAATGGACTCACTTGTCCTCCCGACCAGAGCATAGTGGTGGTCACGTCGCCGATGGGCGACCAAGCACCACCAGCATTGGCTGCTATAATTACGATGCCTGCAAATAGCAGTCTTTGTTCTCGATTGGCGATGATTTTTCGGAGTAACGACATCATGACAATAGCAGTGGTCAAATTGTCTAAAATAGAAGATAGGAAAAATGTAATAATACCAATGATCCAAAGCAATATTCGGATATTATTGGTCTTGATCCGATCCGTAATGATTTGAAAGCCATCGTGGGCATCAATCAACTCCACAATGGTCATTGCGCCCAACAAAAAAAATAGGATCTTTGAAATTTCGGCCACGTGTACCAGTAGTTGACCCTCTACCGCCTTGGGTTCAGCCCCTGAGCATATGTAAATGGTCCAACACAAGACCCCAGTTATCAAAGCCGTTGCTGTCTTATTGACTTTGATGGGGTGTTCGAGCGCAATGGCTACATATCCAATGATAAACGTAATGACAACTGCTAATTCCATATATTTATGATATTGTAGGGCAAAGAAACATATTCCTTTGGAAAATATCATACTTTTGCTCCATGTCAGAAAAACTTAGAGCATACTTAACCTTACATTTTTGCGTACTCATATGGGGATTTACCGCTACATTAGGCAAATTGATCAATCTAGCAGCCATTCCATTGGTATGGTGGCGTGTCTTGCTGTGCAGCCTAATACTATTGTTTATAATTCCCTTTAAAAGTATTTCCCAGATCACCCGTGCTCAATGGAAATCAATGGTTGTTATCGGTGTTTTGATCGCGCTGCACTGGATCTGCTTTTATGGAGCTGTCAAATTATCGAATGCTTCTGTGGCAGTGGCCACCATGGCGACCACTGCTTTTTTTTCGGCATTGGTAGAGCCTCTTATTTTAAAGAAAAAAATGCGTTGGTACGAATTGGCTTTGGGCTTATTTGTACTTCCCGGTATGGCCTTAGTCGTGGGAAATATTGATGTAAATATGCACTTGGGGTTTATCGTAGGTATTGTTTGTGCCTTGCTTGCTGCTGTTTTTTCTACTTTGAATAAGAAACTGATTGACCACAACCCTCCGCCGTTATTGTTGATGACTTGGGTAGAGTTAACGGCTGCTACCATAGCAATCTCTTTGTTTTTGCCGTTTTTCGTAGTATATTTCCCTGATTTACCTATTATGCCCAAAGGCAACGATTGGCTTTGGTTACTCTTACTTTCTGCTGTTTGCACTATTTTGCCCTTTACCCTCTCGCTCAATGCCATGCGCCACATTTCGGCCTTTGGCACCAATCTCACCCTCAACCTTGAGCCAGTATATGGCATTGCCTTTGCGGTCTTGTTTTTTCAGGAACAGCAGGAACTTGGGTCGGGTTTTTACCCCGGGGTAGCCTTGATTTTATTATCAGTTTTGGCGCATCCTTGGTTGGTGAAGGTGTTTAAAAATTAGTGCTGGCAAACTAATCATTATACAATCCTTCAATTGACAAATACCGCTCTCCAGTATCATAGTTGAAGCCCAGAATACGTGCGCCGGGCTTGATATCAACCAATTTCTGTGCAATAGCCGCCAAGGTTGCGCCTGACGAAATACCACCCAAAATGCCTTCTTCGAGGGCAGCGCGTTTGGTATAAATGAAAGCGTCTTCTTTTTCAACCTTGATTACTCCGTCTAATATTTCAGTATGCAGATTTTTGGGGATAAAACCCGCGCCAATACCTTGAATAGGGTGGGGGGCAGGACTGCCGCCTGAAATCACAGGACTCAGGGCAGGCTCTACTGCATATACTTGAAGGTTCGGAAATTTCGCCTTCAAAACCTCGGCTACCCCTGTAATGTGGCCGCCAGTACCGACACCAGTAATCAGGTAATCAAAACCATTGGGGAAATCGGCCAGTATTTCTTGAGCGGTGGTGGCGCGGTGTATGGCCAGATTGGCCTCATTTTCAAACTGTTGAGGTACCCACGAGTGCGGCGTTTCTGATGCCAGTTGGTTGGCGCGTTCTATAGCACCTTTCATCCCTTTTTCACGTGGAGTAAGGTCAAATTGAGCACCATAAGCAGACATTAGTTTGCGGCGTTCTATACTCATGCTTTCTGGCATCACCAATATCATTTTATAGCCTTTTACCGCCGCTACTAAGGCCAAACCTATACCAGTATTGCCGCTGGTTGGTTCTATAATCACACTGCCAGGCTTCAAGGCACCGCTCTTTTCTGCATCTTCGATCATCGCCAGTGCGATTCGGTCTTTGATGCTACCGCCGGGATTGGCCCTTTCCAATTTTATCCAAACTTCATGGTCAGATCCAAAGAGTTTATTGATGCGGACGTGTGGCGTATTGCCAATACTTTCAAGGATGTTATTGAATTTCATAGATATTGAATTTTTTATTTAGATTACAAAATTGACTGGCTCATCAAATGGACGTGTGCGTACTTTCACTTGAGATTGGTGCATCACCACCGAGAAAGGCGCTACGCTTTCGGTCAACCAACTATTGCCACCGATCACAGAATCGTGACCGACCGTGGTGCGTCCACCCAGAATGGTGGAGTTGGCATACAGGACACAGTTGTCTTCAATAGTCGGGTGTCGCTTCACATTGGCCAGCGATTTATCCACTTGCAATGCCCCTAAAGTGACCCCTTGATATATTTTTACGTGGTTGCCAATGACACTGGTCGCACCAATCACAACCCCTGTACCGTGGTCTATGAAAAATGACCGCCCTATACTTGCTGCTGGGTGTATGTCAATGCCCGTTTTGCTGTGCACATATTCAGAGAATACCCGTGGTAAAAATGGAGTGCCCAGTCTATGCAACAAGTTAGCAACCCTATGCATTGCAATGGCATAAAACCCCGGATAAGTAGCCACCACTTCTTCAATACAAGTGGCTGCCGGATCAAAATTGAGTATAGCGGCGGCATCCAACAACAAATCATCATATACATTAGGCAAATCCTTGAAAAAATCATCTACGATTTCTGTGATTTTGCCGTGTTGCTCCTGTACCAATGGATAAATGATTTTGTTTAAATCATGCCTGATCAGCGAATGCTGCACTTTGGATGGCTTGGGATCTTCCGATAAAATCGGAAATAAAAACAGAAAAAGTTCGTCGGCTAATCGCTGCGACGCTAGTTTGGGAGGAATAACTACCTGCGTACTAAGACGGGTAGCATCCAGTTTTTGAAAAAAAGAAGGGAGGGTCTGTTCCATATTTGTGAATAGGTTAATTAAAAAAGCACCTTTTCTCGCAATAGACGGGAAAAGGTGCTTCGTATAGTTGTAAATAAATGATGTAATTATCTAATATTTACCTTGTCAAAAGCCGTTGCCTTGCCCGTAGTGTGGACAACAACAACAAAAATGGCTATGTGAAAAAGATAAATTCATAATCTGTATTGCAAATGTATAAAGTAATTGAACAACAACCAAGCCAAAAAGTTTTTATAAAAATAAAACTCATGTGGGATTACCTTTGCAAAAAAAAGGTAACTATCCAGCCGCTTGCTCCCTGATCTTAAAATTAGGCGGTTTTTTGTCAGACGAGCCGCTTTTTTAGAAGCGTAGCATCGCTACGGTGAAAAAAACGGCGAAGTATGGCGAAAAACAGGCAATTTTAAGGTCGGGATTAAGGCGGCTGGATAGTTACAAAAAAGAACCCTGCCAAAGCAAGGTTCTATAAGTGCGGAAAGCGAGAGTCGAACTCGCAAGCCCGTAAAGGCGCACGCCTCTGAAACGTGTGCGTCTACCAATTCCGCCATTCCCGCGCTGTAAACTGGTTTGCAAATGTACGGGGCTTCTGCATACTAACAAGTAGAACTGATGTTTTTTTATGAAATTTTTGATTATTCAAACTGCCTTTATTGGAGATGTAGTGCTGGCAACACCCCTCATCGAAAAAATAAAAAAACACTATCCTGGTGCGGATATTGACTTCTTATTACGTAAAGGAAATGAAACCTTATTCACTGCCCATCCCTTGCTCCGAAGCCTATTGGTTTGGGATAAAAAAGGAGGTAAATACCGAAACTTGTGGTTGATCTTGAAGGCTATCAGGTCTAATAACTATGATATTGTGGTCAATTGTCAACGTTTTGGGGCTTCTGGGCTTCTGACTATGTTTTCTGGTGCTAAAAGCACGATAGGCTTTGATAAAAATCCTTTTTCACGTTTTTTTAGCCATCAAGTAAAGCATGAATACGGAACTCATGAACACCCAATCCATGAGACTGATCGAAACCTAAAACTAATAGCACACCTCACCGACGGATCTAGGGTTGCGGCAAAACTATATCCCAGTATCGAAGATGAACATGCTGTAGCAGATTACCAAACCACAAACCCATATATATGTATGGCACCTACTTCTGTGTGGTTTACCAAACAATGGCCAGCACACAAATGGGTTCAATTAATAGGCCGATTTACGGACACTCATACCATTTATTTGTTGGGAGGCCCAGGCGATCAGGCCGCTTGTGATCAAATCATAGCCAAGGTTCAATCACAAAAAGCAATCAACTTAGCCGGAAAACTTTCTTTCCTCCAATCTGCAACCCTGATGAAAGGAGCCGTCATGAACTATGTAAATGACTCGGCACCCATCCATATTGCTACGGCGGTAGATGCTCCCGTTACGGCCATATTTTGCTCTACGATTCCTGCTTTTGGATTTACGCCATTGTCGTCGCTGAGCATTGTAGCAGAAACCAAAGAGACTCTGGCCTGTCGTCCCTGCGGTTTGCATGGGCGTAAGAGTTGTCCCGAAAAACATTTTTTGTGCGCTGAGCAGATTGATGTTTTTAGTTTGTGATTCTATTTTTGTGCTTTTTTGAATATTAAGCGGTAGTTTTATGAGGTTAAGCGGCGGTTTTTTTTAAAAAATCTATATAGTTAAAAATTTATATCATTTTCATATTTTGATAATCAATCAAGTTGAAAGTGCAACAATTTAATGCTTTTTTTGAAAATAAGGCAATAATTAATTATAATAATTAGCAGTATTATAATGAATAATTACTTATTTTAAGTCATCTTTGCGTCATCCATTTGGAAGTTATAACAAAAGACACTTATCTTTGCACCATTATTTAACGGTAGTGTTTCAGTATAGAGCGGTTGTTATTCTGGTTTTTTGTACAAAACATTATTATAAAATAAAATAAAGATTGTTGTTACTTTTTTGAAATCCCACGTTTAAAAGTTATAATATAACAATTGCCAAATTGAAAATCAACATTGAGAGAAACTTATTCCTTCAAGTAGGAATATCAAAACATATAGTCTGATTATCAGACAAAGAAAACCGAAGGCGGGGGCCCTCTGGTCTTTTCAAAGGAGAAAGGGCGGAGGGCTATTTTTTTGTGCCTGTATGAAAAATTAGCCGCTCTTTTTGACCAAAAAGAGCGGCTAATTTTTTATGTATTTGCTGATACGTAACTAACGAACCACCGAAATTTTCTGGGCTCCAATGCCTTCTGCTCCAATGATTTGTACAATATAGATTCCCTTAGCAAAAGTAGATACATCAAGCATGGTTTGGCCAGAATCAAGGTCTCGCATAGATTCCATCAATTTGCCACCAGCATTATAAATCCTAATTTCATTCACTTTGAGATCGCCGTATTTACAAATGATTTTATCTGACCCAGGATTTGGTAAAAGGGTGAAATTTAATTGAGCCAACTCGTGTACTTTGCTCAGGTTAGAAAACCCATTTTCATAAATATCGGTGATGGTTTGGATTTCAGTAAAGGTGTTGCCTAGGCTACAAGGCGATTCAGTAATATAGTGGACAGACCAAGCCGCAGTTAATTCTTCAATTTGCCCCGGATAGAGTGTACCTATTTTATGTAAGGCTAGTACCTGCCGATCTGCAGAAGCAAGATTAGCCGTGCACATACTCCAGCCACTAACATCGCTGGGGTCATCGGGGAAAACATGGGTAACAGGTGTATTTCCTCCATATCCATTAGAACCATCAGTAATGGATGAACCATCTCTCCAAGATCCGCTCAAAACACGATAGTATTCAAGTGGTCCATTAGGCGGTGTTGTGCCGGGAACGCTACTTTCACCATTAAAATACGAAAATCTATCCATACTCTGACCCAACATAGTAACACTTTGTACTGGTGCGATATCTGGAAAAGTACTTGTTCCTTGACACGTATTGCCGAGGTTTCCATCTATCATGTCTTGATTATAAGCAAAGAAGGCATTCAATTCAGGATTGCTTCCAATATAATCATCAAGATAACAGCCTAGATCAATATCTGCCCAAAGCCCGATGAATGTGGAATCAGTTATTTCGGTACCACGGTTGATTATTTTATGAGATGTAAACACGGTATTGTTCAATACCGGATAGGCTTGACTTGTCATAGTCCAAACCGTTAGTTGTATCTCGGCATTGAATGGTTTGCCTGCTGTTTCACTGTGTGGTGCACCACCTTTATGGTCATTGAACACGCACCAAATAATTTCAGCAGGAGAGAAGGGTGATTGCCCTTTTAAAAGTACCGCAGGATAATCTCCGTTCAAAGGTTTGTACAAACCGTCTCCATCAGTATCAACAAAAGGTGCTAAATTAGGCTCATTCAAAGATATATCAAACCCATTAAGTAGGGAGAAATGTGGATTGCCTCCACCGGGCCAGCCCATGATAGATGGAAATTGAGCGATTGCGTCATCCTCGGTCAATGGTAATGCCGCCCGAAATGCAGAAATTTCGGTGCCTGCCACCCGAAATACTTTATCCCAGTTACTACAATTGGATGCATCAGTGAGGCCGTTTTGATCCAAAGGCCCTGCTGAGTAATCCCCTTTTCCACTACTACGGTAATCTACGGCCGCTAATTTTAGGTTGCCGTTCAAATCAATACCCCCCATCCAAAGACCTGCGGAATAGATCGTAGCGACGCTACTTGGATTTGTTGGGTCTGGACTAGGGATGAACTGACCCCTCCCGGTATTAAAATTGGTGAAAAGATCACCCCCGTTTAGGATTCGAGCACTTATGTTATTGCTTTGGGTGAATGCTGCTGCCGAAGGCAGATTGCAGTTTTGGGTAAGTGCATCTACATAAGTGTAGCAAAGCACTACCATTGTCAAGACGAATTTAAGTTTTTTCATAAATAATAATTGATTATGTATGTTGTTTGTAGATCTACTTAATCACTGAGAATACGTCCGAAACCCTACTTTTCTCCGAAAAACCTCCACCCGATAAATGCCCGAAGGCATTCCTTCAAGGGTTGGTTGGTCTCCTGTGTCAAATGATCTCAGATGAACCCCTTGAAAAATATTTTATGCATTACGTGAGACTTTTTACACTATTCTCCCTGCAAAAAACGGATCACCGCCAAACGCACATCATTGCGTAGATCGTTTTTGTTTTTGGAGTCTGGTTTGATGATTTTTGTAATATCGGTATTGGTTGATTTTCCATCGGCATCCAAAGATGCTTTCAAGTAGCCCATGTTCAATTCGGAGCCAGTCAATAAAAAATCAGGCATGGTCACATGATAGACTTTGGATGCATCTAAAGGTTTGCCATCTATGATCCATTTGGACGAGGCATTATCGTAACTTACTCTGTTAAGTTGCAAATATCCTCCAGTTCCTTTGTTGGTCGTGCCTGTTTCAAGGGTTTTTTTGAGTAAAGTGCCGCTCATTTCTACTTCTACAATAGCCCCACCGAAAGGCAGCATCCTGACTATATCCAACTCTGTCAAAGTGCCGCTGAGCACATCGTCCACCCGGATAGATCCGCCATTGAGGATGGCGCAATCGGGTTTGTTTTTAGACACTGCCAGCATAGCATCCGTGATGATTTTCCCGACTGGTGCTTGTGCCGCCCTAGTAATGGCATCGCGACAATCTAAGGGTTCTGTAAGTTTGATGACGGGTTGTGAGGCATTAAACCCCGAAGTTTCTAATGATTCATTCTTGATTTTTTCCCATTTATTCACCACGGCTAAAGTAGCAGGATCATCTTTGGTGTCGCCATTGATGGGAATTAACCTAGATGTAACCCTGCTTTTTCCAGTGTTTTTATTGTATATTAAGGTGTGAATATACACTGTTTTTGCATTTGCATCTGCTTTGGCAACGGTGGCATTACCTACTTTGTGTATCATATTATCGTGGTCGTGGCCACCCATGAATAGTGGAACTTGAGGCAACATACTCGCTAATTTCAAGTCGTCTTCGATGTTTAAATGGGTCAGTGCCACGACTACATCCGTTTTAGGATCTAAAGTGGTGTAGTTTTTTTGAGCCGATTCAAACCAGTTGGAGTATTCTACATACGGCTTGCGGCCACTATCAAGCAATACCCCAAATACCCCTAGATTAATACTGGTGCCATCGGCATCCTTTAGATTGATGACTTGGTTGTCAGGGCAAACATCGGTGCCTCCTCCTGCCTTATTTTTAAAAAATTGTTGAGTCCAGACGCTGGCTGCACCAGAAGCCGTAGGTGCTTTATACCGCACATTGGCTCCAAACCAAGTAAAATTAGATTCATCCAATCGGGCTTGTAAGTCGCCGGGATCATCATAATCAAACTCATGATTGCCGAATACCACCCAATCCAAGCCAAGCACATTGAGTGTTTCTACCATTTGTTTGCCCCTGATCCTTTTTCCCTCGTATTTGAGGGTTCCGATCACAGAGGGGCTTATAAAATCGCCTGACAATAATGTAAAAGTATTGGGATTTTTGGCCAAGAGTTCTTTTCTGATGGTGGCTACGCGAGCCAGTCCACCCCGATTATCGGAGAGGGTAGGCGAAATTTCATAGACATCATTCATCTGGAGGAAGGTCACTTCAATGATCCCATCATCTTTGGGGCTGGTTGTTGATTTTTGGCTCGTTTTGCAGGTGTAGCACAAGAGTGCTACAAAAATAAATAGAATAGACTTGTTCATATAGATAGTGGTTGATAGATTGTTAAAGTGGATGCTACTTACTCCGTTTCACTCTCAAATACAAGGGTACTAGCATCCGAATCGTAGGGCATTGCAATATCATCCATCGAAAATTTTGGATCCCAAGCCCAAAGTCCTGTCTCATATTCTTTGGTGACTACGGCTATATTATCAATATGGGCTTGGCGCAGGTTTCGCGAAAAGGTATATCGAGTCCATAGAGAAACCTCATCAAACGGTATATCATTGGCTATGCTTTCCCTAAGTGCATATATATAGGCTAGGCCTTCTGTACGTCTTTGGAGCCAATCATTGATGGTCATGGCTGGATCCCCATGTCCTGGTACTAAGCGGGTAAACCAATTGCGATCATGTATTTTGGATAGTTTATCCAATGTTTCTATGTATTCAGTGCTATTTTGGATGAATGGAAACTCAATATTGGAAAGATAATCACCAGATAGACACAAACCCAGTTGCCAAATTACAATCATCATTCCATCTGGTGTATGACCTGGCGCATTATAAAAAGTTAGTTTGGTATTCCCGTGCCTATACTGAACCCCATCTCTAAAAACCTGAAAATTACTTTCGGGATATTCAATAGGGTAGGGGCGTGAAATATAATATTTATCATCAAAATCAAGTGCCTGTTCAACGGCCAATTCCTTATTAGGGTTTTCAGCCATAGCCTTTGAGGTAAATACTTTATCAGGCGTAAATGCTTTATATCCGATGATGTGATCATAGTCGCTATGGGTAAACATCAAGTAGATTTGGCGGTTACCCTTGATGCCATCCACGTAGTGTTTAATATCCATTACCTCATCAGGAAGCAACCCCGGATCAATAATAATCACTGCATCGTCTGTGCGAACTACGGTAGAATTGGTCTGGTATAGGGCACTTTGAAATATTGTAACATTGGCATCACGAAAGGTAATTTTGGCCATGACAGGATTTTTAAACAGTTTCTTATGATATAATGTATGGTTTGGAGGCAAATTTGACTACCTTTGCGGCACAATTTAGCAAGGACAAAGTTACATAAAACTCACTCCATTGCTGGAAAAAATTTAAAATGAGTAATACTTTAGCAATTGTTGGTCGCCCAAATGTCGGAAAATCAACACTTTATAACAGATTGGTGGGATCTAGAGATGCCATAACGGATGACTTTTCAGGCGTGACGCGGGATAGGAAATACGGTTTTAGTGATTGGAATGGCAAACAATTCACAGTGATTGATACGGGTGGGTTTGTAGAACACTCTACCGATATATTCGAATCGGCTATCCGGGCTCAGGTACGATTGGCCATTGAAGCGGCCAATGTGATCATATTTATGGTGGATGCGAAAACCGGCATTACAGACCTAGATGAGAATGTGGCAAAAATGCTACGCCGCAGCGCGAAGCCTGTGTATTTGGTGGTGAACAAAGTTGACAATAGTAATAACTACTTGGAGGCCAATGAGTTTTGGGGTTTAGGTTTTGAAAATACATTTTTCATTGCTTCTATCAGTGGTAGCGGAACGGGCGATCTATTGGATGCCGTAGTAGGGCACTTTGAAAAAGAAGAAATATTTGAAACCGAGTTGCCTAAATTTGCCATTATTGGCCGCCCCAATGTCGGTAAATCATCGTTTACCAATGCCTTGTTGGGCGAAGAGCGCAATATTGTTACCCCTATAGCAGGCACTACCCGCGATCCAACGCACTCAACGTACAATAAATTTGGTAAGAATTTTATGTTGATTGATACTGCCGGTATCCGTAAAAAGACCAAGGTAGAAGAAGATCTTGAGTTTTATTCAGTCATGCGTGCCATCAGTGTTGTAGAAGAAGCCGATGTATGTATTCTGATCATTGATGCTATGTTAGGGCTTGAATCTCAAGATGTTAATATTCTTCGTTTGGCTCAAAAACGCCATAAAGGCATTCTTATTTTGGTGAATAAATGGGATCTTATCAAGAAAGAAACCAATACTGCCCGTGATTATGAATTGGCCATCAAAAACAAAATTGCCCCATTTGATGATGTGCCAATTATGTTTGTTTCGGTGCTGGAAAAGCAGCGTATATTCCAAGCCGTAGAAATGGCTATGGAGGTTTATGAAAATAGAAGCCGCCGCGTAAAAACCGCTGAGTTGAACGAATTGATGCTTGCTGTAATCGAGGCCACGCCTCCTCCTTCGGTACATGGACGTTATCCTAAATTCAAGTATATCACGCAATTGCCTACGCCGTTTCCGGCGTTTGCATTTTTTGTGAACAATCCTAACTGGGTGCGAGATTCATATACGCAGTTTTTGGAAAATCAATTGAGGAAAAACTTCAAATTCACGGGTTCGCCTATCGAGTTATATATGCGGAATAAATCATAAATTATTATTATCATGAAAAACAATATTTTTAACTGCGCCAAGTCAAGGTTTGGTATCATTTCCTTTTGGGGGCTTTTCCTGCTTCCTCTTTTTGCCTTGCTTAGCGGGTGCAATAAGGAAGAATCTATTCCGGCCTATCTTAAAATTGAGCCTTTTGTGGTCACTGCCGAAGGTGGTACCAAATGGCAAAAGATAACGGAAGGTTGGGTATATGCCAATGGTAATTTGCTGGGAGCCTATACCTTGCCGGCTACGGTACCGCTGTTGGTATCTGGTGAAACGGCAATTGAGGTGTTGCCCGGTGTGAAAGAGAATGGTATTTTGGCTACGCCGTCGGTTTATTCGCTGATGAAATCGTATAAGGTCACCAAAGTAATGGCACCGGCCGAGACCACTACTATACAGCCCTCAACGGATTACAAATCGGATATTTTCTTTCCTTGGGCTTCCGAGCGCGGTACTTTGGATGGGTCTTCCACCCTGATTTTTGAAAACCGGGATGTGGATATTGTGACAGGTTTTGAACTGGTTACTGATGGTGCTTACGAGGGGCGATCCCTAAAAATGGCCGTTGATACAGGGCATACACTCATTGAGATTGGGGTAGAACCCGCTGCTCTGCCAACCACTGGAGAACGGCAGGTATGGTTAGAGTTGCACCATAAAAACGATATTCCATTTGAATTATATCTAGTAGGGGTGAAAAACGGAGTAGAGGTAACACCTAAACCTGTTTTTCAATTCAATAGCACAGAGTCCGAGTGGGGAAAAATATATATCAATTTGACTGCTTTCGTGGCAGAGTCGCAGGCTCCTGAAAAACAAAAAATATCATTTAGGGTCAAATTACCCCAAGACAACACCGGGGCTTACACGGCGTTGAAAGGGAATGTTTGGTTAGATAACATCCGTTTGATCCATTTTTAATTCAAGAATTTTGAATCTGACAAACAGAAGGCGAGATACTTTCTACTACGGCGTTGCCGATTTTTTTATGTCCATGCTCGCATGGGCATTGTTTTATCTGTACAGAAAAACCTTAGAGGGTGTTGCCTTGGATTGGGTGGTATTCATGGATCCTAATTTTATTTTGGGTACGCTCATTGTTCCGATCGGGTGGGCGTTATTGTATAGTATTTTTGATCATTATACCGATATATACCGCTTATCAAGGTTAAATATACTCGCTAGAACTTTCTTTATTGCTTTTCTTGGCGTTACTTTTTTATTTTTTACGCTCATCCTCGATGATGTTGTGAAAGATTACAGGACTTATTATCAGTCATTCATTGCCTTATTTGGCTTCCATTATTTTTTGACGGTCTTTTCCCGTATGATTTTGCTTACTCGCGCATCGCATAGGCTAAAAGCAGGCCGAGTCACGTTTAATACTTTGTTGGTTGGTGGCAATCAAAATGCCTTGGATCTATACAATGATATACATAATCGCTCCAAGGGATTGGGTAATAAATTCATTGGTTTTATTGATACCAATGGCGGTGTGGAACAAGTATTAGAAGGAAAATTGCCCAAATTGGGTAAAATTGAAGATCTGGCCACTGTGATCGGTCAGCACGAAATAGAAGAAGTCATTATAGCGATTGAAACCTCCGAACACAACCGCTTGAGGGGGATACTTAATACGCTATTTGATTTTGGAGAAAAGGTATGGGTGAAAATCATACCAGATATGTATGATATTCTGTTGGGTACGGTCAAAATGAATCACGTCTATGGGGCAGTTTTGATCGAAATAAGGCAAGAACTTATGCCACGTTGGCAACGCGGCGTAAAACGTTTGATAGATGTCGGTGCCAGTACGCTGGCATTATTGGTGTTATCTCCATTGATTATTTATACCATTTTGAGGGTGCGTTTTTCATCGCCAGGGCCTATTTTTTATGCCCAAGAGCGGATGGGCTTGCACAGTAAACCATTTAAGATCATTAAATTTCGCTCTATGTGGGTGGATGCTGAAAAAATGGGGCCTCAACTATCAAAAGATGGAGACCCCCGCTGTACACCTTGGGGAGCAGTGATGCGCAAGTGGCGTTTGGATGAAATTCCTAATTTTTGGAACGTGTTGTGTGGCGATATGTCGCTCGTAGGGCCACGTCCTGAAAGGCAACATTTTATTGATTTAATTTCGGAACGCAACCCACACTACAAACACTTATTAAAGGTGCGCCCAGGTATTACTTCTTGGGGGCAAGTGAAATATGGATATGCTTCCAATGTGGATGAAATGTTGCAACGTTTGCGTTTTGATTTGCTCTATATAGAGAACATGTCATTGGCACTTGATTTTAAAATTATGTTTTACACGGCACTGGTCTTATTACAAGGGCGTGGGAAATAACATTTTTGAGGAATGAACTAAGCCTATTAGTAAAAATTCAAATAACCATTTCATTTACTTATTGCATCTTTGCGTTTTTTATAATTAATACATTTATTTAGATGATTAAGCAATTCACTTTTCTTGTTTTATCAATGGTGCTGCTCGCTTCATGCGCGGTGAAACCAGTCCCAAAATTTTCTGTACCAGTACAGAAGTATGTAGCACCCGCCGATGTGGTATTTACCAACAACTCACTCAAAGCGGAGTCTTATGAGTGGGATTTTGGCGATGGCACCACTTCTATGGAGGCCAGCCCTAAACATACCTATTCGCATTCTGGCAATTATGCTGTCATTCTAAAAGCCAAAAAAGGCACAAAAACTGTAATATCTAAGCAAATGATTCAAGTCACTGCACCCGAACGCTGTCTCGTTGAGATTCAGACCGATTTTGGCACCATGATCGCCGAGTTGTACAATGGTACGCCCAAACACCGCGACAATTTTATCAAGTTGGCCGAAGAAGGCTACTTCAATGACCTGCTTTTTCACCGTGTAATCAATGGATTTATGGTGCAAGGCGGCGACCCTGACTCGCGCAATGCGCCAGCAACCAAGCAATTGGGCATGGGAGGCCCTTCTTATTTAGTACCTGCTGAGTTTGTAGATACACTTTGCCACGTGAAAGGTGCCTTAGCAGCTGCACGTACTGGCAATCCAGAGAAAAAATCAAGTGGTTCGCAATTTTACATTGTACATGGTAGTCCAGTTGGTGACGACATGATGAATCAAATAGAAACCATGCGTCGGTTCCATTATACACCCGAGCAGCGTGCTGATTACCTAGCATTAGGTGGTACGCCGCAATTGGATCGGGAATACACTGTATTTGGTCGTGTGATCAAAGGGCTGGATATTATTGATAAAATAGCAAGCACTCCAACTTCTAATGGCGACCGTCCTGTGAAAGATGTAAAAATGAAAATCAAAGTGATTAAGTAATTATTGTATGTCACAACAACTACTCATTGATACGGAGGCATATATAAAATTATATTATTCCGATAATATTGACCCTAAGTACTTATTCCACGATCTGGATCACACAGTACAGACGGTGGCGGCTGCCATTATGATTGCTGAGGGTTGTGAAATGGATGAACGCAGCCTCATGCTTTTGCAATTGGCTGCTTGGTTTCATGATACAGGCTATACCGAGGGCCCTATAGATCATGAAGAACGCAGTTGTACTTATGCAGACCAATACTTGCGTGGTAAAATAGAAGATGCTGACTTGGTTGAAATTTTGGCCTTGATCCGCGCTACCAAAGTGCCGCAGCAGCCCAAAAATTTGATCCAACAAGTAATCTGTGATGCTGATCTCAGTCACCTTGGGATGGAGAGTTATTGGGATCGGACAGGTAAATTGCGCCATGAGTTCATCATTGCACAAAACAATGTAATGAGTGAGCAAGATTGGGTTGATTTTGAACTCAATTTTATGTTGGTACATGAATATCATACGCCTGTTGCGCAAGAGATGTTTAACAAGCGCAAGGGGAAGCACATCCAACAACTTGTAAAGCAAAAACGGAGGCTCAATCCAGATAAGGCTCCTACCGCCAAAGAGTTGGCACTCTTAGATGACCGAGATAAAAGCGGTAGCCTCAGTAAGGTCTTGAAAGATAGTACTCAGGAAATGAAGCAGGATCGGATGGGGCGTGGGGTGGAAACGATGTATCGTACGACGTATCGAACGCATACCGCCCTCAGCCAAATGGCTGATAGCAAAGCCAACCTTATGCTTTCTGTCAACGCCATTGTAATATCTATTTTGGTGAGCAATTTGATCCCCAAATTGATGAGCGATGCTGGTGTAAACATGCGGCTGGCCATCCCAACGGGTATTCTGACCATTGTTTGCTTGGGATCAATGATTTTTGCCACTCTAAGTACTCGCCCCAAAGTAACAGAAGGCAAAGTAACTTTAGAGGCGATCAAGCAGCGAAAAGCCAATCTGTTGTTCTTTGGTAATTTTTACAACATGAGCCTCGAAGATTTCCAATGGGGAGTCAATGAAATGCTTAAAGACCCCGAATTTTTGTATTCATCTATGAGCCGAGATTTGTATTATCTTGGTATAGTACTCGCAAAGAAGTATTTATATTTGAGTATTTGTTATAATATATTCATGTATGGACTTATTTTCTCCATGCTTGCTTTCGGTATTAGTTTTGCTATTTGAAAATACGCTGAATGTCGAACTTAGTCATCATACCTACCTACAACGAAAAAGAAAACGTTGAAGCCATTATTCAGGCCGTGTTTGCACAGCCTGAGCCGTTCCATGTATTGATCGTTGACGATGGTTCACCAGATGGTACTGCCCAGATCGTAAAATCTATGCAGCATCAATATGCTGGACAACTACACCTGCTCGAAAGGAGTGGAAAATTGGGATTGGGCACTGCTTATATTGCCGGATTCAATTGGGGTTTGGCTAAAGATTATGAGTACTTTTTTGAAATGGATGCCGATTTTTCACACCCACCCCAAGACTTGGTTAGGCTATTGGCCAAATGCCGCGATGAAGGCGCAGATGTAGCCGTTGGTTCCCGCTATGTCAATGAAGGGAGTGTGAAAAACTGGTCTTGGGATCGTATCGTATTGTCTTACGGTGCTTCGCTTTATACCCGCATTTTACTTTGGATGCCCGTTGCCGATCCGACGGCTGGGTTTATTTGTTACAAACGTAAAGTATTAGAAACCATGAATTTAGGCGCGATCCAATTCATTGGTTATGCCTTTCAAATTGAAATGAAATACACTGCGCACCGCCTTGGTTTTAAGGTAATGGAAGTAGGTATTACCTTCAAAGACCGGGAAAAGGGGCAATCAAAAATGTCGCTTGGCATCATCAAAGAAGCGATGTTTGGAGTCCTTCAAATGCGCTTTAAAAAAGTAGATAGAAATACCTAACAGTAATATCAAATTTATTCGCAATGCAAAACGCCCAAGCAGTATATATCCAGACTATTGAAGGTCTTTTGGAAGATAGTGAGATTGAAAAAGCGATTGATGCGTTACTTGATCTTGATAAACAGACCAAAGCGGACATTCGACAGGATGTGATCCTTCAATCCGGTAATTTTAAAGAGGCCAAACGCGAGTACACCCGCAATATCTTGAGTTATGAGGATTTCTCACGGGTGTCTTCTAAAACCCGTTTTGCATTACTGGATTTGATGAAAGAGATTCCACAGCGTATCGAGGCTGATGCTAAGGTACGCAATATTGCTGCTTTTCAGTTTAATATTCCTGACGATGTACGGTTAGAAAAAATTCTAGGACAACAAAGTAACCTGCTTAAAATCAGTTGGTTAGAAAAAGCATTGCGGGCCTCAAAGGCGGTTTGTAGGGTGGTTTGCGCCGATGGAAACTTAGGTACTGGATTTCTTACCCAAGACGGTTTTATCTTTACCAACAATCATGTATTGCCGACCAAAGAGGCGGCCAAAACAGCGCGGTTAGAATTCAATTATGAATTGGATGTACACGGTGCCATCAAATCAAGGGTGGTCTATCAATTGGATGCCTCCCAATTCGTGACCAGTCCTTCCAATCAACTGGATTTTTCAAGGGTAAAAGTCATAGATGATCCCAATAATCCTCTTACTCAATGGGGATATGTAGATTTTGAGACCAAACTTACGCCCGTTGTTAGTGATCCAGTGACCATTATTCAACATCCCAAAGGAGAAGATAAACAAATCGCACAACGCTCCAACGATGTGATTGGTTTACTCAATCAACATCTCTTTTACACCACTGATACCGAGCCAGGCAGTAGCGGATCTCCAGTATTTAACAACGAATGGAAAGTAGTGGCCATCCACCATGCTGGCAAAACGGAGGCTGAGGGTGGAATGGTTATCAATGCCAAAGGCGACCGTAAGGGGGCCAATCGTGGTATTCTTTTTCGGGATATTTTTGCATTTTTAGGTGGCGAAAAGCCTACCTCACCTCCAGAATCAGCACCATCTTCTGGTAGCGAATCGGTCATCCAGCCTATGGCTGGTGCCGCTGAAGAATCGGTAAAAAAGCCGCAGGTATTACACCAAATACCCCGTAATATGGCTTTAAACCAAGAGTCCAAATGTATTATTCGGATCTCATATGATGGAAAAGGCATAGAATTGGGTCTTAAAACCATAGACGATGTGGTTATCAAGGAACTGCCTCGTATTTCGGAGACGATGTCAGCCTCGCTTTTAGATCCTGCTATGGAAGGCGTGTTTAAGATCCGAACCCTTAATTCTGAAACACAAATCATTGATAAAGAGGGGTTTACGGAATGGATCTTTTATGTCTTGCCATTAAAGGCCGGAATATTTCCGCTGGCATTGAAAATAGCCGTCATTGAACTGATTAATGGAAAAGAGCAACATAAAGAGTTTATTATTGAAGAAACCATTCAAATATCTTCGGCTGCACAAGTTGCAAGCCCTGCTGCACCAGTACAATCCAAATCAGTGAATACTGGACCTCCATTGTTTGTGATATATTATGACCTTGCTGACGATGCTTCTGCGAAAGCACTTAGTAAGCACTTAAATATCCTTCGAATCACAAATAAAATCAAGACCTACAGCATACAAGAGGCATTGGCCGGAGAAAACGCGATGGTACGCGCCAAAACAGAAATGGACGCTTCCAAATATATTCTTGCCTTGGTTTCTTCCAATTTATTCAATGCACCCGATTGGTTTGGGGTTCTGTTTGAAGTACTCCATTCAAATAGCAAAACAATTATCCCGATCCGATTGGATCAAACCGACTGGAGCGGTACTGGATTAGAAAAATTGCGTTCGCTGCCCACCCTTAATCGCTCGGTGAGTGATTTTTCGCTATCAGACAATGCCTATGCTGATGTAGTGGCGGAGATCAGAAAACTCTTATAATGGCTAAGAAGAAATCTAAATTGAGAAGCGATAGGGCACTTGATCCTATTTCATTTTTGCATCAACCGCACGATAAGTATGTTCGGTTTGTTTTGCAAACGAGGCAAGTTGCATTGGAATGCATTCAATTTTGTTTGTCGCCCGAAGTCTTTAATGCAATAGACATAGAGTCTTTAGAATTGAGTGATGATTCGTTTATTGATGCTCGACTACGCGCTCATTTTTCAGATATTTGCTATACTGGAAAGACAAAGAGCGATGAGCCTATCCGTATTTCACTTATTTTTGAGCACAAAAGTGAAAAGCCTGAGTCCCCAATTTTAGAACAACTTAATAGATATATTTGTAATGTATGGAGTTCAGATATTAAGCAGGGGCGGGGGCTTTCACTAACGATTCCTATTTTGGTGTATCACGGTCAAGATAAAATAGAAAAGGAGACTCCTGCGTTGCTATTCCCATTGGCTTCCCCTCTCCTATTAACATATGTCCCTTCCTTTGACTATGTACTACTCGATGTCTGCCGAGTTTCTGATCATACATTAGAAAATTTACAGTTTTTGCTGCTGCGAAATATATTATTAGCACTAAAATATGGCCGGGATGATAGATATTTGGAACTAAACTGGGAAAAAGTCATTATATTTGCATCGGAATCCTATGGAAGTCCCAATAATCGTGATATTTTTCAAGCAACGGTCATCTATATGAGTAGGATATCTAATTCATTTAACGAAAAAATTCAAGAAATGGATCGTAAAATTTCAAGCAGTGAAACCGAAATTGTAAAGCCGCATATTATCCAAATGTATGAAAAAGCCTTAGAAAAAGGCCTCCAAGAAGGTAGAGAACGGGGGTTTGAGCAAGGTATAGAAAAAGGTATAGAAAAAGGCATAGAAAAAGGTATGGAAAAAGGTATGGAAAAAGGTATGGAAAAAGGTATGGAAAAAGGTATAGCGAAAATGCTAGTTCTGGCTAATTTCATAAAACAAAACACTGATATGTCAGACAAAGAAGTGGCTGATAAATTTGAGGTATCAATTGAGATAGTCAAACAACTTCGCCTGCTAATGTAGCGTAATGACGGCAAAATAATTACCGTTATCTATTCAATACTTTTCATGGCTATGCGTAATATCTCTTTTTTTAGGTGTAAGTGCTCTAAGGCATTCGTCTGTTTTTCACAAGCAATCATGCTGCTCTGGTATCCATGTCTTGCTATGGCTCAAACCAATTGGATTCGCGATAGCCTAGATTTGGTGGTAAAGCAAGCCATGCTCGATGAGAAAGTTCCGGGATTGGCAATAGCAGTGATAAAAGATGGTAAAGTGGTGCTGCAACGCACATACGGGCAACGAGAAAAAGATAAAGATGGTAAGATAGACGAAAATACGCTCTTCATGATTGGATCCAATTCCAAAGCCTATACCGCTACTGCATTGGCATTATTGGAACAAGAAGGCAAGTTGTCATTGAATGATAAAGTAACCAAATGGATCCCTTCTTTTCGGTTATTTGATGATTGTGCTACCCAGATGGTGACGCTTCGTGACTTGCTTTGCCATCGCCTTGGCACGAAGACTTTCCAAGGTGATTTTACTTTTTGGGGTAGTACCTTGAGCAGGCAAGAAGTGATTCAAAAGATGGGAACCTTGAAGCCTCAAGGCGAATTTAGATCTAGTTTTGGGTATTGTAATGCTGCATTTTTAACGGCTGGCGAGGTTATTCCTTTGGCTACCGGTGGTACTTCTTGGGAGGATTTTGTCCGGCAGCGTATTTTCAAACCGCTTAAAATGTCGCGAGCCTTGGCCTTAGCCTCAGAAATGTCAGATGCCAAGAATGCCGCTAAACCCCACGCTACCTATGATGGGTGGCAATTTACATTGGCCTATCCACGCATTGATAATCTAGCACCTGCGGGTACTATATCTTTGAGCCTACAGGATATGACCCATTGGCTCATCATGCAAATGGACACCGGGCGCTACGCCGGGACTCAAGTATTTCCACAAAAAGTGATATTACAAACATGGAATGCCAATACGGTTGTGAGTCCTTCTACGGGTTATGCCTATGGCTTGGGGTGGTTTATTTCATATCCTGATGGCAAAAAAATGCTTGACCACACTGGTGGAGTGGATGGGTTCTTGAGTGCGAGTGCTTTTATTCCAGAAGAGCGTCTGGGCGTTATCGTGCTGACCAATACGGATAATAATGCCTTGTATTCAAGCCTCCGAGATCAACTTTTAAAAGAATACAGTGCCACGGCTGGCCCTAATGTGATTACACCAGCCACGGCAGATTGGCTTAGCCAAGAGCAGCAAAAAACGAGTGAAAAACTCAAGTATTCCGAAAAAATTGCGGCTTCAAAAGATCGTCAAAATATCAACTTAGAGCCATATGTCGGGGTATATTATAACCCGGTATATGGAGACGTAGAAGTGAAATTGGAAAAAAACAGATTGAGGCTCTTTTTGAGTCATCATCCTAGTGGCACGGGGTCGCTAGAGTATATGGAGGCCAATACATTCTTGTGTTCCTTTGGTACTCCAACTTTGGGCGTACATCCTTTGGTATTCAAAAAAGATGGCAATCTAGTAAAAGGTTTGACCCTAAAAGTGAATGACTTCATTGAGTACGATGCCTACGAATTTGTAAAGAAGTAAGAGCATTCCTAGACCCCTTTCTTGTCGCCCCAAATTTGTACGTGCAGCCGATCTGAAAAGCGGAAACCCTCCGTTTTGCAAATTTCAACCAACCAATGGCGGCGTTCTTGAAGCACTTGGGCAGAGGTGCCTTCGGGCATCAACCATATTTTATTGGGTGCTAGGCCATACTTTTTTTTGAGGGCGAGTACTTCCAATAGGTCTGCTTCGGTGGCCAGCACAAATTTAAAATTGGCTTTTTTACTGCTTGCAAAAAAACGCATGGCACTAGGTTTATCCCTTAGTTTTGCAGGATTATTACTGTTTTCTAACTTGGGCGACACATTATATTGGTCTATTGCCCCATCAAAATCTGAAGACGGAATCATCGTACCATTGGTTTCGATTTCAAAGCGATAGGCCGTTGATTGGTGCCGAAGGGCGTGGATCAATAAGGTCAATGCCGCTTGTTGAAGCATCGGCTCGCCACCAGTCAGTACTATATTATGGCAAGGAAACGCTTGGATTAAACCTTGCACCTCCAAAATAGGACAAACCGCAATATATTGCTTTTTATCAAATTTTGAATAGCCCACTTTTGCGTCATTTACATGCTCAAAACGAGTCCCCTTCCAGTTCCAAGTATAATCCGTATCGCACCAAATACAGTGCAAATTACAGAGCGATGTTCTTACAAAAATAGAGGGAATCCCGATGCTTTTACCTTCACCCTGTATGGAATAAAACACTTCGGGTTTATCGTGCAATTTTGCTAATTTGATATTCATTATTTACTCCTGAAAAACTTGTCAAAAAACAATATCTGATAATCCACGGCACCGCCCCAATACGCATCATTGTGTTCTCCAGGGCGCTCGATATACTCGTGGGGAATCTTCAAATCCATCAATACCTGATGTGTGGCTCGATTGACAGGCAAGAAAAAGTCGCCCAAACCACAATCAATCATAATTGGGACACCCTTGCCTTCAAGTAAAGGCACTACATTGATAACCGAGTGTTGCTCCCAATTTTGCCATTTAGTGAGCACACTTCCTAATACGCCCTCTAAGTCCCAGTCATTGCGCTTAAAAGGTCGGAGATCAAGGCCACCACACATGCTGCCAGCAGCACCAAAGACCTCCTGATTTCGGGCTGCTAAGTACAAGGCTCCGTGCCCCCCCATACTAAGGCCAGCAATGGCACGACCCGACTTGTTTTTTTTAGCATGATAATAATAATCTATATATGCTGTCAATTCTTTGGCGATGAAGGTTTCATAACGCACCGTTGAGTCAACAGGACTATCCAAATACCAACTATCATAACCTCCATCAGGACATACAATAATCATGTTGTAAGTATCAGCATGTTGCGCTATTTGGGGCGCATCGCTTAGCCATCCAGCATAATTGCCGCTCCAACCATGCAATAAATACAGAACAGGGTAAGGATTACCCTGAAAATTATAGTTGGCCGGTGTGATCACCACGCAACGCGTGTTTTTGTGCATACTTGGACTATATATGTCTATAGTATCTATTTGCGAGGCATTGGCTACTTGTTGCAAGGCTAAGATATTAGTAATCAGCAACAAAAAGATATAATATCTTTTCAATTTGATGTAATTTTAAAAGAATGATGTGTATTTGAATCCGCAAAGTTAGTATAGTATTTTCAAATTTAGCCCTACATTTAGGCTTCAATAACTAAACATTGTATGAAGTCAACAAATTTACTCCTTTTTATGGCCTTTATTAATGGCCTTGCTACTGCTCAAATTACCGACCCCAAGGCTACCGAAGTTTGGAGTCCTGAACCCCGCATCGTCACGCCCGGACAAGGTGCCAGTGCTCCTTCCGATGCTACTGTCCTATTTGATGGCACACAATGGACGGAGTGGGTGACAGTACGCGACTCCAGTCCCGTAAAATGGGAACTGAGCAAAGATCGAAGTGGCACTGTCAAGCCTGGTTCGGGCGATATTATGACCAAACGCAGTTTTGGCGATTGCCAATTGCACCTAGAGTTCCGATCGCCAGAGGTGGTGAAAGGCGAGGGGCAGGGTAGGGGCAATAGTGGCCTTTTTTTGCAAAGCAACTATGAAGTACAGATTTTGGATTCTTATCAAAATCGCACGTATTCCAATGGACAAGCCGGATCTGTTTATAAGCAACACCTGCCTTTGGTCAATGCTTGTCGTCGTACAGGCGATTGGCAGACTTATGATATTATTTTTACAGCACCACGTTTCAATATGGATGGCATGTTGATTGCTGCGGGACATGTTACGGTAATCCAAAACGGTATTTTAGTGCAAAACAATGTAGAAATAAAAGGCACAACGGAGTATATTGGATTGCCTAAAAACGCGGCGCACGGAAAATTGCCGTTGAAATTGCAAGATCATGGTGATCTGGTCAGTTATCGGAATATTTGGATTAGAGAGTTGTAGGATAGGTATTAAGCATATACAACAGCATAGTGTTCACGAGTTGAAATCACTACATACCTTTTTACTTTTGTCACTTTTTTCGTCAAAAAAGTAACCCAAAAGACTTGGCTTTATCTAAATTCTACGACTACGCTGCTCAAAAAATGCTAAAATTTAGGCTTTTAAAAAAACTCGCCGAATGACCGTACGAGGGCTATGCCCTGATTCTGATCAAGGCTCAAACAGTTTTTAAAAACCTAAATTTTGCCTGCGGCCGCATTTTTTGAGCGCTCCGTCGGAATTTAGATAAGGCCAATGAAGTAGGCAAAATCGCCACATCGTTTAATCGCTTTTTAAAATCGCGCGCTCTATTTACCCTACTTCAGGGCCTTAGAAAAACCCCGATTGGCCCCAAATGGAGGCGGATCAAGCGAAAAACTGTGTGAGCCATGAGTAGCAACAGGGCATGCCCTGTTGCGATCATCCGGCGAGTTTTTTTCGCGCCGCCGGAGTTTGGACGGACAATCGCGGGGTTTTTCGACAGCCAGGCCTTTTTTGGTTACTTTTTTCGGCAGAAAAAAGTGACAAAGCAGGATAAAGTGTAGGGGGTATATTAAACTGGGTGAAGGAAATTAAATAATCTCCTCCATCGTAGAGGTAAACAGCAAGTAAAATGGTGGAACTTATTTAATTCGTGTTGCCATAGGATACAACCCTAATTGTACTGCTTAAAATGATAATTGAAAGTCAATAATCGCAATGGAAGCATAGAGTGGTTTATTTGATGGGTGAAATATACGATCGGATCCTGATCTCCTGCTAGGTTGCTGTCTTTGTCGCCCCATTTGACCCTGCTGAAGGTATAGGCCAAGAAGAAACCACTTTCCAACGATACACTAAAACGTTCCGAAACCCTATATTTCATTCCAAAAAATGGTACTACTCCCGTTCCCATAGAAAATGATTTAATAGGAATTTCTAAATACAAATAACCGCTATTATTGGTAAATGATCCAGAGATGAATTGTTTGATGTGGGTATAACCAACATTTAGAAATATATCAGCCCCATAATACAGATTGAAGCGACCATAGTAATAGATTCGCTCTTTCCCCGCTGAAAATGACAGGTTATGATTGGCTGATTCTGACGGTTTTATGACCACTCCGACATTGTCGGTCAGTCTGTAGTTGATGACTGTATCCAAAGAAGAAAGCGTGGTACTTCCATTGAACGATGCGCCAAACCTCAAATTATCAGAATAACTGACAGCAATCAAATTTTTGTCGCCAGTACGTTGTTTGAACAAAAAACTACCTCCAGGGAAACCACCAAAAAAGCCTTTCATGTCTATCCCCATTTCACGGCGATATTTTCGATTGTTAAATTTTTCGTTACGGAGGCTGTCTAAGAAGTTTTTCTGGGCGAAAACGCCAGATGCCCAAGGGGCAAAGCAAATGAAAAAAAGTAAGATTTTACCCATTATTTCAATGTTTTATATGTTAAATAATAATAAAACGGCCAGTATTCGCGGGTGTGAACGCGTTAGGCCGCTTTAACGCCAGTTTAACGGTGACTTTAACAAAATAAATAGGGGTGAAAATCCGTTTGCGATATATGATGATGAAATTTAAGATTTTTCTTGCCCTTTGTATCGCAATGACAAGTACCCACTTGACTTTTGCCCAACTGCTACCTGTAAAAGCGATTACAATCTTCAAAAATGGTCGTTCTATGATAGAGCGGTCAGGAAAAGTAAAAACAAACAATGGGGTTTATTCCACCAATGATTTGCCTGATGCACTGTTTGGTACTTTTTGGGTAGCGGCTTCCGGTGATGCGTTAAAGCATGTATTTTCCAAACGGGACTCGATCTTAGTACCCAATAAATTTCTAAATCGCAGCGATCATTATCAGTCGCTATCGGGTAAGGCAGCAAAAATTTACTTAATCAATGGGGAGCATGCCCCATATTTAGAAGTAGAGGGTCGTTTTGGAACGCTGCTGCACAGCAGTGATTGGTTCGTCATAAATTTTCAAACCAAGCAAGGGGCTTGGATTTCCTTCATGGAAAGCGAATTGAAGCGGATAGAACTCTTGGACTCAACGCCTAGCGTGGTGGACACCCATGTAGAACTGCGCCCCTGTTTGGACGTGACGTTCAAAAATAATGCGGCAGAACAAGATTTGTCTCTATCCTATCTCCTTAACAATCTAGGGTGGGCGCCAGTATATCGCTTAGAATTGACCAGTAAAAATAAAGGCCGGTTGTCACTCAGGGCAGAAGTAGTCAATGATGCAGAAGATTTTGGAAACAATCAAGAACTTCGATTGGCTGTAGGGGTACCCAATTTTGCATTTGCGAAAAGATCTTCATATTTGACTAATTTCAGCAATTCGGCATTGGCTGATGGCGTAAACGATCAGTCGAATATGTATATGAATAACAATGTGAATTATCAAGTAGCATTTGATGCTGAAACCTATGAAGAACGAGTGATTGCGGTAGAGTCGCCTCAAAACCCAGAGGGCAATCAGGTAGAAGATTATTATTTTTACAAAGTCCGTTCAGGGAACTTATCCAAAGGAAGCCGGTATCAATTTCCAGTTTTTGAAACAGATATAGAACCCACCCACTATTACGAGTGTTTGTTGGCTGAAGGTGGGCCAAATAGATTGCAATCTTACAGGAATAACAATGGAAATACCACAGAAAAAAGGAATCAGGTAAATCATTTTATTGCCTTCAAAAACACCACTACCTACCCTTGGACGACTGGGCCAGTGAACCTCTTTAGCGGCACTGATTTGCAGCCGATTAGTCAAGATCGGTTGCCCTATACGGCTTCGGGAGCCACTGGGAAAATACGTATTTCAGAAACGCCTGAAATAAAAGTGACAGAGACAGAGGGTGATATAAAGCGAGAAGAAAATGTGTTTAAGTTCTTTAATAACCACTATGACAAAGTTACCATAGAAGGGCAAGTCTGTGTTGTGAATTATAAAAATGAGCCCGTTTTGCTTAAAATAAAGCGAAAAATAGAAGGGAAACCGCTTAGTTCTGACGAGCAAAAGTGGACATTGAAACAAGAAGCGGCCACGCTTAGGGTCAATTCAGAGTATGAACTGGAGTGGGAAATCACCCTGAAACCCGGAGAAGAACGAAAATGGAAGTACCAATATGAAGTATTGGTCAATTTTTAAGACTGGTTTTTTTAGCGCAGCCATTGTAACATTTTAGGAAATGCGGAATCGGTCATGCCCATCCATTTTAGTAAAGGCAATCCGATATAATTGCCACTTGTGAAATTTTCGATGTGCCAGTCACTGGCACCCTTGTATCCATCTGGATGAAAGACCAATTCCTCTGGCAAACCAATCTCTTTCAAAGCAGCGTATGACCAGATAATGGTGGCTATTTCTTGCCCCATGGCTTGGGAATCATTTTGAGTGGCATCATTGCCCATGGAATGTCGTTCATCAGCGGGCGAGACCGCTATATGCCCTGCCTCATGTAATAGGTCACCGGGGTACTTGAGTTGGTCTAAATCTATGTGGAGTCTTCCATCTTGGATGGCTATTCCGGGCAAAAAAGTATCTTTTGGTACTGGGTTAAACCGCGTTTCAATACCAATAGTATTTAAGAAATGAGATATTTTCCCTATAATCAAAACCTTTTCCAACCAATCATTCATCAAGCAGTCCAATACCATATGTATCCGTGGATCAGCACTGTCATTCTCAACACTGTGCAATTGGCTAAAGTCAGCGTACCAGCCTTCACCAACCTGCATTGGAATTCGCTTGTGATTGATCCAAAAATGAACCTTATCATTGGTTTGTATCGGGATATGAATCCTTACTTCTCGACCGTCACCCATGTCATCTGCATGTTCCAATATCTTTGCACCTGCGCCCAAACGCATGAGCCGGGCTGATCCGATGGGGCATTTGAATTGTGCTATGACGTTTTGGAAATAGGTGCACCTAGACAAAAGAGGGGTGTCTTTGAAAAAATTATCACTAGACCCTATCGGTACTGAATGAATCACCAATGGATGCCCTGACACCGAACGGAGTGGGGCAATGGCCCAATCGCCTTCATATTCATCATTGCGGTAATGGCTGATCCATTCCTCCGATATTACTTGGCACAAGTTGGCCTGCAATTGTTGCGAATCAAACGAAAAGGGAAGCCTAAAAGCGGATGGTTGCATTGTTTTAGATTCTTATAGTTCTGCCCACATTCGGATCAAGTTACTATATATTTGCAACAATACTAAGTTTTCCTGACCGTGGGGATTTTGCCTTTCCATCATGGTTTGGAGTGTTTTTAATTGAAAAACCATCTCCCTTTGTTGTATATCACGCACGGCACATTGCATCCAAGTGACGGCTGCCAGCCTAATCCCTTCAGACACAGGCAACACTCCATGTATTTGTGTAGTTGGATAAATGATGGCATCTCCCCGATTTAGTTTGTAGCGCACTTCTCCAGTCTGAGTCTGTACCGATAGTTCTCCGCCTTCATAACTACTTGGTTCTGAAAGAAATATGGTCATGCCCACATCGGTGCGTATTGCGCCAACTTGCTGATCGCCCATGATGGGGCTGTCCACGTGCATCCCGTAATGCATACCTGACTCATACTTGCTGATGATGGGCGGCATCACCCTAGTCGGCATCAAAGCAGCCTGAATCAAAGGGCTTTGAGCGATGGCATTCATCACAATGGCATCGGTCTGCTGCTTCTCTAGGCTGCCCGTTTTGGGTAGTTGGAGGTTTCGCTTGACCTGCTTGGCGGCATCAGTAGCGGTACTGGTGCCATCCTCAAAGTTTGCGCCAGCGAGCAATCGGTCAATCATGTCCAACTCCATAGGTTTGAGGAGGCCGGGAACGGTGAGGTATGCCATAATCTATTAATTTAACCTGAGTTCGGGCATTAAACAATTGACAATCAATCACATCTATCATTCCCGAACTCACCTTGATTTAACCTTTCCTACAACGAATATTGGTCTCTTGCTCAAAGGCAAAAGCAGTACTGTTTTTAAGATTAGGGTTGGGCTGACAGAAAAAATTCTCTAAAGTATCTTGGTGCTGTATTCCGATTCCGGTGAGGTCACTTATGAGGTTATTCGTACAGTATAAGTTTTTCAGATGAATCAAATCCTTCAAAGGCAATAAACTTTCTACTTTATTTTCCATGAAATATAAGTCAATGAGTTCAGTGCAGTTCTCTATGCCTTCTAAAGAGGTAATTTGGTTCCCAAAGACAAACAAAGAGCGCAGCGAACTCATATTGGCCACTTCACGGATATGACTCAACTGATGAAAAGTGACTACCACCACCACCGGATTGGGTAAGCCCACCAAACCCGACATATCCGTTAGTTCGAAGGTCATATTCGGATAAGGCGCATTAGGCCCTGCAAACCGATGATTAGAGGCCGTGAACACTGTCAGGAGCATTTCATCCCCCAATGATTCCGTGCTGGATCGCCGGAGGGCCACCTCATTGAAGGCTTGCTTCCAGGCATCAGTGAGGTTAGACCACCAAAAATTGGCTTTTGCCAATTGGGCTACTGGGCTATCCGTTGTCGTTGACGATTCCATTAATATGGTAATATGCTATTTGATGAGTAGTTGCTGAACATCTACAAAGCCTGCACCTTCCTGACAATGTAAGGTATAGACCCCTTTGGATAATTGGGAAATATCAACTTGAAGTTGGTTTTCTCCATTTTCTATACCCATTTGTTTTTGTAGTACAAGTTGCCCTAATGCATTAAAAATAGAAATAGTCAGTTCGGCTTCATTTTCAGATTGAATATTTAAAGCAACAGCACTACCCTCTGCGACGGGGTTTGGAGATAGTGAAATAGCATAACCATCACCAAAGTTTATAGATCGGATATAAGAATAATCAAATTTACCATCCTCATCTACTTGTTTTAGACGATAATAGTTCATGCCCGCATACGGATCAGTATCTATGATACTATACTGCTGTAAGAGAGAGGTAGTACCAGCCCCTTTTACCACAGATAATTCTTCATATTTTTTCCCATCCTTGGAATGCTCAACGACAAATTGACTATTATCCTTTTCACGAGCCGTTACCCAATAGATCAATATCTCATCTTTTTCCCTTTTAACTTGAAAATCAAGTAATTCGATAGGTAAAACAAAATTAACGCTAAATGCAGAAAAGTCATTAGCATTATGATTGGTGTCCGCGCCACCCGTTCTCATCATAGATTGGGTAGCGGGGGTAGCAGGAACAGCTTCTGGTGAACCTGTCGCTCCTGCTCCTTCGGCGCAGTTGGCAGTACCGTACCCAACAAAATCAAGGATATCAACGCCCGTGCCAGTAGGAACGCCTGCAGGGCAGGTAGTCCCATTAGGTATAGCCGTTGTGGTGTTGCGAAATGCAATTTTTCCACCAGTAGCACTCATATTAAATGCTCCACTCGCATAAGATGTACCACCTGGCGTAAATGGAGGGTTGGGTAATGCCACTCCGTTGGCACCACCTGATCCAAGTCCGATGTAAAAGTTACCTTGGGCATTAAAAACAGCAGTAGCGGCAAATGAAATCTGACTACCACTCCAACTAGACCCTGCTGCACTCGCATACTGAATACTCCACCCATTGAGTGACGCACCTGCTGTGCCTTTTAGCACAACAGCATCATTGATATAGGTGGCACCAGTATTTCCTCCACCCACATATAGTTCATTGATAACTTGCGCTTGAATATGAGAGCAAATAAATAAAAAACCGATTAAAAATCGCGATACCATTGTAGTTTTGTGTGCCATAATATTAATTTTTTATATTTTTTGAATTTTAGACCTCTGTTTCCTTCGACAGAGTGGTGGCTACCAGTGTATAGCACTGGCAGCCACCAATATTTAAGTGATATGTTGTTAATTCCTACTTGGGTATATACCATACAAGCAAATGATATAGTTCATTGCCAAATAAGGAGACATGATGCCCACAGGTTGGTTGTTACCAGTGAGGCCTGTGCTTGCACTAGCAGTAACACCACCTAAATGGCCAGATCCAGCACCAGTCGCGTAAAAAGCAGCACCAGTTGTAGTCAATAAAGAGCCATCTGGATCGTCTGAATTAGCGGTTACATTGGTTACCCCAACTTGTACCGTTGCTGTAGCAGGGTGATTATGTGCAGGCAAATTGCCAGTAGTAAGGGTTACTGTTTCACTACCGCCCATTTCACCCAAAGTACGTGGATTTCTGCCTGAGCCGGCACCAGTACCGACTGCAACTCGTCCCCGAAAATCAGGTAACGCAAAGGTATTTTGACCGTCACCACCATAAGTAGTACCTAGCAGTGAAAATAACGCTGAGTTTTCTGCGATTGATTGGAGTGAACCATCGCAATACGCCCAATCTCGGGGCGCAAAGTTCCCAGCAAACATGATTACTTGAGCCATTACAGGATCCATAATAAATATTAGGTTTAGTAAATTGTAAAATAAAAAATGTATTTATTACGAATCTGTATTAGTTCCTGCTGGGGAATATGCCATACAGACAAATCACATAGTTCATTACCAGATATGGCTGCATCGTACTCACTGGTTGATTGCTACCAACTATTCCAGTTGTAACATTAGCGGTAACACCACCTAAATGGCCAGATCCAGCACCAGTCGCGTAAAAAGCAGCACCAGTTGTAGTCAATAAAGAGCCATCTGGATCGTCTGAATTAGCGGTTACATTGGTTACCCCAACTTGTACCGTTGCTGTAGCGGGGTGATTGTGTGCTGGCATGTTGGAGGTTAGCAGCGTTACACCTTCCGTACCAGCAACCTCACCTAAAGTACGCGGAGATAACCCTGGGCCATTGCCAGTGCCTACGGCTACACGACCGCGAAAATCGGGCAATGCAAAAGTAGTAGTGCCATTTCCACCATAAGTGGTGCCTACCAGTGAAAATAATGCAGTGTTTGAGGCAATTGAAAGAATTGAGCCATCGCAATACGCCCAACCTTTGGGGGCGAAAGTACCTGCGAACATCATGATTTGAGCTATGTAGCCTTCCATTGTAAAAAAATTGTTAGATTGTTAAAAAAGATTGATTGTGTTTTATTTGACCTAAGGGGTATTTCTTTGTTGAGGCAGTTTTGCTCTCTGTATTGATTTTCTCCGCAAATGTAAGGTTATTTATAAAAAAAGATTATTAGATTGTTAAAGAAATTGTTATTTTTTTATTTTATTTGACCTAGGGGGTATTTTTTTGTTGAGGTAGTTTTGCGCTCTGTGTTAATTTTCTCTGCAAATATAAAGACTTTTTGCTCGAAAAATGACTATAAACTAGCGAAAATATGTAAAAACGAGTGTTTTTACGGGGCGATATCAGGTAGAAATACCTGCTTTATACCGTGGAAAATACGTGGTATTTGGTTATGAAATATCAAAACTAAGATTGTATAAACAGGCTGGTAAAATACCGTTTCCTTCGAGTAATGGTAAATATTGATCGGTTTTTACGCTTTTTATAAGTATGATTTAAGTACGGTATTGCATTATTGCTTATTTTTGCAAGTACATTTTTTAAATAAATTATATAAAATATTTTAATTCATGACTCGGTACATCATTCTAGCCTATTTTTTTGCTTTTTTATGTAGTCCACCTCATTCAGTTGGGCAGGAAATCACCCATACCTATTATGCCCAATCAGATAAGTATTATTGGAGTACCGATTTTGCCACTGTTCGGCCTAACCAGCGAGGGGCGGCTATTTATTTTTGGGAAAAGAACTGGAAATACTTTCGAGATACTGCTTTGGCTAAGGGTTATATTAAAGCCTACCGCTTGTTGGAGGCGGAACCCGATTCCAGCGGAAATTTCAATTTTATACTCATGACTGCTTATGCCGATAGCACTGCATATGCTCAGGCAGAATCCAATTTTGAACCGATTATGAAAAGGTTGAGACCCACAGGGCCTCTGATGCCCGCTCAAACCAAGCGCAGCGATATTTTTCAGAAAGTTATTTGGAAAGATGCTACAACTGTTTTTTCGGCGCAAGTGAAACCCGAACCTAAGGTCAATATTCCAGATGATACATACAATACCCAGCGGCTGCTCCAAATAAATACTGATATTTGGCTCCCTTTTTCAGCAGCCTATGCCACCAATAATGCAGACCAATACTTGGCCTTGCATGCCCCTGATTTTATTCGTAGCTCCGGAGGTAAATACTCTAGTATGAAAACACTCGCTGAATATGGGCAAAGCGTAAGATTAGGATTTGAAAAGCGGCGAGATCAATCTCAAAAAGTAGAAATATCGTTTACTTTTTTTGAGCGCATTACAGGGGAGGTGACGGCCTCCGAGCGTGGTATTTATCGCTTTACAGCATTTTCAAAAAACGGAGAAAAAGAACATTTTTTTGGAAAATTTCACGTTTTTCACCGCAAAATAAATGGCACTTGGAAAATAGCCGTGGATTATGATAGCGATGAAGAGCATAGCATAGGCGAAGATGAATATTCAAGTGGTTGGCCAATAGATAAACTTAGGGAATAAAGGGTAAATAGATTCATTCCCCCAACAACGTTTTCACCAATCGCTCCCAACTAAAACGCCCTTTTTCAGAAATAACCCCTTGTTTTAGGCCTTCTCCACGGTCATTTTGAAAAAAGTCAGATATAGCCACAGCGATGGCCTCCGGATTGGGATCTACCACATAGCCTGATATGCCATCACTCACGATTTCG
Organism: Saprospiraceae bacterium; assembly: GCA_031373665.1. Lineage (GTDB taxonomy): Bacteria > Bacteroidota > Bacteroidia > Chitinophagales > Saprospiraceae > M3007. The sequence goes on along the minus strand of JANMMZ010000016.1, from coordinate 185,100 downwards.
CCAAGGCCACCTACACGGGTAACCACCATGGGCTTTTCAAAATGCCAAGCAATCTGAGAGATTCCGCTTTGGGTAGCCGTTTTGTAGGGCTGTACAACCAAATCAGCAGCACAAAAAAAGGCCTTGACCCGATCATCGGCGATGAAATCGGTGAAAAGGTGTACGCGCGGCCCAAGGCCATATTGCGCGATCAAATCTTGATAAGGGATCCAATCTTCATAACATTCGCCTGCGATCAAGGCGTGTACATCGGGCGTTTGAGCAAGGGCCTCCAATAGCAGATCCAAGCCCTTGTAAGCCCGGATAAATCCAAAAAACAATACCAAAGGCACGTTGTTGGGTATGTGGAGCAATTGCCGTGCTTGCTGATTAGAAATGGGGTCGCCATAGATGTCATAAATTGGATGTGGCGCAAATCGGACGATCTTAGGCATACTTTGCTTGTAAACAGGCAAAAAACTACGTATTTCGATACCTACCGATCTCGACATCACGACAAAGTCGTCACAAGCGTTCACAAAATATTGCGATAAAAAACGATCCCCAAAACGTTTTTCGTGGGGCACAATATTATCGGTCAAAGCGGTAATAGTGCAGGTCTTTTTTGAAAACCAACGCACCATCCTAAGTGCTGTACCAAGCGATGGTCCCATGAATGGCATCCAAAACCTTACCACAATATGATCGGGTCGTTCGGCCAATATCTCAAACCCTGTTTTTATCCAATTGAACGGATTAACGGAATTAAGCCTTGTTTTAATGAGCAAATCCTTGGGCGCGGGTGCATCAGAAAATTGCGTTTTACCCGGAAATAGAAACCCTGGATACTGTAATGAAAATGAATAGATCACAACTTCATATCCCATAGAGAGCATCTCTTTGGCGAGACGCTCCGACGAAGCAGCGATGCCCCCCCTCAATGGGTGTGCGGGCGATAAAACAATTACTTTCTTCAAAATGAACGTTCCCTTGCTAGATATTTACCTTTTGCTTGCCAATAGGCATCATCATTTTTCATTTTTTTGCGCCTGATAAAATCGTAATTACCATACAAAGCGTAATTTTCGGCCCTAGCCTTCACCGCACCGTCAAATGAATAATTGGCCAACGAACTATATAGTTTTCCGATTTCATCGGGTACATCCGGCAACCGATAACTCACAATCGCTCCGTTTTGAGGTTTGGTTTGCACCTCCCAATGGATGGATGGTTTTGCTGAGCGGCTACGGGAAAACGACAATACATCAAAATCACCCACGCATTTCACTGCAATCGTCCGGTATCCAGAAGAGGAAGTACCCTCAATATCCCAAGTTGGAATCGGCAAATTCAAAGGGATACTGTCAAAATACTGATCAATGGCATAGTTGTACCCAGTTGGAGTGGTGGAGGTACCATAGGCTTGAATCCTAAAGTCGCCATAAGGTTTGGGTAGGGTAGGGAAGAACACATCATCCGTGATGGGTTCTACCACCTCAATAAAATTCTGGAAAAACGTGGCTCCGCCCGGAGCCCTCAAGGCTTCGCCCAATGGGAAGTATTTGCCCAAAGCCGTATCTACGACACCTTCTATATTGTATTTCCAAGAAGAAGAAAATGGAAAATTCATCCGGTCATGGTAGGCCAAATTCAGGCTCATGATACTTGGATTGATGGTGCCAAGGTCAATTTCACCTTCATTTATATCGTCTAAGACCAAATAACGCCAATGTGGATCCCCATTGACCAATATCCTAAACCAAAAATCACCAGTGTTTAATACCTTATAATGTGCGGTATAATTATTGGAGGCCTGAGGTCTTGAAAGGATAAACGCATTGGACACAATAATGGAATCAAAAGAATTCATACCAGCAAATTTCACCTTTAGGTCGGACACCTGAGGTTTGTTGGTTAGTCTAAAATTGAGGGATTCTCCGCTGCCAATCTGTGGGTAAGTAGTAAGGCGAATGATGGTATCTGTCACGCCAGAGCCCGACTCATCTATTTTCATGATTTCGGCTACCGTACAATCAAAACGATCTGATGCCAATGAACCTGGTACCGATATGATTACCGTATCATTGCCTGGTATCCATTTGAATGCCTTTTGGACACCATCTTGGTCGCTCAGCCAAACGGCATATTTGTTTTCCAATTCATTGTATTCATTATTGATATACAACTCAAACCCTTTTGGGGTGATCACGGGCACAAAAGGGTCTTTTTTACAATGTGTGCCTAGTAAAATTACTATTACTGATAGTGAAAAAATACGTAACATGGATTAAATCGGTTAGTGTTAGCGATAGTTCGCCCCCAATGGGGCATCTCTTAATATGGTGCAAAGATATTGCCAAAAGATTGGTTGCTGAAATATTTATTTTCACTTTGCAATCATTTTATCTTGTATTTTAGTACCTTTGCCTCCCGAAATGGAGGAGCGATACATATCAATGTCAATTTCGGTGCGCCGTAAGTAAGCCAAGTTTGGCTTACTTACGGCGTTTTAATAAGACCTAAGTACAAAAATAACATGCGCGATACATCTATCAAAACTGTATTAATCATTGGCTCTGGCCCTATCATTATTGGTCAGGCTTGCGAATTTGATTATTCTGGCACCCAAGCCAGCCGTTCACTGCGGGAAGAAGGCATTAAAGTCGGATTAATCAACTCCAATCCGGCCACCATTATGACCGATCCCATGACGGCAGATTATATTTATTTACGCCCTTTGACCCCCGAAAGCATAGAGCAAATATTGAGAGAGCATCGGGAAAATCCTGATTTGCCCGATTTTGATGCTGTATTGCCTACTATGGGCGGTCAAACTGCCTTAAACCTCGCCATAGAATGCGAAAAAATGGGTATCTGGGAGGAACATAATGTCCGCATGATTGGGGTAGATACCAAAGCCATTGAACTGACTGAAAATCGTGAGTTGTTCAAACAATTGGTCTTGAGTCTGGGTATGCACGTTGCTCCATCTTTTATCGCCAATTCATATTTGGAGGGCAAAGAAGCGGCTCAAAAAATCGGTTTCCCCTTGGTTATTCGCCCATCTTACACCTTGGGCGGCACTGGTGGCGGATTCTGTATGAAAGAAGAAGACTTTGATGAAGCACTCAAACGCGGGTTGAATGCTTCGCCAACCCACGAGGTTTTGGTTGAAAAAGCAGTTTTAGGTTGGAAAGAATTTGAGTTGGAGTTACTGCGTGACCAATTGGATAACGTAGTCATCATCTGTACCGTCGAAAACCTCGACCCTATGGGCATCCATACAGGCGATAGCATCACCGTAGCCCCGGCTATGACCTTGTCTGATACTGCTTACCAACAGATGCGCAACGATGCCATCACGATGATGCGCGCCCTCGGCAACTTTGCTGGTGGCTGCAATGTGCAGTTTGCACAAAACCCCGTTACTGAAGAACTAATAGCCGTAGAAATAAATCCAAGGGTATCGCGCTCTTCTGCCTTGGCTTCCAAGGCCACCGGATACCCAATTGCTAAAATAGCCGCTAAACTGGCCATAGGCTACGCTTTGGATGAACTGAAAAATCAGATCACTAAGACAACCAGTGCTTATTTTGAGCCAGCCTTAGACTATGTGATCGTAAAGATGCCACGTTGGAATTTTGATAAATTTCCCGGTGCAGACCATCGCTTGGGCTTACAAATGAAATCGGTGGGCGAAGTAATGGCCATTGGCCGATGTTTCAATGAAGCCCTACAAAAAGCATGTCAAAGCCAAGAAAATAACCGTACTGGCCTCGGAGCAGACCTCAAGGAATGGCTCAAAACGGATGACATCCTTGAACGATTGGAAAAAGTATCGGACGATCGCATTTACCGCGTAAAAGATGCACTCCGCCTTGGAATTCCTTCAAAAACCGTACAAAAATTTACCGGTATTGACCCTTGGTTTATTGGCCAGATCAAAAATCTGGTAAAAATGGAAGACCGTTTGCTCCGCTTCAATGTCCCCGATGATATACCAACCGATTTCTTTATAGAACTAAAGAAAAATGGATATTCCGATGCCCAAATCGCATGGGTCTTGCGAATAGACGAAAAATTTGTTACCAAAGAGCGGAAGAAAAGAGGAATCCGACGCGTATTTAAAATGGTGGATACCTGCGCCGCAGAGTTTGAGAGCAAAACCAATTATTTTTACTCCACTTTTGATGGTGTCAACGAAAGCATCGTATCTGATAAAAAGAAAATCGTAGTGCTGGGATCTGGCCCCAACCGCATTGGGCAAGGTATTGAGTTTGATTACTGTTGCGTACATGGTATATTGGCCATTAAGGAACTGGGTTACGAAGCCATTATGGTGAATTGTAACCCAGAAACCGTCAGTACCGATTTTGATATTGCAGACAAACTCTACTTTGAACCCGTGTATTGGGAACACCTAGAGGAAATATTAGAGCATGAAAAGCCAGATGGGGTGATCGTGCAATTGGGTGGCCAAACGGCCTTGAAACTTGCCGAAAACCTCCATAAAAACGGGTGGAATATCATCGGTACCAGTTATAATAACATGGATATTGCCGAAGATCGGGGTCGTTTCTCTGACCTTCTCAAAGCCTTGGAAGTACCGTATCCAAAATTTGGCGTAGCCCAAGATGTAGATGCAGCCCTTGAGGTGGCCAAGATAATCCCCTACCCACTCTTAGTTCGTCCTTCTTATGTATTAGGCGGACAAAGGATGCGTATTGTAATCAATGACAATGAGTTAGAGCGACAAGTGTTGAATATTTTCAAGCATTTACCTGATAACAGGGTGCTGATTGACCAATTCTTAGAGCGCGCTAAAGAAGCAGAAATAGATGCTATTTTTGATGGAGACGAGGTACACATCATGGGTATCATGGAACATATAGAACCAGCTGGTATTCACTCCGGCGATTCTTCGGCCATGTTGCCCCCTTACAGCCTTGGGCCCATAGTGATTCAACAGATGTGTGAGTACGCCGACCGTATTGCTAGGGCACTTGAAATAAAAGGGTTAATCAATATTCAGTTTGCGATCAAAGACGATTTTGTGTATGTGATTGAGGCCAACCCTCGCGCTTCGCGCACTACGCCCTTTATAGCCAAAGCATACAATGTGCCTTACCTTAACATTGCCACCAAAGTGATGCTGGGTACGCACAAACTCAAAGATTTTGACATGAGTAATACGATGGAAGGCTACGCCATCAAAATTCCGATATTCTCATTTGACAAGTTTCCTGGTGTGGATAAAAGACTCGGGCCCGAAATGAAATCTACAGGCGAAGCCATCCAATTCATCAAAGATTTGAAAGATCCGTTCTTTAGAGAGTTGGATCGCAACCGGAGTATGTATCTGTATCAATAAATTTTGAGTACTTTTGCTACTTAATTAAGAAATCCCTCAACCATTTCGGCGAGGGATTTTTACCCAAACAAATAAACACAAAAACTACTTGGTGCAATAGTAGGGCATTTTGCATTGATGGAACAAATTTTTCAAAGGTTTTTTTAAAAATATTTTCATTGCTTATTTTTTCAACAACCTAAATGCCCAAATATTGCCTTATGTAATAGTTCATTTGCCAACTAAGATTGGTTAATTTAAACAGACAATGGTTTTCAAGGTTATTCGTTTTTCCCTATTTCTCGCGCTTACCTCTACGCTGCTTTGGTTCTTGATGACACCCCGAACGGTTGGTGGTAAATCAATACCACCTATTGGGCATTTTTTCAATCCTTTTTCTGGATTTTGGACCAATGCAGAACCCATTTCTGGCCCACGGCTCAAAGATATTAGCCTTCCGGGACTAAAAGCCCCTGTTCAAGTGAAATATGATGACCTCATGGTACCGCATATTTTTGCCCAAAACATAGAAGATGCTGTGGCCACCCAAGGCTATGTAATGGCGCAAAATCGCCTTTGGCAAATGGATCTTGCCAGCCGAAAATCTGGAGGCCGACTCTCGGAAATACTTGGTGAACGTACCCTCAAGTTGGATCGTAATTCCCGCCGCGCCGGTATGGTTTTCGCCGCCCAAAATGACCTCAGCGGTTGGGCTAATTCTCCTGAAACCATGCGAATGCTGGAAGCCTACACACGGGGTGTAAATGCTTATGTGGATCAACTCAGCAAAGCCGACTATCCAATAGAGTTCAAGTTGCTCCATTATGAACCAGAACATTGGAGCACTATGAAAACCGCTCTTGTCATGGAAGGTATGGCAGAGACGCTTTGCTCAAAAGAAGACGACTTGGCTTCTTCTGCGGCTATGGCAGCGTTTGGTTATGAAACATTTCAGTACCTGTATCCAGAGTGGAACCCTAAGCAACAACCCATTATCCCAGATACAGGACAGTGGAATGACATGCGCCTTTTGCCTGGCCCACCACCCGAAACCGCTAGTAGCACCCGTGCCAATAGCATAGACACCGACACCCGACAGGGTAGTGTAGATCCATACGAGATTCCAGCTTTGTACCGCTACCGCGAAGGCAGCAATAACTGGGCATTATCTGGCTCAAAAACGGCATCGGGACATCCTATCCTCGCCAACGATCCACATTTGATGTTGAACCTGCCATCAGTTTGGTTTCAATTACAAATACATACCCCAGAACAAAATTTTTATGGCGTTACCTTCCCCGGCGTACCGGGTGTAGTGATAGGATTCAACGAGCAAGCGGCTTGGGGACTTACCAATGTCGGTCATGATGTGGCTGACTGGTACAAAATCAAATGGACCAATGCCGAACGAACCAAATACACGCTGGATGGGGAAATAAAGGAGGTAAAACTTCAAATAGAAGAAATCAAGATCAAAGGCCAACCAACGCTATTGGACACTGTTCGCTACACGGTATGGGGCCCTGTTTCATTCGATCATGAACCCACCAACCCCTTGTACAATTATGCTTATCGGTGGGTCACGCATGACGTGCCGCCTCGGAGTGCCTTAGATGTATTTCTAGGGCTTTGCAAGAGTAAAAACACCAATGACTACCTGAATGCCGTGGCTGGTTTTGATGCACCTGCACAAAATTTTGTTTTTGCCACTCGCAGTGGAGATATTGCTATCAGGTCTCAGGGCAGATTTCCAGTAAAAGGCAAAGAACGAGGCCGTTTTTTGCAAGATGGATCTGTTTGGTTGAATGGTTGGCATAATTTTATCCCGGAAGATCAAATCCCTACCTTAAAGAACCCATCAAGGGGCTTTGTATTCTCTGCTAACCAACATACTACACCGCCCGAATACCCTTATTACTATTTAGGTGATTTTGAAGACAATCGAAGCCGGCGTATTTATGATAGGCTCTCAAATATGCAAAGGGCCACACCCGATAGTATGAAAACGATTCAATTGGATAATTTCAGTTATCGTGCCGCCGACGCATTACCCGTTATGCTCCAATATTTGGATCGTACCCAATTGGATGCTGATGGACAGCAAATGGTAAAAGATTTGGCCTCTTGGCATTATTATTATGATGCAGATGCTATAGCGCCAACTATTTTTGATGCTTGGTTCGACAGCACCTACGCACTGACGTTCGATGAAATGGAATCTTACCGTTTGCAAAAGAAAGCCATGCTTTTTCCAGAAGATTGGCGGTTTATTGACATGATGCAACGCGATAGCAACAGTAGTTTTTTCGATCACAAATCTACTGACCCTAAAGAAACTGCGAGGGATATTGTCATGCTTGCCTTTAAAAAAATGCAGGCAGGATTTGCTAAAAAACCAGCACAAAAAACGGTTTGGAGTACTGCAAAAGGCTTTGCTATCAAGCACTTAGCGCAAATAGATGCATTCAGCCGCAACGACTTAAAGGTGGGCGGACATGACTCAAGTCCCAATGCTATCCAGAAGCGATTTGGTCCATCTTGGCGTATGATCGTTGATCTAGGCGATCGGGTCACTGCCCAAGGAGTTTATCCCGGTGGACAATCTGGAAACCCAGGTAGCCGTTATTACGATAATATGATGGATGCTTGGGCAACCGGCCGATATTTCGATCTCTTGTTCTTGGCTGATGTTGATGAATCCTCTTCAAAAATTATTGCTACTCAAAACTTTAAATAGACGGTTAGTGACAAAAAAATCAAGTTGAATACGATATGAAAACGTATTATTTACGATAGTACATTCGGGATATACTCCCATGCCTTCGCTCCTTCAGGTTTCGTAATGAAAGCTAGAATTGGTAGTGAACAGTAGAAGATAAAAACAGAATATATGTACACCTTACTGATATCAATCGTCATAGGTCTATTTTTGGCCATGCTATTTTTAAACGTCTATTTTAGGGCCAAAGTCCTCAAAGTATATGGCGTGTTGGTGCGCAATAAAGTAGAGTTTGGGGCAGCGCATGTATTCAACCGCGAAAAATTAGAAAAAGAAATTTTGCCTAAATATCCACAATTTAAGCAAGAAATTGAGACTTTTATCACACACATGCGTTATTCTATCCGCATGGCAACTTGGCTACTCATGTTAGTGACCCTATTTGGTGCTATTTTGATGTATTTCAGAGAAGGCTAATATTAAATTTAAATTTTTCAATGAGAAACAAAAAACGTTTATTATACATATTATTATTATTGTGTAATGTATTGATTAATAATACATTATTCTCTCAAGATTTCTACGGATCAAGTATCCAAGATGTTCGAATCGAGTTGCCTTACAAGGACTGGGATACCAAACTAGACTCGATCAAAAAAGCGAATCCCGAAGCACGAATGAGTGGAACAGGGTGGGTGAATGGGCAACGATTTGAAGAAATTGGTATTCGGTTCAAAGGTAATAGTTCCTATTTCAGAACCCGTAATGAAACCTATAAAAAACTACCCCTCAATTTTAAAATAGACTATAAAAATAAATCCCAAAAATTGAGCGGCGGACAAACAACCATCAAGTTATCCAATGCTTTTTTAGACCCAGGTTTCGTCAGAGAGCCCTTGGCCTACGAAGTGATCCGTAAATACATGCCTGCGCCCCAGTGCAATTTTTCAAAAGTCACAGTCAATAGCAAATACTACGGACTTTATGTCAATTCAGAGTCTATTGACATGAATTTTATTAGAAAGCACTTCGGTACTGATAAAGGAAACCTAATCAAATGCGACCCCGACAATTGGCAGCGTGTACGCAGCCAAAGCGGTTGCCCCAAAGGGGAAAATGCTTCGTTGGTTTACCTCAATGAAAACACGGGCTGCTACGATGCTTTTTACGAAGTAGATGCTCCTACTGCATGGAAACCATTGATGAACCTCATCAAAGTACTGAACAAGACCCCCGATAAAATCGAAACGGTTTTAAATGTGGATCAAACCCTTTGGATGTTGGCGCTCAACAATACTTTGGTCAACCTAGATAGTTACAATGGATCCCTCTCCCACAATTATTACCTTTGGTTTGATACCACAGGGGTGGCGCATCCTTTAATTTGGGATTTGAATATGTCTTTCGGAGGCTGGAGGCGTAATTTCAGTTTTGAAGAAATGAAAGATATTGACCTTATTCAGTACGCGCCTTTGGCAGAAATGGAGAACAATAAACGCCCTTTGATCTCCAAATTATTGAAAAACCCCTTGTACCGCAAAATATATTTGGCACACATTCGCACTATTGTCAACGATCAGTTGAAAAGCGGCTTATTGATGTCACGAGCCCAAAGCATGACCCGAGACATTGATAGTTGGGTCAAGCAAGATGATATGAAACTCTATTCATATGCTGACTTCCAGAATGCTATGGATAAAAGTATAAAAACTGGCCCTGATAACGTCATTGGATTGAAGCAACTTATGAGTGCCCGTAGTGAATACTTGCAAAAGCACCCACTGCTTAATAAAACACAGCCCATTATCACGGAGGCCAAACACAGTGTTTCTGGAGAGAAAATTCTTTTTACTGTTAAAATAGAAGGTGGTAAATCAGGTCACTTGTTTTACAGAGCCGATAAAGCATTTGCATTCAACAGGATAACCATGTCTGACACTGGAACAGAAGGTGATGCCGTAGCAGCCGATGGTATTTTCAGTGCTACGATAGATACTACAAAAGTGAAACAATACTATTTCGCTGCCGATAATGATGACTCCGCCATTACTTTTCCTGAGCGTGCTTCTTTTGAATTTTTGGTAGTTAATTAGTTTTTCTGTTAAATTATAGTAAATTCAACCAATTTCTTGTTTTTTGGCAAGGAATTGGTTGTATCTTTGTTGTATTAAATTCCTTGATAGCCAAGGTTCTCCACCATGATGGCACAATCGTGCTTTGCTGCTTTATTGTTTTAAGTCAGACAAAACAAACCTACCACACTATGGCCTGCGTATGTTTTCGTAGGAATTCTTTTATTTAATCATTGTCACAGATCCGCCTAGACACTGTTTGTATGCGTATTTTTACTATATTTGTATTCTTTTTGAATATTTTTTGCCTTAATGGTCAACAAGATCCCTTGTTTACCAAGTATAAGTTCAATGCATTGATATTCAATCCTGCTTATGCGGGCAGCAATGAGCATTTGTCGCTCAACCTCATACACCGGCAGCAGTGGGTGGGCTTGGACGGTAGTCCTAAAACACAATCGCTTACTGCTCATACACCTCTCAAGAATGAACGGGTAGGGCTCGGTGCCACCATACTAAATGATAGGGTAGGGGCTACGGCACGATTTGAGTTCAATACCGCTTATGCCTATATAGCAAAGTTGAAAAATGGCGGAACCTTAGCCATTGGTATTCAAGGCGGCTTTACCAATTGGCATTCTGATTGGTTTGAAGTAGTGGTAGAACACGGGACAGATGAGGTTTTTAGAGAAGCCAATACTGTATGGGCACCCAATTTTGGAGCAGGTATTTATTATCATACTAAAACTTTTTACGCGGGCTTTTCTGCGCCACGCCTGATCGAATACAAGCTTAGCAAACAAGATCGTACCAATATTGATTTTGCAGGTCGCAACTTTCGGCATTATTACGCCACAGTAGGTGCTGTATTTCCGTTTGACGATGATCGGGTGGTTTTTAGGCCAAGCGTATTGATCAAGTCAACCGGGTTGCTTTCTAGTTTCCGTACCAACACTGATTTGCAAAACATTGGTTCGCCGACTGGTTTGGATATAGATGCAGGCTTGTTTTTTAACCAAACGTTTGGGGTAGGTGTTGCTTTTAGAACGGCACTCGAATTGCGCAAATCATCTTTTGATTCAGCCGACCTCTGGGCCGCTTGGCAACTTTCCAATGGGATGCGCCTAGGCTTTGCCTATGATATGACATTAAGCCAACTACGTAAAGTTAGTTCGGGTTCCTTCGAACTGATGCTGGGGTACGAGTTCGATGTCAAAGTAAAAAAGGTTTCCTCCATCAGGTATTTTTAATCAAACGATCCTTTGAAAAAAGCATAAAACATGAGAAAATTAATCTTATTCACATTCTTCCTAGTCTTTTATTTTCAAGCAAATGCTCAATTAAGTAGGCTTAAACGAGCCTCTGATGCTATGTCAGACTTAGATTATATGACGGCTATTGTCTTGTTTCAGCAAGTGCTGCAAGATGAAGATAACCCTGAAGCAAAAATTAACCTTGCAGAATGCTACAGGAAGATAAATGATACAGAAAATGCCGAATATTGGTATGGACAAGTGACCCGCTTGCCAGAGGCAAGACCCATACATAAACTGTATTATGGTATGATGTTGCAGGCCAATAACAAGTGCGATCTGGCTAAAATGTGGCTCCTACAATACCAAAAAGAAGTGCCCGACGATGCTCGAGGCCAGTTTTTGGCGCGGGCTTGCGATATGCGCGAAGAATTATTGAATAAAAATAAAGGGATTTATGTGATCAGTCGAATGCCTTTTAATTCAAAATATGACGATTTCGCTCCAGCACTTTTCAATAATAAGGTTATTTTTGCCAGCGATCGGGAGGTAGGTTCTGCCATCAAGCGTACCAATATGTGGACTGGCAATCCGTTTGCACAATTATTTAGTGTCCCATTTGGTATTGGGGGCGTTCAGCCAGGAGATTTTACCTATGATAGGGCCGAAAAATTTTCAAAAGACTTAAACTCGAAATTCCACGAAGCCGCAGTTTCTTTCTCTCCGGATCAGAAAACTATTTATTTCACAAGAAATAACTATTTTGATGGCAAAAAGGGGAAAAGCGACGAAGGTTTAGTGAAGTTGAAAATATATTATGGCAAGGCTGGCTCGAATGGAGATTGGAATGTAGAAGGTGGTCTGCCTTTCAATTCTGATGAGTACAATGTGGCCCATCCGAGTATCAGCATTGATGGAAAACGCCTCTATTTTTCTAGTAATAAGCCAGGAGGTTTTGGCGGTATGGATCTGTATTTCAGCGACTTACAAGGCACCATCTGGGGGCCACCCATCAATCTAGGACCTGTTGTAAATACAGAGGGCAATGAAATTTTCCCTTTTGTAGATATCAATAACCGCTTGTATTTTTCTTCCAATGGCCATATCGGTCTTGGTGGTTTGGATCAGTACTACACCACGCCGGGAGAAGGCAAGGCTTGGAACCTGCCTGTCAATCTGGGTGCTCCGATCAATTCGGGGAATGACGATTTTGGGATCATTTTTGGACCTACTGGCGAATGGGGGTATTTCTCCTCCGATCGCGACCACGGGGTGGGTGGGGATGATATTTATGGGTTTCAAAAAAGCGCATCTCCAGTAGAAGTGTATGTCTATGATCCCCAAACCAATCAACCATTAAGTGGTGCCGCTGTCTCTAATAGTTTGACCGGGGTCAATATGATGACCGGCCCCGATGGGAAAATCGCCTTTGATATGCGGTTGACCGATTGCACTGATTTCAGTGTTCAAAAGAAAGGGTATGAAAACAATATGAAAAATGCCTGTGCCACTGCTAGTACTCCGGGGCAATTGACCCGAGTTGAGATAGCGCTCCAAAAACAGGCTAATTATATCGTGCAAGGTATTGTATTTGATATGATGAACGGGATGCCAGCCGAAGGCGCGCAAGTGATGATCACTAATGACTGCGGAAAGCCAATACCTGCCTTGGTCACTACTAGGGGCGATGGCCGTTTCAAATTCAAACTAGATAAAGAATGTTGTTATTCCATACGTGCCGTAAAAGATGGATATATCGCTGATATCCAATCAGATATATGTACCAAAGGCGTGGCCAAAAATACGACACTAAAATCATCCTTGAGTCTCCAACCATACCGTGATTCAGAAGGTTTTGCCATTGCGCCCGCCGAGAAAGACAAATCCATACAGGGTCCTAAGTTCAACCTAGAATCAGGACTTTATACCAATCCTAATGGCTCGCTTGCTACTTTCGAATTGGGTGAAGGATTGCATGTAAAAGACGGAATTTTGTATGATAATGGCACTATTAGTAAGCCTACCCAAGGCGACTGGGAGCGCGGAACAATGGGTTATGTAGTAGATGTATACCATGATTACGACCAAAGTACGCTCCGCGAAGAATCCATGACGGATCTTGAAAAGTTATATAAAACCTTGCGCGAAAACCCTGAAATTTCTATTCAAATATCTTCCCACACAGATAGTAGGGGTACTGACGATTATAACATACTGCTTTCTCAAAGGCGGGCCGATGCTGTGGTTGATTGGTTGGTTCAAAAAGGAATATCCAAAGATCGGATCACTGGAAAAGGATATGGGGAAAGCAAACCTGTCAATGCTTGTAGCGATGAGGCTACTTGCCCAGAAGAAATGCATAAATTGAACCGCAGAACCGAATTTTCAATTATTGGTATGCGGCCTAGCCCAACCAAGGCCAAAACTGCTTCCTGTGATGGATGTCCGTTTTAGAGGGGGTTCTTGTGGTGAAAAAATCTCCCATAACAATGCAGCGAAATCAACATTCATTGTATCTTTACAAGTGAAAAGCCTGCTGATGTCAAATGAAACTCAAGTGTAGCAAACCGTCCCTCCTGATTTGAGCGAAATTGAAATCATAACCGGCTGCCTGAAAGGGCAGGTAAACTACCAGAAGATCTTATACGAGCGATACGCTCCTAAGATGTTCGGGGTATGCCTGCGCTATGCCCGCTCCCGTGATGATGCCGCAGATATGCTACAAGAGGGTTTTGTGAAAGTATTCACCAAATTGGATCAATTTCAGTTTCAAGGATCCTTTGAGGGTTGGGTACGTCGCATCATGATACACACAGCCCTGAGAGCCTATCAACGCCAACGCTTCGATCAAGAAATATCAGGTTATGAGCATATGCCCGAAGTCAGTGTTCATCCCGATGCCATATCCAACCTTTCAGAATCAGAACTCATTGGTATGATTAATCGGCTGCCAGAGGGCTACAAAACAGTATTTAACTTAGTGGCTATAGAGGGATTTTCTCATGCTGAAGCAGGTGAAATGTTAGGTATTCAAGAGAGTACTTCAAGGTCTCAGTTGACAAAGGCTCGAAAATTGCTCTGTGAACAGTTGAAAAAAGAAACTCAAATATTCAGTCTTATTCAGGCTATATGAAAAACGAAGAAATAGATAAAGCCTTCCGCGAACGATTGCACGATACCCAAGAGCAGCCACCAGCGTTCGTTTGGCCAGCCGTAGAAAGCGAAATTCGTGAGCGTAAGCGTCGAAAAGCCTTGATTTTTTGGCTTATGGGCGGCGGACTTGCGGTGTTTGCACTAGGTGGGTGGTATTTTAGAAATGCCCAGCCCGCTCCACTTGTACACGCTCAAGAGGCTCTGGTTATTTATCCAGAGTCCAATCAAATTAATATTTCTACTACCTCCACGAGCAATCCGACTCAAAGTCAGTCCAAAAATTCAGAGTCCATTGTAGCATCAACGACTCCAATATCATCAGGTAGAAAACATAACCTCGAAAAACCTTATCAAAGTATTGAATCAGTCAATGCTGCTTTTACACCTGCACCAGCACCTGAAACCACTGTGATGTATAGTAAGGGAATGGTGGATGTATTAGGTGCTAATACCTTGTCCACTATTCAGGATCAAGCCATTATTCCCGATGGCAATACCACTACTGCTCAATGGCCGACTAGCCTTGGATCAATACGTTCAGATTTGACGATATTGCCCCAAAGAACTACATTTTTAGGGTTAGAAAAAGATCAAATCCAGTTTCCCGCGATAGACTTACCCATTATCAAAAAAAGGAAAATCAACAAAGCCTGTTACGATTTTTCTAAGGTGCCATTTGCTTGGCTTCTTGATGCTTATGTAGGGCCTTCGCTCTCTCGAAAATCGCTTAGGGCTGCGCCTGACGATCGCCCATACCTCAATCAGCGACTCAATACAGAGTCACAAGATTGGTCTTTCAATGCAGGGGTTCGCGCCTCCTTGGTTTTCAATCGCCACTTCCTCTTACGGACTGGACTTCACTACGATCAGGCGGTCGAAACATTCGAGTTCATTGACCCAAATTTTGTCAAATATAACATTGTAGTATCTGTTTCAAATGGGATGCAAAAAATAGACACTATAAGTATAGAATACGGTGCCAATTACCTAAAAACCTACAACCGCCTTGGGTGGCTCGATGTACCGCTACAATTGGGGATCGAATTGCGCCGTGGTCATGGCGGTATCAGTATCAATTCAGGCGTATCGCTCAATATATTGTTTTGGAAACGCGGTGCTGTATTGGCGCCCGATGGGAATGCTGCTTATTTCACCCCCGGATCTGGTACCTACGATCTATACCAAAAAAGGGTTGGTTTGAGTGCCTTGGGTAGCATCCAATGGTTTTATCACCTCTCGCCTCGGCTTCGTGTATTTGCAGAGCCTTACTACCGACAAATACTTCGCTCTGTGAGCCTGCCTTCCCACCCTGTTACTCAAGAGTATGGGATTGGTGGGGTGCGATTGGGGTTGACTAAGATTTTGTAATAAAGATTATTATTTATTAGCCTTCGCCCAAGCATCCTTCAAAGTCACCGTCCTATTAAACACGGGTTTGTCAGCCTTGGTATCTATATCGGTACAGAAGTAGCCCAGTCGTGTAAACTGGTATTGATCGCCCGGTTTGGTGTCGTATAAACTTGGCTCTACCATGGCTTGTGTTATGGTAATCAATGAGTTAGGATTGATCGTTGATTTGAAGTCTTCTTCTGCCGCTGGGTCTTCTACCGTAAATAAGCGGTCGTATATGCGTACTTCGGCAGTCTTGGCATGTGCTACCGATAGCCAATGGATAACGCCCTGCACCTTTAGTCCAGAGGTGTCTTGGCCAGATCTGCTCTCCGGTACATAGGTACAATGCACTTCGGTTACTTTTCCAGCATCATCTTTAATGATCTCTTCACACTTGATGATGAATGCCGATTTTAGGCGAACCATACCACCCGGACACAAGCGGAAATACTTAGGTGGTGGGTTTTCCATGAAATCGTCTTGCTCTATGTAGAGTTCGCGGGTAAACGCCAACGGGCGTTTTCCTGATGCTGGATCTTCAGGGTTGTTTTCCGTTTCGAGCCACTCGGTCTGGCCAGATTCATAGTTTTTGATGACCACTTTCAAAGGGTCAAGTACAGCAAAACGACGCAAAGCGCGTTTGTTGAGGTCTTCGCGAATGCAAAACTCTAACAATGACATTTCGATCACGTTGTCACGCTTGGCCACTCCGATCCGGTGCGCAAATTCGCGCAAACTTTCGGGCGTGTAGCCCCGGCGGCGAAAACCAGAGATGGTTGGCATCCGGGGATCGTCCCAACTGTGCACGTGGCCTTCTTCTACCAGTTGCTTGAGTTTTCGTTTGCTCGTGATGGTATAAGATAGGCTCAAACGGGCAAATTCAAACTGTTTTGAAGGGAAAACGCCCAAGGAATGGATGCACCAGTCATACAATTCGCGGTGCGGAATAAATTCTAAAGTACAGATAGAGTGTGTTATCTTTTCGATACTATCGCTTTGGCCGTGGGCCCAATCATACATCGGATATATGCACCAAGCATCGCCTGTGCGGTGGTGGTGCGCATGTTTGATTCGGTATAGTAATGGATCTCGCATGTGCATATTGGGCGAACTCATATCAATTTTGGCACGGAGTGTACAGTGTCCATCAGGAAATTCACCTGCCCGCATCCGCTGAAATAAATCCACGTTTTCATCAATGGTGGTATTGCGGTATGGGCTATCGGTACCGACTTGGGTGGGTGTGCCTTTAAGGGCTGCTATCTCTGGTGCGGTTGAAAAATCTACGTAAGCCATGCCGCCTCGCACTAGTCTCATGGCCCATTCGTAGAGGTGCTCAAAGTAATCGGAAGCATACAGGATCTGAGCCGGTTCAAAGCCCAACCAACGGACATCTTCAAGAATGCTGTCCACGTATTCGGTATCTTCAGTGACAGGATTGGTATCGTCAAAACGAAGATTGGTTTTACCGCCATACTTTTGAGCCAATCCAAAATTGACGCAAATAGCCTTAGCGTGTCCAATGTGCAAGTACCCATTGGGTTCGGGTGGAAACCGGGTCAATACTCGATCATGTTTGCCCGTATTTAGATCGCTTTCTATGATTTCTTCTAAAAAATTGAGCGATTCTGTGGTATTTTTTTCAGTAGCCATATATGTGTTGTGTTGTAAGTAACGGTGAAATAATAACTGTTATTTTTTCACCGTTACTAAGGGGTGTGCCTTTGTTTGCCCTTTCTTATGCTGCATTTCGAGCCGCGTTGATGATGCCAAACATGGCTCGCAGCACTAAATAACGATAATTTTCTATCTCTTGTTCCGTCAGGTTTGGTTCTTGCAATTTTTGAAGTGCGTATTGCTGAATGACAATGATTGGCAATACAATTTTTTCGCGAATGGCAATACTGCTTTTAGAATTTGGATTGTCTGACAACAGTGCTGTTTGCTTAGACAACGCCAATAATTGTGTGATGGTCAATTCGTACTCTTGGTGCAAAATATCCCAAAATGACCCAAACTGTTCGTTGGTTTTGATGTAGCGGGTCACATCAAAATTGGATTTTGATAGGGATTGCATAGAGTTTTCCAAAAGGGTTCTAAAGAATAAAGACCGTTGGTATAACCCATCTAAATCACTTTTTTTGCTCTTTTTGAACGATTCCAACGCTGCGCCAAGGCCATAATAACCAGGAACGTTTTGTTTCATTTGCGCCCAAGCCCCTACAAATGGAATGGCTCGTAAGTCTTCAAACCGCAGGGCGTCATCGCCACTGCGTTTGGTAGGGCGACTGGCTATATTGGAGTCTCCATACCATTTCAAAGGAGTCATTTTCTCCAAATAAGGCACAAAGTTAGCATGATTTTTTAACTTCAAATAGGATTGATAAGCAGATTCGGCCAGTGCATTCATTAATTGGCGATCTGCATCGTTTAAGTCGGCCACTTCATCGCTAAAAATCTGATTTTCTAGCCCTGCGGTCAACAATCGCTCTATATTAAAGGCTGCTGATTCGGAGGTGCCGTAGGTACTGCTCACGGTTTGGCCTTGGATAGTTACCTGAATGGCCTTGTTTTCGATGGTTTTGCCCTGAGCGGCATAATAACTGACATTGTTGCCGCCACCTCGACCCGGAGGGCCGCCGCGACCGTCGAAGAAAATCACAGAAACCCCAAACTCGCGGCTAACCGCTGTTAGGTTTTCTTTGGCCAAATATATACTCCAATTGGCGCGTAGATAACCACCATCCTTGGTACCATCAGAAAAGCCTAGCATGATGTGCTGGGTTTTTTGGCGTTGATTCAGGTGCTTTGAGTAGTGCTCATTGGAGTAAAGCGTTCGCATCACTTCGTGGCAGACCGCGAGGTCGTCTATGGTTTCAAAAAGCGGCACTACATCCAAAGGGATTTTGATGTCTTCGGCAATATTCTTTTGTTCATTGTTCGTCTTGGTGTTTTCACCGACCCTTGTTAGCCGCGCCAATGCTAATACATTGGCCACATCTGTGGCATTTTGGCAATTGCTGATGATGTAGCGATGGCAACCCAATTCCCCATTTTTGAGTTGAATATTGGTGATCGCCCTAAAAGATCGAATGGTTTCTTTTACAAAAGCGTCACTAAAATCATTTTCATCTAAGCGGTAATTGGTCGTGAGCAGGCGATTAATGGTGGTCACTTCGTCGGCTTGGGTGAAGGCATCGGCACTATACCAAGGGAATTTTTCATTCCAGTTTTTGAGAATCGCCTCCCATACTTCGCGGTGTTTGCGACTGTCTTGGCGTATGTCAAGGCTGGCGAAATAAAAGCCAAATACCCTCACTTTTAAGATAAATCGGTCTAAAGTCTCCAAAAATAACCCATCATGCTCCGATATAAGCGCACGGCGCGCCTCTATGAGGTCTTGTAATAAATCTGTGCAATTTGCATATGATTCTATTTCAGGATAGTAGAGGGTATTGTATATCTTGTGTTCTGCTTTTTGGAGTGGTTCTTCCACGCCTCTAAAAGTGAGTCTGCGGCGGATGTTTCTAATTTCACGATAATACCCGCGCAATACTGATTCTCTAAGTTTGTCTGCTACCTGTTCGGTTGTATCTGCGGTGACAAATGGGTTTCCATCGCGGTCACCACCGGGCCAAAAGCCCAATTGCAGCAACCTTGGGTTTTCAAAACTAGTTACATCTTGATTCAGGGCTTGTAACAATCGGTACAAAATATCGGGCATGACCTGAAAGAAAATATGCTCCATAAACCAGCCCAATCCAGTGGCTTCATCCAGCGGAGAGGGTTTGGCACGGTTCATAAAACTGGTTTTACCTAGTTGCATGAGTAAAAGTCGTATGTTCTCTAGGTTGTTGCCCCTTATTTCTTTGCCCATATCATTGATGATGCCCAGTACTTTGCCCGGATAGAACTGGGTAGGGTGGGCGGTCAATACCAATCGAAGCCCCCAAGTTTGGATGGATTCCAATAGTTTTACTTGCTCTTCTGGGGTCGTTATTTGAGTCAAAAAGTGTTTGAGCGATCCGGGGCCGTTCATTTCGTGGGTTTTGACGAATAGAGAATCTTCCACGGAATCAAATAACACCACTTGCCGCTCTACATATTGAATAAAATAACGGAGAATTGCCATTTTTTTGGAATCGTCTGCACCTTTGTATCGCTCTTTCCAAAACGCTTCAATGATTTGTTGAGGGTTTAGTCCCTCTTTTATCTGTTTTTCACATTGCTGCCCAAACAGAGCCAAATGCGTGCCTACTTCCTCAATGCCTTTGAAGCCAAGGCTTAAAAACAAACTATTATAGGTATGGTAAGGTAGTGCGATCGGAGAAGTAAATTCCATGGGAAAACCGTATTTAAGACGCAAAGATATAATTTTATAGGTTACCTTTTCGATCTTTGTTGTACCTTTGCACTTTCTTGAGCGTAAAGCATGATTTAGGACTGATGAACGGTTAAACATTTAAAAATGAAGCCGCTAACAGAACTATTCACTCGATTTGATGTTTCAACACTCGTGACCATATTATTAAGTACCTACATGAGGTTATTTTTTTCCATCCTATTACTTGCCATCATGACCGCCAATCTGGCTGCGTCATTCGCGGAGCAATGTCAATTTGGAAAAAATACCTTTGAGGTGTTTGAGTTTGGTGCTGATGATACAGAGGAAGAAAGCAAAGACTCCAAAGGAAAAACCGAAAAGGAAAAAGAATCCTTTACATACGCTCCTCGTATTGGTTTGGCTTCCGATGCATCTATACTGGGTAATTTATTTGTTCACTTGTTTGATGGAAATGAGATCCTTATTTCCGAATGCCACGCTTCCTTGCCGGAGTTTCCTCCCGAAGCATAATTATATTTAAAGTTTTGCTATTCATTTTTCCAATTAGTGCATACTAATCGGTAGCAGTATGCACGTATTGTTTCATAACTATACGCACCTCGGAGATTCAGATCTCTGTTTTCCTTTTAACTCAATTTTGTAGTTTTATCTATTTTATGAAAATAAACACATCGTACATAAAAACCGATATTCTTTCTGGAATGGTCGTCTTTTTAGTCGCATTGCCACTTTGTTTGGGTATTGCCCTTGCCAGTGGTGCTCCTCTTTTTGCAGGTATTATTTCTGGTATTATTGGTGGTATCGTAGTAGGGATGCTGAGCAATTCTCAATTGAGTGTATCGGGACCAGCAGCGGGCCTTACGGCCATTGTGTTGGCGGCCATCACCAGTTTAGGCTCTTACGAAACCTTTCTGATGGCTGTTGTACTGGCGGGAGTGCTTCAGATTGTATTGGGTATCGCCAAAGCGGGTACGATTTCCAATTACTTTCCTTCCAATGTGATAGAAGGTATGTTGACTGCTATTGGTGTTATCATTATTCTGAAGCAGTTGCCACACGCTATTGGGTATGATGTGGACAATGAAGGCGATTTTTTCTTCATTGAAAAAGGAACCGGACACAACACGTTTTCAGCCATCATTGATGCCATCAATTACTCGCATCTGGGTGCAGTAACCGTTAGTTTGGTATCATTGGGTATTTTGATTGCCTTTAATAAGGTCGCTTTTTTGAAAAAAATAAAGGTCATACCGGGGGCTTTGGTTGCGGTGGTGGTTGGTATTCTGCTCAATGAGACATTTAAATCAACGGGGTCGAGTTTGGCTATATCACAAGAGCACTTGGTTAATTTACCGATGCCCAAATCTTTCAGTGATTTCCTCGGCCAATTTTCAACCCCCAATTTCGGGGCATTGATGACACCAGCGGTTTGGATTACAGCACTCACTATTGCAGTGGTGGCTAGTATCGAAACCTTATTGTGCATAGAAGCCTCCGATAAAATGGATCCGCTCAAGCGTTATTCTAATACCAATACAGAGTTATTGGCTCAAGGAGTGGGCAATATTTTGAGTGGATTGATAGGCGGTCTTCCAATGACTTCGGTCATCGTACGCACTTCTGCCAATGTCAACTCAGGTGGTCGTACCAAAATAGGCACGATCACTCATGGTGTCTTCTTATTGGTAGCAGTAGTGAGCATACCTACTATTCTCAACAGGATACCATTGGCTTGTTTAGCGGCTATATTGTTGATGATTGGTTTCAAATTGGCCAGTCCCAAGGTATTTAAGCACATGTGGCACAATGGTCGCTACCAGTTTATTCCGTTCATTGTTACGGTAGTGGCAGTGGTTTTCACAGACTTGTTGAAAGGAGTAGCCATTGGTTTGGTATTTAGTATATTCTACATCCTTAGGGCTAACCTGAATCTGGCATATTTCTTTAAAAAAGAAGCACACCAAGAAGGAGAAAGTATTACCATGAAATTGGCACAAGAAGTATCGTTTTTGAACAAGGCAGCCATTAAAAAAACACTGTATGAAATGGCACCAAATAGCCAACTTATCATTGATGCCTCTGATACTTTTTACATAGATCATGATGTCCTCCAATTGATCCGCGACTACGTAGAAATTGGTTCTAAAGATAAAAAAGTAGCCGTTACCCTAACGGGTTTCAAGGCTGAATACAAATTGGGTGTGGATACACTCGTCACGTCTAAATAACAATAAATTTTGAAAGCACATTCATTAGAAAGTCAAACAACGATTACGCCTCTCAAGGCTTTGGAATTTCTGAAAGAAGGCAATAAGCGATTTGTCAATAATTTGAAAGTCAATAGAAATCTACTGCAACAAGCCAACGACACCCGTGAAGGGCAGTGGCCTTTTGCAGTGATCTTGAGTTGTATTGATAGCCGTACCTCTGCCGAATTGATCTTCGACCAAGGCTTGGGCGATATTTTTTCTATCAGAATAGCCGGCAATGTGGTGAATACCGACATTATTGGCAGTCTCGAATTCGCGTGTAAAGTGGCGGGTTCTAAACTCATTATAGTAATGGGGCACACCAATTGTGGTGCCATTAAAGGAGCCTGCGATCATGTAGAAATGGGCAACCTTACCGAGTTGCTCTCAAAAATTCAGCCTGCAGTGTATCAAGAAACAATTACCACAGCACCAGAAAAACGCACCTCCAAAAACAATAAATTTGTTGAAAATGTAGCCGATCTGAACGTGAAACGATCCGTTAAAACCATCGTAAACAGGAGTTATATTTTAGAGCAAATGATTGAAAAAGGGGAAATCGCAATTATTGGTGCAAAACACCACCTAGATACTGGACTCGTGACATTTTTTGACGACACCCATATCAGTACTAAAGAAGCCTTGGCTGCATTCAGTTCATAAGAAACGGTGTCGGAATAACTTCCACCATTGACTTATTTCGATACCGTTACTAAGTATTTTAACATGAGTAAACCACTATTGGATCTACAAGTATCAAGTATCAATACTGCACACGTTAGTACTGCTAATGAGCAGAGCAGTCACATTAGGTTTGACATGGATCATGTCTTACATGAGTTGAAGCATTATTTGCCATCGCAATCGCCGCTCAAAGACTTTATACACCACAACTCCTTGCATGCCTATCAGGACATGAAGTTTTACAAGGCTATTTTCAAGGCGTCTAAGATATTTGGGTATCAAGTAACGCTTCAACTCAAGGAGTTCAGGCAGTTGTATCAAAATGGGCGCATCAACGAGCCTATTTTGGATCGAATCATCACTGAGAAAAAGGGTGAATCTGCCCTAGGCGCTTGGAAAGAAAAAATGATTTCCAAGGTCTATGATACTACCGTATCGCCCCGTATTGGAAGACTTAGGGCGCAATGGAAAGAAATGTATCACCTTGATATGGATGGGATGGTTCAGCCCCTATTGTTTAGGATATTGTGTAGTTACTTGGATCAAGGTATTGCCATTTGGCGATTTCCAGCGGGTGAAAAAGGCTTCTTATCGGCATTGCGTGCCTTAGAGCAGAACGGGTTTAGTAGTTTTTTTAAAACCAAACGCGTAAAAAACCTTTTGCTTTATGGTAATTGCCAAATAGAAGACTTACTCAAGATCGTAGTCGGCGATGAAGCCTATTATGAACAGTATATCTTTGACCAACAGTTTAGCCATCATGGTTGGTCTGGGTTGGTATCGGCCATTGAAGAAATGCCAGAGACCCTGCTCGATCAAAGACCAATATCGCTCCGTGAGTTGATTATATTGGAACTTTTGTTGGAAATAGATGCTTTGGACTACCAACTTGGAAAAGATTGGAAACCACTGTGTACTAAGGTAGATATGCCACCAATATCCTTGTTTGCAGATGTAGAGACCACCGAAGTACAAGAAGTGTTTTCTCTTTGGCAAGATGCTTTTGAATGGAGTTATTACGATGAAGTATTGGCAGGCATTGGTCAGCAAAGTAGGATCGAAACGCCTGTGAAATCAGTAAATACCAGTTTTCAAGCACTGTTTTGTATTGATGAGCGGGAATGTTCCTTGCGTCGGCACATAGAGTCTGTTGATCCGCATTGCGAAACCCTAGGTACGCCCGGTTTCTTTGGAGTAGAGTTCTATTTTCAGCCCGAAAACGGGAAGTTTTATGAAAAACTTTGTCCAGCACCCGTTACGCCCAAGTATTTGATCAAAGAATCGGGGGCAACTGAGGTGCGCGAACATGAATTGCTTTACTCCAATGAATCGCATACCTTGATAAAAGGTAGCCTGTTTTCGTTGTTTTTGGGTTTTTGGGCCGCTGTTCGTTTGTTTCTCAATGTATATAGACCCAAAATGAGTCCTGCCATCTCCAATGCATTTGCACATACTGATGCTCAGGCGCAACTTTCTATTGAGAACCAAAGCCTTGGTGATCGTGAAAATGACCTGCAAATCGGATTCACGATTGAAGAGATGACTACCCGTGTAGAGGCTCAATTAAGGAGTATTGCCTTGATCAAAGATTTTGCACCCATCATTTATGTATTGGCGCATGGGTCAAGCAGTGCCAACAATCCGCACCATGGTGCCCATGATTGTGGTGCTTGCAGTGGCCGACCAGGATCTGTGAATTCGAGGGTTTTGGCATTTATGGCCAACCACCCAAAGGTGCGGGCAGCACTTCGTGCTAACGGTATTGATATTCCAGCTGCTACACAGTTTGTTGGTAGCCTGCACGACACCGCTGCTGACGAAATCAAGTACTACGATACGCATCATCTTTCGGCTGAAAATCAAGAAAAACACGAAATAAACAAGGGGAATTTTGAAAAAGCCTTGGATTTGAATGCTAAAGAACGCTCTCGTCGCTTCGCATCCATCAATACTAAAATGGATATTCAAAAGGTGCGTAAGGCGATCAAAGATCGCTCTGTCTCTATGTTCGAGCCGCGCCCAGAGTTGGGGCATGGCACCAATACGCTGTGTATTGTGGGCAGAAGGCAAATGACCAAGGGTTTGTTTTTGGATCGTAGAGCATTCCTCAATTCGTACAACTATCTGACCGATCTTGAGGGCCACCGCTTGGTGAACTTGATGAAGCCACTTGGCCCAGTTTGTGGCGGTATCAACCTAGAGTATTATTTTTCGCGGGTGGACAATCACAAATTAGGTGCAGGTACCAAATTGCCCCATCATGTGATGGGCCTGATTGGGGTAGCCAACAGCAGTGATGGCGATTTGCGTCCTGGATTGCCAGTACAGATGATAGAAGTACACGACCCTGTCCGTTTGTTGATCGTCGTGGAGCATTTTCCAGAGGTGGTACTGAAAACGATCCAGAATACCCCCGATATGTACGAATGGTTTATCAATGAATGGGTTCATTTGGCAGTGGTACACCCAGAAAATCAACAGTTTTATTATTTTAACAACGGCGCTTTTCTTCCGTATCAGCCTTTAGCCGCACCATTGGGTAAAGCAGGGAATTTTGAAAAACTGATAGAAACAGCCAAGGAAATGAAGACCAATCAAATAGCAGATGCTACGATTGAGAATTTACCCGTTTATCATTTGAACTAGTTAATCATTAATGCAGCACCTACTCCCACTATTAATTTATATCCCCGTTTTGGGTTTTTTATTGAGCCTTTTTTTGCCTAAAACCCAGGAAAAAACGCTCGCTTTTTTGGCCATAGCCACCATAGGATTTCATTTGATTGGCTCCTTAGTCTTCACTGTTTATTGGTTAAGCCAATATGCCCAAAATATTGAAGTAAAACATCTTTTGCTTTATAAAAGTGATGATTTTGAGTTTGTTATAGATTTTTTCTTTGATAAAATATCTTCTGTTTTTGTTATTATTGGAAGTGTTTTGATGTTTTTGGTAGCGATATTTAGCCGCACCTACCTGCATCGGGAACAAGGTTTCAAACGATTCTTTTGCACGTTGTTGCTGTTTTACATAGGCTACAATCTGGTGGTGTTATCTGGCAATTTTGAAACCCTTTTTATCGGCTGGGAACTGCTGGGCATCTCCTCTTTTTTGCTCATTGCTTTCTACCGAGATCGGTACTTGCCTGTAAAAAACGGATTCAAAGTACTGTCTATTTATCGGTTGGGCGATATTTGTTTGGTCTTGGCCATGTGGATGAGCCACCATCTTTGGCATAAAAACATCACTTTTGCTGCCTTGAACCAAACTGATTTGGTAGCGGCACAGTTTCAAAACCATGAAATGCTGGCCACTTGGGTAGCACTCATGATTTTGATAGCGGCAGCCATCAAATCTGCCCAATTACCATTCTCCTCATGGTTACCTAGGGCTATGGAAGGACCTACCTCATCCAGTGCTATTTTTTATGGGGCCTTATCGGTTCATATTGGGGTATTCTTACTGATGAGAACCGCTGCTTTTTGGCAACATTCAGACCTAATAACTGGGCTGATCGTTGCGATTGGTATCATGACAAGCCTTGTAGCCGCCAGTATAGGCAGTGTACAATCATCGGTCAAAACACAGATTGCCTATGCTTCCATTGTCCAGATTGGGCTCATGTTTGTCGAAGTTGCTTTTGGGCTTCATGGGTTGGCTTTGGTGCATTTTGCAGGCAATGCCTTTTTAAGAACCTACCAATTGTTGGTGTCGCCATCGGTACTAGGCTATAAGATACATGATATGTTTTTTAACTTCAAAGCCACCCCCGATCAAGGGTCTGATACCGTGTGGCGGAGGCTACAATACGCCGTATATATCTTGAATATTAAAGAATGGAACCTTGATACCATCCTGTACCGATATTTGTGGAATCCCTTTAAATGGGTGGGCAAACGACTAAATATATTCAACTATAATTGGGTCTTGGCCGTGGTACTTGCCTTGGGATTGGCTCCATTATTGATCCAAATGCTTGGTTTCTCATTGGATTCAGCCATCATATCGGTAGCCACCTTGGTTGGTAGCATATTAGCACTTTTATTGATCATAAAAGCCTTTACGCATCGCGGCGAAGCCCAAAGGGCTTGGATAATGGCGTTTCTGAGCCAAGTATTGATTGGTGTTTCGATATTCCTCAATGAGCCTTTGGGCTGGGTTGAGTTAGGCTATTACTTTGGTGGAAGCCTCGTGAGTGCCGTGGTTGGTTAC
Organism: Saprospiraceae bacterium; assembly: GCA_031373665.1. Taxonomy (GTDB): domain Bacteria; phylum Bacteroidota; class Bacteroidia; order Chitinophagales; family Saprospiraceae; genus M3007. The sequence continues at coordinate 157,694 of JANMMZ010000016.1, read as the reverse complement.
GTTTGCTTGGATCGGATTAAGTCTATTGACGACGATATTTTACTCCATCAATACCACGGTTATTCCTACGAGCAGCCGATGATTGCCCTTGTTATGCTGTTGGCTTGCTTGGGTTTGTCTGGTTTCCCGATCACACCTACTTTTATTGGGGTGGATATTCTTTTTACGCACATCCACGAGCATCAAATAGCCTTGATTGTCGTGGTTGCCCTGCATTTTTTGATTTTTGAATTGGCACTCATTCGTATTTATTCCCGCATCTTCATGGGGCAGCACAAAAAGATGGATCATCCGATTGCGTTCAAATCATCATAATTGGGAATTAAGTAGGTATCGTTCTTCGTACGACCAAATAGACCAACCCACCCAAGCAAAGTACCCCTGCCAATGAAAATACAAAGGGCATCCGGAGTGGATCATCGGCAAAATACCACCCTGCAAACCAAGCACCGCAACCAATAGCGATCTCCAGCGCAATGTACATGGTGGCCATGGCGCGCCCTTTGCGTTCGGGATCGCCAAGGTCAATAGTCCAAGCATTGATGGCTGGTGAAAAGACCCCATTGCCCAATCCAAACAAGGTGGCTGCAAGGTAGAGTAGGGGAGCGGTGGTGGCATTGGCAAAGGTAAACATGGAGCCCGCCAGTATCACCGCAGAAACTTTGAGCACTGGTACTCGACCCAATTGGTCGGAAACCCGCCCCGCAAAAATGCGGGTAGAGGCACTGGCCAACGTAAAAACAGTAAAAAATGTACCCCTATTTTCAATCCCAAGGTGATCGCTCAGGTCAGGGACTAGGGTCAAGACCACCCCATAACTTACATAAGAAAAAAGCATGACAATGGCCGAAGGGATGGCCCGAGGATCATAAACATCGTCGCGTCCTACTTTCAAAAGACTCCATCGGAAACGCTGTTTGTGGGGAAGGGTTTCCTTGAGGTTGAGCAATACCAGTATAGAGATCAATGCCAATCCCGAAGAAGCATAAAACATGGCCGAGGTATCATGGTGCTTTACCAGCCAACTGCCCAAAGGCGGCGAAGCACTGGCTCCTATGCTCAAACAAATGCCTAAAATACCCATCGCCTCCCCACGACGATTGTCCGGTACCACATCGGCCACATAAGCCGCCGTACCGGTGGGCTTGAATCCAGTAGAGAACCCATGAATAAAGCGTAACAAGAAAAATCCGCTTACAAAGGGTAATAATGGATAAAATAAACTGCAAAATACACAGGCCAACGTACCGATGTACATCACTGGGAGGCGACCGATGGTATCGGCCAGTTTTCCGCTGAATGGACGCGATATACCCGCAGTGATGGTGAAAATAGCGATGATCCAACCTTTGTGTTCGGCCCCGCCCATGGCACTCAGGTAGGAGGGCAACTCTGGTATCATCATATTGAAACTACCCGCAAATAAAGCGTGGGATAGGCACAACAGCAAAAACGGGCGATTGTATAACGCCTTCTCTATATCTGGTTCTGTTTGTGCCGAATCGGTCTGTATTTCTATCAAGGTCTCTTAATTTCAGCTCAAAGGTATTGTTTTTTCTTGTAGGGTTGTTTGATTTTCGTTCTGTAACCAGCGAGGGGATTTAGGTGTTCTTATTTTGTTCGATGAGCCGCGCTTTGTCTTCCCTAAGATCGTGGATGGTTTGTTCTAAGGAACTGGAAAATAATAACTGCCAGATTCAATATGACCTACGCGGCAACTTTAGCAGCATGACGCGGCGCGGATTGACAGGTATTAATACCTTCGGTGAAGTTATCTGGCGGTACGAATACAATATAAAAGACCACCTAGGCAATACCCGCGTTACCTTTGCCGACCTAGACAATAGTGGCATAGTCACAACGTTAGAAATACTTCAACAAAACCACTATTACCCCTTCGGTGCTAATATAGAGGGATTGGCTTCTGGGTCAGCCCCCAATAAATACCAATACAACGGTAAAGAATGGAATGCTGATTTTGGGTTGGAGTGGAATGATTACGGGGCTAGGTTTTATGACCCTTGGGTAAGTAGGTGGTGGAGCGTGGATCCGATGGCGGAACCGCAAGCCAATTATTCGTCGTATGCCTATACTTTTAATAACCCTATAGCGTTTAATGACCCAACAGGTATGTTAGGACAACGTGGTGCCGATGGCCTGACAAATAATGAATGGTTGGACTCATCAAGACCTGGTAGCAAGGAGTCAGCAGAACAGATTCAGCGGCAGAATCGCGCTGATGATTGGGCTAATAAATCTAGCGGCATAAAAGTAAACCTACCTACTGCTTTTTTTGTAAATGAAGCAGGTTTGTCTGCTGAAAAATTAAAGAATATTATTTTGGAAGCAGCAACTATTTTTGCCAAAAATGGATACAGTGGATTAAGCCTAACTCAAGTTTCTTCAAAAGAGGCTAAAAAACATGAGACTACCTACCCCAATCAAATGTTTTTGGCTTTTATTAGAGAAAGAATTGTTGATGGTTTTGTAACATATCCAGGCAATTCTGGTCCAGGGCCAGATGGAACTATTCTTGTATATTATGAAAGTCTTAAACATGAACTTGGGTTTGGATATGTCTCATGGATTAATTTTAATGACACTAAAATTAGATTACATAAGGGTGATAAAAATTATGCCGCAGGATTTGTAATTGCTCACGAATTGGTGCATCAAATGCTACACATTAGAGGTTCTTATTTAGGTCACGTAGGTGCTCCTCCAGTAAATATAATGGAAGAAGGGCCAAAGATAACTATTCCGCGGGGCCCAACAGCTAAGTTACAGCAAGCAGAAACAATACCCGATATAGCAAGACAGGTATTAGATCCGTATTACTTAAACTCAAAAAGACAAGAATAATGCATAAAACAATATTTTACTCACTGGTTTTGCTTGTTTTCACGTTTTGTGGATTTGAGAAACCACAGCCTAAGGCTTTTATTGGAATCAGATTTGAGGCTTTCGACTTAGAAAAAAGCGATGAAGATTTGCTCCTAAAAGGCAGGTGTAAACCTTGGAATGATGGCATTGTAGAGAAATTCATTAAGATAAGGATGATTAATACAGAAATTGATACTTTTTATATTCCTGCTTATTATCTCTGTACATACCAGACTTCGCTCCCCTTTATCAATTATGACGTAGTGGAGAATTACGAAAAAGATAGCACAAAAATATCTAATATTATATTTGGGCCTGATGGTTATTATGCCGCCCTGTGTCCCCATGATACGCTTTCTATTTTTCTAAGGGTAAAAAACAAAAACTACAAGTATAAATATTTTGTCAATACTGAAAGGGATAGTTCGGGTACAAGAGTACCTGCTCGGTTTCATTTTTTTGACTAAAGTATCACTTGAAAATCTCACTCCTACTCGGCGTAGTATTTCTGCGCTGAGTAGGTTTTGTCATGTCTTTTCTGCGTACAGAGTACCATGCCGTAGGCCGCAGTCCGTCCAACGCTAGCAAAAAAGTATTTAAACTCAAAAAGACAGAAATAATGCATAAAACAATATTTTACTCACTGGTTTTGCTTGTTTTCACGTTTTGTGGATTTGAGAAACCACAGCCTAAGGCTTTTATAGGAATCAGGCTTGATACCTTCGAACTCGAAAAAAGCGATGAGGATTTGCTCCTCAAAAGCAAGTGTAAACCTTGGATTAATGGTATCGTAGAGAAATTCATTAAAGTAAGAATGATTAATATGGAAAGTGACACTTTCCATATTCCTGCTTATTATTGTGGAATAGAAAATATTTCCTCTTTTATTAACTACGATGTATTTGAGTGCTACGAAGCAGATAGTACAATAACCTCTAATATTTTATTCACAACACGAGGTTATAGTACCGTACTACCTCCTAATGATACGTTCTTTCTTTTTCTAGTTATACCTAATAAAAATTACAAGAATAAATATTTTGTTACTACTAAAAGGGATAGTTCGGGCACAAGAGTACCTGCTCGCTTTCATTTTTTTGACTAAAGTATTACTTGAAAATCTCACTCCTACTCGGCGCAGCATTTCTGCGCTGAGTAGGTTTATCATGCCTCAGAGGTACCATACCGTAGGCCGCAGTCCGTCCAACGCTAGCAAAAAAGTATTTAAACTCAAAAAGACAGAAATAATGCATAAAACAATATTTTACTCACTGCTTTTGGTTATTTTCACGTTTTGTGGATTTGAGAAACCAAAGCCCAAGGCTTTTAAAGGAATCAGGTTTGATACCTTCGAACTCGAAAAAAGCGATGAAGATTTGCTCCTAAAAGGCAGGTGTAAACCTTGGAATGATGGTGTTGTAGAGAAATTCATTAAAGTAAGAATGATTAATATGGAAAGTGACACTTTTCATATTCCTGCCTATTTTTATTGTGGCTCTCAGAGTTTTTGCCCTTTTATCAACTACGACGTAGTGGAGCACTATATAAAAGACAGTACAATAATGTCTAAAATTCTGTTCACAATGCCTGGGCCTATTATGCCCCTACCACCCCACGATACGCTTTCTCTTTTTCTAAAAGTAGAAAACAAAAGTTACAAGCATAAATATTTTGTTACAGCCCAATGGGATAGTTCAGGTGTAAGAGTACCCGCTCGGTTTCATTTTTTTGACTAAAGTCTCACTCCTACTCGGCCCAGTATTTCTGCGCTGAGTAGGTTTTGTCATGTCTTTTCTGCGTACAGAGTACCATGCCGAAGGCCGCTGTCCGTCCAACGGTAGCAAAAAAGTATTTAAACTCAAAAAGACAAGAATAATGCATAAAACAATATTTTACTCACTGGTTTTGCTTGTTTTCACGTTTTGTGGATTTGAGAAACCACAGCCTAAGGCTTTTATTGGAATCAGATTCGAGGCTTTCGATCTAGAAAAAAGCGATGAAGATTTGCTCCTCAAAGGTAAGTGTAAACCTTGGAATAATGGTATCGTAGAGAAATTCATTAAGATAAGGATGATTAATACAGAAATTGATACTTTTTATATTCCTGCTTATTATCTCTGTACATACCAGACTTCGCTCCCCTTTATCAATTATGACGTAGTGGAGTATTACGAAAAAGATAGCACAAAAACATCTAATATTATATTTGGGCCTGATGGTTATTATGCCACCCTGTGTCCCCATGATACGTTTTCTATTTTTCTAAGGGTAGAGGATAAAAGGTACAAGCATAAGTATTTCGTCAATACAGAAAGGGATAGTTCGGGCACAAGAGTACCTGCTCGCTTTCATTTTTTTGACTAAAGTATTACTTGAAAATCTCACTCCTACTCGGCGCAGCATTTCTGCGCTGAGTAGGTTTTGTCATGTCTTTTTTGCATACAGAGTACCATGCCGAAGGCCGCTGTCCGTCCAACGCTAGCAAAAAAGTACTTAAACTCAAAAAGACAGAAATAATGCATAAAACAATATTTTACTCCCTGGTTTTGCTTGTTTTCATATTTTTGGGGTGTAAAAAAAATACTCGTGCTATAACCAAGATACCATCAATTCAATTTAATATCTCGGCCACAACTTTTATTAATGGCCAATTTATAAAAATGGACAGTATGCATAAACAAGCAGAAAGAAGCGAACGCATACATATTATTAATATAAAGAATAATAATTTTGATAGTATTCACGTCTTTATGACCGCATACATACTCGATAGTATTGAGATACTTTCTCCTAATACTTTCTATTATTATTCAAAAAACGGAAGAATAGAGAGTAGTAGTATATTATGCGGTTTTATTTCAAATGAAAAAAAAATAGCGAAAGGTGAAAACTGTGATTTTTTAGTAGAGGTACTCCCATCTGTAGGAAGAGAAGGCTTTTGGACAGGTTGTAATTATTTTTTTATGACAGATAGTGCTGGAATAAAAAAGCAAATTGGCATACAAATTAGATCCGATTCACTATCATATAAGTTACCAACTGTAGTAGAGTGACAATACCTGTAGGTTTAGCCCCAAGCGTGTCGCTACCCATCACAGTAGCGGCACGCTCTCTTACTATTAGTGCATCAGATTTTCCTCGCAGCATAAGTGCTACAGAGCAGCCCAAAAAATACCATATTGTCAAGATTGCAGTTACCTTTGCGCACTAACTATTGTCGCCTTATGCCTATTTTTAACGCAATTCGCCCCTTATTGAACCATACTTTCAGCAAGTTTGTCTTATTTGTCTTTTTATGCGCACAGATGGGTTGTGCCAGTTGGAGACATGGATCTGACAAGTGGATCCCATTGTTCAATGGCAAAGACATGAAGGACTGGACGGTCAAAATCTACCACCACGAGGTGGGCGACAATTATGGGAATACTTTTCGGGTCAAAGACGATATGATTCAGGTTCGTTATGACCAATACGATCAGTTCAATGACCGATTTGGACATTTGTATTTCAACCAGCCTTATTCCTATTACCACCTAAAGTTTGAGTACCGCTTTGTAGGAGAATGGCGCACCGATGCACCCGAATATACGATCAAAAACAGCGGCATTATGTTTCATTCTCAAGATCCGCGGACTATGCCGAAGGAGCAAGACTGGCCTATTTCGGTCGAAATGCAACTCCTCGCTGGGCTGGGCGACGGCAAGCCACGCCCCACTGGTAATATGTGCTCTCCAGGCACCGATGTGATTTTTGAAGGGAAAAAAGATCCGCGCCACTGCATTAATTCATCCTCCAAAACGTACGAAGGGGAGCAGTGGGTACAAGCAGAACTGATTGTACTCGGTGACTCCCTCATCACGCATATCATCAATGGTGAAACGGTGTTGCAATACTCTAAGCCACAGATCGGCGGCGGCGTGGCCAATGGTTACGATCCTGCGATCAAACAAGACGGAAAGTTATTGAAAACAGGCTATATTGCGCTTCAAAGTGAAGGACAACCCATTGATTTTAGAAATATCCGACTCCTGAACCTAGAAAACAAAATGGGTAAAAGCCCACGAGGCAAAACAAGTAAGTAGTAGCCACTGAGATCGTCTTACCTAGTGTTTTTTAAAGAGCAAGGTACGGACCCACTCACAATTCATAACTCAAAATTCATAATTAACGTGAGTTCGGGCATTAAACAATTGACAATCAGTCACATCTGTCATCTTGTAACCGCCGATCTTTAGTCGGCGGGACATAAACCAGTCTGATTCTACATCTAACTTCTTTACAAAACATCACATATGCGTATAAAGATGGGATGTTTTTGAAAAGAAGATAGATATCTTGATTTCCTACCTTACTCCGCCCGTTGAAACGAGCGGTTACAAGATGATAGATGCCCGAACTCACGCTAATTAATAACTCACCTCAACACCGTAACATCCCCATGAAAAATAACCTTTTCGCCATCTTTGAAGGCCACCTCTGCCATGTATATATATACGCCGGGCGGAGCGGGTCGGTTGCCCCATTGCCCATCCCATTGAGCACTTTGATCGTCGGGTAGAAACTGACGACGCTCAAATACGGTTTGTCCCCAGCGATCTGCAATTTTCAAGTTTTCTACCCGCATTACATCATCGCCTGCAAATACCTGAAAACGGCTGTTGGAGGAACTGCTTTGGTCGGGTGCAAATATATTAGGAATAAATACGTGTCGGTCTTTTCGCACCACAATGTCACGCATATCTGAGGCTCGACATCCATTAGAATCCAAGATAGTCACCCCATAACGGAAAGAATTCAAGGGCTCATAGACAGCGCAAGTATCACAAGCAAAACCTTGTAAATAGATAGGATCTGTGATCACTTGAGCTACCCTTTCTGGATAATTGGCATGATATGACTGCCACAAAATGACAGGATCGCCCAGTTGAATACTGGTGTCAGGATCTAATTGTAAGAGCAGTTCAAATGGTTGTTCCACCATCAATACAGTATCCCATTCGCAGCCATCGGCTGCTTGGATTTTGATCTGGTATTGGCCTGCTTCAAGGCCTTCCATCCGTTCGCTACTATAAAACCCGCCGTTGTTTACAGAAAACATAAAAGGTGGAGTCCCATTTTCAATGCTTTTTATTTCAATACTTCCATCTTTATCGCCATAACAAGTCGTGGTTTTTAGTTCAAATACCACGCTATCGGGTGGATTAGGTGGCGTTACCCTGATATCAAGTTCGGAGGTGCAACCATTGCTATTATTGGTCACCAATAGGGTATAAGTGCCAATTGAATCTACTTGGATCATCACAGCACTGGTATCAGCAGATATAATATGCGCCGCACTATCAGCCTTCCATGCATAGGCATAAGTCCCCAGCGGTTGCACTTCGGCTTCCAGAACCAAAGGCGCACCGCTGCAAGCCAGCGATGATACCGTATCTGTCACGATATTGGGTCTAAATGAATCGTCGAGAATACTGATGTTTAATGTCGCGCTACAAGGCGGATTGGTACTGCACGTATTGGCGGCTTGTACGCATATTTGGCCGCCTTGATCTCCAATAGTGACCTGTACTTTCCTCCCTTCCTCGTAAGCAAAAGTAGCAGGGGAGGGGAAGGTGTCGAATAGCGTTCCAGAAGGCCCCGTCCATATAAAAGCACTCGCTCCATATACATCAGGTACTGAAAAAGTAGCCGTTGATCCCGGACACATGGCCGTAGAACCGATTACTTCCGATACCACATCCAACGAGGGTTGATACACCGCTGAACTAGGTGAAACCCCCACCGTGAAATCACAAAGATCGCCCGCGTAGCCATCTATGAGTAAGAAGTAGTTTCGACCGGGCGTGAGCGGCACATTGATGGAAACTGGTAGCAAACCTCCATCCTGTTCTCCCTTTTCGCAAGCGAGGGGCGGCATGGTACAGTCTTCATAGAGGGCTACCTGTACCCCATCGCCATTCAGGCAATTGGAAGGAATGATGGTGAAAACAGCGTCGGTAGCCCCTGCTATAAAACCCAACCACTGTGCATTTTCAACAGTGCCACAAAATTCAGTAGCCAAACTGGTAGGATAGCCAATGGTAGAGCCAGAATAGCCGTCGAAATTGCATGAAATACACACAGATTCACAGGCAATACCCGGAGCAGTCCCATTGCAAGCCACAGGGATTTGGGCATTGGTTTTTAAAATGATTTGGAGCAAAAAAACGAGAAGGAAGATATATTTCATTAAATTTTGGCTAGTTTTACTACCTCGGCACGGCCGCTTTGACCATGTTCCAAACGGACAAAATAAGTGGCAGGAGGTAAGTGTTGTAATTGAAGATAGAAAAGATTAGTACCGGTTTGCACCTTGGTTTTAGATCCAAAAAGCAGTTGCCCGCCGAGGCTGTGCAAGGTTAGTCGTGCTTCAAAAGCAGATTCGCTTTTAAAAAGCACTTCCGTGTGTGTAGTGGCGGGATTGGGCGATAGGCTCATGCTTCGCGATGCCTTGGTTGGATCCCAAGTACTCACTGCACCTAAGTAACAATCGGGCGTGACAATATATGGTGCACCGATAAGGGGCATTTTTGCAAAACCATCAAACATCGTTTGTTCCAATACATAGTCATTGGCACCCAAAAAATCTTGCAAAATGGTCGTAAATACTTGCCGATAATCAAACTGCTGTCCTTGTAATTGATTGTCGTTGGTAAGGTTGCTCAAGTTGACATTAGTGCCATTTACGCCGCCATCGGCTGTTTTACCTACAATGAACATGGGGGCTAAAGTGCCGTGATCGGTACCAGCCGATCCATTTTCCTTGGCGCAACGGCCAAACTCGGAGAAAGTACAAGAAAGCACCTGTTCCGCTAGACCAAGCCCTTGGAGGTCATCGTAAAATATTTTTAGAGAATCGGCCAAGTCCTTGAGCCTGTTCGCATGTCCCCCTTGAAGAATCGTGCCTTCTGGCGGAATCTGAGAGCCATGTGTATCAAAACCGCCGATAGAACAAAGATATACCTTTGTTTTACAGCCTCCTTTGATGAGGCGTGCTATGGTTTTTAACTGATACCCAAATCCAGATTGCGGATAAGCAGTGACAGCGTTAGAACCTGCCTCAAATGCTTGAGTGATGTACTCTGAATACTGATCTACACTGCGTTCTACGCCCATGATGTAGTCAATTTCAACGCCATATTCAGAGTCAGGTACATCCACCAGTGGCGCACCGCCAATGGTTTGAACCAATGAATAAAAACCATCAGGATCTTGACCATAAAGGTTGATCACGTTTTGGTGTTCGGTTTCTGTATGAAACCCAAGCGAGGGGTTCGGATCGCCTACTTGAATACCCAAAGGGAACAACATATCAGGTATGGGGGCACCCAATACGTCAGGATACATGGCCTGCAAAGCACGACCTGCCCAACCTGATTTAAGATTATAGCCTTCCAGTGTTCCGTCACCACCCGACAAGAGTATATCAGTGCTTTTAAAATGGGATTGATTTAGGTTTTCGTACCCTACGCCTTGCACCACATTGAGCCATCCTTTGTCATAAAGCGACTTGAATGAACCCATCACAGGGTGTAAACCGACTTTATCGGCACTGGGTAACGTATTATCGAGGGTGATATATTTTTCAGGGCCAGCGTCAGGCACTTTGATAACGGGCCTTAGAGCCGCGTATTCGTCGTATTGCTCAATCGGTATGATGGTATTGATACCGTCATTTCCGCCTTTGAGTTGTATAAGGATCAGTACCCGATCTGCCACCCCATCGCAAGATTGGAGGGCTTTAGCCATCTGCGTATTGGCAAATGGCCGCATTTCAAATCCATTGACCACAAACGAAGATACACCTGCGGCGGGAAGCATTTTTAAAAAGTTACGTCTTTGCATAGCATTGTTTCTTTGAATGTGTTAAAATAATTGATATTCTGGAGCATACATGATGGCATTCACCAACCTACCCAAAGGAATTTTCACTTCCGAATCGTCGCCCGTATTAAGGTAATTTGACCATTCGTAGGTCCAATCAGCCGCAGGTAGTCCATCCAAGAACACAACTTCCAAGAAATAGGTTAATCGCACCGGATCAGGTGACTCTGGGAATAGATATTTTAACAGTTCTTCCACCAAAACACTGGGTTCAGAAGGATCTGAAATAGTACCACTGTCTTTGAGCCAAACCGCCATATCCAGTTTAGTGCCGATCGGTTCGTCGGGAGAAGGAACCCAAGCGTGGGTGCCAGTCAATAGCATTTGTGGCAATTTATACCGGGCGATGATTGTAGCCGAATTAAAAAACTGCCTATTGTAATCAGGATCTTGATAGTAACCCGGATAACCCGCCACATCGGGAGGGAAAAACAGTTCCATCCCTGCCCGACCTAGCATCCGCTCGATCACTCCTGCATTGTAAAAAATATTGTAATGTGTATCATTATCGCTTATAGGATCGGGTATCGGTACTTCAAAGAAAGAAAGTGCTTGGAGTGCCAATTCCAAAGGTGATTTAATGAATGCTCCGTATGATTCATCCGTACCAATGAGGTCGTCTTCATCAAAAAAATGCTGACTTTGAAGGAGTTGATCTAAGACGGGCTTTATTTCAAAATTATTATCGCGAAAAGTCTGTGCCAATCCTCCAATAATGTCGGTTTCGACTTCATCGCTAATTTTTCTTTTCACAAAATAACGGTACAAGCGACGGCAGATATTGCGGCTTGTTTCTTCTTGCGCAAACACCATATCTACCATAGATTGCAACTCGGCTACCATCCCGGCGGCATCGTTGGTTGGTGCTGAAATAGTGACTCCACCAAACCGTGGACTAAATATTTTTGGATCGAAGTCATGGCTCTGCGGATACCCTTTGCCTGCGGGAATTCCCGTTTCCATATCCGTATATTGATGTCGAAATGCGTTATTGAACCCCGTCAAAACCCTTGCAGCGGCCACAATATCGTCTTCTGTATAAGTCGTATAATCACCCGGCCCAGCAGGCTGACCCCGACCGATGGTGTGAAGTTCGAAAAACTCACGGGCATAGTTTTCGTTAGGATTGTTGACATAGTTTTGATTGTTGTCAATGTATCGCAACATACAATTATCAACGATCATTTTGACGATCAATTTTTTGAAATTGCCCAAAGATCCCCAATTGAGCAATTGCAAATAATCATAAAACTGCTGATTAGTGCCGCTTTCAGCGGAAACACTCAAAAACTGATGGTGAAAAAATGCCATGCGGTAACCGATGCCCGGATCGTGGAGGGCTTCGTGTACCCACCACGCCATCACGTAGCGGCGCAGCACAAAATCTTCTTCAGGAAGTGGCGCATTGGGTGGCTGCGGAGGATTGATCCAAGTCACAGCAGATGAACCAAATACAGGTTGTTGGAGTTGGGGCGGGGCGGGTGTAAATAGAATAACTAGGGCTTCGGCGGCTGTTTTCGTAGCCAGTTCATCCGTCTTCAGACGGGTAAAACGATAACTACATCGGCGCAACAAATGCGCAGCACGACGATGCCCAATCACACCTTGTACAGGAGTCAAAGAAGCCATTGGCAAAAAAGATAAATGAATAAATCGGTTTGTTTAGGAATGAGTAAGCACTAATGATTTTACTCGTTCCTTATCAACACTGGTTTTGTGGCATAATTTGGCAGGACTGACGGGTCATGCTCGTGATTAAAAAGAAAAAATATGGAACAAGTTGACTGCGCGGATGATATCCAGCATTAACTTTTCTTTCAGACAAACGAAAGTCTAACGGCTGTATTGTATTATTTTGATTTTTAAAACCCTATATTGACTACATAAATTCTTTAAAAATATAAAAAAAACGTTGTGTTTGGGGCGTTATTTTATTTATTTTTAATATGAATTTGTAAGATTTATTTCTTTGAGTAACGGTAAAAGAATAACTGTTCTTTTTAGGTAGATTGATTTTTGACCAAATAACTATCTTTTTGGGCGAATAGTGGGGCTATTTAATTAAAAAGATGGGCAGTTTGGGCAATAAGCAATCAGTTAAAAAGGATAAGTTATTTTTTTACCGTTACTGAATCGCTTTTTTTAATAAATCGCTCAGTTTTCCCTAATTCTAATTTGGTACTTTAGAAAATCACTAATTCCGTCTTCGGTTAATTACTAACTTTCGTATATTGTGGTATTTTTCCCTTCTCCTCGATTTGTCATATCGCAACGTAGTGGGGACAACTACATAAGATGCTCAACTGACAACGCAAGATAGAAATTTGATTTTTAGTTAGTTTGGCTTGTGTAGTTGTCTCCGTTTACTACGACATGACAAATCGAGGGGAAGGAGTGTACTCAATAGCATTAAAGTGCCAGAGTGGAACTACTTTCAGGGTCTTAGAAAAAACCCGATTGGATCCACTAAAAATCCTCACATTTTCAACCGGCAAACCCCATCATCCCAAACCACATCAACCTTCTCCCCCTTCTGCAACCAAGATACCAATTCAGACCCCATCAGTTGAGCCCGCCAACCAGTTAGTAAAGAGTGGTCAAAATCATCGCTGCCCGATTTGAGGCGATTAAAATCACCTTTAGGAAAGAGCAAAGCCACGCTCATTTCGTGTTCAATACACTGTTTTTTGATAAAATGGTAGAGTAATTCCATCGTCCACTCCCTTTCAGGGTCTTCTGGAGCAGGTTTGGGGAGGGCATCAAAAAATGCTTTTTCCTCTGGAGTGGCAGGCGTTTTCCAAAGATATTGCCAAGCCTCCAAGTGGCGTTTCCACACATTTTCGGGCATGGTACGGTTGCTCTTAAAAGCACCAGTTCCTTCTTTTACAGCCCTCACCACTGTACTGATATGGCGACCTTGCAATACTTGTTCACGTGGTACATTTATTTCACGAGCCTTGTCCACGCGCCATTGGTAAAGGCGCATAAGGAATATTTTTTCTCGAAAATCCAGTTGGTGTACAAAATCATTGGCCAATAATTCCTTATTGGGATTGAATACATAAAATGCTGGATCTTCCCATTTTTGATACTCTTCTTTCGCCCAGCCTTCGCGCTTGAGTTTGCTTAAGCGGGCGTTTAGTTTTTCAAAAAGAGCAGGCAAATATTTGACGTCTTCAATGGCATAATCCAAGGCTTTCGGATCCAAAGGGCGAGCCTCCCAGTCTGCTACGGTATGACTTTTGGCCAAGGTGATCCGCAGTTCTTTTTCTACGATTTTACCAAATCCAGCAGGGTAGTTATAGCCCGTAAAACCAGCAGCGATCTGAGTATCGAAGGTGTTTTTGGGTACAATACTGTATAATATATGCAATAACCGATAGTCATTGTCACCAGCATGGGTCATTTTTAGGATTTCAGGATTTTCTAAAATACCTAAAAACTGACGTAAGTCACGGACACGCAATGTATCAATGAGATAAATATCATTTTCAGAAACGATCTGTATAAGGCATAAAATAGGGATATACGTTTTTTCTCCCACAAACTCTGTGTCAAACCCAATCCATGATAAACCTTCTAAATAATCCACGACTTCATTGAAGTCATCTTGCCTATCTATAAAATGCACTTTTTGATTCATTCGGCAAAAGTACTACAAACCTTTTACTTCCGCTACCAATTTTTGGAGGGTTTCCTTGGCATCACCAAAGAGCATTTTTGTTTTAGGATGAAAAAACAAGTCATTTTCGATACCAGCATAACCAGATTTCATACTGCGCTTCATTACAATAACACTTTTGGCATCCCAAACCTGCAAAACAGGCATCCCATAAATCGGGCTAGAAGGATCATCCAAGGCCGCAGGATTGACCACGTCATTGGCACCGATCACGATGACAACATCGCTTTTAGGCAAAAACTCATTCGCTTCTTCCAAGTCAAACAGTTTTGGATAAGGCACATCGGCTTCTGCCAATAGCACGTTCATATGGCCGGGCATACGACCTGCCACTGGATGGATCGCGTAACGCACTTCCACGCCATTGGCATCCAATATATCGTCCAATTCTTTACAAATTTTTTGTGCTTGAGCCACTGCCAATCCATAACCTGGGACAATGGTCACCGACTGAGAATAATTGAGTAATACAGCGGCATCACTGAGGTTAATCTCCTTCACAGTTTGGTCGCCTGCTATTTTGCCGCCTCCAGCGGCTGCGTTTCCGCCAAAACTACCAATCAATACATTCATCAGTGAGCGATTCATGGCTTTGCACATCAGTACCGTCAAGATACTACCCGATGCACCCACCAGAATACCACCCACGAGCATGGCTAGATTATCATAAATAATACCTGCTGCTGCTGCTGTAAGGCCAGTAAAAGAGTTTAATACTGAAATAACCACCGGCATATCGGCACCACCAATTGGAGCCACAAATGAGAATCCATACACCAGTGCGACAGCAAACAAGATCAGACCCCAAGTCATACCAGCATGACCCGCGCCCCAGACCGTGTAACCGATCAGGCTAAGGATGAGTGCTAGCAAGGCCACATTGAGCAAAGTGTGCCTCGAAAAAGTGATGGATGAGTCCTTGATCACTTCCTCCAATTTGGCAAATGCCAAAAGGCTGCCCGTGAGCGATACTGACCCAAAAAATATGGTAAATAGTACCAAAATCAAGGCAGAAACACTTGGATCATGGCCTGAATATTGTTGTTTCAATTCTGCAATGGCCAACAAGGCCGCGCAACCACCACCAAGGCCATTGAACAGTGATACCATCTGGGGCATGGCTGTCATTTTTACCTTATAAGCAGAACGCCACCCTAAAAAACCTCCAATCCCCAAGGCAGAATAAATAAGGAGTAGTTTGTTGACCCGTGCTTGACCCGTCTCAATATCGGCCGAAGGGTGAAAAAACAAAGTGCCAAAAACGGCGAGTCCCATGCCGATAGCGGCTATTTGATTGCCACGGCGGGCAGAATCTGGGTGACTCAACATGCGCAAACCTACCACAAAGGTAACCGACGCAATTAAGTATAAAATATCGAGTAAATAGTTTGAAAACATCTTACTTGCGCTTCTTTTTAAACATTTCTAACATGCGGTCGGTTACGGCAAATCCGCCGACCACGTTTAAAGTACCAAATATGACCGCTAAAAAACCTACGCTCAGCGATACATAATCGGTCGAACTAGCATTGAAAAGTACAATAATAGCACCGACCAATACGACCCCATGGATGGCATTGGCACCCGACATCAAGGGTGTATGCAACACGGCAGGGACTTTTGAAATGACCTCTATACCCAGCAAAATGCTGAAAGCAAGCAGGTATATCATCAAAATGTTGTTGTGAATAAATTCGAAAATAGCCATGATTAACTTTGTTTCGCTATGCAACTTCCACTAATGATCTCATTATTGAAGTCGGGGTTAAGTGTTTCGTTTTTAATGAACAATTTCAAGAAATTGGCCACATTATTACCAAATAAAGTACTAGCATCCTGAGGCATCCTTGCGGCTAAGTTGGAGTCACCTATGATAGTAACGCCTTCATGCTGAATGGTTTTATCATTTTGTGTAGATTCGCAGTTGCCACCAGTACTAGCGGCCAAGTCAACGATCACGCTACCGGGGCGCATCTGCGACACTGTATCGGCAGTGATGAGTACAGGGGCTTTTCGGCCACGTACTTGCGCTGTACAGATCACCAAATCTGCTTTACTGGCCCTGAGTTGCACTTCGGCACGTTGTTTTGCCAAAAACTCCTCACTTTGCTGCACCGCATATCCACCTGCGCCACGGTCATCCACTGCACCTTCTACTTCTACAAACTTTGCTCCAAGGCTTTGTACTTCCTCCTTGGCTGCTTGGCGCGTATCAAAGGCCTCCACGGTAGCACCCAAGCGGCGAGCCGTGGCTATGGCTTGCAATCCAGCCACGCCTGCGCCCAGTACCAATACTTTAGAGGGCTTCACCGTACCAGCGGCTGTTACCATCATCGGCACAAAGCGACTTAGGCTTCCAGCACCCAGCAATACGGCCTGATATCCTGCAATACCCGCCATAGAAGAAAGGATGTCCATGGCTTGAGCCAAGGTCGTGCGCGGTATCATGTCAAGGCTAAACGCCGTCACCCCTTGATTTTTAAGGGATTCGGCAACGGTAGTATCCACAAAAGGTTGGAATAAAGCAATGGCCATAGTGCCTTTGCGATAATCACTCACTGAAAGTGGGTGAATACTAACCACCAGATCGGCTTCGCGCAATAAGTCAGCACGGCTGACGATACGGGCATGTTCTGCATAAGCACTATCTGGGAAAAAGGCCGCCTCGCCCGCTCCTTTTTCTACGATAAACGCGATGCCAGGAGTGGCAAGTTTGGCGAAATTTGAAGGTGTGAGTGCCACTCTCGAATCTTGTGGCTCATTAATCAGTCCGATTGTCATCGTTGTTAGTCGGTTGAATCTTTATTTGAGCGGCGAAGTTAGTATGTTTTATTTTTGGGAGTATAAAATCATGCATTTTTTAGAAAAATAAAATTATTTTTTTGAAAAAATATATTCTGTGGTAGTTTGGTTTGCAAAAATATCTACATTTGGGCGGCTATTTTAACAAGTGATAATAACGCCTGATCGTGCAACACAACAAACTAACATCTTAATGCGTCCAACGAATATAGCAGACCCCGAATATTTCCACAAAGTAGTGGATTGTCAATACGCTTGTCCTGCGCACACTCCCGTGCCAGAATACATCCGCTTGATCGCCGCTGGGCGTTACACAGAAGCCTATATGGTCAACTGGGAGTCCAATGTTTTTCCAGGGGTTTTGGGTCGTACCTGCGACCGACCTTGCGAACCCGCTTGCCGAAGGGTGCGGGTAGAAGATGCTCCTGTGGCCATTTGCCGACTCAAGCGTACCGCTGCCGACTATAAAGATGATGTACAACATTTGATGCCCAAAGTTCCCGAAGTGAAAAATGGGAAACGGATAGCCTTGGTAGGCGCAGGCCCTGCTTCGCTGACAGTGGCGCGTGACCTGGCTCCTTTGGGTTACGAAATTGATCTGTATGACAACCTGAGCAAAGGCGGAGGGATGATGCGCAGCCAGATTCCATCTTTTCGCCTTCCTGAATCTGTATTGGATGAAGAAGTAGGCTACATCCTGAATATGGGCATTCATACGCACTTCGATCACTATGTGTCGAGTATGCGCGATTTATTGACCAAAGGATATGATGCCATTTTTGTGGGTACTGGTGCGCCGCGAGGCCGTGATTTGCCCAATTTACCCGGTCGCCAAGAAGGTGCTGCCAATATACATATAGGTATAGAATGGTTGGCGAGTGTAGCATTTGAGCATACGACTAAAATAGGACGAAAAGTCATTGTACTTGGAGGCGGAAACACGGCTATGGACTGCTGCCGCACGTCGCGCCGTTTGGGTGGCGATGAGGTGAAAGTTATTGTACGCAGTCCTTTTTCTGAAATGAAGGCTTCTCCTTGGGAAATTGAAGATGCGCAACACGAAGATATTCCATTCATGAATAACCACGTCCCGTTGAGTTTTGAAATAAAAGATGGGCGATTGGTCGGAATGACTTTTGATAAAGTACATCCAGTGGTAGATGCCAATGGGAAACGCTCGATGGTTAGCACTGGGGAACCACCAGTTATGGTGGAAGCAGATGATGTGATCATTGCCGTAGGTCAAGAAAATGTATTCCCTTGGATAGAACGCGACCTTGGGATGGAATTTGATAAATGGGAGATTCCTGTGGTGGATAAAGTCACTTTTGCTTCAACGTTACCTCAGGTGTTTTTTGGAGGTGATGCGGCATTTGGCCCTAAGAATGTCATTACGGCCGTGGCACATGGCCACCAGGCGGCTATTTCAATGGATATTTTCATTCAAGGCAAAGCCCTAAATGACCGACCAGCACCATTCACCAATTTGGTGTCTCAAAAAATGGGTATCCATGAGTGGATGTACGACAGTGCGGTTGCATCAGACCAACGTTTTGCCGTGCCACATGCTGAAAAACGGAAAACCCTCTCCAATCGAAAAGTAGAAGTAGAACTTGGTTTTGATGAACAATTGGCGTTCAAAGAAGCCCAGCGTTGTCTGAATTGCGACATCCAAACCGTGTTTAATACCAGTCGCTGTATCGAATGCGACGCCTGTATGGATGTGTGCCCTACTTCTTGCATCACGTTTACAACCAATGGTGAGGAGGAAGACCTGCGTACCCGTCTCATGGCACCTGCTGATCTGTTATCACAAGACTTGTATGTGTCTGATACCCTCAAAACAGGCAGGGTAATGATTAAAGACGAAAATGTCTGTCTGCATTGCGGTCTCTGCGCCGAACGCTGTCCTACAGCTGCTTGGGATATGCAGAAATATTTGTACAACACGGCCAAGGCCTGTTCTTCTCATTTTTAATATCATCCATACATGCAAGAATTGAGTGCCTTGAACGATTTTGTAGTTCGGTTTGCTAATGTCAACGGTTCAGGATCTGCTTCCGCCAATTTGGTTTTTACCAAATCTATTTTCCGAATGGGGATTCCGGTGTCTCCTAAAAATATTTTTCCTTCCAATATACAGGGCTTGCCAACTTGGTATGAGGTACGCATCAGTGAAAAAGGATACCTCGGCCGTAGGGCAGGGATAGACATCATGGTTTGCCTCAATCCACAGTCCATTCAAAAAGATGTTGCCTGCGTAAAACCGGGTGGATATTTTCTGTATGACAGCACTAAAATACTGCATCAAGAGTTTGTCCGCAGCGATATACACTATATTGGTGTTCCGATGATGGAAATGTGCTTGACCCATTTTTCTGACCCTCGCCAACAGCAATTGCTGAAAAACACCATATATGTGGGCGCGCTCACGGCCTTGCTCGATATGGAGGTAGAAACTGTGAAAGCGGTGATAACGGAGCAGTTCAATGGTAAAGAAAAAATCATACAGCCCAATTTCAAAGCCTTGGAAATGGGCATCCAATTCATAAAAGACCATTATGAATACCCGCTTGGATTGCGCGTAGAGCGGCGCGACAAAGTAGGCGATTCCATTTTGATGGATGGTAATGCCGCTTGCGGCTTGGGTGCCGTGTATGCTGGGGCTACCGTTGCGGCTTGGTATCCGATTACGCCTTCTACTTCTTTGGTTAATTCTTATGAAGAGTACGCCGAAAAGTTGCGCATTGACCCCATAACGGGCAAAAAGAAATTTGCCGTAGTGCAGATGGAAGACGAGTTGGCAGCGATTGGGGTGGTCATTGGTGCTGCTTGGAATGGGGCTAGGTCTTTTACTGCTACCAGTGGCCCTGGGGTTTCATTGATGAATGAATTCCTTGGCCTTGCCTATTTTGCAGAAATACCCACGGTACTAGTTGATGTGCAACGCGGAGGGCCCTCCACTGGAATGCCTACCCGTACCCAGCAATCTGATATTTTATTGGCTGCTTATGCTTCGCATGGTGATACGAAACACGTTTTATTATTTCCCTCTAATCCCAAAGAGTGCTTCGACATGATGTCGGATGCTTTTGATTTGGCCGAACGCCTCCAAACGCCCGTGATTGTGATGACTGATCTTGATTTGGGCATGAACGAAAATATGTCACCGCCTCTGGAGTGGGACGATAGCCGCCAGTACGACCGAGGAAAGGTATTGGACGCAGCAGGCCTGGAAAGTGCTGCCCAATGGGGGCGTTACCTTGATGTGGATGGAGATGGTATTTGCTATCGCACCCTCCCAGGTACGCACGCTAACAAAGGGGCTTACTTTACACGTGGTACGTCTCGTGATGAATTTGCAAAATACACCGAAGAGGGCGATATTTATGTAAGAAATATGCAACGCTTGCAACGAAAATGGGAAACAACCAAGGGAATAGTACCTAAACCTGAAATTTTTAAGGCTACACAAAGTACTAAAAAAGCATTGCTTTATTTCGGTACTTCTGCGCATTCTACCCGCGAAGCCTTGGATATACTCGCACAAGAGGGCGCATATTTTGATGCATTGCGTCTTCGCGCTTTCCCTTTTTCGGCCGAAGTAGTGGATTTTATTGAAACCCACGACGAAGTTTATATCATTGAGCAAAATCGCGACGCACAACTGCGTACGCTGATATTGGCAGAGTTGGGTGCGTCGCCTGATAAACTGAAATCAATACTGAATTACGACGGCGCACCTATCACCGCAGCCACCATTTGCGAACAAATTAAATAAGAGACTACAATTTATGAGTTTTACAAGACCCATTTTTCGCCACCCCGACCTCCCCAAAAACAAAGTAGGCTTTACGATTAAAGACTACGAAGGTGCACTTTCTACACTCTGTGCTGGATGTGGCCACGACTCTGTGAGTGGTGCCATCATACAGGCTTGCTTCGAAATGGCTGTGGAGCCGCATCGGGTAGCCAAACTGTCAGGGATTGGGTGTTCCTCCAAAACACCGACCTATTTTCTGAGCAATTCGCATGGATTTAACTCGGTGCATGGGCGAATGCCTTCAGTAGCCACGGGGGCCAATTTGGCCAATAAAGACTTGATGTACCTTGGGGTTTCAGGCGACGGAGACTCGGCTTCCATTGGTATGGGCCAATTTGTACATGCGATCCGACGCAACCTGAACATTACGTATATCATCATGAATAATGGTTGTTACGGATTGACCAAAGGCCAAGACTCTGCTACAGCAGATGTAGGATCTAAAGGGAAATCAGGCGACGAAAATCCCTATGGCCCCATTGACATGGCAGGACTTGCACTGGAACTGGGTGCTACCTTTGTGGCGCGTAGTTTTTCTGGCGATAAAACCCAATTGATTCCGTTGATTAAAGCAGCCATGTCGCACCCTGGTTTTGCCTTTATTGATGTGATCTCTCCTTGTGTTACGTTCAATAATAATGTGGGCAGTACCAAATCTTACGATTATACTCGTGAACACATCCAAGCCACTGCACAGGTTGATTTTGTGCCGCACATGAATGAAATCACTACTCAATATGAGGAGGGTAGCACTAAATCTGTGCGATTGCATGATGGCTCTTACATACAATTGCACAAGTTGGCCAAAGATTGGGATCCCGAAGATCGCCAAGCGGCCATGATGCGCATTTATCAAGGCAAAGTGAGTCAGGAAGTATTGACAGGGCTATTGTATATCCGATTGGGTAATCCTGATTTACATGAAATATTGGAAACAATGGATATTCCATTGAATGAATTGACAGAGACTGATCTATGCCCTGGATCTAAGGCGTTGGTTGATATTAATGCGGGATTTAGATAGATTTATTTTATGTGTTATTGGGTATTAATCAAATAATTGCGAAGGCATAGGTCATCCGATAACTAATGGAATAAGCCAAGATTTCGGAAGTTAGAAAAAAACTTCCGAAATCTAAGCGCGATCTAAACCAATCATTTTAATACCCCACTTATCTAGGCACAGGAGTCGCAACATGCCGCTTTCCAAACTTTCCAAACCTCAATGTCAGTCCATAAACGGGGGCATTCATAGCATTTTTATCATAAGATTGCCAGCCATCGAATCCTTGAACCCACCGATAGCCTACCGTTCCACTTAGGCGCATCCAACGGGCTATATTGAGTTCGAGTCCCACCTCTGGTACGGCTACAAAAGTAGCATCATACCAAGAGTCTTCTATGTCCCAGTCGTCTCTAAAATCTGTGATGGCGACATTACCGCCGCCCAATTTCAAAGAAGCATAAGCGTGTACCAGTTTGTGCGATGGTATGGTATAACCCATCCAAAGTCCTCCATAACCAATGACCAGTTGATCCTTGCCGGAGGTAGGATTGTCAAGGGTTTCGCCCATGCCAAACAGACCCAAGAAAAAGCGGTTGAATACCAATCCGCCGCCGCCGCCGCTACCATACCCGACTTGGTTGTTGGTATTGCTCCATGAAAACATAGGACCTCCAAATCCTCCGCTCAAGCGAGCGTTTCTGAAAAGCGTTTCTTGTTCTTGTTGTGAAAATGCAGGAGCCACCAATAGGATTAAAACGAAAATCAAGAGTTTTGTGCGCATAATTATTGCTTTTAGTTGTGTATTTACCCTTGAGACACCTATGGCTTATGTTACCCTGACTCTGCTAGTTCTTTTTTAGCACTAAATTATCAATTAACCTAACTTCACCTGCGAAGGCGGCAGTACAAGCCACAATAAAGTTGCTGTCGTGCCAAGTATTTAAGGGCTGTAAGGTGATACCATCCACAATATCAAAATATTCTGGCCTCAAACCTGCTGCTATCAAGGTATGGAATGCAGCAGCAGACACTACGCTACAGTCTTGGGTAGGAAGGCTTTCTTTGGCGGTTTGCAGTGCTTGGTGGATCACCGGTGCGGATGCCCGCATTTCAGGGGTAAGGCGCATGTTTCTACTGGACATAGCCAATCCATCGGTCTCCCTTACGGTCGGGCACATGACCAATTGAATGGGCGATTTTAGTTGGCGCAGCATATCGCGCACGACGCTCAACTGCTGATAATCTTTTTGACCCATATACAGTAGATCCGGTGCTACTATATTAAGGAGCCTATTGACCACAGTGGCCATACCAGCGAAATGTCCGGGTCTAAACTTACCCTCCATCACTTTTTCTAGATCCCCAAAGTCCATGATTAGTGTAAGATCTTTGCCCACAGGATACACTTCCGCCACTGGGGGCATAAATAGGACATCGCACCCAGCAGACACGAGCATATCAGCATCTTTTTCAGGCATTCTAGGATATTTTTCAAGATCCTTGGGGTCATTGAACTGGGTTGGATTCACAAAAATGCTGGCCACAGAGCATTCGCAGGCTTGATTGGCCATGCGGATCAGTTCAAGATGCCCTTGGTGGAGTGCGCCCATAGTCGGGGCAAAACCTATGCGATCTCCTGCATCTCGACGGGTATTTAAGTGGGCCTGTAATGCCGAAACAGTATCAAAAATGAGCATTGTAGTGATGACTTAAAGATTATCTTTAAAAAAGCGTTCTATTTTTTCAAGTAAATGCACCCGGTCACGACCTAGTACATTGTGCTCGTGTTCAGGATATACAAAATAATCAATGGGTTTTCCCTTGAGGACACATTCGCGGATATAGCGCAGGGAATGTTGCCAAAGCACTACATTATCCGAACTGCCATGAATCATCAGCAAACGGCCATTTAAATTATCAATATACTTGAATAGGCTGTTGTTGGCATAACCCTCTGGGTTTTCTTGAGGAGTATCCATGTAACGCTCGGTGTACATGATCTCATACATGCGCCAGTCAATGACCGGCCCACCCGCAATACCACACTTAAAGGCTCCTTTGGCTTCTGGTCGCGTCATTAGGGAAGTGGTCATAAAGCCTCCATAACTCCATCCATACACACCTATCCGATCTCCATCAATGTAAGTTTGTGTTTTAAGGTAATTGACGCCGGTCAATTGGTCTTCTATTTCTACATTGCCCAATTGCCTGTGGATGGCGTTTTCAAACAATAATCCTCTATTGGCAGAGCCGCGACCATCTATAGAGAACACCACGAAGCCTTCTTGCGCCATCCGATGCATCCAAAGTTCGCCATTGGCGAGCCAACCATTGGTCACCATTTGTACGTGAGGGCCGTTATAGACATTCACGATGGCGGGATATTTCTTTTTAGAATCAAAATCAGGCGGCAAAATCATACGCCCATTCAAAGCAGTCCCATTATTCGTCGTCAATGATACCACCCGGGTCAAACCGATTTGATATCCATCTAAAGGGTTTTTAGTGCCATATATGATCTGCCTTTCGCTTGGACGAATCACGGATTGTGCATATACAAAGCGGGGTGTGGCCAGATTACTGAATACATCCAATGCATATTCTCCATTAGAGTTAAATATCGCGTTGTGGATTCCTTCTTCTTCGCTGAGACGGGTCAATATACCAGTACCTAAATTGGTGGCCAATACGAACCTGTTCAATCCGCTTTCATCGGCTATTTGATAATAACAATTTTCTCCTTTCTCATCAAAACCATAGAAGTTAATCACTGGGGCGGCACCTTTGCTTAGTTGGCGAATCACATTGCCGCTCATATCCATGAGATACAAATGATTGTAATTGTCACGCTGGCTTTGCCAGATAAAACGGTCTTTCGATCTAGGTACGAATATAGATGGATGCTCAGGCTCTACCCATTTGTCGTTTTTTTCTTCAAATAAGGTTTTAATAAAAGCCCCAGTTTGAGCATCATATTGATTGTACCAAAGGTGATTTTGAGCCCTATTGACCACCGTCACTAATATGGATTGGTCGTCGGGAGTCCAAGTAATATTGGTAAGGTATTGGTCTTTGGGTTCTCCGGTTTTCAAATAAACAGTTTTGCCGCTAGGGGCATCATAGATACCGATGGTTACTTGATGGCTTTTTGCACCAGCATATGGATAGCGGATCATATTTGCTTGAGCAGGCATGGAGTCCAATACATAAATTGGATACTCAGTGACCATTCGCTCATCCATCCTATAAAATGCCAGTTTATTACCTGAATCACTCCAAAAAGTGCCTTTAAAGACACCAAATTCTTCTCGATGAACACTTTTTCCATACAAGATACCCTTTGCTTCGCTTTTCACAATCAAGGCTTCTTTGTTGGCGATACTCACCCTAAGTTCATCGCCAACCGTGTAAGCAGCATTATATGTTTTAGCATGATAATCAACATTTTCTGCATTGTCTGGATGCGTATTCATCAAGTCTAATGTCCCAGATAAGTCATATTTAAGTGCTTCTTTGGCCGTTGTAAATGAAAAAGCACTGGCACTCAGCCAATTGATAGCCGGAATGCTTTCCAAGGCTTTCAGGTTAAGTTTGGCCAATTGAGCATTGAGATCGGTCAGTATGTTTAGGGTGTCGGTTTTTAAGTCGGGCATAGATACCCGTACGATCTTAGTGCCCACCACATGGGTAAACTGATTGGTTCCATCTATCCATTGCAACTGGCGGAGATTGCCAGGTGCTAACACCGACCGACCTTTGAGTACGGCATCGGCCATAGTCAATTTGTTTTGTGCGGCTAGTTTTAATTCGCCCAAGGCGATAAAAAAGGAAATAAGAATTAAGACTTGTACTGTTTTTTGCATACTAGATGAAATTAGGGCGGCAAATGTAATAAACGTTAAAGAAATGGATGATTTATTTATTTGGTATAAAAACCCGCATCCGAATATCCACCAAAGGCCGATCCTTGGCATCGCGTGGCACAGCGGCTATTTTATCAATCACGTTCATACCAGAAATAACTGCTCCAAATACAGTATAGTTTCCGTGAAACTGAGGCGCACCGCCCCATTTAAGATATACTTGTTTCTCTTGTTCAGAAATTGGAAGAGGCAAATTTTTTGTTAGTTTTTGAAACCTTTTTTCATCCAACATCGTACCTTGAATCAGAAAAAATTCAGATCCATTCGATTGCTTTGAGGGATCTTTTATATCGCGGCAACCAACCAAAGCACCGCGCAATGGCAAATGTTTGATCTCTGGAGGAACGGGCGATACTGGCAATATAGGTGTTTGGCCATTGGTATTTGTATCGCGTGTAGTAAGATCGCCGCCCTCAATGAAAAGGTCTTGGATCACCCGATCCCATGCCAATTCATTGAAATAGCCCATCTCTGTCAGTTTTAGGAAGTTTTTTTTGTGCAAAGGGGTATCATCGTACAAGCGGATAGAAATATTACCTAAATCGGTTTCAATCACCACAATACTGGATGCTTGCTGGCAGGTAGTCAGCAATAAAAGCATCATAAGGCTTGCAGCAATATATGGTCTGGTCATTTTCACGCGGCAAAGATGCAACTAGGCGCATTAATAAGAGACATCACCACCTTAAAAAAATTGTTATCCTACTTTTTTGAAAGAATTACGTATATTTGCACCCTAAAATTAAAAAATATGAGTCATTCAGTTTCCCGGAGAGGATTCCTTAGAAATACTTCTCTAGCCCTCGCTGGCAGCACCCTCATGCCACTTGATTGGAACCTCGAATTAGCCAAAATGAAACACTTGGGTCTTCAATTATGGAGCGTACGCGCCGATATGGCCAAAGATCCTAAAGGCACCATTGAGGCACTTTCTAAAATGGGGTATCGTGAAGTGGAAGGATTTGGTTTCAATGATGGAAAAATGTTTGGTCTCCCTTATAGCGATTTCAAATCACTACTCAAAGACAACGGAATCAAGATGCCCTCAGCGCATTTTAATTTGACAATGAAAGACTACGACACTCAGAAAAAAGACATTACTGATAGGGTCAAAATAGCCATTGATGCGGCAGTGAAAATGAAACAGAAATACGTGATCAATCCGTACATGGACGCTACCGAACGCAATAGCATTAAGGAATTGATTCCATTATACAGTGCTACCGCCAAATACTGCAAACAGGCTGGTGTCCGTTTTGGATACCACAACCACGATTTTGAATACACCATTAAAGGCCCTGATGGCCGGTTGTTGATCGAATGGCTACTGACCGAATTAGATCCATCGCTCACGACTATGCAAATGGATATTTATTGGGTGGCATTTGCAGGCCAAAAGCCTTTAGACTGGATCAATCGTTACCCAGGTCGCTGGGAGCTTTGCCACGCAAAAGACATGGCTAAAGATGGCAAACATGAATCTATTGAAGTAGGTGATGGCAGTATTGACTTCGCTTCTATATTTGCACAAAGCAAAAAAGCAGGCTTGAAACATTACGTAGTTGAGTTGGAGCATTACGTTACCACCCCTATGAAAGGTGTAGATCGTAGCCTACAAGCGATGAAAAAAATAAAATTCTAGCATTTTTATGATATTTAGAGCATTCAGTACCACTGTTTTTTGTTTGATCCTTGCCAATGTGTCCCTTCACGCTCAGAAAAGTAAGTCTCCAACACTAGAGGATTTGCAGCGTCAAATGATGGAGATGCAAAAACAAATGCTCCAAGAACTCGGAGGAATGTTCAAGGATTCGGACGGCGATATGATGAAGTGGGATACCACCTTTAATTTCCAATTTGACACCTCGCAGGGTAGTCAAGATGGGCAGTCAGGCAGTTTTTTTAAGGTTTTCCCATTTGGCGGCGACTCTTTGAGCAGTGGTCGGGGTTTTCCGAATATGGATCAACTGTTTCGTCAACTGTTTGAAAGCGACCAACCCGGACAATGGTATGGTTACCCTCATGATAAGCAGCCTGTTCAACCCTTGGAAGAAGAGGGCGATCTAGCCCCTGAAGAGAAATTGCGCCTCCAAGATGAGCCTAAATCGAACAATGACAAATCAAAAGACGGGTCTAAAAAGCCCAAACTTAAAACAATTAGAATTTAGCAATGCACTAGATCAACTGGTGCTTTCTGAACTTTCAAGACAATTTAGTGTTTAGCCTATACTATGCAGAAGAATGAACAGATAGACGTAATCATATACCGAGTTCGGGAGAGCGGCTTAGAGGTATTTATGGTCAATCCTGGTACTGACGATACGGGCAGTATCCAACCACTTTCAAGTATGAGCCCATCAGAAATGGCTGCGGCACAGCAACTTGATAACTGCATAGCGTTAGATTCTGTGCGTAGTGCTACGGGCGAAGAGCGCAAAGCCATTGCTATCGAAGCAGACTGGCACGAGATTCCTTCCCTTCGCGCTTTAGTATATGAAGACTACAGGGTAGCCAAGGAAAAAGCCAAACAGCATATTCACCATTTTGTGTCTGATATGGAGCAAGGTACTTATGTGGCCGTAAAAGAAGCCATTAAGCGCGTCATGCCTGAACAATATGCCTTCCTAAAAGAGTTAAAAGAAATAGTACTGGATAAAAATCAGTCAAAATCTATTTAAAATTCTAGTCTCGTTATCTCCAGTTGTTTTTAATTTGGAAATTTTTACAATCTTTTTTACTTGAAATAGATATAAAGTCAAAGATTGCGTACCTTTGCGGGCATTTTTGAAAAGCGAATTCGAAATTATGTTCTGATGACGCTTCAAACATTTAATACTGGACATTAATAATGGCAAAACGTAAAGTCGCCGATTCTTCGGCTGAGAGTGTAGTAACACAACAGATTCCGACTACTT
Organism: Saprospiraceae bacterium; assembly: GCA_031373665.1. GTDB lineage: Bacteria > Bacteroidota > Bacteroidia > Chitinophagales > Saprospiraceae > M3007. The sequence continues at coordinate 128,737 of JANMMZ010000016.1, read as the reverse complement.
CTGTACCCTTTTGGGAACAAAACCAAAAAATGATCATGTATGGCTTAGTTGGTTTGGCTGTATTATTGTTGGGCTGGTGGCTCTACAAAAGCATGATTATAGCACCTAAACAAAAAGAGGCAGTTTCCGCTATGTGGCAGGCTGAGGCTCAGTTCGGTCGCGACTCCTTCCAATTGGCACTCGAAAATCCAGGCGGTGGATTTGACGGTTTCTTGGCCATTGCTGATAAATTCAGCGGTACCGATGCAGGTAACACTGCAAATTATTATGCTGCTTTGTGCTATTTGCAAATGGGCGATTTCAATAACGCAACCTCATTCATGGAAAATTACAGTCCGGAAGGCACTGTGCTTCCTGCCATTAAGTATGGTGTATTAGGTGATTGTTATTCTGAAAATAAAGATTTTGCAAAGGCTCTTAGTCAGTACGAGAAAGCAGTAGATGCTACTAAGAACGAAGTGATTGCAAGTTTTTACTTGAAGAAATTGGGCATGCTCAATGAATACCAAGGCAATAACGATGCAGCAAAAAAAGCCTATGAGCGTTTGCGTACTGATTTCCCCAACCAGAATTCTCAGGATTGGCGCGAAATTGAAAAGTACATCTACCGCATAAGCGGCGGAAAATAAAATTATGATTGTTGCTCCATAACTGAGCGACAAATTTATGATGACAGCAGGCTATCCGAACATTGTTCGGATAGCCTGCTTGTGTTTATTGGCCAAATATTTGCTAGTTTTTCCTACTTATTGATGCTTTTTTATTACTTTTGCGCTTAAATCCATATCTATGCTTGATTTTTCCAGTACACGCCTTTCCCGTTTTGCTGCCACCTGGGTAGGCAACAAAAATCGTTACGAAGGCATCTCTATACCTAAGCAAACCTTGGTGCCCCTCCATGCGGTGGCCGAAGAAATGCTTTTATCCGCCCTTTTGAAGCCGTTTGAAAAAACAGAAGAGTTTTTTTATTTTCATCATGAAGAGGATGTCAGCAACCATCAGATGTACCAATGTTGCATGAACGTCTTTCAAGACCCAGAAACTTTTTCAGATCAGGCCGGAAAGATGGCCACCATGCTATATGAACACACTGATGTACCCAAAGTACAGGGAGGTGAGTTTTTTGTGGCGTATTTTGAAGATTTATTGCTACATGGTGAGCCTGTCAATGCCATTGGTATTTGGAAAGTACAGACCAAAGATCCTTTTTTGAAAACTGAACGTGGAACCGAAGCATTTGCCTTGAATATCATAGAAGGAATTCCTACCGATAAGGCAGAAGTACTTGCATTGATATTTAATATTGACGAAGCAGAAGGCTATCGAGTGTGTGCTATGGACAAAGTCAGTAAAAAAGACGAACGCTCTTTCTGGAAAGACGAGTACTTGCGCCTGCGCCCTATCGAAGACAATTACTTCAATACGAGGCACTATATCAACCTTGCTGGTGAGTTTATTGGACAGAAAATGCCAGTTAAGTTTGGAATGGATCGCACCGATACCATTGATACCCTCAACCGCTCGGGCGATTACTTCAAAGACAATGAAGAATTTGAAATTGAAGACTTCACGAGTACCCTCTTCCCAGATGAAGAACAACGGGAGGCTTTCATGGAATTTAGAGACGAATACTCGAAAAATTATGCAGTGCCGTTAGATGATAAATTTGATATTTCAAACCAAGCGGTGAAAAAAGAGTCAAAAATATTCAAAAGCATCATCAAGTTAGATAAAAATTTTCATATATATGTGCACGGCCGCCGCGATTTGATCGAGCGTGGATTTGACGACGATAAAGGAAAGAAATACTACAAAGTGTGGTATGAGAGTGAAGAATAATCCTACGGAGTAGGTCTATTGCCCCCACCCTTATTGCGCCAAGCAAAAGGCAACATGACTACCACAAACAATACCAAAGCCAAGCACTCTGCGCCTAGGATGTACCAAGGCCATTCGCCAAAAAAATCAAGTATATTTGGGCTGGGGGGCTTGGCTTTCAGAAACATAAAATTAGTACCAAGTAAGGTATTGATCCCCATAACGAATACAAAATACACATTAGTCCAAAGAAACGCTTTGAGTAATCCACGCCATGTAGGGCGAAACTTGAAAACAAAAATAGCATACAATATGCTTTGTACCAACCCTATATGCGTGACAAAATACCTAATATTAATATAATCCGGGAATGTCGTCTGCATATCAGGGGTAAACAACGCCTGAATACAGCCTGCCATCACTATAAAATAACAGACCTCAAATAAGGCATACGACCTTCGCCAAAGCATGATTGGCATGAGTAGGTTGATCGCATAGCAAACATGAAAAGGCAGCACCAAACTTAGTGGTATAGGGCGTTCTGTGATAACCAAATACAGGGAGACTAGGCTCCAAATAACCACTGGCACCATTGCAATAGCGAGTCCAATTTTTTGTTTGGACGCTTCGCTTTTTTGCCGCCGCCCAAACCAAATTGCGCCAATGATGCTAATCATGCCCAAGATCAGCCAACTGGCGTGTTCTGTTCCGTAACTTGTAAATGTATAGATCAACATTTTTTCTCAATAACATAGTAAATAATCAACGAGGGTGAAAATAACCTAGGCCTTACCCCGTTGCGTAATGAATACGATGATTCTATTGCGCAAATCTACAAACATTCTCGGTTTAAGGTACTTGAAATTTCTGATCATTCCAAAATAAATTTGGGCACTGCAACCACCAGTAGTTACAATGCCCAAATTTATTTTGTGTAAGTCATTATCATAATTTGCTGCTCACAGATCAAAATTTAAATCCTAAAGTTAGCAATATATCATTTGATATATTGGCCGTAGTTACTTTGGGTGCACCTGCATAAGGATATATGGAGCCTTCGCTGTTGGTACGTCTCCAAGCCAAATCCAAGTAAAATGCTGATTTTCGGATACCTGCACCTGCTGAATAGGCCATATTAAACCCAGTTTCTCCTTTTTCTGGCTTCCCAAGCATACTCAAACCCCCGCGCAAACGAAACTCATTGAGTGCCAATTCGCCACCAAGGCGTACATTCATCGCTTGCTGCATCGCTTTTTGTATCTCTAGGTTTACCTGCTTTTCAGCCGCTTTATTTTCATTACTGGCATTATCTTTCGTGAAGTTATAAACATTAGCACTATAGTCCACGAACTCAAAATCCGCGCTCAAAAAGCCTATTTTTCTGATTACCACAGCCGCGCTACCCGATGCTCGCCAGGGTGTACGCAAGCGGTAATCAAAGGTGCCTTCCGGCGAATCATTAGGGCTGCCTTGTACCACACCACTGGCATCGGAATAAGAGTAACTAAAGGAATTGCTGTAACGATCGGTCAATGCTAATACTGTAGGCGTATGCATGGCTGCGCCCAACCGCAATGCTTGGCTTACTTTATAAATAACTCCCAATTTCAAGTTCACACCCACACCATCAGTACGAAGTGACTCGCTGTAAGCCAATTTATCAAAGTATTCTACGTTACCGCTTTTATCATTTTCAAGATACTCGCCCTCTTGGCCAAATTTCACAAATGGAACACCCACAGTCATACCAACCATGAGTTTGTCAGCCAAGTTGCCAGCCATAGAAAATACCAATTCATTCATCCTACCTGTGTTATTAAGCACTTGTTGGCGATTGATCCGTTGGTTTGGGTTGGAGGCGAAGTCATAGGTTATGTTTCCAAGGCTATCAGCATATATGGCATTGGCTGCATAAGCCAAGCCGCTGCCAAACCCATCCAGATCAGCGGCAGTGCCACCTGAGCCAAATACCGATTTTGCATCATTGAAAAAACCATTCATAATCGTACCAGCGGCATCACCTTCGTAAAAATAAGACTTGGTGTAATTTGCTTGGCGATTGAGGCCAATCGCCACGTTGAATGTTTTCCAATTGGTATCGCGTGGTACAGTGTTGAATACCAAACCAATATTATCAAAGGCAAAACTACTTTTGTCATCATCGACTGCTGGGTTGCCGACCAAAGTAGAGGCTGATTTACTCAATCTGATCGACGGCGTAACCATAAACTCATCAGTGCGGAACATGGCCAAACCCGCAGGGTTTTGGCTAAGGCCGCCAAACTCGGCACCTAAAGCCCCAAAGGCACCGCCCGCCCCTACAAACCGTGCGCTGCCACCCGATTGGATAGCAGAATAACGGATCACGTCTGTCGCGCTCTGAGCAGCAGTATGGATGGTATAAAATATAATAATCAGGAGAAATAATAAGATGCGTTTCATAACTATTGTTATATTATTTGTGGAGACCCATCGAAGATTTCTCATAAGCCGAATAAACCCGGATTTATGATTCAGTCTCAAAAAGGTCAAAAAAAAGGTGGAAAGGAGCCGAAGCACCGATTTCCACCCCATATATTTTTGAGTGTGATTACTAGCAATTAATCAATTACTATTGCCTACCACCACCACGACTGCCACCGCCGCCGCTGCGACCGCTGCCGCCACCACTACTGTTGGAGCGACCAGAGTCCTTGCTACCACTGCCGCTGTCATTGCTGCGGTTTGAGCGGGTTTCTTGCTGACGACTTGGTGTTGATTCCTGACGGCTTGGACGAGACTCTTCTGTACGAGAAGGGCGCGTTTCTTCGCTGCGACGGGTTGGACGAGTCCCCTCACGGGTTGAACGGGTCTCTTCTGTGCGACGGGTCGGACGAGTCTCCTCTGTGCGAGTTGGACGGGTCTCTTCGGTACGAGAAGGGCGCGTTTCTTCTGTGCGACGGGTTGGACGAGTTTCCTCTGTACGAGAAGGGCGCGTTTCTGTGCCATTTGCACGGCTTGGTGTATTGGTCCGAGTGTTGGTAGCATCCGGGCGAGGAGTAGTGGATTCTGTACTGCGACCAGTTTTCTCTACTGGGTTGCCATCAGTAGGACGACGAGCGGTAGTACCGCTGTTCAACCTTCCTGTTTCTCCTTTGCTTGTTGGTGCTTTTTCAATATCACCTACCGTACGGCCATTACCGCGACCTTTCATTTCTACTATTGGTGCTTTGTCAGTAGGAGTCAAGCGGCCATTATTGCCAGCCAAGCGAGCATAACCGGGGTTGACGCTGCTGCCATGCCTGCGCACTCCAGTATAGGTCTGTGGTTGGTAGCCGCCATTGCCGCCGTTGCCGTTACTATTGTTGTTGTAATAGTAGTTATTATTGACCCAGCCATTGTTGCCCCAGCCATTATTATTGTAACCACCATAATATGGGTTGTATCCATTGAACGTCCAGTATGGATCGTAGTAATAGTTATTTACTGCCCAAGGGTTGCCCCAAGCAGAATAACTACAGGGAGAGTAACCCCAAGAATTGTAGCCCCAAGAGTTGCCACCCCAGTTATTCCAGTAGTTGTGGCGATTCCAACGTTGGTAACGCCTCCAACTTCTCCAACTCCAGTAATCATTGTAGCCTGATACATAGATGGAGGTACCTGGAGAGAAATAAGGATCATAATAATACGCATCTACAAACATTGGATCATAATAATCAATGTTGGGAGAAGTGCGGTGAAAACGACGAATCCGCGAAGAATATTCGTATCCATAATCGTCGTCGTCCTGATAAGATTCATCATCGTCGTAGCGACGGGTGATGTTACCTGATGTTTCGTATGCTTCTTCCACAACGACAGGGGCAACCGCATCGGTAGAAGGATTATAATAGAGATCGTCTTGTGCTAAAACAGATGATTGAGCGAACAGAACCACCATGATCACAGACAATGCAGCGAAAGAGAAATTTTTATATCCCGTCATGATTTCTAAAAATTTATGTGATGAACTTTTTTGATTTTGTATTACAGGGACAAAAATAGTACCTTTGCAAACTTTTTTTGGTTAATGTGACATTAAAAGGTGAAACTGTTATGGTTAAATTTCACTAAAAATGTCAAAAAATCAGACACATTTGTTAAGATATTAATTTGATTTGCCCTTTTTCTTATGCTAGGTTATTTTTCGTCTCCGAAATATTACCTTGTATCTGACAAAGGTAACTAAAAAAAGTAACATCTGGTTTCGGTTTTAACAGTATTTTAATTTTATAGAAAATTTAGAAAAGAATGGCAAAGGATCAAGGCGTCACGCCACGCTCGGAAGATTACTCGCAATGGTATTTGGATATTGTACAAAAAGCCAAGTTGGCCGACAACTCGCCCGTACGCGGATGTATGGTGATAAAGCCCAATGGTTACGCGCTTTGGGAACACATGCGCGATGCTTTAGATAAAATGTTTAAAGAGACGGGACATGTGAATGCTTATTTCCCAATTTTTATACCCAAGAGTTTGTTTGAGTTGGAGGAGAAAAATGCGGAAGGTTTTGCAAAAGAATGCGCCATCGTGACGCACTACCGCTTGAAAGCGGATCCAAACAATAAAGGGAAACTAATGGTGGATCCCGAAGCGAAGTTGGAGGAAGAACTAGTGGTGCGCCCTACCAGTGAGGCCATTATATGGCATACTTATAAAGACTGGATCCAGAGTTACCGCGATCTACCCATTTTAATTAATCAATGGGCCAATGTCGTTCGCTGGGAAATGCGTACGCGCCCATTTTTGCGCACGGCTGAGTTTCTTTGGCAGGAAGGCCATACGGCCCACGCCAGTTCGGACGATGCTATGATTGAAACTAAAAGAATGTTGGATATCTATGCCACATTTGCTGAAGAGTATATGGCTATGCCAGTCATCAAAGGTGTCAAAACCGCCAATGAGCGTTTCGCGGGTGCAGATGAGACTTTTTGTATAGAGGCACTCATGCAAGACGGGAAAGCATTGCAGGCAGGGACTTCTCACTTTTTGGGGCAAAATTTCTCCAAGGCGTTTAATGTGCAGTTTTTAAGCAAAGAAAATCAACAAGAATACGTTTGGGCTACCTCTTGGGGTGTATCCACGCGCTTGATCGGTGGTTTGATTATGACCCACTCTGATGATGATGGACTGGTATTGCCTCCAAAATTGGCTAATATTCAAGTGGTGATTGTGCCGATCCCAAAACCATCGCCAGAGTTGACGGAAGCAGCCGATAAGATTGCTGCCGAATTAAGGGCTCACGGCGTGAGGGTGAAAATTGATAATGACGACCAAAACCGTCCTGGATTCAAATTTGCTGAATACGAAATGATTGGTATTCCTGTCCGTTTAGGTTTGGGTCAACGCGATCTAGCAGTGGGTCAGGTGGAAGTGGCTCGCCGCGATACCAAAGAGAAAAACAGTGTGCCACTTGAAAATATTGGCGCATATGTATCCAATCTTTTGGAGGAAATACAGGCTAATCTATTCAATCGTGCTAAAACTTACCGCGATGAGCATATAACAAAGGTCAATACTTGGGATGAACTAATAGATACTCTTGAAAATAAGGGCGGCTTTGCGTATGCCCACTGGGATGGCACTACGGAAACGGAATTAGAGATTAAAGAAAAAACAAAGGCCACGATCCGTTGTATTCCCCTTGATTGGCCCGACGAATCGGGTGCTTGTATCCTGACTGGCAAGCCTAGCGAAAGAAGGGTGCTTTTTGCTAGAGCGTATTGATTATATTGAATTAAGAAAGAAGCCGATTTCAGAAGTACTACTTCTAAAATCGGCTTCCTTTTGCGGAGAGACGGGGATTCGAACCCCGGATACAGTTTTGCCGTATACACACTTTCCAGGCGTGCTCCTTAAACCACTCGGACATCTCTCCAAACTAAATTAGTAACGTTTTTGACCCGCTATTTCAAAAGCGGACGCAAAGGTAATGTATTTTGGATGAGATGAGCAAATTTTTTTGGGTTTTAGTGAGATGCAAACCCGCTTTCAACATTTTTTCCATAACTTTGCATCATGAATATATCTACATTCTTCAATAATCACCGCATTAGGCAGTTAACGGTCATTTTATTGCTAGTGGGGACTTTGGCGTGTATTTTTCCGATCCAGTATCCACAGGCGCAATGGTGGATGTCACATAATCAATGGGTGGCAGTAGCCTACGTTTTTATTGGATTATTCTTTTTAGTTATAGATAACCGTAGGTTGATGTTTGCTAGTTTTGGGTGCAGCGCAGCCATTTGTTTTTATGCCATTGAAGTACTTAAAATGTGACCTATGCTTAAACGCCATTTGAATAGTTACCGTTACGCTTTAAACGGCATTGTGGACTTGTTTCGATCGGAAGTAAATGCTAGAATACATATAGCAGCCACGCTTGTGGTGGTAGCAGCGGGGTTTTATTTTCAGGTATCAGACTTGGAGTGGGTGGCATTGACGCTTTGTATTGTATCAGTTATTGCCCTAGAAGCCGTCAATACGGCCATAGAGTATCTCACCAATTTGGTGTCACCTGATTACCATCCCTTGGCAGGTAAAACAAAAGATATGGCCGCAGGAGCAGTACTGATCGCGGCAATAGGAAGCATAGTGATTGCTTTAATTGTTTTTTTACCTAAAATGAATATCCTTTAGGCCAGATTTGAATTACCACTTTGGGCAATCGCACTTGGGTTTAAAAAGTTTGCAACCTTCCAAAACAACCATTCCAACCGTGAGGAGTACGAAGGCGATGCGCCACCAATTTATTTTTTTCATAACAATGTTTTATTATCTCTGCAAAGATAGGCAGATTTGTGAACTTAGTCGCTTTTGTGAATTCATTTGAAAAAATAGTAGCCAGCACTGGCAATCGTGTTTTAGTCGCGCCCCTTAATTGGGGCTTGGGGCATGTTACTCGATGTATTCCGATTATAAAAGCCTTAGAAAAACAACAAAAAACAGTATTTTTGGCCTCTGATGGAGCGGCATTACAATTGTTGCGGGCTGAATTTCCAAACCTCATGACTTTTGAGTTGCCTTCTTACCAGATCAGGTATCCTTCCCCAAATATGGTTTTTCATATACTGTTGCAATTACCCCGCATTATGAAAGCCATGTATTGTGAACACCAAGAAACGAAATCCCTTTCAAAAAAGTACGGCTTTGATACGATTATTTCCGACAATCGTTACGGTTGCTATGTGTCGGGTATTCACTCTATACTTATCACCCATCAATTGAATATACCCTTCAATCAGCGTTTGGTTCAAAGAACGGTAAAATATTTAATCAGAAAATTAATTCAACCGTTTCAAGAACTTTGGATACCTGATAGGGTAGGGGTGGATAGCCTATCAGGACTGCTGTCTTTTCCTATTGATTTTGTGCATCCGCCAGTGAATCATCTAGGCGTTTTATCTCGGATGAATCCCATATCTTTACCTATTCGCTACGAGGTGGCTATCATACTGTCAGGCCCCGAGCCACAACGGAGTATATTAGAACAAATACTACTGAAACAAGCCTTAATACTGGATAAACGAGTGGTGTTGGTTCAGGGCAAAACAAATGTATTTAATAAATTCAATGTTTCTGAAAAAGTAGAGGTCGTTAGTTTTCTAACTAGTACCGATCTTAATGAATTGATGGCGACCAGTGAGGTCATTGTTTGTAGATCTGGTTATAGCAGTATCATGGATTTGATCGTTATGGGCAAAAAAGCCCTCCTAGTTCCTACGCCCGGGCAACCAGAGCAGGAGTATTTGGCAAAACACGTATTAGATCTTGGACTGTTTGTATGCCAAGATCAAAACAGGGTTGATTTGAGTGTGGCACTGGAGACCTTGGGTAACGAATGATATATGGTTTTTAATATTATATATGTTGCACAAAATCACAGATCAAACTTAGTCAGCGGGATTATTTGGGTCTTTATTTGAGGTATTTCATCCTTACGGACGGTATAGACTGGCAGAATTGGCTCTGAGTCTTTATCAATGATGATGGGTTTCTGGTGATTTCTATCGCTTTTGAGCATATTTGACCAGCGTTCAAACAATAGGTCTTGTTCTTGAGGCGACATCAAAGGGTGTTCATTGTAGTAGCCTTTAGCGGCTCTTTGGCGCATGGCTTCATAGAGAGTGATGGCGCAGGCTACGGATATATTGAGGCTTTCAGCAAAGCCCACCTGAGGTATGGTGAAAGTACCGTCGCAAAGTGCTACGGCTTCGGGACTGATACCATCGTCTTCATTGCCAAAAAGTAGGGCGGTTGGTTCGGCAAGGTCATAAGAAAAAATAGAGGGCGTATCATGGAGGGGGGGCATGGCGGCCAGTACGTGGTTATATCGGAGTTTGATTCGTTTGAAGCATTCGTCCAAATCTTCAAAAAAATAAACATCTATCCATTTGAATGTGCCGCCAGAGGTGCGTTTGCCAAGGATTAACCCTCGTTTGTCGAGGTATTGCTTGGTATAAACAACAAATATTTCACGGATTCCGACAGCATCGCAGGAGCGCAATACCGCACTAATATTGAGTGGATCAAATATGTTTTCTAAAACAACTGTGATATTAGGCTGGGACTGTCTGATAACAGCCTTGATTTTCTTTTCCCTATTTGAATTCACACTTAGCGGGAGAAAGGAATAACGCGCTCTACGAATAGGAGCAACTTGCCTATAATACTTAAGTCTGGGAGTTTGCCAGACTGGTCTTCATCACCGCCATTGGTTTGTACCTGTGCGGTAGGCACATAGGCTAACGGAAGTTTATCGTTTAAAGATAAACTAGCATGCAAATTGACAAACAGAAATGCCGACAGGCTTACTGCGCAGCAAAAAAGTATGATTGATCTTGATGTAAGATTTCTTTTCATGAAGAACCTTAGTTGTTGAATAATTGTAAAATGAATTATTTACAGAATATCGAAGGCGAAAGTAAGCATATTTTTGGGATACTCTGTGTTTTTTCGACGAATGTAAAATATTCGTACTGCAAATAGACACGGGTAGGGCTCAAAAGGTTGCAGCGATACGAAAAAAAACCGTCATAACGCATAGCGCTATGACGGTTTGTGACGGAAATCATGGAGATGTGGTCAATCGCCGCACCCATTCATGATTTGAGATTACTGCTTCTGAAGACCACCGTCGCCAGCAGGAACACTTTCTTGCTTAGGTGCTTGCTTCACCTCACCTTTGATCGTCAAAGAGTGTGTAGGTGTAGTTTCGTTGGTGTCCAAAGTTACGTTTTTAGTGAACACACCCTCACGGTTAGTGTCGTAACGTACTTCAATAACACCAGTTTCGCCTGGCATGATAGGCTCTTTAGGCCAAGTTGGAACGGTACATCCGCAAGAACCTTTCGCGTTCTTAACAGTCAATGGTTCGTTACCAGTGTTGGTGAACTTGAAGATACGCTTTGGCTCAGCACCTTTTTCGATTACACCGTAATCAATGGTAGTTGATTCAAAAGTCATAACTGGACCAGCAGCATTTTGTGCTTGTGCAGCGAATGTAGCAAGGGCTACGAAAGCGAAAAGAGCAATTAGTTGTTTCATCGGAAAAACCGTTTAAGATGAATGTTGTAATTTGAAAATTAAATTTTGATGGTACAAATGTAGGGGCGTTGTGCTTTGTAAAAAAAGCGTTGTGCTGTTAACGATGTCCAAAAGAAATTTAACTATTCTTGAAGGAAAACATAAGTGATTGATTATCAATGAGTTTTGGCAAAAATTTGATCACCAATTCTTTGTAAAAAACCCTTATCTTCGGTCACAATTTCGGCCTTGCCTTGCAATTGTTGTTCGAAAGGGATTTCCTTGCTGTAATTTGTACGCAAGTTGTTTTGTTCGGTCACTGGCAATGCTACTAATATACTGTATAGATTGTCTTTAGGTATTAAAGATTTAGATACTACGGTACCAGTGAGGGTACCAAACTCATGGTAAGGGTAACTATCCAATTTGATGATCACTTTTTGTTTTTGTTTCACCTTTCCACTGCCCGCTATGGGCAGCATAACCCGTCCTACTACTTTATCGCTCATAGGAGGTACGATTGTCATAATCTGCTCTCCTGCTTTTACGTACTGCTGTTCTGCTATATTGGTAAGCGATACTCGCCCTGCTATGGGCGCGAAAAACAGATAGGTTTGTTTCCATTTATCAATACTGCTTCGCAGGTTGCTTAGGCTGGATTGTAATCGGGAACTATTGCCCGAACTATTCTCCTGCTGACCCAAGGAAGCATTGTTGATTCCGTTTCTAAGCGATATGATGTCATTGCGTTTGCGCAATATGTTTTGATCGTATATTTCTCGGTCTCTTTCGAGGTCGGCCAATTTAACCCGTTCTTTTTCAAACTCGACCCTAGATGTGAGCCCTTCATCAAAAAGTTTTTTCTGGGCTTGGTACATTTCTTCTGCAGTTTTAAACTGCTCATTGATCCTTTTCAGGGCTTTTTGGTCAAAGTTGATACTTTGTTCTAGTTGAATGATTTGCTGCTGGATAGAGCCAATATTAGATCTATAGGAGGTACTGCGGTTTTCTTTGCCGAATTTGAAATTTTCGAGTTGTTGCAAAAACTCGGCATAGGCATTCTGTAACTCACCCAACTCCAAATTATCGGGGGCGTTGATGAGTCGAAATGAATCTAGTTTTGATTTTTGCCAAGCATCGCTGGCCATATCAATCTGTAATACATGGCTGTAATTGGCTGCGCTCTGTAGCACACCCACCAAATCGTTGGTTTGCACCTCTTGACGGTCGCGTATCAGCAAGTGCATGATACGCCCATCGGCTCGAGCCACAATATCTACCGGAGGTACGATGGTGCCGATCACTACCTGTGCTTGTATGATATCGGGATACCTGACAAACCAAGCAGCAAACACCATAAGCAGGAAACCCGTCAAAACGACAGTAGTCCCCCAGCGCACTAACCAGCGCGGGGGACTACCCAATATTTCCTGCACTTCATCGGAGCGCAATTCAATAAAGTTCATATAGTTGAAGTCGAAAACTATTTTTTAGATTTCCACTCCATGATGCTTTTCTCATTCATGCGTGGGTAATCGGCATTGCCTTCTTTTTTGGCCAATTCCGTGCTTTTTTCAGCCGTAACGATGGCATCTTTGTATTGACCCAATTCAGCCTGAATGTTTGCCTTTAGGCGTAGAATCCAAAACTTGTCACCACCTTTGGTTAATGACTGATCTACCCATGCCAAAGCCTGCTTCATGTCTTTCTTTTCTTCAAAATAGTAACGTGCAGACTGGTAGTAACTGGTAGCAGAAGGGCCATCCAATTGCGTTTTGATATCGGCCATTACTTTGGTATCCGTATCAATAGTAAATGGTACAGTCACAACTGTTTTATCCCAAGATAAAACCAGATCGAAACTGCTGTTGCGAATGTTGTTGATGTCAATCGTGAAATTTTCAACCACAGCACCCATCGCAGTAGAAGCAGATACCCTTGCGGCTACATCTTCTTCTTTAAACTCTGCTGGCTCTGGAGTACCCCAGAAAGAAGTGTTTTTGTAGAATATGATTGTCCATTTGCCATCTTGTGGGATGGTGTAAAGGGCGTAGGTGCCTTTTTCCAAGGATGCTCCGCTTACTTTTACGGCTTCACCAAAAGTTACTTTTGTGCTGGCATTGGCACCTGTGCGCCATAGTTCGCCAAATGGCACCAAGTCGCCGAAAATTTTACGGCCTTTCATGCCTGGGCGTGAGTATTCAACCTCTACTTTAGTCAAACCTACTTCTTGCGAAATTTTAGAAACAGGGCTTGGCTGTGGGGTTTTAATTTGAGCATTTGCATTGAATGCAAAAACTACTAAAAGAGTAATAAGATAAAGAATCTTTTTCATAAAAAATTGATTGTTAATTGTCTGTTCACTTATAAATATCTATAAACAGTTCTGATAAATGAATGTCAAAACATTGATTTGTTGAATAAGTTGACAAAGGTATTTAATTTTCGATAATTGAGCCTTAAAAAATACCAAATGACGTTATTGGCCTATAACCAGTAATTTACCTTGACCACAAATGCCTTGTTTTTAGGGCCCCAAAATTTTACGGCATAATTGTCGGTATAAACCAAGAATACATCGCTCATAGGCCTAAACCGCCATTGAAGGCGGCTGTTTACGTTGAAATTATCCGATTGGGTATTGTATTGTAAAAAAGTAGTCCACCAGAGATTTTTTAAGAAAAAGACTTCAATACGGGGTGTAATGTTGACGAATTTGGTGTCACAAAACGGTGCAGGGAAATTGAGTTGGTTGTATTCAGCCCTCACCCTGATATTGGCTACTGGCTGAATTCGGTAACCCAGTTCCGCGCTAAAATAGATTTGATCTCCATTAAAGTAGCCGCCCCCGCCCGCGCTGGCTGAAAGGGTTAGGCGTTTTCGATAGTCAGAATTCCACTCGACATTGCCCACATAATACTCATAATACCCAATGGGCAAGGGCGGACAAAGGGAGAGGTCTTCGTCGCTGATCTGAAACGGAACGGGCAGGTTCAATGCATTGGCTGTTATACTTGCTGATACTTCGCTTGTGTTTTTAAAATTCCAAGTTGATTCAGCATTGGCGCTGAACTCATTGAGGGAGGCATTGGGATTGAATACGGTGAATATTTCGGTACCAATTTCAGTAAAATTTAAACGACCGTCTTTGTTCTTAGGAAAAAAACGCAGGTTGGCATTGTTAAAAATAAAACTATATCCGATCCTAATCGAGGTATCTAAAACGGGATTGTAGTTGGCTATCCGACGTTCAAAGCCCATATCTGCATAATAGTTTTCTTCCATGTGTGTAAAATCCAAGAGGAAGTCAAAACGCCTCTTTTTGAAAGCAAAACCTGAATTGCCCCACCAGTTTTTTCCAACTACTGACGGCTGAAACGAGCGGTGGTGTGTGGCCCATGCCGACCAGACCGCATCGTTTGAGATATAGAGTATTTCACCGCCTGCATTGCGACTAAAAGCGTTTTTTTGAATCTTGTCTCCTTGAAAAGTCTCCCGATCAAAGTAATAACCTGTGAAAGTGGTGCGCCCAAACAACTTTCGGTTGAATGCCAAGGCCGAATAATTTCGAGCAGGAGTGCCGTCATTGCCCTCGCGGGTTTGCATGTTCAAAACACCTATACGGGTGTTAGGCCCTACATTGCCCGTCAGTCGTAGTCCACCCCAGATGGGCAACGCCGATCCATCATCTTTAAGGCCGATGGTACGCGAAAAAAATGGGCGAATGGGCGGTATGCCAATATTGGCAAAAAGATCGGAGTTTTCAAGAAAAAACGTGCGTTTTTCTGGCAATTGCACATCAAAACGAGTCAAATTGACCACTTGTTCATCTATCTCTGTTTGCGAAAAGTCGGGATTGAAAGTCACATCGAGGTTTAGTCCTGATCCTATTCCAATTTTAGCATCCAACCCTGCATTCAATTTTGTGACGGGATCGGTTCTGTCTTCATAATTTTTAGACATAGCCGTGGTCGCATATGGAATGAAGTTGTAGTTTTTCTTGGCGCGATGGGGTGGTTCATTCCACTTTAAAGTACCCGCCCAGCCTAGGTCTATTCCGTCAAATTCAAAAGGAATGGCTGCCCAAACCGAATACATATTGTTGGTCAGGTCATTGCGAATAAAATTGATACCCCAATTGGTTTTGCCCTCTTCAAACCGCAATATTTGAAGCGGAATCGCAATTTCAAAAGTCCATTGATTGGCTTCTTTATGTGTTTCGGAGAGCCAAGCATTGTCCCAGTTGACATCCATATCATCGCTTCCAGCGGAGATGATGGCATCGGTTTGAGCCCCAGAGGCATTGATCCCAAAGAAATAACCATTGTTGGCATTGTTTAGAGGATCCAATATAATGGCAAATCCATCGGAATCCCAATAGCCAGCATCGCGTTTTAGGCTTTGTATGATGTACTTTCCATTTTCTTGTTGGCAAGTGGCTGATATATAGATGTACTTATCGTCAAATAAGCACTTTACATAGGTCTGGGCAGGGGCGGGGCCTCCATCGCGGGGCCATTTCATCCAAAACGTATCGGTAGAAGATGCTTCTTGCCAAGCCAATTCGTCGGGTTTACCATCTACTTTGATACTGGTTGTGGCACGGCTAATGGGGATTTGGTATTTGCTTTGCTGTTCGGTGCGCGTCAATTGCGCCATTGCTGACCCTGTCCCGAAAAGGATGTACAGGAGGCCAATGAGTAAATGTTTGGATACTAGTCTTTTCATAAAAAGGAGGATAAAAGAAGCAGGCAATGGGTAATCGGCGAAATTACCTAAAATGCGCAACTTAAAACATTTGTTGATAGATAAAACAATTTTTTTCGACCAATTGAAATAATTTGTGTATTTTTGCAGGGTTATTCTTGTTTCTTGGAATCTTGACACTTTAAAAAATAAAGATGGATACATTCATTTTGATAAGCATCATCGGTATTGCTGCCATTGTGATCGTCTTGTTGGTATTGAAACAACAATCGAGGAGTCTTGAAAGGTTCCCTGATCCTGTGCAGGTCGTTTCGAGGGAGCAATATCAGACAACCGTGACACAAAATGAGATGCTACGCCTCGAATTGACAGCAAAGGAAATGGAATTGCGAGACTTTCAGGGACAAATAGCTGCTCGAGAGCAAGATATTATTCATTTGGAGGATCGCTTATTCGCCCAAAAAACGGAGTTGCAACAAATACAAACCCAATTTAAGGTCGAATTTGAAAACATTGCCAATCGCTTATTGGAAGAAAAATCAAAAAAATTTACGGAGCAAAATAGCCAGCACTTGAATACGGTATTGACTCCTTTGCGAGAAAAAATAAAAGAGTTTGAAGAGAATGTTGACCGGAAATTCATGGAGGAAACGCGAGAAAAAGCAAGCCTTAAAAAAGAGATAGAACAATTGTTTGAATTGAACCAACAGTTGAGTACTGACGCGCACAACCTAACGTCTGCTTTGAAGGGGCAGAGTAAAGTGCAAGGAGATTGGGGCGAATATCAATTGGAAATGTTGCTTGAAAAAGCGGGACTCCAGCGAGGGACTCATTTTTTGACCCAACATAGCCTCCGTACGGAAGATGGGATTTTGAAACGGCCTGACTTCATTGTACAACTACCTGATAACAAACAACTTATTGTGGATGCAAAGGTATCTTTGACGGCGTTTGAACGCTACCACAATGATCCAGATATTTCTAAAAAAGAACAACACCTTAAATCACACCTGATTAGTATCAGGAGCCATATAGATAACTTGAGCAAGACTAATTACCAGACTTTGTACCAAATTAATACGCCCGATTACTTGTTGTTGTTTATCCCTTTAGAAAATGCTTTGTCAACGGCCACTCAAGCCGACCCTAAGTTGTTTTCGGATGCTTTGGAGCGCAATATCGTGTTGGTTACCACTACTAGCCTCATTGCTACCATGCGCACCGTGGCCCACCTTTGGAAACAGGAGAAGCAAAACCGATCGGTGCTTGAAATTGCCCGCCAAAGTGGTTATTTATATGATAAATTTGTCACTTTTGTGGAAGATTTGAAGGCTATTGGGGCTCGACTCAACCAAGCACAATCAGCGTATGATGATGCCATGAACAAACTCACAGATGCCTCCCGACCGGGGGATACCTTGATCGGGAAAGCCGAAAAAATACGTGAATTGGGAGCGCGGACTACTAAATCTTTGCCAGTTGATTTAGTAGAGTGATTACTGACCCAATAATTTTTTTCCCCCTGCGGTAGCCGCCAAAATATCTTGATGGTTTTGCGCAATTCCTTTCTTTTGAGACTCCAAATAGAGCACTATCTCTGCCTTGGGCTTGCCCTCTGGCACACTGTATTGAGTCATCCAATTAGTCATATCTAGGTCGGTGCGGTCAATGGATTCTATGGCCTTGATATAGGCTGCATTTTGCTCGGGTGTCATCATGGCCGAGATCATAAAATCCTTGAGCGAACGGCCTACACGCAGCATTTCGGCGTGGTCTTTCATGGCCACGTCGTGTATTTGATTTATTTCATCATTGAGTTTTTTTACTTTTCCATCGTCGCAAGCGACGGCAAAAAGAGAAACTAGGAGTATGGCAAAAAAAAGTTTAGGTAGCATGATTTTGTGTTTAATGAATTTGAAACTGAATAAAATTGAGGTATTTTGACATAAAATTCTTATATTTTTGCGTTTCTTTGCGAAACGAAATGCAAATATCTGCTTTGTGATTTAATTTTGGCTGCAATATGTACACATCTTATACGAATATCTTGAAAATCTTTTTGTTGGGTACTGTTATCCTAATGATCCAGTGTAAAAACAGCACCAAAGGCGCTGATGAGGTATATGATGGCCTTACCAAATTTGATAAAATTGATCCCAAGCATTCGGGCATTACTTTTTTTAATGAATTAAAAGAAGATGCATCATTTAGTTATTTGGATTTCAACTACTTATACATTGGTGGAGCCGTAGGGGTAGCCGATTTTAATCGTGACGGATTGCAAGATCTCTATTTTGTGGCCACTCAAGGCAGCAATAGACTTTACCTTAACAAAGGTAATTTTCAGTTTGAAGAGGTTACTGCCGCCGCAGGCGTGGCCGCTGCGGTGGGCCTCAAAACAGGGGTTTCTATTGTTGATATCAACCAAGATGGGTGGCCTGACATATACCAGTGCCGCACGGGCAAATCCCCTTCGGATCGAAGCAATCTCCTGTTTATCAACAACAAAAATATGACGTTCACGGAAAGTTCCGCTGCTTATGGGCTCAATAGTAACTGTGCTTCCAACCACGCCAATTTTTTTGATTATGACTGCGATGGCGATTTAGATATGTATTTGTTGAATCACCCGGATGATTTCAGTACGGCTACCAAATTGCGATTGGAGCAAATCGGTAGCGAATATAAGCACGACCCCAAAGTAGATAATGAGTATGTGTCGGATCGGCTTTACCAAAACAACGGAAACGGGACTTTTACTAATGTCAGTAAACAGGCTGGGATTCAAAAACAGGCATTTGGCTTGAGTGCCACTATTGTTGACATCAATAGAGATGGATATCCTGATATTTATGTAGGCAACGACTATGTAGAACCTGACAATTTTTATATCAACAACCGAAACGGAACTTTTACCGATCGAATTCAAGAATATACCCGACACACTTGCCATTTCTCGATGGGTGCTGACGTGGCAGATATGAACAACGATGGCCTTCAAGATATTATGGTACTCGATATGAGCCCTGAAGGCAATGCACGGCAAAAATTATTGGCTACAGTTATGGTCAGTGACCGATACAACACTATGGTGGATTATGACCACGGCCATCAGTTTATGCGCAATACGCTCCAACTAAACAATGGAAATGGCACATTCAGCGAGATTGGCTGCTTGGCTGGTATTCCAAATACCGACTGGAGTTGGTCGCCACTGGCTGTTGATTTTGATAATGACGGTTTCCGCGATTTGTACATCTCTAATGGGCATCGTCGAGAAGAAACCAATTTAGATTTCGTCAATTTTACCTTGGATTCAGTTAAAAAATCGGGCAAAGGCGTTGGTGATGTCGTAGAATACTTAAATAAAATACCCACGACCGAGATCCATAATTATATGTACCGTAACCGGGGCGACCTTACTTTTGAGGATGTCTCTACGACTTGGGGTTTTTCTGAAAAATCGCTTTCCAACGCCGCTGTGTATGTAGATCTGGATAATGATGGCGACTTGGATATTGTGGTAAACAACGCGACCAAGCCCTCATTTGTATATAAAAACAAGACCCGCGAATCAAACGAAGGCAATTACTTGCAAATAGCCCTCGAAGGTAGCGACCAAAATAAAACGGGGGTGGGAGCATTGGTGATCTTGACAGCCAATGGCCAGAAACAAATGGCGGATGCCAACCCAATCAGGGGTTTTTTATCCAGTGCGGAATCCAACCTGCACTTTGGGGTAGGCAAGGCTACCGTGGTAGATAAATTACAGATTCAATGGCCTGATGGGAAGGTTCAAAGCCTTGATAACCTGCCTGCAAACCAGCGGATTACCTTGAAATATTCTGATGCAATAAAAGGTACGCCCGTCACTCAAGTGGCCAAGACCGTACCGATATTCAGCGATTACTCCAATGCTTATGGTGCTGTATATAGGCATAAAGAAAATAGGTTCATGGATTTTGATCGGGAGCGGCTGATCCCGCACAAACTCTCCGACGATGGCCCTTGCGTTGCTAAAGGTGATGTCAATGCCGATGGTTTGGACGATATTTATGTGGGTGCTTCTTTTTCTGCCTCCGGTGCGCTGATGATTCAAGACAAAAGTGGGCGATTCAAGACCGTTGCTGCGCCATTTGTGAAAGATACCAGTTACGAAGATACAGATGCCCTTTTGTTTGATGCCGATGGCGACAAAGACCTAGACTTGTACATAGGTAGCGGTGGGAATGAGATCAAAGTGGGTGCTGCCAACTACCAAGACCGCCTTTATATCAATGATGGAAAAGGCAATATGAATCCTTCTACGGACAACCTGCCTACCGAGACGGAAAGTGCCGGATCGGTAGCAGCCAGTGATTATGACCATGATGGCGACCTTGATCTTTTTGTTGGAAATCGCAGTATTCCGGGTCAATATCCCAAAGTGCCACTGAGTTTTATTTTGAAAAATACAGGCGGCAAGTTTCAAGTGGTGACGGATCAAGTAGCCGCCGATTTTGCGAGGGTGGGGATGGTTTCTGATATTGTTTTTAAAGATTTGGACAACGATGGTTGGGACGAGATGTTGGTCACCGGAGAATGGATGCCTTTGGAGGTGTTCAAAAATAACAAAGGGACTTTCACCAAACACACCGCCAATCTGGGCTTGGCCAATAGCAATGGGTGGTGGAACTGCATTGTGGCAGAAGACATGGACGGCGATGGTGATATTGATTTGGTGGCTGGTAATACGGGGCTTAACACCCGCCACCGCGCTTCTGCCGCCGCGCCTATGAAGATGTACGCAAAGGATTTTGATAAAAATAATAGTATTGATCCTATTATGGTGTATGCTGAAAATGGAAAATATTACCCCGTCGCCACCCGCGATCTGATGATTAAGCAATTGCCAGTGTTAAAAAAGAAATTTGTGCGCTATGCCGCGTACTCCACTGCTACCATAGAAGATTTTTTCCCTGAATCGGAGTTGAGTGCTGCCAAGTTGTATGTCGCCAATGAATTGCAGACCTGCTATTTTGAAAATCAAAATGGCACGTTTGTTTCCAAGGCGCTGCCTATGGAAGCGCAGTTTGCGCCTACTCAAACCATACTCATTGATGATTTTGATAAAAACGGAACTAAAGATATTCTTTTAGCAGGCAATGACTACGGAATAGAGATAGAAACCGCCCGTTATGATGCCGGAAATGGCCTCCTGCTATCCAATGACGGAAAGGGGCATTTTGCCCCCGTGTTGGGTGTTCGTTCAGGTTTTTGGGCTACCAAAGATGCCCGAAATATGCAGCCCATACGATTGGCCAACGGGAAAAAAGCCGTGGTGGTGGCAAACAACAATGATGCGCTTCAGTTTTTTACTTATTAACCATGATACAAAATCCTGCTCCTATTGGTGTGTTTGATTCGGGTTATGGTGGACTCACTGTTTTTAAAGAAATAGTCAGAAAACTACCGCAGTACGATTATATCTATTTAGGCGATAACGCGCGGGCGCCTTACGGGCCTCGCGACTTTGAGACCATATACCAATATACTTGGGAGTGCGTACAGCACTTGTTTGATAAGGGTTGCCATTTGGTTATTTTGGCCTGCAATACGGCATCGGCCAAGGCTTTGCGCACCATTCAGCAACAAAACTTGGCAAAGTTCCCCGGAAAGCGGGTGATCGGAGTCATCAGACCCACCACCGAGTTGATAGGTTACCTTAGCAAAAGCCGCCAAGTGGGCGTTTTGGCTACCAAAGGTACGGTTTCATCCCAATCCTATGTCTTAGAAATTAATAAATTTTTCCCTGATATTCAAGTGTTTCAGCAAGCTTGCCCGATGTGGGTGCCTTTGATTGAAAACAATGAACACCTATCAAGTGGTGCCGATTATTTTGTCCAAAAATATATTGACGCGCTCATGATTCAGGCGCCTGATATTGATACTGTTGTACTTGGCTGTACCCATTATCCTTTGTTGCGTGAAAAAATTAGGCAGGTACTAAATCCTGAAATAAATATTTTGGAACAAGGTGAAATAGTGGCCAATCGCCTGCTTGACTACCTGGAACGACATCCAGAAATAGAAGTACTGTGCAGTAAACACCGCAAATTGTCTTTTTTTACAACCGAATCCGCCGAAGATTTTGACTTAAAGGCTGGGTTGTTTTTAGAGCAAAGTGTTGAGTCAGAGCATTTGGCGTTGTGAGTAATGATCAAGGCACAAAAGACTTTTGCAAAATACCCACAGACTGTTTGCCACAGCACAAAAGCAGATCCAATACTGAAAGGTTGGGAACAAACCCATGTCGCTCTTGAAAAACCTGCCCATAACGGGCCGCGAAAAACCAATTGGGGATCAGGTCTTTGGTACCAATACTGTCTCCTTTTATGTTGTATGGCTCTTGGTTCAACGTTGGTAATTCAAACACTGTTGACCGAGTGAAACTTCCTTCCCAGCCCAGTTTTTGGCGAAGTACCCAATCTGTGAGGTCTGTATTGAAATCAAACAAAAATACATACTTTTTTTCATAAAACGCTTTGAGTTCATCCACATAATGCTCGAAATAGGGCGCAGAACCATAAGCGGTACGGATGGTGCGCCAGTGTTGGCGTTGCCACGCTTCATCGTTGTATATGCGCACTTCTGTGATGGGCGTTTGCTGGTGTTTACCCTTCATGAGCGGTATGCTCAAGCGTTGGAGTCCGTTAGGGCCAACAAGGTGGCAACGGTTGCTCAAAGTCCCTTTTTGATAATGCGCCAAGGCTTCCAGTTCGACCTTTGTGTGCAGCCAAGCAGCCGAACACCAAGCGATAGAAGGCCAATAAGCCGTTTGTAATGCGATATGGGTCATTTTAAATTAGGTAAAACCGGCGCAAATAAACTACTTTTGCCCAAAATTTACTGCATAAGGAACGGTGTCAAAATAAAAATACAATTTGATGCCCATCTTTTGAGTTTAAATTTCTCATTTTTCTCGTTAGATAGCCCCACTATTTGCCTCAAAAAACAATTATTTAAATTCAATATCTTGAACCTCAAATTTGTATCTTTATTCTAACACCGTTCCTAATGAGCCATCCCAAATTTGAATTTTTTAAAAATCGCCTTCAAAAGAACTATCGCCACATTGGAAAATGGGCTCGAAAGCAAGAAATTACTTGCTTTCGGGTCTATGATAATGATATGCCGGAGTTTCCGCTGGCCATTGACAGATATGATAATATTATCCATGTGGCAGAGTATGCGCGGGAGCATTTGATGAGCGACGACGATCATGCTGAATGGCTGGATGGGTGTATAGCGACCATCAGCGAAGTGTTGGATGTATCGCCAAAATTGATTTACATGAAATTTCGAGAGCGACAAAAAGGGCTTCAACAATATGAGCGGTTTAGCAGGGTTGGATCGGAGTATATTGTGCGTGAAAATGGTTTGAGGTTTGTGATTAATCCTTCCGATTACTTGGATACTGGCTTGTTTTTGGATCACCGCGATACCCGACAAAGGGTGCGGATGGAGTCAGGCGGGAAAAAAGTACTGAACCTTTTTGCTTATACGGGGGCATTTTCGGTGTATGCCGCAGCGGGTGGTGCCCTTTCGACTTTGAGTGTAGATATGTCGAATACCTATTTGCAATGGGCGGATCGCAATCTGACACTCAATGGTTTTTCGGGCGATCAACACCGATTCTTGCAAGCCGATATTTTACAGTGGCTCAATGCGCCACCTACCGAACGATTTGACCTTATTGTGATAGACCCGCCCACTTTTTCTAATAGTAAGCGGATGTATGGTACCCTCGATATACAACGCGACTATGCTTGGATGCTCAATACGCTGATTAACCGATTTGCCAATCCGAATGCGGTGATTTATTTCTCTACCAATCACCGAAAATTCAAGTTTGACTTGGATGAAGTACGGTCGGTGGAAGTACAAAATATCACGAAACAGACCATTCCAAATGATTTTAGGAATGATAGAATACATCAATGCTATAGAATTTCTTAAAACCCCTTATATTTGCAGTCTCATCACTTAAATTGATACATTATGAAAGCCTTTTCAAGAATTACCTGGGTTCTTTTCTCACTGGGTCTGTTTATTTCCATGTCATCCATGGTTTGTTCTCCACGGTATGATGCTGTTGGAGCCCAAAACGCCACCAATCTAGCCACTAAAACGCTAGAATTAATGGGGAAGGGTACGGAGCCATTTTCAAAAAATTCGACGGCTGTCACCTCCCTGTTTAGCGATTTGACCAATGCCTATGACCACGCAACCAAGGTCAAAAAGAATACGGAAATAGCCTCCGCTTGGAAGACACTCAAGGATGAATTAATGACTCCGTTTTTTGATAACTGGAAGGCCAAAGGTAAGTTGGATAAAGATTTTATCAAAGAATCGGTCAAACAGGTCACGACCAGTTTTGATGCCATCAAAAAGGCAGAAGAGGCCAAACGTAAGAAGAAAAAATCATGAATTCGGCCACTGTAAATAGCGTAAAGATGGAAGAAGGTTGGAAAGCCCTCCTAGCGGAGGAGTTCGAAAAGCCCTATTTCAGTGCTATCAAAGCCTTTTTGCTCGCTGAAAAAGAGGCTGGTAAGGACATTTATCCACCCAGCCCATTGATATTCAATGCTTTTAATCAAACTCCCTTGGCTACACTGAAGGTGGTGATACTGGGTCAGGATCCATATCACAATCCCGGCGAAGCGATGGGCCTGTGTTTTTCGGTGCCAAAAGGGGTGAAAGTACCGCCTTCGCTGGCTAATATTTATCGAGAGATCAAACGAGATTTAGGTTTGGAACCACCCAAGCATGGGGATTTGAGTGCTTGGACTTCTAGGGGCGTATTACTGATGAATGCCATGCTCACGGTAGAGGCTCGAAAGCCAGCCTCCCATCAAAAAATTGGATGGCAGACTTTTACAGACTCGGTGATTAGGCGTATTTCAGAAGAAAAAGAAGGGATCGTATTTATGCTCTGGGGCAACTTTGCTAAGGGTAAAAATATACTGATTGACGAAACAAAACACCTCATCCTAGAATCCGCCCATCCGTCCCCTTTGGCTGGCGATGCATTCCAGAAGTGCGGGCATTTCTCTAAAGCAAATGAATATTTGCGACAAAAAGGGGTTTCTGAGGTTGATTGGACGATTGAAACATAGGTTCTTACCGGGTTGACAAAAGATTGGCACGGTTTTAGAATATTACATAGTCATAAAAGAGCAAAAACATTTGATTGGTTAATTGTTTTCATGGTTATGTTGTGAGCCATCCGGTCGTAAGGACCGGATGGCTTTTTTCATTTTTTTCGGAAAATTTATGTAAACTCAAACAAGTAAAGCATCCTTCTGCATACTTTTGGCGGTAGTTTTCGTTACACCCATTATGTTAAAATCTATTCGCCACACCACAGCGGAGCATCAAAGCGATGAAATGCTGCTGTCTGAGTACGTAAAGCACGGTAACAACCGTGCTTTGGGTATCCTGTATGAGCGGTATATGCCGATGGTATATGGGGTTTGTTTGAAGGTATTGAAAGATAAGGGAACAGCGGAAGATGCTACCTTGGGTATTTATGAAGAGCTGGTGAGAAAGGTAAAGGATCACGAAATCAACGCATTTAGGGGGTGGCTTTATGTGTTGTCACGCAATTATTGTTTGATGGAGTTGCGCAAAAAACAAAGGCAGGCCACCAATTATTTAGCACCCGAAGATATGGCTCGGTTTGACGATGTAGAATCTGCGGTAGAATATGAGATTCCACAAAACGGTACTAGCCTTGAGAAATGTATGGGCCAATTGACAGAACAACAAAGAATGAGCGTTCAGTGGTTTTATTACGAAGATAAATCCTATAAAGAAATTTCCGAAATCATTTCAGAAGAAGTCGGGAAAGTACGTTCATTCATTCAAAATGCCCGAAGAAATCTGAAAATTTGTATGGAAAAATAATGCACTATCCACAAGAAAATAACGACAAAAGATTGATAGAACTGCTCGAAAAGTGGCAAAGTGGAGACTTTACCAAGCAAAATGAGCAAGAACTACAATCACTGACCGCTACCGATGCGTTTCGCCGGGAAGCGGTAGAAGGTTATTTGTCTGTGCCGGAGGCCGACCATACACAAGCCTTGGATCAGTTGCGCGAAAAAATCAGGAAAAAATCAGACCGCAATACTATTATACCGATCAACCGATGGATGGCCATTGCGGCCGCCTTGGTTTTGTGTATTGGGGCTGTTTGGTTTTTAGGCATTAAAAAATTGGCCAATGAAACTTCGCCCATGGCGCAATCACTTCCAGAAAAAGATGGCCAACAAGAGGCAATTAGCCCTGCGCCGCCACCGCCACCTGACAGTGAGGCCAGTTCCATAAACGATATCATAGCGACCCCAACCAAATCAGCCCCAAAATTAGATCCTATGACCAAAGCGGACAAGGATTACGCTTATCAAGAGCAACGTACTACTGCTTCTCCGCCTTCTGCACCTTCGGTGACCGCTCCAGTCGTTCAAGACGAGGTAGTCGCTGCTACTCAAAGCGATCGTGAACAACTTGGCTCAACAGATGCGCTTCAATCAGAAGAAGACGCCGCTCCTGTTGTAGCCAAAGAGCAGGTGGAGGCCAAGCGAAAAGCAGTAGAGAAATCAGAAGTGCTTTCAAAAAAAGCATCAAAACAAAACCCTCCTGGAGGTAGTATTAGCGGTGTCAATACTGGTTATGTTGATTTTCAGCGGTATTTGCGCGACAATGCCCGCTTAACCAATGAAGCAAAAAATAACAATGTAAGTGGTTATGTCACCGTTAGATTTACGCTGAACAGTGCCAATACGGTTTCAGGGATCAATGTCGTGAAATCATTGGGATTTGGGTGCGACCAAGAGGCTATACGGCTGGTACGCGCTTACGGGTGGACACAAGGCCGAGATACGACCTTGACCATTGATGTGCCATTTGTGCGTTGATCATTGGGGTAGTGCAAATGGTCGCTCCATACTATTTGTAATCAGCCACCAAGCCCCGTAAGCCCATATCCACAATTTTTTCAGTAGGAATACTAGGATCTGAAAAAATGTCTAAACGGCCATTGCCGTTATTGTCTTTCCATTCAAAACTATTATTGACCGAATAGGATAGGGTAATGGTGATGGGCGCGGTTTCTTGACCCGTCACGACCAAGGGTTTAGCAAGTTTTCCAGTCACAATACAAGATCCTTGAGGAACGGGAGACGTAGCAAACAGTGGATTCACCACAGTCGTAGCCCCTTCTGGAGCGGCGCCGCTAAAAACTGGAAGAGACACTGGAAACGATGGAGGAGCATCCACTTCAAAGGCCCAAAAGCCTTGCTTTTTATTGCTATTGACCGTCAATGTCTGAGCAGAAGGGATTACTGTACTAATATACGTATTGAAGCCTAGAAAAGAGGCGACTGTACCTTTTGTATTCGCAAAAACGCCAAAGGTAGGTGTGTGTAAATCGAAGTCAATTCCATAGTTTTGATAAGTGACGGAAGTTCGTATCCACTCGTAAGTGCCGGGGGGGAGTGTTCCCTTGGCGAAGGTTTGGTTGGTCACCACTATCGCTGCCTTATCAAAATCAACGGCGTTTTCTCCACCCTTTGTTGTTTCAGTCCCTAGATATACCACTGCGCCTTTGCCCAGAGGGGTCAATGCTGTGGGCGAAAGTTCTATATAATGTATAGACATGGACTGAAAAACAGGGGTTTGGGCGGCATTGCCTGCTGGGATGGTGGCCGGTTGGCCAATATTGTTCAGCCTAGGCTGTTGGGTATCAAATGCTACTTGAAATTGGACATTTGATTTGGCCTCTTCTGTAGGGTCTTTTTCTTTACAGCCGATGCTGGTTATAATGGCTGCTAACAAGATTAAGGTGTATTTTGACATGGATATTCTAGTTGATGAATGAAATTAATTTCTCCTTACTAAACGAAAAGTTTACTATTTGATTGTTCCTTAGGAACGGTACTGACATAAATTATACCTCCACCCAATAACCATCTTGTTCGTACTGAAAGATGGCCGCAAAATCGGTGCGTTGTGGGAGGTTAGCGTATGGATATACGATTTTAGAAAGGTATAAGCCTTGGGGGTAAGCGGGTGTGATGAGCCGTGGGGTTTGTTTGTCGCGGAGGTGGTGCTCAAAAGCATCCACACTCATTTTTCCTGTGCCAATCTCTAAAAGCCGCCCAACAATGATCCGAATCATGCCCGTCAAGAAGCGATTGGCAGTGATCTGAAATCGAAGTCTTTCTCCTGTTTTATCCATCCAAAGATGGGCTGACGAAACGCGGCAAATGGTGTTTTCAAAACTGGCTGGCGATTTGCAGAAAGCATAGTAGTCATGGTATTTGGGCAGTAAATCCACGGCGGCTTTCATGCTTTGTAAATCAAGATCCATATCGGCGTATAAGGCACTGGTGCCGAATAAAAAAGGATCTTTTTGGCGGTGTATAAAGTAATCGTAACTACGATCTGTGGCATCGAAACGGGCATGTGCCTTGTCATGGACAGGGAAAAACTCAAAAACAGCGATGTCGGGAGGAAGGCTTCGATTGAGCCTAAAAAGTAAATCAAAATCATATTCATCTTCCAAGTCCACGTGAAAAACATACTGGCTTGCATGGACTTGGCCATCGGTACGCCCACAACCGATGATGCCAACGGGAGTCCGTACTACTTTGCTGAGTATGGTTTCGATCACTTCTTGGACGCTCACCACATCGGGTTGCCGCTGCCAGCCATGATAATTCAGCCCTTGATAGGCAATATGGAAAAAATAACGTTTGATGGTGGTATAAATTATTTATTTAATTGATGTGTGCTTGTGCACTTCCACTACAACAATAGCAACCCATATTCGTCCCATTTGGCATCTAATGATTTCATTTCTAAGAGTTCAAATAACTGCCCCTCGTAAATGGATTCTAACTCGATGATGGTTCGGGTGTTGCGCATTTCTAATGTTCCTTTCAGCAACTGTTCGCGTCGCCAAAGGTAGGTCTTTTCCATTTTTTCAAATATAGCCTGACAAGCCCCAGCGTGGTCATCAAATTTGCCTGCGATCATGGCTTCTTTGAATGCGAGGTTGTTTCGAGCGATCATTTTTCCTTCACTTAATATGAAATACGCCGTATGAGGCCAATATGTGGGTGGCGGTAGTAGTTTGGCGTACAAGATCAACTGCAAGTCTTCACTGTTTTGGATGAGTTCTTTGCGATGGTTGGTACCACTCCATTTTAGATCCACGATGGCCAATTCGTCGCCGCGCTGTAGCACTAGATCGGCTTTGCCTCGTATGGGTACATCCACAAAATGGCCTTCTAAGTCCAATTCAGTGTGTAGCACCTGCCAATGATTGCTTTTAATGAGTGAAATGAGGCTCCATGCGGCATTTTTTACTTTGTTTAAAAAAGACATTCGCTCTGGCTCACGGCCATAGAGCAACAAGGTAGCGCCTTCTTTGGGCAATAGGGTTTCGGCTGTTTTATCCACCCATGCTTTCACCGCATTGCGGTCAAGATCGTAGATGGGTTCTTGCATCAAGGCTTCAAAAAATCGGTGGGCTAGGTTGCCCAATAATGTTATTTCATTGCCAATACTAAGCAAATTTGAAGGAAAAAGCCTTGCTTTTTGCCTGAAAAACCATTGGTGCGGGTAATAAAATAGGCGTTCGAGGTTGGTCGGTGTTTCGTATGGACTTTCTTCGATCCACGCGGTGTTTTCTATTTGAATATTGGGTTTTGGGCGTTTGTTTAAGCGGATCGGGAGGTGGTCTGCCTCGGGCATATTCCAGATTTCGGAAAGCCGTTGAGCACCTTCCAAGGTATTCAAGAGATAAGTGAAATCTTTAATACTGGATCCAAAACTGGCCTCTATATCACCCAGTATTAGGTGTGACACGGTCTCTTGTCCGTTCATCTGATCGGGTATGATGAGTATAAGCCGCTCCGAACACTGCAAAATGGGCCTTAATTGTAGTAGCAAAGACCGTTGACAGGTTTCGCGGGTTGTCAGGAGCGCGATACCTTGGGTGGATAAATAATTCCGTTCTTCTTGTTGCCATTTGTCGGGTGTAGGTACGATGTTGTCATAGAGGCAATTCCACCAAACGGTGGTTTCTGTAGGTTTTGCCACCGCGCCGGGCTGGTGTACATATTGGAAACACTGAACGGCAGCGGGTTCAAACTGAACCGGCGATGGCTCGTAAATGGTACGGACGATCCGCTCCAACTCTAAAAAACTAATTCGCTGTTCTGGTAGTGCTTCTAAGAGATCCCGGATTCGCCTAGCCTGTTCTGATAAAACCAAGAGGGAGGTATTGGTGCTGCCCATTTCTTCATAATACACAGAAGCCCATTCGTGCAGATAACCATAGATGGCTATGGCATCGCGCTTGGGTGCGGTTTTGTCGATAGGGTAGCGGCGGCGGTCAAACCAAAACTCATAGAATTCGCGTATTTCGTCGGGCGCACCTGATTTTTCGATGTATCCATACACTGCTGCAAACCAATTATCATTGAAAAGACCCGGTTTGTCGGCCAAAACCCTTGCAATTTCAAGGGAAAGTCCATGATCTAAGGGTTTGAGTGGAAGGGTCAGGAACTCCATCAATTTAAACACATCCACTGGTTCCCAGAGGAATGCGGGCGCTAATTTCAGTACCTGTAATGATGGCCTCGCCAACGAAGATGAAAGGATACCCATAGCCGGAAATCCTTCCTGCAAGAGTGCTTGCTCCAAGATGAGATCCATTTCTGGGACTAAAAAGAAAGGCTGCAAATCTTTGTTTTCCCGAATCAATTGTGCCAACGAAACCGCCGCATCGCTATCGCGGGTGGACTTTAAGATGACAAGGCTCGTGTCATTGCGAGCGGGGCTAGGCTCCATTATCTTTTCTGGATGTAGGAGCCTTTGTTGCAATATTCCGAGGTCAGTATGTTCATCGGCCTTGGCTTGGGGTGCTACTACTTGGATGGGTATTTGGAATTGGTCAGCGCAAATATGCAAAAAGTTGCGCACTTGCGGTAGTTGCAAATCAATAGGTTCATATAGATGAATTTCAGCGATTGGCAGTGACGTTGCTTTGAGCGTCTCCAAGGCTTGTTTGAATCGGTCGGCGTAGCCCATAGCCAGTACTTTGTAGTCGGAGTCTCCTGTTTTTTGAGCGAATAACTGCTCTACAATGGCCAATGTATATAGCCGGGGTGGCATATTGTCCTGTACTTCAAATGTCCACCCAGCCAGTACCAATTCATCGCGCCAATCCATGAGTACGGCAGCGGCAGCAAACCGATCGGCCTCAAAAGATTTTTGAAAAAACGGGGAATGACTGTCTTGGACGGAGGCTAGGTGCTGGCCTAAGGCTTGGCGATAGAGTTCTATCCTTAGGTAGTCTGTATTGTTGGGGTATCCGCTTAGGCCCATACACTGCTCCAGCCAATTCAATAGTTTGTTGGCTCCAAAATAATGATGCCCCATCTGAGGTTCACTACCAGAGAAGACAATCCCGTCAAAAGCATGGCTGAGGTGCAGAATATTCATGGAGCAAAGATAGGAAACTGTATTGTAGGAAGCGGGGAATATTTTGGGTGGTTCGGGTATTGTGTATATCTTTGTGCGGGCGTATAATTGGGAGGCATTTCTCAACCATTATTTGCAGACCAACCAACCAGAACTTTTAGACGAGCCTGCATAAAGGCTGCATAATTTAATGTTAAAAATATGAATTTTTTTTTAAAACTACTTTTTTTACTAATATTAATTACAAGTTATAGTAATAAGATTATCTCACAGGATATTCTTGAAGAATATGAACAAAAGAAAAATGATAGTATAAGAATCGGAATAGGGGAAAAAGATTTTTTACCATTTATTCAAAAAGGCTACACTCTAATGCTTCCAAAAAGGAAAGATATAAAAGGAGTATTAATATTTCTTGAAGATTCAGGATATGATAAAAAGAATAAAAATTCAAAGCAGATTTATAGGAAGGCTTCTCAAAATAGTTTTGCAGTTCTATCAGTTTCAACTGAAATTCCTTTTGATTTTTATTTTTCTAAAAACACTGCTTATTCTTCGCATGAATTAATTAACCAAGTCTTTGAAAAGCACAAATTACCAAACAAAAATATCTTTTTTATTGGAATTGGATTGTCAGGGCATAGAGCGATGAAACATATCGAATTTATGAAGGAAAATAATTATAAATTCCAGTTAAACATAAAAGGTATTGTTATTTGTAACTCGAAATTAGATTGGGCAAGCGAATGGTATAAATTTGATAGAGAAAAAAGAAATAAACGAAATGATTTGTGGGAGCCAACATTTGCAAACTATATGTTAGAAACACACCTTAATGGTACACCTAAAACCAATGCTGAGCGTTATTACGATTTCTCAACGTACAGTTACTTTGACGAAAAAAATGAAAACATTAAGCATTACACCAACTATGCAGTAAGAGCATATATTGAACCAGCAATAAAATATTGGCTCAAAAGACACCTTAAAACAATGTATGATAACAATTCACCAGATGCGGTTGGACTGTTGGCTGAATTAGAACTTGCAGGGAATCAAAATACGGAATTAATTGTTTTGGAAACAAAAGATAATAAATCACAAAAAAAGAATCCAGACTCAACTTGGGATGCAATAAACAAAAAAGAATTAATGCTTTGGATTAAAAATCAATCGGAATAAAAAATTTCGTTAGCAGTCATTGTGCCGAACAACTCAACAAATAAACAACATACAAAAATGAACAGAATCTTAGTAATTTTTACAGTAATATTTTCCACAACATTTGTTTTTGGCCAAACGACTAAACCATTTGTACTTGGTGTAATTGACGAAATCCAGTCAAAAGAATTAGTCGAAAAAAGAATTTTGAATATTTATCTCCCTGAAGGTTATACCCAAGACGACACCATCAAATATCCAGTAATTTATTTATTGGATGGCTCGGCTGACGAAGATTTTATTCATATCGTTGGTCTTGTTCAGTTCAACAGTTTTGAATGGATAAACCAAGTGCCAAAGTCAATTGTTGTAGGTATTGCAACAGTGGATAGAAGAAGAGATTATACATTTCCAACCACCATAGAAGAGGATAAAAAAAGATACCCAACAACTGGACATTCTGACAAATTTATTGGTTTCATAGAAGAAGAATTGCAACCATTTATCGAAACTAAATATAAAACAAATAAGTCAAAAACTATTATAGGACAATCATTGGGCGGGCTTTTTGCAACTGAAATTTTATTGAAAAAGCCGACACTTTTTAATAAATACATAATCATTAGTCCGAGTTTGTGGTGGGACAATGGTTCGTTATTAAATCAAAACTCAAAAATTTTAGAAGACAGTTTCAATCAACAAACTGATGTTTATATTGGTGTTGGAAAAGAAGGGCTTACACCAACAGTACTTCCAAGGGTTATGGAAGTAGATGCAAACCTATTGTCGGATAAAATCAAAGCATCAAGAAGTAAAAACTTAAAGGTTTATTTTGATTATTTGCCACAAGAGAACCACGCTACTATATTGCACCAAGCTGTTTCAAATTCATTTAAACTTTTATACCCAAATAAGTGATAAAAACAGAAAATGACAACAACAAAATTTAGAGAATGGGAATTAATTGTGGACAATGAACTCACTAAACTGATCTATGATAATGTTGAATGACTTAAATACCATAAATCTTCAATTATGACAAGAAAATACTATACGCTCACACTGCTTATGTTTACCACCTTGATAGCTCAAGGACAATTTGCTGATTCTCTAAAAACTCAATTGCTAAAAGATTGGAAACGGTCGAAAGATTATACGCTTGACTATCTAAAAACTATGCCACCCGACAAATATTCATTTCGACCTCAAGACAGTATCAGAACTTTTGCTCAACAAATGATTCACATGGCTCAGGGGACAGTAAGTTTAATGGAGGCATCAACTGGAATGAAAATTCCAAGTCTAATTAATAGGCAAAATTTAGAAAATACTTCGACAGCATTAACAAAAGACTCTGTTACTTACTTTGTAACCCTAAGTTATGATTATGCAATAGAAGCGTTAGCACATTTCGAAATGAATAGTAGCTACGAATATATTAGACGAGGTAATTTCAATGAGACTAGGCTTGGATGGATGCTTAAAGGTTATGAGCATCAGGTTCATCATAGAGGTCAAACTACAATCTATATTCGCATGGTTGGACTCAAACCCCCAAATGAAAAATTATTTGATAACTAAATTACAAATATGAATTAGCGAACATAGAACATTGTTATTAACATAACGTGAGTTCGGGCATTAAACAATTGACAATCAATCACATCTATCATTCCCGATTCATCGGGAATGATAGATGCCCGAACTCACGTTAACATAGAAGTACCTGCACGGAATCGGCTCAATAGAAAGCAAATAACAAATGGGTGATATGATCAATATTCAAATAAATAAAATCATTTAATCATACGCATATATGGCATCAAATCAAAAAATTG
This sequence comes from Saprospiraceae bacterium, assembly GCA_031373665.1. Lineage (GTDB taxonomy): Bacteria > Bacteroidota > Bacteroidia > Chitinophagales > Saprospiraceae > M3007. Next base: position 94,133 of record JANMMZ010000016.1, on the reverse strand, counting down.
TAGATTTTATCGTTGAACAAGTTGATACTTCTGGACAAGTAACCAGTAAGAAAATGTTTGGTGAATACGGGTTATATTTTGATAACAAGTTGTTCGGGCTTGTTTGTGACAACAAACTATACATTAAGCCGACGCTCGCTGGCAGAGCATACATTGGTGATGTTGTTGAAGCACCACCATACCCGGGCGCAAAACCAAGTTTTTTAATTGAAGAAAAGTTGGAAGACCGTGATTGGCTTAAAAAATTGGTTAACCTAACAGTCAATGAATTGCCGGAACCGAAGCCTAAGAAAAAGAAGTAAAACATCACCTTAATTTCAACAATTATGAAACTCATCCTAACCATATCATTATTCATCCTAAAGTTTGCATTTGTATTTGCTCAAAGCACTGCTCAATCGGTAGGAAGCACATCATCAGATTCAATTTTGGCTAGAACCTATGCGCAATTAAATAAATTCAAAAGTATCAAGTATGACCTCACCCGAGATATGAATTATATATCAGATGATTATCGCAATATTTCAAATTGGTCCGTTTGTTTCGACTTTCAAGAACCCGACACCGTGCTTGGATTTAAGTACCAAATTGATGATTTGACCTTAAAACAGATTTTCAATGGCACGGAGGAATTTCAGTTGAATAAAAAAGATAAAACAATCCAAGTAAACGATAATCCAGCAATGGAGTCATTCAGATCTATAGCAGCATTTTATAATTCAATCATTACCATAAAGAATATTTTGCCTTTGATTATAGGCGATAAAACCGTAATAAAAACCAGTATTGATACGATCATTGACAATAAATTATGCAATGCAGTCACGATTAATATTGGCAATAGGACAATGCAAAGCCTGGGTGAAGGTATGACGGTGTTGACGAGCGAGCGAAAAAATAGATATATAATCCTGATAGACAAAAATAGTGGTTTACCCTTAGAAATAATACAGAAAAATGGTGAAAACGATGATTACGTCAGCACCAAGTTCAGCAAGATCGAAACTGACCTGAATGCTCCATCCGAAACCTCGTGGTATTACACAACTTACACCAATGAATATAGGCCACCGGCAGAAGTAGCGGAAGTAAAGTTGTTGCCCAAGGGTACGATGTCACCTGAATGGAAATTGGAGGACTATAACGACGGCAAGATGGTGTCTTTGAGCGACTTGAAAGGACAGGTCGTATTATTAGATTTTTGGATTAAGAACTGCGGCCCTTGTAAAGAAAGCATCCCTCGCATAAACGAACTACACCACAAGTATAAAGGTAAGAAAGTTAAAATTATCAGTATCAATGCCTACGAGTCGAAAGAAGTGGTCAGTGCGTACTGCATTAAAAACAAAGTTGAATATCCGGTATTGTTAAATGGTAAATCAGTGGCTGAAAAATACGGAGTCAATGGGTTTCCTGCCTTTTTCGTCATTGATAAAAGAGGAAAAATTGTTTGTGCACTAGGTGGTTATACTGAAGGAAATCTATTAGAAATTGAGAAGGCTATTTTAAAGGCATTATAAATTTATAAAATATATGAAACAATTCTTTCGATCAACTTTGCTGTTCGCAGCACTTTTCACCCTCCATACAGCCAATGCGCAAGACGCACGCTTGAAGGGTCTCGACGCATTTATAGAGCGCACTCTCCAACAAATGGATGCTGTCGGTTGCGCAGTGACCATCGTTGAAAAAGACAAAGTCATACTCGCCAAGGGTTATGGGCTCAAAGATTTGGCGGGCAAAAAAGCCGCGACCGAAAACACCCTTTTTCAAATCGGCTCTTGCACCAAGGCTTTTACCACCAGCATCATCGGAATGCTGTACGACGAAAAACGCTTGAAATTGGATCAACCCGTTCACCAACTATTGCCCGAACTCTCGTTTAAAGACCCTCACCTGACCGCAAGCGTCACCGTCCGCGATATGATGTGCCACCGAACTGGATTGGAGCGGCACGACCTGGCTTGGTATTTTCGCCCCAACCAAGCCAACCGCGACACTTTTTTGCACATTATTCGCTACTTCGACACCAATGCGGGACTGCGTGAGCGATGGCAGTACAATAATTTTATGTTTATGGCCCAGGGCGCACTCGCTCAAAAACTGACCGGTAAAACTTGGGAAGCCCTCGTTCAAGAGCGTATTTTCACGCCACTCGGCATGAATGGTGCTACCCTGACCACCGAGGCATTTGCCAATGCTGCTGATCGCTCCTTTGGTTATTCCGCCCAAAAGGGCAAGATAAAAAAAGAGGATTTTTACTACTTTAATGGAATGGAGCCCGCTGGAAGCATCGCTGCCTCGGCCAAAGACATGGGTCAATGGTTGAAATTGTGGATTCACGGCGGTAAGTCGGGCACTAAAGAGTTGATTTCCACCAACTTCTGCACCGAGTCTATCAAGACCCAAATGACTTTGGGTGGCTCGTTGCTTTCCTCGCGCGATACAGCAGATAGTCATGGCTACGGTTTTGGGTGGTTTTTAGGCAACCACAAAGGGCACTTTCGAGTGGAGCACGGTGGCAATATTGATGGATTTTCGACCACCACAGCATTTTATCCCAACGACAGCATTGGTATATTTGTATCGGTTAATCAGAATGGATCGGCAGTACCTGGCATCATCCGCAACGCCATAGCCGACCGGATGCTTCGCGCTACGCCGACCGATTGGCTCAAAGCACCCCTCAAAAACAAACTGATGGCCGACACCGCCACCGTACAAAACAACGATGCGGTAACTCAAAAACCCAATACCAGCCCCCTCCACGCAACGGCTGAATACCTCGGAAAATACCAAAACATCGGTTATGGCGCCCTGCAAATAATGCAATCCAAAGATGCGATGTTGATGCTATACGGAAAAGACACCTTCCAGTTGCAGCATTTTCATTTCGATATATTTAAAGCAACCCACGCCAAAGACCCCGACTGGAATATGAAAATAGCCTTTGAGACCAACTTCAAAGGAGATGTATCTGGCCTAAAAACGAGCATGGACAATGAAATAGACAAGTTTGTGTTCGCCAAAATGTTGTCGGAATACAAAATAAATGCCCTCGATTTGGCGCAATACGTCGGGTCATTTGAGATAAGCGGCATTACGCTCAAAACATACATCAGCAAAGATGTGCTCTGCTTGCTCGTGCCCGGACAACCTGAATACGAACTTATTGGTACAAAAAAAGATGAGTTCAATATTGTCAGCTTGGATGGATTCAGTGTTCGCTTTGAAATATCTGATAAGAAACCTACTGCTATATTTATGATTCAGCCCAATGGGACTTTTAAGGCATTGGCGAAGCCGTAGGGGTATGCTTGATTCTTTTTTGGGGTAGGCTGCGAATTTTGAAAAAAATGATATATCTTTGTGCAGATTTATGTATGGAAAATTGTGGCCATGATAAAGGGAGTACGATATATGTAGCGGAAAAGAGCAAGCCACGCTCTTATAAGGACAAACGGTATGTAACCGAGGTGGTAGGAGCGTAGGTTACTCTGTTGGATAAGAAGGATGGATAGCGCATATTTTGTATTGTCGGGTTTAGCAACAATGTAAAATGCGCAATGCGTATTTTACATTGTTGCTCATGTTTCAACCTTGAAATATAGTGCTTAATTAATTGACTATCAAACATTTAAAATATATTTTTTGTTGGATGATACAATATTGAGAATCTTGCTTTACCTTTATGGCGCGTATTTAAAAGTGCGCATATACACGAGTTAGCAGAATCCCTATTGACGACCGTGCTGGCACTAGAGTAATGGACTATGAACAAACATTAAGTCAACTAAATCAACATGACAGCAATACTAATTGACAGGTAACCGCTTAAAAATAAATAATTAAAAAACTGCCCACGCACAAAAAAATAATTAGAATTTCTATGTCAAACGTACAAAACACACTTTCATTTTTTACAACGCTGCAAACCCGACCCGAAAAAAATAAAAGAGTGTTTTCGCCAACGCTTTATTAGCTCCGAAGGTTGGTTAATATTCCCAGTTACACCTCTAAAAACTTCCATTAGCCAATTCTCTAATTTTGCTTTACTTTACGTGAAACAAAATTAACAGCAATACAATCAAAATATCAATGACCACAGTAGGCACAGACACGATAAAATATACTTTTTCAGGACATGATTCCTTCCAGTGCCGACAACTTTGGCTCAAAAAAGGCTATGACTATCTCAAATCCCAAAAGTCATTCAATGACGAAGATGCAGTTGTGAAATTGGGAGTTGGGAAGAATATGGTTTCCTCAATCCGTTACTGGATGAAAGCCTTCAACATTATTGACAATAAGGACAACGCAACCGAATTTGGAACAGCACTTTTTGCTGACAACGGGTGGGATCCATTTCTTGAAGACGATGCAAGTTTATGGTTACTACACTATCAACTTGTCAAGACAAATCTTGCTTCAACTTACAGCATAATTTTTAATGAGTTCAGAAAAGAAAAAATATTCTTTACCAAAGAAACTTTCGTAAACTATTTAAAACGCAGAAAAGAAGCCGAAGAAGGTTTGAACTTTAATGAGAATACCGTTACTGACGATTTCGTTGTGTTCGTGAAAATGTATCAGAACAGCGAAGGCAGCAAAGATGTTGAGGACAGCTTTTCAGGAATCCTTTCAGAAATTGATTTACTGAAAACAATTGGTAGAGGAAAAGACGAACAATACCAAATTGAAAATAATGAAAGAGACAAACTGCCAGAGGCAGTTTTGCTCTTTTCAATTTTGGACAATCCAACTTACGGAAATTCAATCAGCTTAAATTCTTTGGAGCATGAACCAAACAGTCCAGGTTCTATTTTCGCTTTAAGCCGTTCAGGATTGACAAGTAAAATTTCTGAAATTGCAAATGATAATAAGGAAATTACATTCACAGACCATGCTGGAATAAAAGAAATGCAGTTCAAAAACAAACCGAATGCTCACTTAATATTGGATAAATACTATGGCAAATAATTTCTCAACATCCGTAAACATTCTAAGGGATACAGACAAAGATTTCCATTATATCCCGACACCGAATGCAAAACAAGTTGTAAGTCAAATTGTGAACGACTTTAAAAAAGGTGTTCGTTCATTCAACATTATTGGAACTTATGGAACAGGAAAATCTTCGTTCCTACTTGCTTTGGAGCAAAGTATAAAAGGGACTAAAAGATTTTTTGAACCAAACTTTGGGGCAAGCCCCAAAGTTGATTTCGTAAAAATTGTTGGTTCTTACACTTCAATCCTTGAACAATTTGCAGAAACATTTGAAGTAAACACAAACAAGAACAAGCACGAAAATATATTATCTGAAATTTTCAACCGCTATCATTTACTTGGAAAAAACAACGGGGTTCTATTTATTTTCTTGGATGAGTTTGGGAAATTTTTAGAGTATGCAAGTAAACACAACCCCGAAACAGAATTGTATTTCATTCAACAGTTAGCAGAGTTTTGCAACAACCCGAAATACAATATTGTTTTAATCACAACAGTTCACCAAAATTTTGAATCGTATGCATACTCACTTACAAGCACACAAAAACAAGAGTGGACAAAGGTTAAAGGACGATTTAGGGAAATAACTTTCAACGAACCTGTTGAACAACTTTTGTTTTTAGCATCCGAATACGTTTCAGAAAATTTTGAAGATAAGGCATCAAAATCAGAAGTAGAAAAATGTTTGAAGTTAGCGGCATCAACAAAGGCATTTACTTTCAACAAAGATTTTCTGAATGAAATTGCACACAAACTTTTTCCGCTTGATATTCTTTCTGCAAACATTCTCACTTTGTCCTTGCAGCGTTACGGACAAAACGAAAGAAGTTTGTTTTCATTCTTAGAAAGCACAGACCACACAGGACTTTCCAAATTCAACAAACGGGAAAATCCGTTTTATAATTTAAGTTGTGTGTATGATTATTTGAACTTCAACTTCTATTCGTTCCTTACTTCAAAATACAATTCTGATTTTTCTTCTTGGAGTTCTATTCGTTCAGCATTAGAAGAAGTTGAAAGATCATTTGACACATCAATAAATGATTATGCAAAAGCAATTAAAACAATTGGTCTGCTAAATATTTTTTCAGCAAGCGGTTCAACATTAGATAGACATTTTTTAGTCCAATACCTTGAAACCACTTGTGGCGTTGCAAATGCAGGAATCATTATTGATAATCTTGAAAAGAAAAAAATAATTCTTTACCGTTCACACAGTCAGCGGTTCATTTTGTTTGAAGGAACTGATTTAGATATTCAAACAGCACTGATTGAAGCAGGAAACCAACTTTCTGAAGTTGTTGATGTAACAACTCTATTGAATAAATATTTTCAGTTTGCTCCTGTGTTTGCAAAACTTTATTCATACGAAAAAGGAACACCAAGATTTTTTGAATTTGTAATTTCAGAATACCCGATTACAAAAATACCAACAGGTGAAATTGACGGATTTATAAATCTAATTTTCAACAGCAAAATAAAAACTGAAGAAATTCAAGTGGCATCCGAAAACCAAAAAGAAGCAATTGTTTATTGCTTCTTTAAAAATTCTGATGAAATAAAAACTTTACTTTTTGAGATAGAGAAAATTCAAAAAGTAATTGCGGAAAACAAAGATGACAAGGTTGCAAAAAGAGAGCTTGAGAACATTGTAGAATCTCAAATTCGTTTATTGAATCACTATATCACTGATAGCATTTACAAGGAAAGCAAAGAAGTAAAATGGTTTTTCAAAGGATTGCCAAAAGCAATTTCTGACAAGAGAGATTTCAATAAACTGCTTTCACAAGTTTGCAACGAAGTTTACAGTGCAACACCAGTTTTCAAAAACGAATTGGTGAACAAACACAAAATATCTAATTCAATTCATACAGCTAAAAAACATTACTTCAAGGCATTAGCAAATAATTGGGACAAAGAAAATTTAGGTTTTGAGGAAGAAAAATTTCCACCAGAAAAAACAATTTTCCTTTCGCTACTTAAAGAAAATGGAATCTCTCCTATTCGGGAAAACTCATTTGATGTGGCAACCATCAACAAAAATTCAACTTTCAATAAACTTTGGAAAATCTCAGAGGAATTTATCGAGAATGCAAAATCAGAACAAAAAAGAATTTCTGATTTCACAGAAGTATTGAGCAAGAGACCTTTGAAACTCAAACAAGGTTTGATTGATTTTTGGATTCCAACATTTCTATTTATAAAAAAAGATGATTTTGCAATCTTCAATGATGATGGATATATTCCAAATTTGTCAAATGAGAATCTAGAACTTATTGCAAAGTATCCAGAAAAATACACCATTAAGACATTTGACATTGAAGGTGTGAAGTTGGATATTTTCAACAGTTATAGAACTTTTTTAAATCAGTCAACAGAATTAACATTTAACAATAACTCATTCATTGAAACAATAAAACCATTTATTACTTTCTACAAAGGATTGCCTGAGTATTCAAAGCAAACCAAACGACTAAGTAGTTCGGCTTTGAGAATTCGACAAGCAATAATAAGCAGCAAAGACCCCGAAGAGACTTTCTTTGAAGCCTTTCCAAATGCCTTAGGAATTTCATTAAGCACATTGCAAAAAGACAAATCAAAATTGCAATCCTACACAACCACATTGCAAAAAGCGATTCGTGAGTTGCGAACTTCTTATGATGGACTTGTGCAGCGATTTGAGGAATTTATATGTAATGACTTTATAGGCAAAACCGTTGACTTTGATACTTACAAAGAGCAACTGCAAAGCCGTTTCAAGAAATTGAAAACACATTTACTATTAGCAGCACAAAAGACTTTTGTTCAGCGAATCAACTCTCAATTGGATGATAAAAAAGCATGGCTCAATTCCATTGCGCAAGCAGTAACAGGAAAAACTTTGGAAGCATTTACTGATGAAGATGAAATAATGCTTTATGAAAAATTCAAGTCAATAATTTTTGAACTGGATAGTTTGACCAATATTTCAAAAAGTGACATTGATGAAGCAAACGAAGAAGTTATTGGAGTTAAGATTGATACTTTTTTCAGTACTATAAATCCTAAAATTGTAAGAGTTCCAAAGAACAAAGCAGCAGAGATTGAGAAACTAAAAATTGCATTGAAGAAGAAACTTTCCAATGATAAAACTTCTAATATTGCAGCAGTATTAAACTTACTTAAAGAACTTTTGCAATGAGTAAAAAAGTCAGACATGTATTAGGTATATCAGGTGGTAAAGACAGTGCAGCTTTAGCTGTATACATAAAAACGAAGTATCCATCTTTGGATTTGGAGTTTTATTCTTGTGATACAGGCAAAGAATTGGATGAAACTTACCAACTTATAAAAAACTTAGAAGTTTATCTAGGTATAAAAATAAATTTACTGCAAGCAGCACAAAACAGTTCCGAAGACCCATTTGACCACTTCCTAAAAATGTATGGTGGTTACTTGCCTTCGTCAAATTCCCGTTGGTGCACTAAGAAATTAAAGTTAGAACCGTTTGAAAAATATGTTGGAACAGACCCAGTTGTTTCTTATGTAGGAATCAGAGGTGATGAAGAAAGAGAAGGATATATTTCAACCAAGAAAAATATTCAATCAATTTTTCCTTTTAGGAAAAATATTTGGAGTGAAGATGTAATTGCAAAAATGTTTTCAACTCAAAACTTTGAGAAGCTACAAACGCTTTCAAAGAATGTTGACTTTGGAAGTTCCCAGGAAAAGGCAAATCAAATCATTGCAAAAAAATTAAACCCATCATTTACACAAGCACAGAAATTAGATTCATTGCTTGACACTGATGTAAAAGGTTTCAATCATTTGGTGTTTGAGTTTTTGAAAACAACTGATTACCCATTGGCAAAAGAAACTTCGTTTCCACTTTTAGGCAACGATGAAGTTTTAATTCGTGCGGACATTTTCAAAATACTTGAAGAAAGCGGAGTTGGAGTTCCTGCCTATTACAACAAAGTTGATTTTGATGTGAACGGAAAAACAGGACAGTATTCAAGAAGCCGTTCAGGTTGTTACTTCTGTTTCTTCCAACAAAAAATAGAATGGGTTTGGTTATACGAACAACACCCCGACCTATACAGGAAAGCAATGCAGTATGAGAAAGACGGCTACACATGGGGGCAAACAGAAAGTTTGGAAGAACTAATTCAGCCAGCTAGAATGGAGCAGATAAAAACAGAATACATGAAACGAATGGAAAAGAAATCACAAAGCAAATCACCATACCTTATTGACATTTTGAGTGAAGAAGAAGGTGTTGGTTGTGCCGCTTGTTTTGTATAATTATAATTGAGTATATGACTGGGAAATTCAATACAGAAAAAGAAATTGCACAAGTAATAGAAATTATAAAAAGGCAAACTCAATTAAATTCGGTTACTCATAATTATCATTTAAATAGTGAACAAATATGAATTTTGAAAACTTTTTGACTAGGATAGATGAAGAGCTAATTACCAAAATAGTTGGTCGGTCTGCTATTCAAATATTGAATTCATTAAACACAGATTTAGCCCGTATCAGTAAACTTCAAAGTATCTTATTAAATGTTTACTCACCCATAGAACTTTTATCAATATCTGATATAAGAAATGATTTTTTTGACGTATTACGAGAAAATGAGGTTTTAGAGTTACTTGGATTACTAGGTAAAACAAAAAAGGATAATGCTTACACAGAATTAAAGCAGATTAAATTTAATACAGAAAAACAACTTGAAATTCTTTATACTTTTTTTGAGATACAAAAGCCTATTCCGGTTGAAGTTGTTGAAAAAATACAAGAGTTAGAATGTTTCCCAAACTATTCGTTATTTAAGCATCAGCGAAAAGCAATTAATGAGTTAAAAACTAAATTATATACTGATAAGAAAAAAGTTCTATTGCATATGCCTACTGGTTCTGGAAAAACTAGAACTGCAATGAATGTTATTTGTAGCCATCTAAGAGATAATGAACCTACAACAGTAATTTGGTTAGCACATACAGAAGAGTTATGTGAACAAGCTGCACAGGAATTTGAAAAATCTTGGGGAAACCTTGGAAATAGAAACATTAATGTGTTTAGATATTGGGGCAATTCAAGTATAGAAATTGATAAAATAAAGGATGGGTTTATTGTTAGTGGATTAGCGAAAATGTATAACTTGTTAAAGCAAAATGCTTCAGTAATAAGCAAAACTGCTAACAACTGTTCCTTGGTTATAATGGATGAGGCACATATGGCTGTTGCTCCTACGTTTAATTTAAACTTATCAACTTTAATATCATTCAATGCTTCATTGTTAGGATTGTCTGCAACACCAGGGAGAACATACAATGACCCACAAACTGATTTGGAGTTATCTAATTTTTTCAACAAACAGAAAGTTACCTTGAAAATTGAAGGGTATGAAAACCCTGTTGATTACTTAATAGATGAAGGATATTTAGCTAAAATAATTAATAAACCATTATTGTATAAGAGTGGTTTAACACTTACAGAAACCGATATAAAATACTTAAAAGATAATCTAAGTCTATCTGATTCATTTTTGAATAAGTTATCGCAAGACCAGCAAAGGAATATTTTGATTATCCAAAAGATTGACGATTTAATAAGTAGGCACAAAAGAATAATAATTTTTGCTCTTAATGTTGAACACTCAAATTTACTTGCCACTTGTTTGCAAGTAAGGGGAATAAATGCTTACTCTATTACTGGGCAAACTGAAGGAACACAGAGATCTAGGTTGATTGAAAAATTTAAAAGTGATGATGATAGGTGTTTAGTTTTATGCAACTACGGAATACTTACTACAGGATTTGATGCACCAAAAACAAGTTGTGCCGTAATTACAAGACCTACAGACTCTTTAGTTCTGTATAGTCAAATGGTAGGAAGGGCAATAAGAGGTACTAAAGCAAATGGAAATGCAGAAGCTGAAATTGTTACTGTTGTTGACACAGCTTTACCTGGCTTTGATGAAATTGCAAATGCCTTTTTTAATTGGGAAGATGTTTGGTAAAATAATAACAAAATAATAACAAAATAAACTAATAAAATGGATAATTCAATAGTACCAGCACATTTAGCTGTTAAAGCAATGAGAGATAATGGCTACAAAAATGCAGCGTATGCAATAGCTGAATTGATGGATAATTCAATACAGCACGGAGCTACTGTTGTAGAACTTTTATGCTCAGAAATTGATGTGCCAATTAATTCAAGAACAGTATCAAGAATAAATCAAATTGGGATTTTAGATAATGGTACTGGTATGAATAGTGAAACTCTACGAATGGCTTTGCAATTTGGTAATGGCACACATCTTAATTCCGAAAACCAAAAAGGTATAGGAAAATTTGGAATGGGCTTGCCCTCTTCTTCTATTTCACAAGCAAAAACTGTTGAAGTGTGGACTTGGCAAAATGGGATAGAAAATGCTATTTATTCATACTTGGATATCGATAAAATTTTAAGACAAGAATTAAAAGAAGTACCTCAACCAGAAAAGAAGGAAATCCCTGCAATTTGGAGAAAAGCTGGAAAGTCATTCGATAATACAGGAACATTAGTTGTTTGGTCGAATATTGATAGGTGTATATGGAAAACAGCACAAGCAATAATTGATAACTCAGAGTTGCTTATTGGTAGAATGTATCGTAAATTTTTACAAAATGGAAAGGTGAAAATTAAAATGGTAACGTTCAAAGAAGCAAACCCAAGCAATTTGACATCAATAAAAATGGCATCGTCAAATGATCCAATTTACTTAATGGATAAAACATCTTGTCCTGCTCCTTTTAATGATGATGCAATGTTTACAAAGTGGGGTGGAGATGAAGGTTTTGAAGTGGTGTATAAAATACCTTATATGGGACAAAGCCACGATGTTAAAGTCAGGTTTTCAATTGCAAAAGAAGATGCAAGGAAGGGATATAATCCTGGGTCGAAACCACACGGAAAACACGCAGGAAAAAATATTGGAGTTTCTGTTGTGAGGGCTGAAAGAGAATTGGATTTAGACCAAGCTTGGGTGATACAATACGATAGTCGTGAAAGATGGTGGGGTGTTGAAATTGAATTTCAACCAGCATTAGATGAAATATTTGGAGTAACCAACAATAAGCAATTTGCAAATAATTTTAGTGAGTTAGGTAAAATGGATATTACTGAATTGCTTACTGAAAAAACATTACATCAATTAAAGGAGGAACTTGAAGAAGAAGGTGACCCTAAATCTTTTTTAGTTGAATTAGCTCAAAGAATAGATACTAATATTTATACAATGAGAAGGCAGTTGAAAGCACAAGCTTCAACTTTAGAAAAGGAAGATAAGACGAGGCATCAGAATATAGAAGATACACCTGAAAAAAAAGCAACTGAAGCAACTGAAGAAAGAAAAGAAGATGGTCATACTGGCACAAGTGATAAACAAGAGGAAAAAACTGTTGAAGAAAGAAAAAAAGATGTTGAAAAAGCTTTAGATGATGATGGAATTCCGAATGCAGAAGAAATTGTAAAATCAGTTTTTGAAAATAATTTGAAATATCAGTTTGTAGAATCTGATTTTGATGGACCAGCTTTTTTTAGCGTAAAATCAAGAGGAGGAAAAATACTTATTGCATTAAATACGAATCATCCTGCTTACCAAAAATTAATTGAAGTTTTAGAAAAATCGACTGATGGTGAAAAGCAAGATGAATTACAAAACAGATTGCAAAATGCTTCCGAGGGATTAAAGTTATTGCTTATGGCTTGGGCTAGATATGAAGATGAACAACCTGATGGAACAAAGAAAAATAATGTGCAAGATTCAAGAACTGATTGGGGTAGAATTGCTAGGGATTTTCTAAAAGAAGATTAAACTACATATGAAACTTTATACAAACGGAATTGATTTACAACCAAAATTGAGTGAATACATAAGTAAGTCGCAAGCACTTTTTATTTTTTCACCTTACATCAAGTTAGCTACACTGAAAGCGTTGATTGACGGACAAGAAAATGTGAAAGCAGTTTTTGTTCGTTGGGAAACCAAAGACTTAATTCTTGGTTCATCTGATTTGGAAATTTATCCTTACTTGAAAGAGAAAGGAATTACGCTTTACAGAAATCCCCGTTTGCATTTGAAAGCATACTTGGATGAATACAAAAAATGTTTTCTTACAAGTGCAAACATTTCGTCACGGGCTTTAAATTTCCCACCCTATTTAAATTACAATTACGAAATTGGAACTATTGTAGAAGATTTAGGAATTGAAGACCGCTTGTATTTTAGCATCATTGAAAGCGATTCCATTTTAATCACAGATAATATTTACAAGCAACTTAGTGAACAACTTCCAGAGAAGAAAAAAGAATTTCCTAACGAAGAAGAATTTCAATTCAATTTTGAAGCACTAGACAAAGATTTTTTGATTTCCTCTTTGCCAATGACTTACAGTGTTGAAACGCTTTACAGAATATACGAGGATAAAGAATTTGTGAATGACTTGGAATTGAATTGTGTGTTGCATGACTTAGCAATTTACAAAATTCCTTTGGGCTTACCTTCGACAGAATTCAGAGAGAAACTTGTAGAAGCATTTTTCTCTCACCGATTCGTAAAAGGGTTTTTACTGAACTTAGAAAGCACAGGCGAAATTTATTTTGGAACAGCCAAAGAGTGGGTTCATAAAAATTGTGCAGATGTTCCTACTCCGAGAAAGTGGGAAATTACAGAGAACATTCAAATACTTTACAAGTGGATTGTAAAACTTGGAAAAGGAAAATATGAGGTTGACAGACCAAATTATTCTGAAAGATTATTTATTTCAAAGTAATGAAATCAGAAAAATATTTGAACAGTAAAGAAGCAAAGACAGTTTTGAAAGTTCAAGATTGCGAATTAGCACACATACGCAATGCAGGGAAATTGAAATTCGTAAAAAAGGGAAATGCTTTTATGTATTTAAAAGAATCGCTTGAAGAATTTAAAACGAAACATAAATGACAGACAGAAAAAGCCACCCACAAAAAAATACACTCTTAAAAAACGCACAAGCCAACGCAGCAGGCAATTTTTTTAAGATAGTATTTTTTTCTCCAGCCCAAAAATAAATTCAAATTATTTTTTTCCCTCCCTTCGATTTTTTAATTATTTATTTTCCTAACACACAATGCTTAACTGGACTGACAACGCTTCTATCGTAGACAAATTCGGGCAAAGTGTGAGCAAACTTGACACGAAATATCTTCGGACAGACAGAAGGGCATCTGCTAACACGGGTTTGGCAAAAGTGGCGGTTCAGTGCTCCGCAGACACATTTGTGGTTAATCAAAGTTTGGTTCTCCGCATCAACATTTGTGGTGAAAATCGCCACCTTTGCCAAGTCCGAAACCGTTAATCCGAAACCTGCCAACACAAGAATAGCAATTTCACACAACTTTTTAAATTTATTCAATCATAAAAAATTAAATATGGAAGATAAGAAAGGAATGAACTTTTTTTTCGTAATCATTGCAATTATTTCAGGAAGTGCATTGTTGAAAAAATTTGATTTTGAAATTTTTACATTTGATAAGCCCTTAGGAGCCATTGTTTATATTATTTACATTCTCGGCTTTGTATCTTCGATTTTCGGTCTAGTAATAAACTATAAAAATCGACCTAAAAAATAGAAACCTTGAGAATTGAAAAAAGTATTGCAGACAAAAAAATTGTTATTCGGGCGACAGTTTTCAAATTGACTCAGATTGAAATGAAATTCAGTTTAAAAGCAGACAGCGATTTTACAATAATTGAGGAAGAAATCAACTTCAAATCGCCTTTGCCAGTTAAATTCATGATGCAGCGTATTTTTAAAAAGCAACACGAACAACTTTTTAAAAATATCACCAATTCCTAAATTAGTTGAAATGTTCACAACAAATACAATATGGTTTGAAATTGCTATCGTCAGCATAGTGTTTGCCTTAGGCAATATACTGATGGGACATTTTGAAGAACAGACACCGAAAATTCGGAGAGTTGGAAAGTATTTGCTGATACTTATTGTTGTTTGTAGCGTTTCAGTTTACTTTGGTAGAACAACCTCAATGATATTACTATCGCTTTTTCTCCTCCCATTTTCATATGTTCACGGGTATTATTTACCAAAGAAAAAAGGAATAAATGGTTTGACGGGAGAGCCTAAAAGCAAGTATTATGAATTCCGTAAGTGGAATAAAGATATATTTTCTAAATAAAAAAGATAAATTATTCTGATATTGTTCCTTACATAGGCGTAGCCGAACAAATCGCCCCTACCTACAACCTGCCCGTTGGCGGTTCAGTCCCAATTAATGGGGACTGAACGGTGCTGACCGTACTAAATTTCAAGTAAAAATCACTTCTTGTCATAGGACAAGATTCGATTTTATTGATGGGTATACCTTTGCACCATCAATAACAGTTAAAACATAAATATTATGGCTAAGGCAGTATCAACAATGTTCGAAAACCTGAAAGAGAAAACAGGTCATTCATTTGACGAATGGAAAGATTTGATAGCGACTCAAAATTTTTCTAAACACGGCGAAATTCTAAAATTTTTAAAAGAAACGCACAATGTTACGCATGGGTACGCTTCCGAAATTGCATTAAAAGTATTGGGCTCTGATGCCGATTCTACAACTGATACAGATGGACTGATTGATAGCCAATACAAAGGCAAGGAGAATTTGAAGCCATTTTATGACAAACTAATAGCAGCAATTGAGGAATTTGACGGTGCATTCGAAATTGCTCCAAAGAAATCCTACGTTAGTTTGAAAAGAAAAAAGCAATTCATCATTTTAAATCCTGCATCAAAAACAAGGTTTGAAATAGGTTTTAACCTGAAGGGGGAAGAAGCAAAAGGTAAACTGGAACTAGAAAAACCAAACGGTATCTGTTCTCATAAAATCAACCTTTCTGACATTAATGAAATTGACCAAGAAGTGATCGGTTGGATTAGAATGGCTTTTGATAAAGCGGTCTAATCAGCCCTTTTGATTGTATTTTTTTAAACTCTTTTATTCCTTTCGTCGTTCTATTTTAGAACAGGAAGGAATAAAAGAGTTTTGTAAAAGTGGGGCAAACGCACCAACATACAATATTAACAGCAAAAAAAAGTCAACACAAACCGACCATGAAAGAAATTATTGAACTTTCAGATAAGACAATTACCATAGACAGAAACGATTTTTTGAAAGTCAAAGGAAGCATTGATACCAATGTGTATTATGTTGAGAGTGGCAGTTTGCGCGTTTTTGTATTAGACGACTATGAAGAACAGACCATTCGTTTCGGGTATAAGGAAAGTTTAATCGTTTCTTTAGACTCATTTTTGACAGGAAAACCTTCTGTTTTTTTTATCCAAGCGATTAAAAAATCGGTCATAAAAGTTATCACTAAACAGCAAATTGACAATTTTTTGAAAATTGATTCCAACCGAATTTTATGGACAACAATTTTGGAAAACTTGATTGTTCAACAACTGGAACGTGAAATTGATATCCTGACAAATTCACCCAAAGAGCGATACCATAGGGTTCTGAAAAGAAGCCCTCAACTTTTTCAAGAAATTTCTAATCGGCACATTGCAAACTATTTGAGAATGAGTGCCGAAACTTTATCACGTTTAAAAAAGTCTTGATTTCAATCAAGGTTTACAAAAAATACTTATCAGACCTTTGCATAAAATTTAAAATTATGCAATCAGAATTGTTAATACAATCGCTTATTGAGCAGACAAGGCAAATCATGAATCAAGTTGAGAAACTTAGAAACTGTGATGCTCATACGTTGACCTGGAAAGAAAACGCAACTTCTTGGAGTATTCTGGAATGTTTGGAACATTTGAACCTGTATGGCGATTTTTATTTGCCACAAATAGAGGACAAAATCAAAAATTCTAGCACCAAAAATGAACTTGATTTTAAAAGTGGGCTTCTAGGAAATTACTTCGCCAAAAGTATGTTGCCGAAAGAAAAACCAAGCAAAATGAAAACGTTTAAAGACAAAAATCCACTGAATGCCAAACTTGACACAACGGTCATTGATAGATTTGTCAACCAACAAATCAAGTTATTAGATGTACTGAATAAATCAAGAAATGTAAGTTTGAATAAAGTGAAAATATCTACTTCTATCTCAACTTTAATTAGCCTTAAATTAGGCGATACTTTTCAGTTTTTCATCAATCATATAATCAGGCACTTAAATCAAATTGATCGCATACAGGTAGCAATGAAAAATGGCTAGTCACTTACCCACTTTTTTCGCTTCACCTGACAAACGCCCAAGGTCATTTTTTATCGTTAGCCCTTCTACTTTGCCGTCTTTTAAGATAAAGTGATAGGTTGTTTTTCTTGATAAAACGAAGGCTTCTGTTTCAGATGAAAAGTAGAGGGTTTCTCCGACCAGATCATTGCTTCCTGTTATTTCAAGGTGATTGCCCACTTTTTTGATGGATCTGAAATAATCACCTTCTTTGAATGTCTGTTTGTATTTGCCACAATAATCAAGGAGTGTTTTTTCAATTAAGGCAAATTCCTTTTTAATTTTTGGTTGATAATAGTTTTTCCAGCCATAAGTGGTAGCAATGCTGTTCAGTATTTCAAAAAGGATGGACGCATTATTGGAATTGGTCATCACCACGGCGCCTTTGCCGCCTTCAAAACTACCAATATAGATGGCTCTAAATCCATCGGTGCCACCTGTGTGAGAAAAATATTTTTCACCCTTGAGATCGTACATAAAAAAGCCTAAGCCGCATTTGGAAGAATCCCTTTGTCCGTCGGAGTAGTTGGCGGTATCTATGGGAGGGGTTAGCATCAACTTCGCCACGGCCTGAGGGAGTATAGTTGTTGGTTGGCCCGCATAACTGGCCTGTATGGCCATGATTAATCGGGCTACATCGGAGGGGGTTGTCCAAAGGTTGGATGCGGCTTTGTATGGATATACTTCTGATTCGCCAAAAGGGATTGTTTCGGCAAACCAATGACCATCGGCTACTGCATTTTGTTTTGACACTGGCACTTGATGGTCAATGAAAAAACTATGTGTCATGTTAAGGGGATCTAAAACGGTAGATTGCACAAAGTGCGCATAATCTGGATCTATATTGTCTTCTATGATTTTTTGGACAATGCCAATGCCATAATTGGAATATTTATAGGCAGTGTTGGGCTTCAAAATAGCAAAAACGCCTTGGTCTTTGGAAGGTTTTTGTCCCATTAGGGCTTGCGCCAAAGTTGGTATTGATTCTTTTTTATAATACGCCACATCGCCCCGACTAAGTCCAGCCGTATGGCTTAATAAATGCCGAATCGTTATAGTCTCTCCGCGCGACAGGTCGTTTTCTTTAAACGTTACTGTTTTTAGATAGGTTCTAAAATCG
Organism: Saprospiraceae bacterium; assembly: GCA_031373665.1. Classification (GTDB taxonomy): domain Bacteria; phylum Bacteroidota; class Bacteroidia; order Chitinophagales; family Saprospiraceae; genus M3007. The sequence continues at coordinate 75,738 of JANMMZ010000016.1, read as the reverse complement.
GGTTCCAAGGATAATTGACTGTTGGCCACTAATTTTAGAACGCCTACTGCATTGATAGATTTGCTGATGGAACCCGCCCAAAACGCGGTGTGGGTATCAATAGGGTTGTTTTTTGCTCGATTGCCCACTCCGTAAGCCTTCGCCCAAATGACTGCCCCTTCGTCAATAACGGCAATAGACACCGCAGGTACTTTGAAGAATCTTAACCGTTCTTCAAGCGTAAAACGCTTGTAAGGGCTGTCACCTTCGATTTGAGAACTGGGCAGCAAATTATTTTCAACCAACCTAATTTGTTCGGTTAGCGATGGATTCGGGTTGGCGACTGGGTTCTGGGCATAAGTTATTACGCTGGATGAAATACCCAACCACAGGGTTAAAAGTTTCAAAGTTTGCTTCATGAAAATCAATAAGTTAAAAAGGATAAGTTATTATTTTACAGTTCCTTCGTAAAGAAGGCCATTTTAACAGCAGTATATTTTTTTTACATTTTTAAGCGCAATCGTTGGTGGTTTCAAATATACTCCGTTATTTTATACCTTGAATCTAACACTTTAAATTTGTACGACCTATGATGAACGAATCTATCCAATCGCTGATGACCAAAGAGGTCATTACCCTCCAAACTAACCAAACACTTGGTGATGCCCACAGCATATTGATGAACAATCGAGTCCATCATATTCCAGTGGTAGAAGGCAAAAAATTGGTTGGCATGATTACCAGTTGGGACATTTTCAAACTGGGCAAGTCTTACGAAGACTATCAAGGCATCAATGTTCAAGAAGTAATGACCCGCAGATTGGCTACCTTAGAGCCAGACCAGCACGTTGGAGCCGTTGCCGAGATACTTATGGAGCACCTGTTTCACGCAGTACCAATCGTCAATGACGATCATGAACTGGTAGGCATCATTACCTCTTACGATTTGCTGCGCTATGAGTTCCGCAAAGAATATCCAGAGGATTTATCGCCATTTGTACCTTTAAATATGTAAGGATCGCTTACCCAATATTATAACTCTCCTAGGATGACAAAACCTGGGTCAAATGGTTGTAGGTGTTCGAGAAGGGTATCAAAAAAAGTATCCCCATATTTTAATACATAAGGCAAAAAATTGTCGTAACGCTCCTGCAAACCATTGGCTGGGTACAATTTCTCTTTTAGGTTGCGCACCTGATTGAGCGTCACTTCATGTTTCTGCTTTTCAGCCCTGACCAACCGCGATTGCCATTGGTCTAAAGTGCCAATAGCCTTCACCTCGTCTGCCCGCACGGCTTTTTCTAAAGTAGCGTCTATACTATTGGCCTTTGCGGCCAACTGATCGAAAAGGCGGTGCATCGCGGCTATTTCTGCTTCTATTTGTATCTCGCCAGCGGCATTTTTGTCAATAAATGTACGGATCAAAGCGTCCGTATCCGCAAAAAAAGCCATGGGCGTAAACCCAAATTTATCCAATTTCTTTTGAGCATCTTTATCCAGCCACAGCACCGAATGGCGACGCACGAGCATCGGAAACTGAACCCCAAAATACTGGAACAGTGTCCGCCGCTCCAGCCAATAGGCCAATTCGCCGCCTCCGCCTACGTAAGCCAAATTGGGCAATACCAATTCCTGAAACAAGGGCCGCAGCACGACATTGGGGCTAAACCGCTCCGGATGCTGATTTAACTCCTCCAAGATAGCGGATTTTGAAAACACCAAATCAGTATTCAAGACTTTATAAACGTCATTTTCCTTGACGATCCGCTCTCTAAAACCCGCCCCCATGTAAAACAGGTTGATCTCGCGGGGAGCGGCCTGTGCTTTGAATCCAAGGTCTTGCAATTGTGCAATAGTGTCATTCACAATTTTGAACGTCGGCGACTCCAGTATTTCGGCCTTCATGATCGGAATAAAATGCCTTTTCAAGGCGGGATGGCTCATGTTTAGCACAACCAATCCGTATTTTCCTAAAAACTCGTGCAATAAGGCTTGGGTAGCTTCCGCAAACGTATCAGTACGATGATAAGCCTCTTCAACGCGCGCTATCAAAGCCGCTGCCGCTTCACTGGTTCCCAATATTGCTTTGAGTTCCTCCAATGGCTGAGCCAAAGTACTGGTTGGCATAGCACCCACAGGGCCATTGAGCCCCGGTTCCCAAGTGATTTTCTTACCGTATAGGTTTATTTTGTTCAGTTCCTCCAGATCGTGGTCTTCACTACCCAGCACAAACACTGGTACAATATGGCGGTTATTTCCAGATTTGCTTTGTATGGCCCTAGCCAATTGAATCGTAGTAATAGCCTTATACACAAAGTACATGGGCCCTAAAAAAAGACTGGGCTGGTGGGCCGTAGTGACAGTGAAGGTGTTTTCGTCCAGAAGGGATTCTATCTGTGCTGCTATGTCAGATATTGGCGGCAAGTTTTGGTACTGATCCCTCAAGGCCGTATGTAGATCTTTCCTTGGCCACGTACTGCGTTCCTTGTTTAATAGTACAGCGGCGAAAGCATCCAACTGCTGTTCATACACATAGAATGGATCCAGCGCGGGATTTCCGGTAGCGTATGCCACATCGGTTTTAGCCAATTGCGGTACTTCGTCAAATGGCAGTATATTTTTTGAATAAGAGTTCATGATTAATCTTTGTGAGCGGCGGAAATAAAGCGGATGGACAAGGAGTTTACGCAGTGGCGCGTATTTTTAGCGGTCATTCGTTCCCCATCAAAAACATGGCCTAAATGCCCCTCGCAATTGGCACAAACGATTTCTACCCGGCGCATTCCCCATGTTATATCGGTATGGCGCACAATGGCACCTTCTATTTCATCATCAAAAGAAGGCCATCCGCATCCACTGTCAAATTTGTCGGAGGATCGGTAAAGCGGAGCGTTGCAGCGTCGGCACACAAACGTACCGGCTGCTTTGTGGTGGTTGTATTCGCCTGTGTGAGCCCTTTCCGTACCCTTATTGGCAATTACCTCATGTTCTTCGGGAGTGAGTGCATTCCAATCTTTTTCTTGCATGTTGTATAGTTACTTGTAGTGGTATTAGTGTTCAGGTGCTTATAAACAATAAACTATACTTTATTGTTGCGTCTGCTAAAACCTATATAACTTTGCCACTGTAGAAAAATTATATGATGGAGAATGAATTGCCTAATAATATAACACCAGAGGATCAAGAAAAGCCTATTCAGAAGCCTCGTTGCCCCAATTGTGAGAAAAAAATGCCTTTGAAATCGGCTTTTTGCCCAAAGTGTGGCCAGCGGAATACAGATGGCAAAGTGAGTATGCGCGATCTGATGGTACGACTCTGGAATACGACTTTTCATTTAGAAAGCCGTTTTGTGCGCATGGTCTGGCACTTGTTTATCCCGGCTAAAGTCACGCTAGAGTATTTTAAAGGTCGCCAAAAGCGATATCCGCACCCGATTCAGTTTTTTTTGATTGTCATGTTCTTTTGGCTTTTGGTGGTCAATGTTATTTTGGATAAATCAGAAGCCGATGCTAACGAAAATATGGCCAAACGGGGTGGTACTCCGGAAGAAAAAAAAGGTAAAATACAACTCTATTCTGAAGTTTTAGGGCGATACGATACCTTACCTCAAGTACTAAAGTCTAAATTAGATCCCGAAGCCTTTGATACGCTCATGAAGCCATTTGCCTTAAAGTTTGATAAAAAATTTGGGCATGATTCCACCACTTTTTCTGGATTTCCGGGCATTGGTATTTACCATTTTGACAAGCGCGATGTAGCATCTATGCCCACTGATATCATCTTGAAAAATTATGGTGTGACGGGGCGATACAAACAATGGGCGGTTGCGCAACACCTAAAATCATTGCGAGGTAGTAGCGGGGTATTCATTAGGTTTTTTATTAGGTCATTATCATGGAATATATTGCTGCTTACGGGCATCATGTCGTTTGTTTTAATGATGTTGTATCGAAAGCAGCGACGGTTCTTTGTCGAACACTTTGTTTTATTACTACACCTACATACAGGTTTAGTATTCATCAGCATATTCCAAATGATGTTTTTGGCCTTTGACTACGAGTATAGTGGGTTCACCATATTTGTTCCAGTGTTATGGTACCTAGTATCCTCCTTATTTACCATGCAAAGGTATTATCAGCAATCATGGAAAATCACTATTTGGAAATGGTTGGTCTTTCACATACTGGGTTTTTGCTCTTTTGCGCTCCTGATGTTTGGTGGCGGGTTCATCAGTTTTTTACTTTTTTAGGGGGCAAAAACTAAAAAAATTACGTTTTGAAAAATTGGAAAATTATTTTTTCGGAGAAACGATTTTTAATTTGCTTATTTTTAAAAATATAGCATTTTTTTTGAAAAATAAAACAAAATAAATTTTTTATTTTGTTTTATTGGAAATTGTGCTTTATTTTTAAGTAACAATAGAACCTTATATTTACCCCTAAACAGGCTCCAAAACAGAGTTTTGTTTAAAATTAGCAAAACAAAGTACCTGCAATGTTAAACAAAACTTCTACAATTCGAGTTTAAGTGAGGTAATTTTATCCAATCATTATCTAACTAAATTCACACAATTCTATGAAGAAGTTCCTTTTCGGAATGCTGTTAACCCTTTCTGCAGGTTTATTTTTTACTGCCTGCAAAGACTCTGACGACGTCGTCCCTACGCCTAAAAACATTGTACAGACGGCTCAGGCTACCGCTGACCTAAGTTCATTAGTAGCAGCGCTTCAGCGCGCTGGCTTGGTAGATGCCCTTAGTGGTGCTGGCAAGTTCACGGTATTTGCACCAACCAATGCTGCATTTACCAGTTTCCTTTCTGCGGCTGGTTTCGCTAAATTGGAAGATGTACCTGTGCCTTTACTAAAGAGTATTTTGCTTAACCACGTGGTGGGTTCTGAAATCAAAGCGGCTGATGTACCTGCTGCGGCGTATGTAAAATCAATTTCACCATTTGGTACTACTACCAGTTTCATCAGTTTGTTTGTTCAAAAAGATGCATCCGGTGTAAAGATCAACAAAGACTCAAAGGTTACAACTGCCGATGTATCTACCAGCAATGGTGTAGTACACATTGTGGATAAAGTGATCGCCCTTCCAACAGTGGTGAACCACGCTTTGAATAATCCTGATTTCAGCACCTTAGTAGCTGCATTGACTCGTCCAGGTTTGACACCAGCTGGTCAGCCTACTTATGTTGATATTTTGTCTGGTGCAGGTCCATTTACTGTTTTCGCTCCAAACAATGCTGCATTCACTGCATTGTTGACTGAGTTGGGCGCACCAAACTTGGCTGCTATTGATAATGCTACACTTAACAAGGTACTTACCTACCACGTAGTTACGGCGGGCAATGTAGTATCTACTACCCTGACCAACAATCAGGTTGTACCAACACTACAGGGTCAAACCTTCAAAATCGTCATTGCTGGTGCTAATGTAAGCATTTTGGATTCTAGTAACCGTACGACCAAAATCATAGCTACCGATGTACAAGGTGTAAACGGAATTATACACGCAGTGGATCGCGTTTTGTTGCCGAACTAATATCATCGGTTCCAAACAAATAAACAGGAGTACCTGACTCCATTCATTCAGGAAAACACTACTTAATTTTTCCTTCGAGGATGCGGTCTCATAAGTTCAACTTTATGAGGCCGCTTTGTTTTATGAGAGGTGAACCCCCTCACCCCCCAATCACCAACTTATCCACACACCAATTACCAAGGCAAGGTCCTTTGCCCTACCCAACCACACTAACCCCATCAGTCAATGACACCTCATGGCAAGGGAGTTCGCGGAGATAGGTTTCTTTATAGGCATGTTGCATGAATGCAATAAATTGACGGGCAGCGTGTTTCTGAACAATATTGATGGTGCAGCCACCGAACCCACCGCCCATCATGCGGGCGCCTTCTACGTAGTTCATCGCACGGGTCAGATCCACCAAAAAATCAAGTTCTGGGCAACTGACTTGGTACTCATACTGTAGCCCCTCGTGCGATTGGTACATAAGTTCGCCAAAAGTGCCTAATTGCTTATCAATCAGTGCATTACAGGCTAATTCGACTCGATTTATTTCTTCTATTACGAATTTACACCGCTGATACACCACTGGTGTAAACAGGTCTTTTAAGGCTTCCAGTTGAGTGATATTTACGTCTCTAAGTGCTATAATATCTGGATGATACGCCTTCAAAATATTGACCCCTGTTTCGCATTCTTGCCTCCTGATATTGTATTCAGAATCAACCAAGGAGTGTTTTACTCCCGTATCGCAGAGTATAATGGTATGATCCTTTGCATCAAAATAAAAGTACTCATACTCAAGGGTTCTACAATCAATCTTGATGCAAGAGTTGTTGCAACCCATGATGGAAGCAAACATATCCATGATCCCACAATTGACCCCTACAAAACGATTTTCGGCGCGTTGGGTCAGTTTTACGTGTTCCATGATTGGGATATTTAGATCAAACAAGGCATCCAATAAACGCGCCATGCCTCCTTCTATGGCGGCCGACGAAGACACCCCTGCACCATTTGGAATATTACCTCCAAACACCACATTAAACCCACTTTTAATATGATGTCCCGCTTTTTGTACTTCATCAATGACTCCCATGAGGTAATTCGGCCAACTATTCCTTGATTTTTCTAGTTTGTCCAAATGACAACTAAAACTCATCTTGAAATTTTCAGCATAAAAATGACACTCCCGATCATCGCGAAGGGTAGCAGCAAAAAAAACGGCCTTGTCAATGGCAGCCGGCAACACAAAACCATCGTTGTAATCAACGTGTTCGCCAATCAGATTGATGCGGCCCGGAGCGCGGACAACAATACTGGGTTTCTGCTTGTGCAAGTTCTCAAACTTGCGAATGATGTGCTGTGGATATTGTACCGTTATCATAATATCTTACCTAAAAAGTATCGTTATTTATTCGTTTTCTTATATATCATCAGGTTTCCTTCGCCTGTACTGATAAATAGTTGATGGTCAATTGCTTGTATGGATCTCAACTCTCCTTTGGCCCAAAGTCCTGTTTGGTTTGGTGGCATCACCTCAAAATCAGTTGCTTGATACCGCAACATTAAGGGGACTCCAGCATCCATCCTACCGATGCCAACCTCCCAGCCAAAATCATTAAACACCATGAAAAGGCTGTTTTTGCCCGATTTATCATAATTTTGCTCTGAGATGGCATTCATGGGTGCTATTTGAGCCATGATTGGCAATGGGTGCATCGTAAATGCGCCATTTTCCATTTGTTCCAACCACACCGATCGTGGCTCTGTGGCTTTTGATAGCGACGCGGCTTCTATAGTTTGTTGATTGAACATGTCTGGAAATGTTGCATCGGCGAACGCTGCGAAGGTCGTATATTTTTTTCGTAAAATAGGCACTTGCCTCGAAATTGCTTCCCTGCCCAATAAAGTGACCTCTTTTTTATCTACATAGTAGGTACTAATAGGGTCAAAATAGCCATTGGCATCCATGTCAGTGGCGTAAACACAAAAGGGCGTTGCAGTTTGAATGTTCAAGTAATGGTTTAATCCAATATTGCCCGCTACTAGGTCCGTGCGGCCATCATGGTTGACATCGGTGGCCAACATACACCGCCATAATCCATGCGTTTGAGGTATTTCAGTTGGTGCATATTTCCCATCTTTGAAGTACCAAATACTCAAGGGCATCAGTTCTCCGCCCACTACCAGTTCTGGTACTTGGTCATTGTTTAAATCTGTCCATTGAGCACAAGTCACCATCCCACATGATTTTAAGCCGGGTGCGGCAGTGTTGGTCACGTCTATAAATTGGCCTTTACCATTGTTTTGAAGCAAAAAACTTTCTCCGGGTAGCCCATATTTCAAGGCTTGCCGCCTTCCACCCACAAATAAATCCATATCACCATCCAAATCATAATCGGCATGAACCACACACGAACCCGGTACCGACTCTTGGGGCAAAGCCCCTTCAGGAGCGGGCGAAAAGCCACCCCGGCCATCATTGAGGTAGAGCCTATCTTGGAGGTATATGGATTTAGGTTCAAATTCATTGCTGCCTGACACCAAATAAAGATCTAAGTCTCGGTCTCCATCGGCATCAAACAAGGTAGAGCCAATGTCTTCTGGTGCGTAAGAGTAGGGAGAAGCGGCGGCTTTGAAGTCCATGACCTGTAGTTCGGGCGCGATCAATGGTTGCTGCTTGAAATTGCCATTGGCTTCCTGTATAAAAAATACGCCCGTTTGCCGGGCTCCGCCCCCAAGGTAAAAATCCATCAAGCCATCACCATTGAGGTCGCCATTACACATCCGTTGGCTTTCATTTGAAAATTTATGCGGTATCAATGGCTCGGCGGCGAAATCAGCATATACCGGCTCTTGGGTACGAGTGGGGGTGATCGTTTGTTGTAATTGATAGAGCAATGTCGTGGCTTGAGTATTAGGCAGGCTTGGAATGCACTTTTTGAGGTCATATTTCAGGGTAATCAATTGATTGGCACCCGCATTTGAGTATTTTTGATGCTGGCCGTTGGGCCAGCAAACCCATATAGAATCCACTGTATTGGTACCCAAACCAAAACAACTCAAAGCATCAGTACCCGATTGATAACCCCTTGTGGACATTAAGTATCGGGTTTGTATGGTATTGTTTTGGTATAGTTTTATGGTGGTTCCGAGGCCCGTAGGGTTGTTTTTTTCATACTGAACCCTTACTTGTAGCCATTGGTTGTTGTTGGATCGTTGATTTTCTAAGATCAAGGGCAGGTCATCCAATCGGTTACAAACAAGGTCTAAATCGCCGTCATTGTCGAGATCGGCAGTGATGCTTCCATGATGGAATCCCTTCATTGCCGGAGACCATTGGTGGGTAGAATCTGCAAAGGTTAAGTCGCCATTATTGCGAAAAAAACACATGTCAGAAGCGTAATCTGCTTGTAATTTTGCTCGTTCTTTAATCTTTATATCGGCTTCTGCGAGTGGCATTTTACTGCCTAGTTGGCTGTTTTCAATGATAAAATCCATGTCACTGATATTGTGCCGATACCCGGAAGAAATCGCCAAATCTTGATACCCATCAAGGTCAAAATCAGCGAAAAGAGGTGACCAACTCCAGTCGGTGGCGTGTACACCCGCCAATTGGCCTATTTCTGAGAAATGGGGTAGGGTAGGGCTGTTGGTAGGATTTGGCTTGGTTCCAAGGTTGAGTTGCAGCGTATTGCGCATATATTGTGGTGCGTAGCCGCGCTCCAACACCAAGTCATAGGCATCATTGGTGAGTACGCCCGTCATTTTTTTTCGTTGTTGATGGGTAGCGGGCATCATGTCGGCTACCATCAGATCGGTCAAACCGTCATTGTTGAAATCTGCTGCATCATTGCCCATCGAAAAATGGCTGGTATGATCCAGTGATGCCCTTGCCGACTCTTTGAATGTGCCATTTTGTTGGTTGATATACAAGAGGTCATTGACCAGAAAATCATTGCTGATATATAGGTCAGGCCAATGATCCGAATTAAAATCAGCCACCGCCACGCCCAATCCCCATCCATCATCCGCTATGCCGGCTTGGGCTGATATATCCTTAAAATGGCCTTTGTCGTTTTGATAGAGGCGATCGCAGGCACTCGATTTACTGAAATCTATTGTACGATCCTTAATCCGGTTGGGGTATCGGTCGTCGTTGGTGTGGTTCACGAGGTAACAATCTAGGTCTCCGTCAAGATCATAATCAAAAAAAGCAGCCTGAGTCGTCCAAGAAGTATCCGCAAGCCCATATTCTTGGGCTTTTTCCGAAAATTTGAAGCCTTTTTCATTGATAAACAACAGATTGGCCCTCAAATCTGCCGATTCATTGCCCGCCCTAGAGATATAAATATCCATCCAACCATCAACATTGACATCGGCAAAAGTAACCCCGCTACACCAACCTTGAGTTTGGAGTCCTGCCGAAGTTGTTTGATCTTTGAATGTCCAATTCCCTAGGTTTTTATATACTTTACAACTGGTTTGATTGCCAGTGAATACCAAATCTATCAACCCATCATTGTCCAAGTCGGCTCCACCAACACCGCCCCCATTGTAACAATAAGAGTAATCAATCATATTGTAATGGGCATCTTCCGTGATGGTATTTTTAAAATCAATGCCACATTGCGGCGCCTCTTTTTGAACAAAGCGATGCTCCGCTACTTTTGTTTGGTGGCAGGCCAACAAAAGTATAATAATGGATCCAATAAAGGCGATATGGGTGGTGCTAATGGGCATTGAAAAATGATGGTTTGCTTATATTTAATGAAAAAGGCTGTCCGAATTCGATGAACGATTCGGACAGCCTTGAATGTGAGTAATATTAGTATATGAAAATATTAAACTGATTAGTTAACTAAAGTCACCCCGACACCACGTCACAGTTAGTCATCTGATGACCTATCTCTGCTATTCCCAACCCTTGTTTTGCTTGACGCTTAGGTTGGCAATGATCTCTACTGCTGGTATCGGCAACACACGGTACTTATTGTTGTCCACCGTACGACCTGAATACTTCAAGATCAGTTCAGCAGTGTTGCCAAAGCGGCGTGCCGTCGGGAATACCCAACCTTCACCCGCTTGTTCGCGCATGTACTCACCGAATACGTCATTTTTAGTAGCAGTAGCAATGGTAGGAATACCTGCGCGGGTACGCAAAGCATTGAGTGCTGAAACACCATCGCCTGTAGCACCATTGGCTACTGCTTCTGCATGTGCCAAATAAGCATCAGCCAACCGCAACAATACATAATTCTTCTTAGTATTCTGCCATCCGCCGATTTTGTACTCGATGACTTTCTGAATAATAGAGTTTTTGTATTTGCGCTCCGTGCTGCCTGGTGCAATAAATGCTGAAGTTGCTGTTGGATCAAATGTAACAACTTCTCCACCCGCATTCTTAGAGCGATACTGATCCATATACGTTACTTTGATGCGCTTATCAGCAGCATCAGTGAAGTAGTCGGCACGGAAGGTATTATCACCTATGAGCCAAGCATCACCCCAACCAGCAGCCGTCACGTTATCGCCTTCCTCAAGGGTATTTGGATCGCCACCATCCCAGTCTGTTGGGGTAAAGTGTGCGTGCATGTTATTGTAGTTTACCCAAGGAGATTTCGCAAAATCGCACTGTGATTCAAAGAAACGCTCGCCTTGATTTTCGTGATTGATGTCGAAACAATCGTCGAAGTCATCGTACAAGGTAGCACCAGAATTGGTGATCACATCTTTTGATTTGTCAGCAGCAGCCTGGTATTCACCGCGCTCCAATAGCACTTTCGCCAATAGGGTAGAAGCGGCCCATTTAGAGGGGCGGCCACCATTGTCAATCGTAGCAGGTAAGTCGCGCTCTGCTTCCATCAAATCGGCCTTCATTAGGTCAAGTGCCTCTTGTTTGCCAGTAGCATTTCCGAAATATACGCCGATTTCGCGGGTAGGCTTGTTCGGTACTGGAATATTTTCAAAATACACATACAAGTGGTATATGTAATAGGCACGCAAAAATTTTGCTTCGCCTGCAATGCGGGTACGAACTTCAGCCTTGATATTGACCGCATCTACCTTGGGCAAGGCATCAATGATGACATTGCAACGATTGATCCCGTCATAGTTGTGACGCCAATAAACACCAATATACTCATCGGTAGATACATAGCCTCCAGTTTTGTAGTATTGAGGGCCTTTTTCATATCCGCCCGATACCCCCAAAGCGCAGTCAAATACGCAACGATTGTAAAAATTATTGAACCAGTCGTCGCCGACCTTGTTCATTGGCCCATAAGCCCCAGCTATGGCCGCTTCCATGTCCGATTCGGTTTTATAGAAAGTTTCTGGACTCGCGAAGTCTGGATTTTCTTCCAGACTTTTGCATGCCCAAGTACCAGCAGACAACACTGCCAGTGCTAAAACGCTCCAAAAAATATTATTTCGCTTCATAATTTATGTGTGTTAATATGAAATGTAAAAAATGTTGAGTCTTAAACACCATTTTGTTTGTTATAGTTCAGACTCGGTAGTGCAAATTTACTGCATTTGTAGATAGGGGGCAACTGAAAGTTGGTATTAATTTAATATTGGCCTTCTGCAGCCCCCTTATTATACTAAATCCATTTAATGTGTATGACTTAAAGCCCTAGTTGTACCCCAATATTATACGTTTTGGCACGTGGGTAAGCATCGTAATCATCGCCGCGATTCAGCGGACTTTGACCACCATTGCTTACTTCCGGATCCCAACCAGTATATTTCGTAAAGAGCATTAAGTTTTGGCCGCTCACATATACCCGAAGGCTACGTACGCCCTTGATTTTTGGGATGTTATAGCCCAAAGTTACATTTTGCAAACGCACAAATGATCCATCTTCAATAAAGAAACTAGAGCGACGGAAATAAGATGGAAATTCGCGAGTAGCGTCAATCACTGGGCGCGTACCGCCTTTGTTCGTTTCTGACCAAGAATCAGTGTAAACACTGCGATATTGGTTGTAGTTACCCACGCCATCTGCGTGTTCTGATGCTTGTAAATTACGAATTTCTTGTCCGTGCGATCCACGCAAGAAGAAAGAGAAATCAATAGCACCGAAATCAAAGCTAGAATTAAGACCCCAAATAAACTTAGGGTTTGGATCTCCCAAAGAAACCCGATCCGCATTGGTGATCGTACCATCGCCATTGATGTCTTCATAACGCACGTAACCAGGCTTATCTATACCCGCAAGGCTTGGATTTGCGTTGATTTCTTCCTGCGACTGCCAGATACCAATAGATTTAAACCCATACCATCCGCCTATCGGTAATCCTTCTGCTACATAAGAGCCTTCTGGGCCTAAGTGAGAGATGGTGTAAGAGTAAAATGGTGGTGCGCCTTCTAGTGAAGTGACTTCGTTTTTCAAGAAAGAGGCATTTAAACCTATATCCCAACGAAAGTTACTTTTGTTGATTGCTGCAATATTGGCTGCTATTTCTAGGCCACGATTGTTCAATTCACCATTGTTTTTAAGGGCAGACGTAAATCCTGTTGATGGCCCTAGTGGTACAAACAATAGCAAATCCTTGGTTGTATTATTGAAATAATCAACGTTGAAATTGATCCGTCCATCCATGATTCCAAAATCCAATCCGAAATTGAGCATCCGGGTGCTTTCCCATTTTAGATCTTTATTTCCCAACCGGGTTTCTGCAACACCTGCTGCGGTGCCACCATTGATCAAATAGTTCTTATTGCCAGAAAGTTCTGCCGACGAACGACCTACTGGGATCTCAGAGTTACCTGTGATACCCCAAGACAAACGCACCTTCATATCACTGAAGAAGTCCACATTTTTCAAAAAAGACTCTTGTTTTACACGCCAAGCAAAGGCTACAGAAGGAAAATTAGCCCATTGGTTATTCGGTCCAAAACGAGAAGAACCGTCACGACGGAAATTCACGGTTACCAAATACTTATCCATCAAAGAATAGTTCACACGGCCAATAAAAGATTTCAATACCCATTCTTGACGGCTGCTAGCGGGCGCTAAAATAGTTACACCATTTTCAATCCTATTGATATTTAAGTCCTGGAAAGTAAAACTATTGGTTTGAGCACTGTAAAAACGATTGTTGTCTGTCTGATAAGAGTAACCTGCTACCACATCCAAACGACTATTACTCATTTCTTTAGTGTAGTTTAGGACATTTTCATTCAAGAAATTGACCCTGTTGCGGTTCGCCAACTCATAAGAGCGGCCGCGTTCGCGACCCAAACGGGTGAGAGAACTGTAAAAAGTCTCACGGTTGCTTGCTAAAAGATCAAAACCAGCACTGGTTTTAAAGGTCAATCCTTTCATCAATTCAACCAAAAGATAAGTATTGCCCAAATAACGCAATGCCTTATCGTTATCAGTAACTTCATTTACCTCTGCTACTGGATTTGTCAAAAAACGGCCATCATAAGCGAAAAGATCATAAGTACCATCCGCTTTATATACTGGACCAATAGGATTTTGACCTAAAATAGTGATAATAGCACCACCTGGGCCGCCGCGATCTGTTGGGATGGCATTGGTACTGGTACGGGCTATCATAGAGGAGGTACCCAAACGAATACGGTCGTTTAAAAACCTTCCATCTATATTGGCACGAAGGCTAAAACGTTCAAAATTAGTGTTTTGAATAATACCATTGTTTTTAAAATAACCCGGCATGAGAGAAAATGTCATCTTTTCATTACCACCGGAAAATGTCAACTGATGATTGGCGACATTACCTGTTCGGGTGGTCTCGTCCAACCAGTTTATACCTGTACCATAAGAAGAAGGGTTGGCGTAAGGCGCACTTTGCCCGCGCGAGATCGCCCGTAAGTTCTGATATTCGGCATATTCAGTGCCATTCATCATTTCGATGGTATTCGTCACGGTTTGGATACCCTGTGAACCTTCATAATCAACTTTAGTAGCACCAGCCTTACCGCGTTTGGTCGTAATAAGTACTACCCCGTTGGATCCACGCGAACCATAGATCGCTGTTCCAGAGGCATCTTTAAGGATTTCTACTGATTCAATATCAGAAGGATTGAGGCTTGCCAAGGCATTAGATGCCACCCTGTTGCCGCCAACGCTGTTTCCATCATTGTCTGAATAAATGGGCATACCATCTATTACATATAATGGTTCAGAGCCAGACTGTAAAGAGTTGGCACCACGTACACGTACGGTCACTGCCCCGCCCGGTGCACCCGATGCTTGGGTCACCACTACACCAGAAGCACGACCAGAAAGAGCCTGATCTACTGAAGTGACGGGAGTGGCTTTCAAATCAGTTGACTTGATGGACGATACTGCTGCCGTCAAATCGCTTCTTTTAACGGAGCCATAGCCGATAACGACTACATCAGAAAGTGTATTGGCTGCTTGCACCATTGCCACCACAATACCAGAAGTACGGGAGCCAACGTTTATTTCTTGGCTTTCATAGCCAGTGTAAGTGCATACCAATATTGCATTTTCAGGTGCGTCTATGGTAAAATTGCCATTTACATCAGTAACGGTTCCTGTATTGGAGCCTTTTACTTTAATCGTAGCCCCAGGGATACCTTCACCAGTTTCGTCAACCAGTCTTCCAGTGATGCGGGCTACTCGATAGGCATCGGACACGTAGTCCGTAGGGGCTGCTGCAAATAGTGGTGCGATGTTTAAGCAAGTAGTAGCCATGACACCCCAAAGCAGCACCCTCGAAAATGAGTAGGGTTTGAATTTCATACAATAAAAATAGTTTAGTTATTAAATAGTTGTTGATTAAAAAAATGGTATTTAATTCCATTAAATACTACTGATACCAAAGAAACATGCATCAAATGAAGCGTCAAGGTATTATCATTTTGAAATAGAAAACAGAAAAATTATTCATTTGATAAAATATTCATAGCGTATAAGAGAATTTCAGTACCTTGCAATCGTTTGCATAGCATGTGCAAACTGTTGCGCAAATTTTATTTGGTCGTTAATTTTTCATGCAAAAACATCAATCTACAATAAAAGAGATCGCAGCAGCATTGAGTGTCAGTATATCAACTGTTTCTCGTGCGCTGCAAAATGATCCTCGTATAGGGTTGAGAACCACCCTGCGGGTACAGGAAATGGCTAAGGCCATGCACTATACGCCCAATCAGGCTGCTGTCTTGTTGCGTAAAGGGCGTACTATGACCATTGGGGTCATGCTTCCTTGGCTCAAAGAAGAGTTTTTTTCATCGGCTATTACGGGTATTGAAGATGTAATCACCGCTGGTGGCTATCATGCTATGATTAGTCAAAGTCGCGATCAAATAGAGCGTGAAATCACTGGTATCCAATCTTTTATTAATTCGAGGGTGGACGGAGTCATTGCTTCTATCTCGGCAGAGACCACGGATTATAGCCATTTTGAAATGCTTAATGATGCTGGTATTCCAGTGGTGTTTTTTGACCGTATCCCTGACCAATTTCCCTGTCATCAGGTTCGGAGCAATGTCATCAGTGGGGTAGAGAAGGCTTTACATTACCTATCGGAACAAGGCATTCAAAAAATTGCCCTGCTCAATGGCCCTGCCACGCTTGGCATCGCTAAAGAGCGATTGGAGGGTTTTCAAATGGCAGCCAATGCCTTAAATTTGTCAGTAAGGCAGGATTATATCAAATATAGCAATCTCAGTAGTGAAGATAACAGGCAAAAAACAGCAGAATTAATTACGATGGATGATGCTCCGGAGGCTATTTTTGCATTCAATGATTACGTCGCTTTAGATGCCATGCAAAAATGCCGTCAAATGGGTTTGATTTTGAATAAAGATATTCATTTTGTAAGTTTTGCTAATTTGTCAATCATGGATTATATGGAACATTATCCTATGGCATCCGTGGAACAATTTCCCTATGAAATGGGCGAACGTGCGGCTCAAATGTTACTTAATATTTTACATGAAGATACTGAAAATGCTAGTTGGGAGGAATTGGTTGTTCCTACTCGCTTGGTATTGCATGGAACATAGTTACGAAAAAATACATCAATTTTATGCGAATAATAGGAAATATAGAACATCCCACCTTGAAAATATCCATTTTTAAAATGGAAAATAGGATGAGCGTCAAGTTTGAAAATGCCTTGTACGAACAAACATTCAAACTGGGCGATGATGAGCGTTTTGCCTCCATCCCCAATATTGAAAAGTGGGTGGACTCCACTTTGTTGGATCAAGTGCAACAAAATTTTCAGCACATGCACCAAACTCGTATGGGTGCTTTGGATCGAAATTTTATGGTTGCCGAAGAAAATATTTTTGAAGAAATTATATGATGCCGTACCGTTTGTTTTTATTGGTTATACTGCCGTTATTTGCTTGCCGTCATGAGCCAGTATCGGAGTCTATAGTGCTAATAATCCCTGTTGACACCACTGCCATTGAGGCTATTGATATATTGTGTCTTGGCGATTCTTATACCAAGGGGCAAGGAGTGGAATGGGAACGTAATTTTCCTAACCAGTTGGTTGATAGCCTGATTGTGAAAGGCAAACTTATAGCCGATAAAGCACCGCACGTGATTGCTCAAACCGGGTGGCGTACCGATCAATTGCAAAAAGCAATCAATGATGATCTCATCATCAAAGATAGTGTTTTTGGGTTGGTTACGCTTTGTATAGGGGTGAATAATCAGTATCAAAATGGCAATTTTGAAACCTATAAAACGCAATTTACGGACTTGCTAACCAAGGCTATACAGTTTACAGGAGGCAAAAAAGATCGAGTGGTGGTAGTCTCCATCCCCGATTGGGCTTATACGCCGTACGGCCAAAATTTTGGAAACCCTGCAAATGTTTCGGCTAAAATAGATCAATACAACGTTGCCAATAAAGAGATTGCTCAATCTTTTGGCGTGGTCTATGTATCGGTTACCGAAATATCCAGAAGGGGATTGGCAGAACCAAGTTTGGTAGCAGGTGATGGGCTACATCCTTCATTGATCCAATATTCCGAATGGGTACATACCATTATTCGTGCTCTTTAGGAATCTTAGAGGATCCAAAACTAACCTTTTCTTAGGCCTCAAATACCATTGCTTCATGGGTTAATTTCCTGAAATCTACTTCCGTAACGGCAGAAACCCCTTGTTCTGGCATATAAACACCGTAAATTGTGTCCACAGCCGCCATAGTGGCCTTATTGTGTGTCACGACTATAAATTGCGATTCCTTAGAGAATTGACGTATGATCCGGTTGAATTTTTCAATATTAGCATCGTCCAAAGGTGCATCTACCTCATCAAAAATACAGAATGGGGCTGGCTTGAGCAAGTACAGGGCAAAAAGCAATGCTGTAGCCGTTAGCGTCTTTTCACCACCCGACAACTGGGCTATGGTTTGAGGTCGTTTCCCTTTAGGTTTGGCTATGATGTTAATGTCGGAGTCCAAGGGTCTATCAGGATTGGTCAACAGCAAATCGGCCGTGTCCTCTTCAGTAAACAAGGTGCGGAATACAGTAATGAAATTCTCCCTCACCTTTGCAAATGATTCTAAGAAACGAGCCGTAGCCGTCTCTTCGATTTCCTTCATCGTTTGTATCAAATTCTCTTTGGCACTCAAAATATCGTCGCGTTGTTGCGCGATGGTATCGTATCGCTCCTTTATTTCATTATAGGCTTCAATAGCCATTGGATTAATTTCTCCGTAAGTATCCAATCGGCGTTTCATGCTATTCACATCTTTTTCCAAGGCATCGCGCTGAAACAAAGGATTGGGTTCTTGGTTGATCACATCATTGACACTCATACCAAATTCCGCACGCAATCGCTCTCCGATGGCAGTGATCTCAAACTTAGCATCCGTAAACTTTTCCTTCAATCGGTTCACTAAAACTTGCAAATCTTGCTGTTTTCTGAAATTTTCACGCTGTTTGTTTTCTAATTCATGTATCTCATTGCGGGCTTTGAAATACACCTGCTCCGTACCACTCAAAGTCGCCTCTTTTCCTTTCTTTTCAGCGTAGGCTGTGGTTAGGTTTTCAGATATTTGATTCAATTCTGATTCGATTAAACCGATCTCATCACGGTTTCGGATCTGTGCCGATTGGGCATTGGTGGTGGTTAGGCGAAGTTCTTCGCGGCGTTTTTCCCTAAAAGTCAATTCTTGCTGAAAGGTATTTACCTTGCTTTGTTGCCTGATAAATTCAATATTGCTCTGATTGAATGCCTGACTGGTCAGGCTTAAGTGCTCTGCCACATCTCGGAACGATCCATCAGCATTGTTGAGGCGTTCGCGGAGGGCTTCCGCAGCGGTATTTTTGATATTTAGGTTTTGTTCTATGGCGATATTACTAGCCGTTAAAGTAACAATACGCTGGTTGGCATCACCTGCTTGGGTATCAAAGTTGGCTACAAAAGCGGCAATATTATCTAATTTTGCCTGCATACCAGCCTGTTCTTGGCTGACTCGGTTCAGTATTTCTCGCTCCCGCTGAACCACCACACTTTGATCGGCACTTTTTAGATTTTGTAAATGCGTACGAAGGGTACTCAGTTGATTATTGAACTGATTTTCTGTCGTTTCTAACTTTACAATATCCTTTTCGAGTATTTCTAAGTTCTTTTTCCGGCCAATTTTCTTGCCTTCAAAAAGTCCCACAGAACCGCCCGAAAGAGAGAAGCGACGGCGAATAAAAGTGCCGGAACGCGATAGTAAAATGATATTAGAATCATTGGTTTGGACGGGTGGACTGGTTTCTTCTGTCACCACCACATTTTCTAAAAGATACTCCAGCAATGGCCGATAAGCCGCCTCGGCTTCCACCAATTCCACAGCCCTGATCCCTCCGGGCATCAATGACAAAGGCGGCTGATAATCCTTAAAAGCGTCTAATAAAAAGAAGTTGGCGCGTCCCTTTTGGCTTTGCCCCAACAAGGTGATGGCTTTGACCGCTTCATCGGCATTGGGCACCACATAATAATTTAGGTATTGCTCCAAGTAGTTTTCAATCACCACTCGATATTCTTCCCGTACATATAGCAGATCCGACAGCAATGGGCAGTTTTTGACCCAGTCTTTCTGTTGGCTCAAAAACTTGATGCTTTCCGGAAAACCTTCCAGCGATTCCACCATGCTCTTTGTGAGTTTGAACTCATTACGGCGGGCATCCAAAGAGCGGTTATGGTCGGCTAATTTGCGTACCAAAACCTCTTGTTGCTTTTCAGCATCGGCTATATCTGCTTTTCGTTTGTTTTCAATAGTGTCTAAATCATCAATTTTTTTCTGTTGAGCCGATTTAGTTTTATTTTGAGTAGATATACCCTCCGTCAGTACCTTCATTTCGTCGCGCCTAACTGATATATCGGTCATAGTACGCTCTACGTCGCGGCGCAGGGTTTCTACTTGGCTGGTCTGAATGGCTTTTTGTTTTTCCAATTCTACCAAATCCCGCTCTATACTTTGCTGTTCTTTCACAAACTCATCTAGGTTGCCCTTCATCAAGTTGTGGTCAGACCTCACCTTCTCTAGTAGTTGTTGAGCCTTGGTGAGTGCCAATTCCAAATCGCCCTCTATGTTGCGCTCGTAATTAAGATCGGTTTGGTATCCTTCTATTTCGTGTTCCAGCGTTTGTAGTTGGCGGCTACTGCCTGCTATCTGGTCATCAAGTCGGCGGGTATCGTTTTGGATGAACGAAAGTTTTTGGGCAAGCATGTTTTTGTCGTTTTCCATGCCCCTGATTCGCCCTGTTAGTTTGTTTACCTCTTGCTGCTGATCGCTAAGGGAGGTTTCTTTATCGGTGTGACTCTTCCGTTTGGCTTCTACATCGGCCTCTAGCATACGTGCCATTGCCTCTGTGGAGCGATAATTGTCCTCTTCTCGATGGATTTGAGACTCTAACTCTTTGTACGTTTTTTTGTGCAGCGTGAGGTTGTGAACCGCCAGTTCAATGCTCAGTTTTTTGTACTCGTCCTTTATTTCATAGTATTTTCTGGCACGTTCTGCTTGTTTTTCCAACTTTTTGAGTTGGTCTTCTATTTCAAAAAGTAAATCCTCTACGCGATCAAGGTCAGCGGTAGTTGCTTCCAGTTTTTGCTGGGTCTCATGTTTTCGTGCTTTATACTTACTGACCCCTGCGGCTTGCTCAAACATCTTTCGACGGGCTTGCTCCTTGTCGCTAAGCATGTCTTCCACCATATTGAGGGCTATGATCGCATAAGAATCGGAACCGATTCCAGTATCCAAAAACAAGGTTGTAATATCTTTGAGTCGGCATGAAACACCGTTGAGTCGGTATTCACTTTCGCCGCTGCGGTATAAGATTCGGCTGATGCTAACGGTCGTGTAATCCGTTGGCAATATATTTTTAGTATTATCAAAGGTCAGGGTAACCTGAGCCATTTGACCTTCTTTTCGTTTTTTGGTACCATTAAAAATAATGGAAGTCATTTTGTCCAAACGAAGTTGACTACTTTTTTGTTCGCCCAATACCCACCTGATGGCATCTACAACATTGCTTTTACCCGATCCATTTGGACCCACCACCCCTGTCACATCCGCATTAAAATGCAGAACTGTTTCATTGGCAAAACTCTTAAAACCTTTTATTTCTAATGACTTTAACCTCATTGCGCTAATATATGCGCCATCCTAAGCAAATCTTTGTTCAGTGGTTTACTTTTGTAAATGGCATCTTCTAAAGGGGTGTAATGTACGTTATTATTCCGAATTCCAACCATAACTCCTGTTTGGCCAGCCAAAAGAGCCTCTATCGCCCCAAAACCAAGTACACTTGCCAAAACCCTGTCAAGGGTACTTGGAGAGCCACCACGCTGAAGGTGTCCGATCACTGAAACCTTAATATCATCGTAAAAGTCAATTCTTTCGGCTACTTTTTCTGCAATATCATAGACCGTCCCCATGTGGTTGCCTTCTGCTACCACCACGATACTGAATAGTTTAGAGCGTTTGGCACCGCGTTTGAGCAATTTTAGGAGGTCTTCGATGGAGGTTTCCTCTTCCGGTATCAATACTCCCCCTGCTCCACCGGCAATAGCCGTATGCAGGGCAATGAAACCAGAATTTCGCCCCATTACTTCCACAAAAAAAAGGCGGTTGTGTGAATCAGCGGTATCTCGTATTTTGTCAACAGCCTGAACTGCCGTATTCAGGGCAGTATCAAAGCCAATGGTAAAATCAGTACCGTATAAGTCATTGTCTATCGTACCCGGAATCCCCACAATAGAAAAATCAGGATGCTCTTCCATAAATTTAATCGCACCCGTGAATGTACCATTGCCACCAATGGTAATGAGGGCATCAATATCAGAATCCATGAGATTTTCATAGGCTTGTTGTCGGCCCTCAATAGTCATAAACCGCTTGCTCCGAGCAGTTTTTAAAATAGTGCCGCCTCTATGGATGATATTGCTGACATCAGTGGTTTCGAGCCGTTTGATGGTACCATCTATCATACCTTCATAGCCCCTCATAATACCATATATATGTAGGTCATTGTTGAAAGCATTGCGTACAATCGCTCGAATAGCGGCATTCATACCCGGCGCATCACCGCCAGAAGTTAATACGGCTACCCTTTTAATTTCTTTATACATAAGATTCTTCTTCTTTATGGAAATCAGCTAAAGCATAGATCGGTTTACGAGTCACCGTCCCGATTTGCATACGACGTTGTACCATTGCTTTAGTCAGAATATCCTGAAAATGATGGGCTATCGAGCCTATAAAATGAATAGGTACTTGCTGATAACCACTGTATTTTGCTACGTGGCGATCCAAAAACTCTTCCAAACAAACGGAGACGAGTTTTTCGATCAATGGGTGCTTGATATGGTCGCCCATAAACTTGGTAAATTGAGCCAAGTAAGCATTTGCACCTTTAGCATAAATTCGGTCTTTAATATCATGCGCGCCTTCTGGGTAGGCTTCATTGAAGGCTTGTGTTAGGTCTGCGGGCAATTCCCGATAAAACCATGCCCTTAGCAAGGCTTTCCCAAGGTGAGTACCGCTACCTTCGTCACCAATCAACCATCCCAATGAGGGCACATTATCAATGATTTTTTTTCCATCATAATAGCAACTGTTTGATCCAGTGCCAAGAATACAACAAATACCCGCAGAATGCCCGCAAGTAGCGCGGGCTGCAGCAAGTAAATCGTGTTCTACCTCAATTTCGGCATTTATAAAAATCCCACGTAGAGCTGCCGCTACTATTTCGGCTCTTTGGTCATCATGTACACCAGTTCCATAGAAATAGACGGCTTTTGCTTTAGATGGATCCAACTTGGGCAATAACTGCGTGGTTATAATATCCGAAATTTCGCTTGTAGAATGAAAAAACGGGCTAAAGCCTACGGTATTCTCCAATTGTTGATCCCTTCCACCATTCAAGATGAGCCAATCGCACTTAGTTGAACCGCAATCCGCAATAATGACCATGAAACCTAATTTTATGATAGTTTACGTATAAATTACACCAAGGGCGCAAAAGTAGCACATTATATGAAAAAACAAAAAAAAATTCCGCTGCCATCCAGAAGATTGCAGCGGAATCAAATATATTTCAGTAAAATAGCCTTTGCTACTTCAATAAAGTCACATCACCTTTCTTCGTATAAGTGCCACCATTGCCACATTTGACACGTACGTACCAAGCATAAGAGTCAGGTGTGAGTTCTTTTCCCTTGAAATTACCATCCCATCCTGTTGCTTTTGGATCTTCGGTTTCATATACTTTTTCTCCCCACCGATCCCAAACAACAAAGTACAATTCCGTAATATTTATTCCCCTGATAATGAATAGGTCATTATTACTGTCGTTGTTTGGCGTGAAAGCCCTTGGGATAAATATATAAGGCTCTACGCATTCGTTTGAGATGAAGAACACCGTCACTTGAGCAGTATCAATACAACCAAACTCATCGGTAGCATTTACTACATATGTCGTTTGCTCAATGGGTTGAGCCGTTGGGCTGTTGGTATTAGCATTGAGTAGCGACTCGTCGGGCGTCCAAGTATAGTTGAATGTAGAACCATCACCTGTAGCATTGGCCAACAAAGTAGTATTTACACCAATGCATACCGTGTCAGGTCCAGGGATACTAGCAGTCACCAATAGCTGGGTGGCATCTACTGCTACGCTAAGGGTATCTTTACAGTTATGCTGATTGGTCACTATGACCGTATAGGTTGCGTCTATAGCAGAGCCAATGACTGGATTGTTCACGTTGTCCAATGCTGGAGACCAAACAAAAGTCAGATCATCATTTGGATCTAAATTATTGATGTCCAACTGTACTTCCGTGCCTGCACAAACCTTTAGGTTTGGTGATTCTGGAGCGGCTTCCACAGAGGCTAGATTCAAGCGCATTGAGTCAATACCCGGACAGTTTTCTGTATTATTAGCACGCACATAGATCATCCCATTTGGCTGTGGATCCACAGAAACAGTATTGCCATTGGCAAAAATATCAGTAAAATTAGGCTGGGTTGACCAATCGTACGAAGTACCTGTACCATTCAAGATAGCCAATGTCACAGCACTTGGGATACATACCACTTGATCCACTGGCAATTCTACCGTGGCTGCTACCAGAAGATTGACTGACTGTGCAAACACAGCAGAACAAGCACCGTTAATAACCGTAGCCGTATAAACAGTTGGCACTGCTGGAGAAACCGTTGGGTTTGGATTATTGACATCTAGATTTGGATCAGCCGGAACCGCCGTCCATTGATAGGTATAATTACCATTGAATGTTGGATTGAGTTCTACCGTCTGACCGGGACAAAGGTTGGATGTCGCCGCTATGGCTTCATTGACGATGTCAATCTGGACAGGTATTGTGGAGGTGGCTGTACAGCCACTAGTATCTGTCACTGTCAAAGTAGCAGTACCCGAAGCCGCCAGTGTATAAGTCATTACAGGGTTTTGTACATTGGAAGTACCCGTTGGGGTAAACACCCAATTCCAAGATTCAATGTTTTGGCTGTTAGCCATTCCATTAAATTGGATTACGGCTTGCTCCACACAACTTGCAGTAGAGGCTGTCGCCACAGCATTTAGTATGGTAGCAGAAACATTGATCGGTAATGAAACAGGTTGTACACAGGTAGAAGTACTAGAAGGCACAAACGAAACCGTGTATGGCCCTGCATTAGAATATGTGTGTGTAGGGTTGGGATCGGTACTCGTGAAAGTATCGCCAAAATGCCAAGTGCCGCTTACACCACTGGTATTTGTGAATGCAACAGCAAGGCCAGTACATATATTCGCATCAAATAAAGCGGTGATGTCGTTGCCCGGATCCACCGTAAATGGAATCGTCAAGATTCGCTCACAATTATGTTGGTTGCGAACTTTCACAGTAACGGTGTATGATCCGGCTTGCGCAGAAGACACCGATACCGAAGGATTTCCTTGGATGGTGATCGTTACATTAGGATTGCTTGATGACCAAGTATAGGTCAGCACATCAGTTGGATCAAGGTTGGTTACAGCAATCGTAGCGGGTTGATTAGTACAGGCAGTTACACCGCCAATGGCTGCTACATTTATATCTACTGTGTTGCCTTCTACGGTCAAGGAGTCTTTATCAGTGCAGTTGTCGGCACTGGTAGCCACCGCCTCAAATGTCACAGTACCACTCACAGGCACTACGAAAGGATTTCCTGAACCCACTGGACTACCATTGACCAACCAAACAACATTGGCAGCATTGGTAGTGGCTGTAAGGGTAGCAGTACTATCGCAAGTTTGGAGGAGCGAATTATCAAATTCAAGATTTATAGGCGTTACGACCTTCACTTCCACTACTTTGGTTGCGACGCAACCACCATTGGTAGCAGTAACGGTATAACTTGTTGTCTGAGCAGGGTCTGCTGTAACGTTTTGGGCATCAGGATTGAATGTCAAATCCGTCATTGGTGACCAAGTATAAGTATTGCCAGCAGTACCAGTTACTACTAAATTGATTGGATCGTTTTCGCAATCAAATACTGATGCGCCTACATTCAAATTGACTTGAGGTAGCGCAGGGGCGTTGATGGCCTCGGTCAACACAGAAACACAGCCATTGGCAGAGGTAACTGTCAAAGTGACTGAACCAGTTTGGCCGGGTAGCATTGTGATAGGGGGTGGATTTTGTTGGTTGAAAGTCTGAGTTCCAGCAGGTGTCGTGATGACCCAAGACCAAGCAGCAATAGTACCAGTGGTATCTGTTGAAAGATCGGTTAGTTGGATCGAAACACCAGTTGCCAAACAATCCATCACATTCATATTAAAATCAGGAGATGGGCCGCCACCTTGGGATTGTATATCGGCTACGCCAAGGGTAATACAACCACGGCTGTCCACTACGGATACGGCATAAGCACCTGCTGCCAAACCTGTAATAGTGGCTTGGTTTCCAATAACAATGGCTGGTGGAACAAACCAAGTATAGGTATAAGGTTCGGTACCTCCACTGGCTACTGCGGTGGCTGTACCAGCCGCAGTACCACAAGGAATATCTACTGTGGTAACATCTACATTAATAAGGCCGTGGGTGCCTACAAAAATAGAGGCAATACCTTGGCATCCTGTGTAAATATCGGTTACCGTGACAAAAACAGTGGTGTTTGCAGGCACATCATTGAGTTGTGCTACTGAAAGACCGGGCAATAAATTCCATTGATACGTATATGTACCCGTCGGTGGATCAACAATTGCAGTGACAATACCATTGTTGACACCGGGGCATTCAGCCTTAGTGACTAATAGATTTACAGCGATACCTGGTGTTTCGCCAATAATGATACTGGTATCTTTAGAGCAATTGACAGCATCCAAAGTACAAATATAATAAGTACCTGGTGCCAAATTGGTGGCTGTCGCGCCCATTTGGCCGTTGCTCCATAAGTATTTGTAAGGTGGAAATCCACCAGATGCTTGTACCGTAGCACTACCAGAGTTTCCTCCGCATGATGGTGAATAAGCCGTTACATCCACATGAATTTCTGGTGCTTGTAATACTTCAGCAGTGGCTGACTTAGTACAACCATTGGCATCTGTGACGGTGCAAGTATAAATACCTGCATTTACGTTTTGACGAAAAGAAGAGGTATTACCATCATTCCATAGGTACGTGAATGGATTGACACCGCCCGCTGCCAAGGCATTCACTTGGCCTGTACCAGGATACTTGGAGCAATTGATATCAATTTTTGCGATTTCGACAATTTGTGCAGGATTATCCAGCAAAACCACTTTATCGCTCATGGTACAACCTTGGGCATCGGTGAATGTGATTTTATATTCACCTGCCGTGATGGAGGTTAGGGCTTGATTCGCTGTCCCGTTTTGCCATTGGTACGTGAATGGTGGATTAGATCCCCATACGTTGGTAACGGTAATAGATCCATTATTCCCTCCATTGCACAAGGGCGAAATACGCAAATAAGCCGGGAAAACCGTCACATTGGGCGATCCACCAGGGGGCAGGAAGAAATCTGCTGCATCAGAGCATCCATTGGCATCAGTCACAGTAGCAAAATAATTGCCAGACTGGGTTGCGGTAATGGACGCGGTGGTAGCACCGCCTTCCCATGCATAAGAAAGTGGGGTAGGGGCACCTGATGCAGACAACACTAAAGTGCCGCTCATACCTAGACAGGCAAAATCGGTGGGTGTAATAATGGCCACAACGGGTGCGGGTTGGGAAAGTACGTAACTGGCAGTAGCCGTAATGCCCAACTGGTCGGTCACGGTTACTACATAATTACCAGCATTGCAACCAAGGTTGGTTTGCCCTCCTTGGCCATTGTTCCAATAATAACCATAAGGGCCAGCACCGCCTGTAGGCAATGCAGTAATCGTTCCATTGGTATATCCGTTGCAGGTTGGCTGTGATGCCGCAAACGCGATCTCAATCTGAGCGGAAGTAATACCTGCCCACAGTGTACAGAACGTCCAAACAATCAAGGTTAGGCCGTATTTCATGTGCATATTAGTTTTTATAAACATCAATTTTTAAACAACTTCACTTCCAAAATCTCTGCTCGTCGCTCTATAGAGGCTTCGATGCTGAATATGGAACTGCGTTTATCTTTAGAACTGTCGCTGACTGTTTTGGATGATTCTGTTTCACCCAATGGCAGCATTGACACTTTTAATTGTCCATTTCGGAGGTATTGCTCAAAAATACCATTTCCGTATTTTCTCAAATAGTTTCTAACGCTGGCAATCCTTCTATTGGTCAAAGCCATATTGTATTCTGGTTTTGCCAACGGTGAGGCAAATGCTTTCACCATGATTTCGAGCGCGGAGCCATTTTGAAGGAACAAATCAAGATTAGAAGCAAATGTTTCCAACTTTGTTTGTCCATTTTTTAGATCTTCATCAAAAAAATTGGTGAGTTGGGCTACTGCTTTTTCTTTTGCCTCTCCTTCCAAAGATTTGGTGTAGGTTTCAATAAATAGGTCTTTTCTAGCACGATACCGATCTAACGTTTGATCGTAAGATAACAAGGTCGTATTAGCGCGGCTTCTGGCATCCGGTTGGTCATTGTCGAAAAACAAGACGATAGGCAGATAGGCACTCATGAAAGCGGGTGCAAGAAACACATTTCTTTTCAATGTAGAACCTGCTACTAAATCCCTAAATTCTTCTTCCGACACCAAAAGGGTATCAGATATGAAACCTTCTTTCTCTGCAATGATCGAAAACTTCCGCTTTCCACCTACTTGATGGGAGGTTTGATTGCCCTTTTCCCCGGTCTCTTTTTCATCGGCTATTACATTAGGCAACTCATACAATCTTATCCGAACATCCATCAGTGGATCTTTACTCCACTGATGAAAAGTATTGACTAAAAGATCTATTTTAGGCACTAAGTATAGTTTGCTCTTCAGTTGTCCGTCGGTCGGATAAATATATGTAGTTACATAGGTTGTATCTGGCAAATAGTTTTCTTTTTGAGCAATTACTCTATATTTTTTAGCCCTTGCCAAAGGAAACGCTGCATTGTTTTTCTCTTGTGAAAACCGCGACTCTTCTTTACCTTTCTCATCATCGTCTTCCTCTACTATCGTGACCGTAAACGTGACTTTATCTAAGGGTTCTTCACTCAACAATGAGAACGCAGAAGCGTCTAAATTGATGGGTTTCCAATTGAGTTGATAAATATCGTAACAACACACACTCTCATCCAATAAATTAGAACCTGAGCGATTGGAAGAAAAATAAGCCCATTCACCTTTGTCTTGGGGTGCAAAATAGAGGTCATCATAACTACTATTCAGCGGGAAAGATAGGTGTTCCGGCGATTTAAATAGCCCTTTTTCTGTATTTACCTTATATATATCATATCCTCCGAGGGTCAACAAGCCCTTTGTACTAAAATAAAGGGTTTGTGATGAAGCATCAAAGAACGGTGTCGCATCATCTTGTTCGGTATTGATGGATAGATTTTCAGGTTTTCCAAAATTTCCAGCAGCAGAAAATTTGGCTTTCCAAATATCTAGTCCACCCTTGCCTCCTTCAGCATTGCTTGAGAAATACAACTCATAATAACCGTCGTGGGTTATGCTTACATTTGGTTGCGATACCGTTGCATCTGGCGCATTGATTGTAGCCGGTAGTTTCACTGGAGCCGACCATTGCCCATTGGATTGCTTTCCAGAGAAGTACAATTCGCATCCGACACTCGTAATACCGGTATATTCGCAATAATTAAACACAATTACATTCCCATCCAAAGAGAAAGCACTGTGTGCTGTGTGCTTTTTTTCTGAATTTAAAAACGGTGCATTTTGCCCAGTTTGGCCTTCAATTGACTCCATTATTTTTGAAATCGGCCGTGCTGGATAATTTTTATCGCCCCATTTTTCCATACGGAAACTAGAATAGTACATTTTGCCATTGAACATGGTAGCACCGAAATCGGATTCATTGGTATTGATCTCATCCGACAAACGTTGTACGACCATGCTTTCATCTGGAACGGTCAATTTTTCTAAAGCCCATTCACATTGTTCCATATCTTGTTTGGCCAATTCACGAAACTGGCTCGATACTTTATCACTGGCGATGTAGCGTTGATACAAGTCAATAGCCTCATCGTATTTGCCCAATGATTTTTTGGTTGTTGCCAAACGGAATGTAGCCTCCGGGAATTTTCCCAGATAGTCTTCTGCTACTGTTTTCTCATAGTAGGTCTCGGCCTGTCTATAGGCACCATACTCTCTAGCAGCATCGGCATATTGAAACGATACTTCCAGTCGTTGTGGTTCCATTTCTAATACTTTGCCATAATACTGCATGGCAGAGTAATAATCCCGTGACTTAACCGCAGATTCTGCGGCGTTTTCATAAGCGCTGGGCGTTTGAGCGTTTAAAATGCAACTATAAAATATAGTAAGCATCAATAGGGGAAACTTCATAGTCATGCATGTTTGTAATTATAGATACGGTTCAAAAACACAAAGACGAAAACGGATTAAAAGCCCCTTGCCAATTAAGGCATCTCTTCAATTGTTACCATGAAAAGAAATGCTTCCGCAAGGATGCTCAAAGTGTTTGCCTCGTTTATGATTAAAAACAATATACTGGATTAAAAAAAAAATCAGTTTTCAATTCGAAGATTAGGAATATTCTCAATATTTTTCCTAATTCTTAAACTGTGATTTGGTCACGTCCACACCGATGATTTCAAGGCGACGCTCGCGAGATGCAGGTACACTGTAAATCGAATTGCGCTCGTCTTTGATATCTTCGCTGACGGTAGTTGGTGCTTCTTTATCGCCCTTGGGCGCTTCTTTGATGGTCAATTGACCTGATTGTACATATGATTTATAGATACCACCGTCAAATATTAAAAAGTGGTTCAATACACTGGATACACGACGGGCAGTCAGGTTGAGATTGTATCCGCTGGCAGCTCGCGGTGAGGCAAAACCAGTGAGGGTAATCTCAATTTTATCGCCGCGTTGCAACATTTCGTATAGTACTTCTGAGAATTGCATCAGGCGTTCCCAACCTCCACGGACTTCTTTTTCAAAGAACTGGTCAAGTTCGGCCGTAGCACTTACTTTTTCGTCAGATCCGATGATACTGGTATATCGCGTAACAAATTCCGCTTTGCGGTTGTAATATGCGCGATAGGCTACCAAGTATTCCTTAGTGGTGGTTCTGGCCATGGTGCGTTTGTCAGGCTCATCGTTATCATAATAAAGACGAATAGGCAGGTAGGCATTTAGGTACAGAGGCCGCAGGCGCAATTCACGCTGGATGGACTGGAAATTTAATTTCGGAAGATTTTTTGTAGTAAATTCAACGGTATCGGAAGAGTACCCGTCTTTGAGGGCTACGATCATAAACCGTTTGTCGAAACTAACCGTTGTTTGGAAGTTTTTATCCAAAGGATTGATGAACTCTTCTTGTAATTTTTCATCAGGGATTTCCAATAAACGAAAAGTTACTCCATGAAGGGTATCGCGGTTGATATTGTTCAAGGCATGAGCCTTAAACTCTAAGCCTCTGCGGATGTATAATTTCTTTTCGATGACGATATTGCCATTGAGCCCTTCGGTGGAAATGGTTTCAGTAGAATCAATGGTGTAACCAGGCTTGGAAGCTACTACTTTGTATCGATGTTCGTATTGTAATGGATAGTCGTAACGATTATCTTCTGGGTGGGTTGCTTCTTTCACGTCAAGCGGACCTCCACCTTTTCCAGTAGCAAAAGAGCCGCTAGGCAATATTTGTCCTATATCAACCAGCCGAGCGGTAGCACCAGGAATGGGTAGTTTGGTATCGCGGTCATACACTGTGGCTATCAACTTTACTTCGGCTGGTGTCAAGAATAAATTCTGTACGATCTCTTCTTTCCAAATGGTTTTGGGTGTAGAGAATCGCACTGTATCTGGGCTAAAGCGATCTTTTTGGGCAAGAATCATGTATTTTTTGCCTGGAAGCAGATCAAAACGGGAAGAACTGCTTTCATCAATTTTTACTTCTTTCCCTGGCCCTGGACGGCCATTGGCATCCAATTCGTAGAGGGTCATGGTGGTATAAGGCAATAGGCGTTGGTCTTTACGGTTGTAAGTAAAGGCGATCATCTGTGGCTTGATATAGTTTGCCTTATATATGTCGTAGCAGCACCCTTCTTCTGAAATATTGAAATCGCCACGGCGATTAGAAGCCATATAGGCAATCTTGCCGGACTGGTTCAATACATAAAAAACATCATTGGCACCCGAATTAAAAGGTGCGCCTATATTATCAGGAGAGTCCCAAGTGTTACCTACTTTTTTAGTTTTAAATATGTCAAATCCGCCCATGGTTTGCAACCCTTCTGTACTATAATATAAGGTGTTGGTTGCATTGTGAAAGAAAGGAGTAACATCGTCGGCGGTGGTATTGAATGACAGGTTCTCGGGCTGGCTATAACCTGCACTGGTCACGCTGGCGCACCATATGTCGCGCTGTCCTTTACCGCCTGGCATGTCGCTAGCAAAATAAAGTATCTCATTGTTGGTACCAGGTACCTTTGCGATACTTGGTTCTGTGGTCGTATAACCGGGCACATTGATGTGGTCTGGCAATTTTTCAGCATCACCCCAAGTGTTATCGTCTTTTTTCTTCTTAGTATATATTTTACACTGTATATCTATTAGGTTGATATACTCGCATTTGCAGAAATACATGGTATTTTGTGCTTCATTGAAGGTCACATGCGCGGTGTGTGTATTTTCTTCGTTAAAATTGACTAAATCGGCCGCAATGGTGTCACCCATTGGGGTAGCAGTCATTACTTTTATCAACTCACGTTTGACAACATTTTTATCTTTTTTGTATGGAAACCGATAAGCAGAGAAGTACAATGAATCGCCCACGGGAAACGGAGAAAATTCTGAGTAATTCTTAGTATTGATCTTGACGGTATCTAATATGGCGAACGATTCTTGGTCGAGTAGTGGGTTTTTGAGACGACCCAATGCCCAGTCGCAATCTTCCATTCCTTTTTGAGCCTTATCCATCATTTCGGGGGTGGCTCCAGCGGGCTTATCTGTGAAAAGAAACCGATAATATACGTCTTTGGCTTCTTGATATTGCCCCATTCTGTATTTTACCTCAGCCAATTGGAGGTATGGCATTCCGTCGGGTGCAGTCAGTTTATTGTCAACCAAGCGTTGAAATGCCACAGCAGCACTGTCAAGGGCTGAAAAGCCAAGGGCGGCACTACCGTATCCTTTTAGGGCTGTTACATTCAAGGGCTCGACGCGTAATATTTGACCGTACCGTTTTAATGCTGTATAGTAATCTCCATTTTCATAGGAAGCAGCGGCCGCACGAATGAGTGCTGGAAGCGATGCTGCCCGATCAAAATCTTCGTTGACCCTATCAGATAAAGCACCTTGTGCAGCAGCGGTGGTAGCCAGTGCGCAGGATAAAACTGATAAAATGAATATGCCGTAAATGTATTTCATAAAGGCTGTGAATAAAAAAATTGATTAAATGAATGGTGCTAGGGGTAAAATCGGTTAAATATGGATTAGAATACGCCTATATAATGGGGCAAGACTTAAACTTAGGTAAAGGCTTGACGCGGTATAGTCTATAAATCAAAGATAGTTCTGGGCCTCCACGACGATTGGTTACCAATTTTACATCTGACCAGATGTTGACATCGTAGGTAAGGCCAAGGGTCCACGTACGATAAAGCAACTCAATGTGTGGGATCAAAGCATCCTGATAGAAATGGCGATAATCCACCCCTACCTGAAGTGCTAACTCACGATATGGTTGCTGATTCAAGTGCAAACGTAGCCCTCCTCCGTAGATTAATTCGGTGTAAGTCCCTTGTTTTTGATAAATTCCTTGTGCCATTAGGTCAAAATTGCCAGACATTTGGAAAAGACCAAGCAGGTAGGCAGATTTTTTGTCATAGAGCCGAACGTTTCCTGGATCGGTGAGGTCAGAAGACCAAAAATCGTGGTTAGGGCGGTTGATATGGTTCCAACTGCCACCAAAATCTACACGAGTACGTTTCTTATTGGCCTGCCACCGGTAATTGAGGCCGGCACTGAGGTCAAAATATTTTAGGCTGTTGTTTGCAAATAACTGAGTCTCTCGAATATCGGCACTTGGATCAAACACACAGTCAATCCATTGTGCATCGAAGGTTAACTTATCAGTGGCAAATGACCGCTGTCCAAAAGCAGGTTTTACACCTACTGTTAAAAAGTTGTTTTTAGCCAATGGTAAGGTAACAGAGATGGGAATGCCCACTTGTAAGGAGGTTAGTTTTAGGCTTCCTTGTTTGTCGTGGTTAAGCAATAGGCCTAGGGTTAGGTAACGGTCGTACTTACCTTTACTCCAGTAAATTTTGTTTTCGACGCTGCCTGCGAATGTGGAATACGGAACGGGAACGCTGCGCCACTGGCTGCGGTAGTTGGCCGCAAAGCGCATGTCTCCACCGAAGACACCTGCTAAGCCGGGGCTAAGGTTCATGGGTGAATTACCGTATTGAGAAAAATGTATATCCTGTGCAGTCAATGTGGTATAACCCAGTGACAGTCCAAGAAAAATAAGCAGGCGTAAATGTGACAGTAGAGTCTTCACCATCTTTTATTTAGTATTCAAAAGTAATGGCTACAAAAGTAGCCCTTATTTTGACACAAGCAAACAAAAAAATTGTCAGCCAAGCGTCAAAACGACATATGATTATTAGCACTATTTCATATTTAATGGGACAAACCCATTAAACAGGCATTTTTGCGAAGGGGGATGATTACAACACTCTTGCAAAAAGAATGCCGAAAATAATCAAGAGAGGGGGGAAATTAGAAGCCGTTCGATCGAGACACTTTTTTTTAGTAAGCCCAAAGGACTAATCCTTCCTACTTTTAGTATCAAAAAGTGAGCAATTGACCGGTTTTATGCGCAAATACTACCTAATTTTTTTATTATTAGTGAGTAAAAACGCTATAATTGGATTATTAATCACACAAAACCTAATAATAAGTTAAGTATGCGGGGGTAAAGGTAGGTAGGATTTTATTATTATTAAACAATTGGTTGTTTTTTTTCTAATTTTTGTGCAGATGCAGATTTTCAACGTCGGTTTTTAGAAGTGAGTACAGTTGTAGGTCAATAAATTTGCCATGCACTAATTCGCCTTGACGAATAATCCCTTCTTTGGTAAAGCCCAGTTTTTGGGGAATGGATTGGCTTTTTAGGTTTTCGGTGCTGCACTTTATTTCCATTCGATTTAAGTTCAATTCACTCAAACAGAATTCAATTAGTGTTTTACACGATTGGGTTATGATGCCTCTGCCTTGCATTTTTTCGGCCAACCAATAGCCAATTTCTCCAATTTTGTTTTGGTTGTCGATTTTATATATGCCGATGCGGCCAATGAGTTGGTCATTTTCAATAATTACAAACGCAAATTCATGACCCTCTTTGTTGCGTTGGATGGTTCCTTTGACAAAATTTTCAGCGAATTCAACGGTTTGCATCCTGTCAACAAAGGGCAACCATTCCCTTAGATGGGGTCTGTTGTTATTGACTAACTCAAAAATTGGTTGTGCATGGGTTTCATTCACTAATTGGATACTGATCGTATCATTTACTTTTAATTTCATAGGTGGTTCATTATTTTTTGAATGATTAATCTGAAATTTAACAACAGCCTTCACCTGCTTGAATAGGCGGGCATTTTACGCTTCCATAACTGCAATATACGCAGCAATAACCCTGTAAAGGCTTCAATATTTTTTTACATTGTTCACATTCATAGAAATATTGGCAGGCATTGGTCGGCATGGTTTCGTTTTTTTGATGTCCACAGTTTGGACAGGTCAAGACTGATTCTAGGGTAATTGTTGGGGGCCTATTTTTTTGTTTTTGCCAAAAAGTATATCCTGCATAACCAAAAAAAATTACCCCAATTGCCATGAAAACTCCGCTATAAGCATCGAGTTTTTGGGAAAAAGCGGTCAACCCAGCAGCACCGCCCAGTATGACTGCCACAAAAGGCAGCCAGCAACAACTGGTAGCCAATAAAAAGGCAAATATGCTTCCGATAAGTGTGGTTGAAACTTTCATTTTCTATTTGTTATCTTATAAAGGCATTTGGGCATTTAGGAATTACTTGCATCAGACAGACTTAAATATTTCAATAATTCTGTATTAAAATTCTTGTCATCTTCCAAATTTAGGTCTAACCAAACCTCAATATCTTTTTCAAATTCAATTTTTACTCTTGAATTTTCAAGTGTTGATTTGACATTATTGATAGGCACAGTTATAAGTGTTCCTAATGAACTTTCCAAATAGATATATTTTTGATGTTTAATTATTGTCATTTTGCTTGGAACTTTATTGAACAAAGTATTGGCATAAATGGCAGTGCTAATTATAAAAGTACTAATCCCTCCTAAAAGTATATTTGCAAACATATTAGGATCAACATTTTCCTTTAAAAAATTAGAATCCGTACTCATTATAAGATATTCCAATAGTTTCCATAAAAGCATTAAAATGACTGGCAGAAATAGGAACAATATTAGAAACTCGATAATTTTAACTAAAACTGGAACGTAGAATCCAATTTCATTTTCTGTATTTTTTTGCTTTGCCTGCCCAAGAGAACTTGCAAGTGTAAGATTCAGAAAGCGATTTTCAATGTTTTTTAAATACTGTGTCATTTTGTTGATATTAAAGGTTGATATTTTTTGTGCTACTTTCTCAAAGAATAACAAAAAATCCTCTTTGCATTTTTCTTCGGGTGACTTACATGAAAGTAAGAATATCATTTCTGAAATTAGAGTTAATAAACATTACCAGATTCAAGCAACTGCTCGCCAAACTACTCCCAACAAAAATGCGGATACCCTAAAGACCGAGTATCCGCATTGTGTGTGAACCAAGATTGTACGATGTTTGGTATGAGTGGGTCACATTATGATATTTTGTTGGCACAAATATAAGTCAAGTTTTTATTACTCTAAATCATTTATCGGATTTTTTACTTTTTCCCAATCCTTTTACACCATCCTACGCCCAAATTCCACATTTCAATCGTTTTACCCCTAACACCACCCCAAATTCAAATTTGCCCCAAGCCCAAAAATATTTTACCCTCCACATCACAAAACACCCGTAACTTTGACCTTAGGCAAGATCTAAACAAAATGACTTTCAATACATCAAAGAGCACCAAGCAAAGCGTATCACAAAAATAGCACTAAAACTAACACATTGATGAATAGAGGACAGATTTCAAATGCATTGAGGCAACTTGGGTTGATTTATTTTACGGACTGGGTTCGTTATTACATGGAGCGTCATAATAACAGAAAGATAAACAATGACTTCAAAAAGAGTAATCCTGACGTGAAACTACCACCTGATTACCTGATATATGAGTCTTTTCAGTTGAATTATAAAAAGTACTATACAGAAAGTATTGGTACTGCTCAATGGATTGCGAATTATTTGGAGAAGCATATTGACCTACACAATAAGAAAATACTCGATTGGGGTTGTGGCCCTGGAAGGGTGATTCGCCACCTGCCATCCGTCATCGGGAATGGATGTGAATATTATGGAACCGATTACAATGAACAATCCATTGAGTGGTGCTCAAAAAACCTGCCTGATATAAAATTCAATAAAAATTCGTTAGAGGCAAAACTACCATATGCGGATGATTTTTTTGACGTGATTTATGGAATTTCAATATTTACGCATTTATCAGAACCGTTGCATTTTGATTGGTACAGCGAACTTTTTCGGATCCTTAAACCCAATGGAATCATGTTTTTGACGACTCAAGGTGACAATTTTAAAGTCAAATTAACCGATTCCGAAGTGCTTAAATACAACAATGGCGCACTGATTATTAGAGGCAACGTAAAAGAGGGACACCGGACTTTTTCGGCATTTCACCCAACGGCATTTATGAAAAAACTGTTTCATAATGTGGAGATCTTAGAACATGTAGCCCCCAAGCCTGAAAATGAGAAATGGGTGCCGCAAGATATTTGGATAATAAAGAAGAAGTAAAAGTTATTCCGACACCGTTCCTCAAGGAAATACCTGAAAATTGGACACTAAAAGACAAAATGGGGTTTAATATCAAAATTGTCTCCAACTAACGAAATGTTTTGTTGTTGTTGAGTAATATTGTGCGAACTTTGCACTACATTACACGTCCATTCTGTTACTTACTAAATTAAATACAATGAATAAATATTCTTTTTTGGCAATTATTGCCTTGAGTATGTCCTTTTTTGCCTGCAAAGATCAACGCTTAGAGGAAGGCCCTGTGGCCGATTTTACCCTAACCTTTAAGGCCCTTTACGATGGGGCGCAATTGGAAAAATCAAAAGAGTATCCTTACAATATAAACAATTACCCTTTGGTTTTCACCCTGTTTCGGAGTTATATATCTGATATTACATTGGTGACTGACAATGATAAGGAAGTAAAATTAAAGGATGTTATTGATGTGAATTTCTTTCCTACATTTGCTAGTACCAACTTATCGGCCACCCCTACTTTCACTTTTAGTGGAGTGCCAGAAGGCAATTACAAGGCCATTAAGTTTGGATTGGGCGTGAACCCTGAATCCAATGGAAAGAGCCCAAATGCATTCCCTGCGGAAAGCCCCTTGAGTAGCGAAATCGAATACTGGCAGGGTTGGGCTAGTTACATATTTACAAAAATAGAAGCCGTAGGCGATGCCGATAATAATGGTTTGTCAGATCATTGGATGATCTATCACACAGGTTCTGATCCAGTATACCGCACCATTACCTTGACTCAACCCATCACAGTGGCCGCCAATGGACAGCCGGGAACTATTTCTTTTGACCTAAAGAAACTTTTTGTCAATCCCGACGGCACACCCTATGATATGGAGGCTTCTCCGGCTACCTCTTCTTCATTGACTGATTTGAGGGTGGCATTGTTTGTAGTGGATGCTTTCTCGCAGGCTACATCATTCAACCAATAATTCAATTACTCCATGAGAAATAACATCAAATCCAAGATAGCAGTGCTCATATTGATGACCGTTGTGTGCATCAGTGCTTGTGATAAAATGAATCCAGAGCCGCCTGTTGTGGTGGGCGATTTGGAGAATATTCCTTATCTGCCCCAAGTATATACGATCAAAAAGCCGGCTCACTTTCCTCAAATGCCAATTCCAGCCGACAATCCAATGACTTCAGATGGAGTCCAATTGGGTCGCAGACTGTTTTATGATAATATTTTATCGGCCGATGGCACTATGTCTTGCGCTTCGTGTCATTTGCCACAAGGCAGTTTTACCGATAATAAACCCGTTTCCGTAGGTATTGACGGCATTGCCGGAAGGCGTAGTGCTATGTCGCTCCTAAATATTGGTTACATCAGGCCTGAAATCGGCCTCTTTTGGGATGGCCGCGCTAAAACCTTGGAGGAGCAAGCCTTATTGCCTGTAGAAGACCCAATTGAAATGCACTCGACTTGGCCCAATGTCATGGAAAAATTGAAAGCAGACCCCACGTACCCAACCTTGTTTCGGAAGGCATTTGGGATCAGTTCCAGAGCGCAAATGACCAAAGAGTTGGCAGCAAAAGCCATTGCTCAGTTTGAGCGGATCATTGTGAGCAGCGGTAGTTCCAAATATGATGAATTTTTAAAAACGAGGGATTTTATGGTTTTTGATGATGAAGAACTAGATGGATATACTATGTTTTTTGAAGCACAGGTTGAGACAGGGATCACCAATTTGCCGGATGCCCAATGTTTTCATTGCCACGGTGCTTTGACCATGACTTCTGGAAACCTGTATTTTAACAATGGGTTGGACGCTGTTCCGACTTTGAATAATTTTACGGATAAAGGATTATTTGAGGTCACCAGCAAAGAGGGTGATCAAGGTAAATTTCGCTCGCCCAACCTTCGTAATATTGCCAAAAGTGCCCCTTATATGCATGATGGACGTTTTCAAACGTTGGAGCAGGTAGTAGAAAATTACGCCTTGAAAGGTAAAGGTGTATCTAATGAAGATCCGCTCTTGAATCAGGTGGGCTTGAATGCCATCAATAATACCTTAACCGCTTACCATAAAAGCGCACTTATCAAGTTTTTGCACACACTGACCGATACACAAGTGATTAATAATCCTGATTTACAGAGTCCATTCTAAATATTTTATTAACGAAAAAATGTAACTTTTTATGAACACCCGTCGTGATTTTCTCAAAAAAACCGTGGCCATCAGTGGTGGTACCATGCTCAGTGGACTTCCACTGGCACAAGCCGCCCATAGCCTTTCAGATGACACCATCAAAATAGTACTCGTAGGCTGTGGAGGGCGAGGGACAGGTGCTGCGATGCAAGCACTTTTGAGTAAACAGAACGTGCGGTTGGTGGCCATGGCCGACGTATTTCGTTGGAAAGTAGACGAAGCGCATAAAAACCTCATTACAGAAGCCGCTGAACAAGAGGGCGACATCAAAAGTAGAATAGACGTGCCAGAAGACCGCAAATTTGTGGGTTTTGATGGGTACAAACAGGCAATCGCCTTGGCAGATGTAGTAATTTTGGCAACGCCGCCAGGGTTTCGCCCCATTCATTTTGAAGAGGCCATCAAGCAAAATAAACACGTGTTCATGGAAAAACCTGTGGCCGTAGATGGACCCGGTATCAGAAGGGTATTGGCCGCAGCGGAAACCGCTAAGCGCAATAAACTGAACGTGGTCGTGGGCTTACAGCGGCACTATCAGACGATTTATCGGCAGTGGGTTGATAAATTGCAGAGCGGTGTCATCGGCGATATGGTGGCTTCTAGGGTATATTGGAACATGGGCGCACTTTGGGTACACCCA
This sequence comes from Saprospiraceae bacterium, assembly GCA_031373665.1. Classification (GTDB taxonomy): domain Bacteria; phylum Bacteroidota; class Bacteroidia; order Chitinophagales; family Saprospiraceae; genus M3007. The sequence goes on along the minus strand of JANMMZ010000016.1, from coordinate 35,373 downwards.
CGAAAACCTGAGCAAAATGAAATGCAGTATCAAATGGACAATTGGTACTATTTCACTTGGCTTTGTGGCGATCATATTGTGGAGCAACACGTACATAACTTAGATGTATCCAACTGGGTTAAGCAATCATACCCCGTCCGTGCCTATGGCAGCGGTGGCCGTCAAGTACGTATAGGTAAAGATTATGGTGAAATATACGACCACCATTTGGTGGAGTACGAATATGCCGATGGTTCGCGCATGTTCAGCCAGTGCCGCCAAATACCGGGCACGAAAGATAGTGTAACCGAAGCATTTCATGGTACGGCCGGTTCTGCACCGGCACCTGGAAAAATTATTTCCGCCAAAGGTAAAGTACTCATGGATTACGATAATAAGAATGATCCGAATCCCTATCAGGTAGAGCATGATGAGTTGTTTGCGGCCATAGCCAAAGGCGAATACAAGTTTGCTGATGCCGAAAATGCGGCAAAAAGCACCCTTACAGCCATCATGGGGCGCATGGCTACCTATTCTGGTCAATTGGTAGAATGGGATGCCGCGCTCAATTCGCAAATTGATTTGCTACCTGAGAAATTTGACTGGAATACAGCCCCTAAAGTACTGCCCGGTGCCGATGGTTTGTATGCCTGTGCAGTACCTGGGGTGACGAAAGCATTTTAGGAACGGTTCCGAAATAAAGGTACAAATTGATGCACATCTTTTGACCCCATATTCCAGAGCCGTTCCTAATTTGTATTTTCTATTAAAAAGCCCATTCCTGATCTTATTCGGGGATGGGCTTTTCTTTTGTAGGAAAAAATGATGTCGTTTTCTTTGAGTACCAGAACGAATACTAGAAAATTATGCACGTATGCTCAATGTCTGTTGCAAAAATTAAAAATTCAGGCATATATTGCAGCGTCTTTTCAGGAAGTCTTTAAAAACATAAACAATCACCTCATGTAGTTCGCTCTTTTTTTACATTATTAACCAATTTGTATGACATTCCATGAACACCGCTGCCTCCTTCAAAGGATGGATGCCCTTATTTGCCGTCGCGCTACCGGTTCTGCCACCGACTTGGCTGACCAACTTGACATTTCTCGTGCTTCTCTTTACCGTTATTTAGATCACTTACGAGACGCTGGTGCCGAAATTGGCTACTGTAGACAGCGTCGCTCGTATTACTACGAAAAAGAATTTTCACTAAAATAAATCTTTTTTTGGTTTGTCTCAAGTTTTGAGACAAACGGGGTTGACCTTTGTGGGAGATAAATAATAACTAGAGATTCAAGTCATACTATTATCACTTAATCCTCTAATACTATCTGACACTTAAATGGCTTATGATTCATAATAATTCACAACAAAACACTTTAAAACATGTCATATTTGCACAATAAGTATCTTAGGATACTTTATATCATTCTATTGGTACAGATAAATATGCACGCACTGCGTGCGCAAGTAGTCCTGATAGATTCTTTTGAAATGGATGATAATACAATGGCAATTGTAACCCCAAGACTCTGCTCGAATGGAGCAAATTTTCAGCTGCTTAGGGGTTGGATGAATTTAGATACGAATGCACTATATACAAAAAAAATTATATATAAGGATAAATATACGATTACTCTCCCTGATGATACAAATTACAGAGCATTATTATACATAGACGATTCTCATGCTTATTTTTTTGAATTTATTAGAGGCGATACTGCCCTCGATGAGGGGACTAAATATATAGATGGCCATAATATACTCTCCAAGTATAGCATTTTAAAAAATGGTCATTTGTTACTTGTTGATTCTGTGGGTATCAGTAGAGAATCTCAGTCCTTAATCTACAAGGGTTGTTTGCCTTCAAGTCCCATACTCATTACCATTCCAACAGCAGTAGAGGGGGGAGGGTGTAATTCTGAATATAGTATATACGACTCGAATCTTAAACTCAAAAAGATGTTAAAGCCAAATTTACCTATTTGTGGCTCGAACAGTAAAATGTTTTTTGAGAACAATAGAGTACATTTAACAGATCAGGATGCTCATGATAAAAGCCTTATTTCATGGTGTATAAGTGATCTTAATTTTGATAACATAAAAGACATACAAATTAAAGTGGCAGAAAACTTCCATGTCTTTAACATGGGAGTATCCGACAACTTACTATATCTAATGGGTTGGGAGAAGGCCGAAGGAACTCCTATACATAACTATACTTTGGTATATGATTTTAGTGGTAATCTCATAGAAAAAATAAGTTTTTCAAATGTGGTCATAGGTTATGTTTACAAACAAGGCAAAAACCTGATTGGGTTTCCGCTTGGTGGCAGTTCTATTTTAATGTGGTCTGGAGAGAAAAAGACCACAGAACCTATATTCCCACTTAAATTTGGTTCTGTACTCATTGATAAAAAAATCGTAGAGTATAGATTAGAAACGAATAAAATTTATATCTATGAAAACGAATAAAATTTATCTAACTATATTTGGGCTGTGTGTGTTTATTTCCCAAATACATGCTCAAGGCTGGCCATTTTTGGGTACTGCCGAGAGCGTCGCTCATACTTCTACGAAAAAGAATTTTCACTAAAATAAATCTTTTTTTGGTTTGTCTCAAGTTTTGAGACAAACTGGGTTGACCTTTGTGGGAGATAAATAATAACTAGAGATTCAAGTCATACTGTTGTCACTTAATCCTCTAATACTATCTGACACTTAAATGGCTTATGATTCCTATAATTCACAACAAAACAATTTAAAACATGTCAAAATTATTTAGAAGCCATCTCCAACTGTAATTCAGCCTTAATGGCTCGCTGCTTCCAATCTTCATTTTCTGCTGCCCTTTCTTTCCAATAGTCAATCTCGGAGTATGCGCGTTGTAAAGCTATGTGGGTATCGCCATCTCCATGTTGAATGATAACATTGGCCGCATTACCGCCCTGCTGTTCGGAATTATGTTGTACCAAACCATCTAAATTTCTTAACTCTTCGAGTGACATATTTACGCCTTTTGAAATACGGAGCAAGATTTTATCTGATGCTCGTTTATGGTTATTTTCTAAATTGCTAATATACTGTTGCTTCATTTTACAGATGATAGATAGTGCCTTTTGTGATATTTTGCGTTGTTCACGAGCCATACGAATGGCATTTCCATAGTAATTCATGTGTGCAGATGGTTTGAGTAAAAAGTATTACGGACTTATGTTTGCAAAGATACAGGTTGTTTTTAATAAAAATATATTTTTTTAAATAGAATAAGTTTATTTTTACAACCTGATAGGTTGTTTTTTACAATCTATCAATATTTTGCGGTAACAAAGATTGGCCTGTATATTTGCACCATCAAAATGTTGAAACTAAAAATATTCGTAACATGAAAAATATTCTTACTTTTATTTTGAACTGTTCGCTCGATACGAAAAAGGATTTTTACTAAAATAAATTTTTTTTGTTTGTCTCAAATTTTGAGACAAACGGGATTGACCTTTGTGGGAGATAAACGGCAAATAAACAATAATTAATCATATTAATTAATTCCTTGATCATGTTTAAATTCAAATTTATTTTTTTAATACTATCGTCTCTTTTAGGAATCGGAATTTCATGCTTTGGCCAAGAATTGGCCAAGGTTTCCAAGCCTATCAACGATACCAACGATATTTTTTCGTTTTACCTAAAGCCGAACTGGCAAAAATCTGGTCAAGCTGTATTTGACCCAACCAAAGATAGTATTACAAATATATTTTTTGACGTTGTGCTTAAAGAGTACATAAGGTTTTTTTATAATAAATTAGATAAGAGAGTAGAAGGGATTCCGAAATATACACGTCAAGATATGCATGGTGGAGAAGTAATTAGTTTGCGTGCTTTCCAAGGAGGGATAATAACCATGAAAAATAAAAAACACTTATTTCTTCCTATGGAAGAAATGATCTGTATATTCGATGGGAGAATAGTCACCAGACAAATTGATGAATTTAAAGGCACTTCAATATTTCGTTCGTACGCTTATCATGCCATGTCGTTATTAGTTCTGGACTCTCTTGTTTTCCAAAGTCCATATATAGGGGCTTTCCCCATCAATGAAGGCAAATACATCTTAATGACAGAAGGAGAAGAGTATAACCATAATTTCGTTGGATTTGACAGTCGCTTAAAGTTCATCACTACATTTTCTCCATTTAACGGTGGATTGTTTCTGGATTACGACATAGAGTCGGATCGTCTTAATACGACTGTTGCTGTTAGTCAGGGGAATAGTGTAAAAAAAATTACACTTAATGAAAATTTATCTATATTAAGCATAGATAGTGTATTAGTTAAGCAAAGTGATACCTCTAAATTAACCATGCCTTTTGGGCAGTTGCATTATCGAAGTAATACAATCATATTTTTTTCAGTAGGGCAAGATGCAAACGGGCAAAATATTCCTATGTTGAGTGGCTACAATAAAGAGGGAAATTTGCTATGGAAGGAAAACTACGTAATAAATGGCCAATCTTGGGAATATGCTGATATAAATAAATGTTGGAATTTTGAATCCAAAAAATTAGTAGCACTAGTTTACAAGTATTCAACTAAGCGTAGTTTTATCGGTGTATTAAATGATGCCGAGCGTGGGTTTTATCCTACATTAGATATAGAGATGCTTTATGATTTAGGCATAAACAATCAATTGCGGAATCATCCAACTAGAATGACTTATTTGAATTGGATTGACTCTGATCGATTTATAGTTGGGATAAGTGAATGGCTAAAGAATAAAAGTATTTCCGATCGATATATCAATACGGTGTTTTTCATTATTGATTACAAGTCTAAAAATATAGAAATTCTGGATTTTATTAAAGAACCATTTAACGTATTGCATGTTGTCACTGACTCAAAAAGTATAAAAATTGTAACCAATAAATTTGCATATACCTATGAAAAAAAATAAATTCATAATAGTACTACTATTGGCTACTTTTTCAGGGATTGAAATGTTTTGCCAATCTGTATCTCCTAACTGGGGTTGGCCAGTCCACACCAATCAAAACCCTGATCACCGTGGGAAAATATATGGAACTCCAGGAGAATATCGCTCTCCATACGTATCTGGAAATATTCAATTACTTTTTGAGCCATTTCCGAATTTGCCTGTAACCACATTTACAATGGCGGCAGGAAATCCTCCTAGATACCATGGGGGTGTAGACATAACAGCACCTGTACTAAATGGATGCCAAAATAATTATTCAAATGTTTATAATATAGATAATCAAGGTATTGTGTATTATATTAATAGAGCAGATGATTTTAATGATAGAATATTAATTGGTAATACTATATACTGGCATACTGTTATAGATCCTATTATTACTCCAAATGTAGATATGGCAAACACTAATGGCTTAATTGGGGAAATGGCTACTAATGCTGCTCACGTACATGTTATGCCAAGCCTTTTCAATATGCCAAACCACCTTTTATCGCTTCCTAACCTTGTGGATAATTCGCTCCCTACAATAAACGCAAACTCAATTGGTTACTACAGAAGTGGTATAGGTGCAGATATCATAAACCAAACTACAAATGCTGCTACCCTAACTACTAGGGAATTGATTACAAATATAACTGTTTCTAACGTAGTATATCGTCAGTTGTATGGAGTTGCAGATATGAAAATTGATGTAGATGATGTGCATATTGCTCCTGATGGCAATACACCTGCACAAATTTGTGGAAACAATGGTGATGTAGCCCCTAATGTGGTTGGATACCAAATCGTGGGGATTGATAATTCTTACAACTATCCAAACTTTAATAATATAAATTTTTCAAACTCTCCTTCCTATGAGTCCGCAATTCATGTAATCAGAAATGAAAGCGATCCAAATATTGACTTCGCTGAATATTTTGTTACAAATTCTACGGCTCTTCCATACGACCGTTATTGGAATACAAAACATAAATCTGGATCGGCTCAGACATACCCAGGTGAAGCAACTACACAATATAATACTCAAAATGCAATTAGTAGCATAAATGCTGTTTATCCAGATGGAAGATATACGGTTCGTTTTTTTACATCTGATGCACGCAATGGTGTACAGCAAAACAATACAGTTAGCCATAATTCAAATGTATTCATAGATAATTTTAAGCCGCATGTGCAGAAGATACGTGTTGAACTCAATGGTGCTACTTTACTACAAGAGACAGAGTGGAAAGTACTGAATGATAGATTGACTAAAAGCGAGCAGGAAGGAAGCAGTGGAATATGGCAGAATAATGCAGTTGTTCGGGTACACATTTGGGTTAGCGAACCTTTATCAAGTTATTCTGTAGTTTTAAAAAAATCTGACGGTACGGTTATTCCAAGTACATCATCGGGTTCATTTAGTAGTAAACATTTTTGGATAGATTATTCCTCAACGGGAAGTAGTGGTTATTTCCAACCAGAAAACCTCTATGAAATATATGTATCAGGTCAAGATTTGGATAATAATAAGATTGTTAGATTGTCTGACTCTGGTTCAAATGCTCCTGTTTTACCCTATCGTACCCCTAGCGGCTGGAGCGCGACAACTACTGAAAATGATGACTTGTATAAGTTTAAATTCAAAGGCGTTTGCGTTGGCCCTGGTGGATTTAGAGGGTCAAACCATTCTGATGCCGAAAACACTGTTGTTGCCTGTGATTGTGAGCCAAGTGCTGATTTTCAAGAACTTTTTCAAGGCGGGTATGATTTTTCATTTGATGCCACTGGCTTGTGTACTGGTACGCCACCACTCAAATATAAATGGGAATTTGGCGATGGAACAAGCTCATCCAGTTCAGAAGACAATGTAGAATATGACTACTCCTACACGGTAGCAGGAGAATATGATGTGACATTGACCGTTACAGACGATTGCGGGAATACTGCAACGGCTATAAAAACCGTACTCGTAGAGGGGACTAGTTCTTTTAGTGTTGAAATACAAGGGGCTGGTAGCTGTGTCGTCAACCAAACCTTAACTTTTGAAGGGGTTATATCAGGTGGTGTGCCACCCTATAGTTATACTTGGGAGGCATTGAATGGAGGGTCAACATATATTCCTGGCCCTAATGGAAACAGTGGCGTAAATCAATCTACCCAAGATATTAAGTTTACTGAGAGTACAAATTTCTTTACTGCTACGGTTTTTGTCACTGTGACTGATGCCATGGGAGATCAAGTAACCGCTATCCACCCGCTAGAAGTTATTGAAACCAATATTGATGTGAGTTTTAATCATTTTCCAGATAGTCCAACTGGAAATGATTGTAACAGTAGTATTGTGGCGGGTTCATTTTTGGCATGGGCAGCCGATATTACACCACTTTTTGCCCTTGACCCACCACTGGATTATACTTGGACATTCAGCGATGGCACTGTTATTAATGAATATTATGGACAATGTGAGCATAGTTTTGCCACAGATGGGTATCATACAGTCACCCTAAAAGTCTGTAATCTGGCCGGAGGCTGTTATGAGGGCACTAAAACATATTGTGTAGGTAGCCCACCTCCACCTAACAATACCTATTCATTGAAATTGGTGGGGCCATCCAGAATCAAATGGGGTGGTTCATCATCTACTATAACGTTTAATAGTAGTTCAGGTACTTATTGTGCACCAACAGATCATGGAATGGGCAATCCTTGCAATGGTAAACCCAAGATAACTTGGTCTTTGTTTTTCCCAGAGAGCAATCAATTTGTAGGAGGTAGTACTTACATTAGTTGCCCTCAAGAAATTAATGATGTTATCAAACTAAATGCATTAACACTCGCGAATAATTGCATATATGAATTAGCCTACCCTAGCAATGCATCCTTCAAGCCTTGGGGTTGCCTGAGTGTAAATGCCTATGATTTTTCTAATCCATGCGCTAATGGGAATTGCGGGAATGCCACTTTCGGCGCAAGCAATCCTTGCATTGTATATGTAGAACCACTTCCTTTAGTTGTAAGCGATATTGTCGCAAATCAAGAAGGGAATTGTGGTATTAAGTTATCTGCTACTATCAATGGTGGCGCACGCAAAGTGACTGGCTATGTGCAAGGTCAATATACTTTTGAAGAAATACAATATAAATGGACGGCATTCGATTTTTATCACCCAGAGGCTGAGTTAGAAAATTTTTTCATTGACAATACAGATAAAAGCCCAAGTGTTAACATAGATCATCCTTTTTTCGCCACAGTGCCAGCAAGTGAATATCCATTAGTCATCGTAAAATTTCAAGCAGTTGATAATGCCAATCAAATAGCTACAACCCAGAATAGCCTTACTATAAACCCATTTAGGGTAGTTACAAAGCCAACATATGGTCGTTGCCCTAAAACATGGTCATATTTTGAGGCAGATAGGTTAGCTACTGGAGGAACAGGTATTTTTGACTATACATGGTCTGTTGTTTCGCCGTCTGGGGGTAGTTTGGCTTTTGAATCTGGAGATATTCACGATCCGCTTCCATATTTTGAGTCTCCTGCAACTGGGCAGAGGGTTTATCAGTTGGTGGTTAATATGAAAGATGCCACTGGTGCTGTTTTGTGTTCAAAAACTCAGACGGTTACAGTATCAGCCTCTCCTCTTGTACTACAAATGCCAGCAGTAGTATTGGCTTGTAACGGTAATGGCGCGACTACACTTGGTCCTATTGGTTCTAACATTGGAGGATCAGGTAATTATGATTATGTTTGGACAACATCTAATGAAAATCATCTACTACTGTTAAGTGACATCTTTTCGCTTAATCCCATCATTCAAAATGTTCCTTCTCCAGCAATAACATATACGCTCGTTGTAGTTGATCGAACGGCTCAGTGCACAGCATCAGCAGAAGTCAGTGTGACGGGTTACAATAATGACCTTTCTGTAACATTACCCGCTAGTATTGCTCTGTGTAATCGTGAGTACAAGGAGATTATTGCACAAACCAATGCATCAACGTCAGCCTCGTGTGAATGGTCTTACCCGACCTTTCCTAGACCCGATAGGCTCACTACTGGTGCAACCTCTAATATTTTAGTGATTAGTGAAATTACGGCTTCACATGCTGGTACTTACCCGTTTACAGTAAGGCTAATTCATAATGTTAGTGGCTGCTACGCCGAAGCAACCACTCAAGTGACTATAGGGAGTCAATGGAAGCACCAAGGCTACGAGCCTTTGACATGGGTTACCGTAGCCGGTGTGGAAAGAGAGTTGTGGAGACCAAATGTAGGAGGGAAAATCACTTCCCCTGATCCATATGCTTCGGGTACAGAACTGACTACTACTTGGTCACCTATAATTCCCACAAATATCGAATATAATCCTGCGGGAAATAATGCCAAGCGATCCGTACGCAATGCTACATTCATACCTACGGTATCGCAACCACAGGTTACTATGATGGTGAAGCAAAATTCGACAGACTGCACCAAAGGTTATAAATCTATTAAGTATCTGATTGCCGATTCCAAGATGAGCCTCTCCTTCACGATAGATAATACACCTCCTTGCGTTAGTGATGAAGAAGTTTGCTTCAATGTTAGTTTCGACCTCCATCTATTACCGGGCCAGGAAGGAGCCAATATTCCTATGTATGTAGATGTTCAATACAATATGACACCTCCTTCCTATAACCCAGGTGACGAAACGAGAACTGGTACACTGCGATTAAATTTAGTAACCAGTACTGGACTCTACCAAAATACATTGTGCATCGCTGATTTTTTTACTGAGGCATTTATCTACAATCAATACGCAGACTATCAGCCATATCATGGGTACAATGTCACATTTACAAAAAGTGATATCTACTCAATATTTGGCCCTCAAACGCAATCTTCATCTGGGGCTTGGGTGACTAATGAAAGCGTCAGTGCATCTCAAAATTTTATGGTCAGCGATGGGCAAGCATACGCTAGTGATTCCTATGATGGTTGTTCCATTAACTACCATGATTTTGTAAGTAAATCATATATTAAAATTGGAATTGCAAGTCCTATAGGTATTACCCTGCCCTGCCCTTTGGGGAGTTCGAGTATGGACTGGAATAATCAAATAAGAGCAAAGGACTATATTGAGATTGTATCTATGGCTGGTTCTGAAATGGCATTGATCCCACATAACCACCCAAGCGTCGCTAGTCCCAGCGACTTTGGCCCCCATCTCTTTATTGATCCCTGTCTGCCACCTGAAAAACCAGGGGATACTACCTTGGTAGTGTCTCGAAGTACAGAAGTCATCGCCCCAATCAGCGAATTTGGCTTGGATATACAGCCCAATCCGTTCACTGGCGAGGTGACACTGACTTACACATTAGAAAACTCAGAAGAGGCTCAGGAAGCCACCTTATCTGTCTATAATGCGCTTGGAGAGTTCATCAAGGTGATAGAAAAGACACCAGACACTCGGGGCGGTGTTTACAAGACGGTGTTTGATGGCTCAAATATGCCCAGCGGGGTATATCTCTACGAACTCAAGTCGAGCAATGGAAACAGGATCGTTAAAAAAGGTCTTAAATTAGACAAATAAAATCAAGATAAAAAACATGAAAAAAATATTTATTGTGGCCATATTCCACCTTTTAGGTGGATGCGCCCTGTCTTATGCTCAAGTACCCGTCAAGTGCCAGATATTAGGCACCTGCATCAACCAAATCATTGAGTATGCTAAAGATTATATGCCGCCCACTAGTGCAGATTGCAAAATCTGGCACGGCTCCTGTACCACCAGCGGCGAAATATGGAGAGAAGGCACCGTGAGCATCGGTACCAAACATTATGTGACCAGAGTGTTGCCTTCAGGCACTTATTTTCATCCTAAACTGCTGGTCAACGGAGATATCTATACCGAACAATTGCAAATTTGTAAAGCCGCTTGGTGCGATTATGTCTTTGAGGATACGTTTAGCCTCATGGCCCTCCCAGAAGTATCTGCGTATATTGGTAAAAATCACCACTTGCCTGGTTGTACCTCTGGTGATGTGATAGAGGCGCAAGGCGCATTCTCATTGGATGAACAGGCTTTGGAACAACAACAGAAGGTGGAGGAGTCCTTTTTGCACTTGATTGTCTTAAATGAGCGTACCACTATAGCGCAAGGAAAGTTAAAAAAACTGGGTCTCTTGGCGACTACTCAATATCCAAAGATAATAGCAATCCCAGAGACATTGCCCAATGAGACCAATACAGTTGAACCGCCTCCATCCATCACTTGCAGTGTCATCAAAACACCCACTTCTGCCTCCAGCCTTGATGGCGTGGTCGGTATATCTGTCACTGGGGCTACGTCGCCATTTACTGTAACATGGGAGAACCAGTTTATTACCCAATCTATATCCAACATTGACTGTGATGGATTGATGTGGATACCCAATTTGAATCCTAGTACTTATGTGTTTAAGGTGTATAACGCTACGGGATTATTGGTGGGCGGATGTACTCTTACCCTAGTAACAGGGCCTAATGCTATCTGTGATGTATTTAAAGATGAGGATTGTAAAAAATACCTGATGGAGGCACTTACCAAAGAGTACAATGATCCTCCTTCCTGTGAGCAATGGAAAGGTAGTCCTTGCAGCCAAGAGGGTAGTATTCAGCGGACTGGCAATGTTTGTATTGGCACTAGTATTGGTAAGTCAGGTTATAGTTTGGCTGTGGCTGGTGGTATTTTGGCTAAGAAGGTGAGGATTGAACTTTGTAGTGGCTGGTGCGACTATGTATTTGATCCTGCCTACCAGTTGATGCCGCTTCCAGTGGTAAAAGCACACATCAAAAAGCATAAGAGTCTGCCGGGCATGATCACGCAGGCAAGCGTCATAAAAGAAGGCGGATTTGAAATCAAGGAAGTTAAGGTGGCGCAGCAAGAAAAAATAGAAGAAGCATACCTGCACCTGATTCAACTAAAAAAAGACCTCACCAATCTTAAAAATTCATTAGAGCAAAATTAATCATTATGAAAAAGTATAATGTAATATTCACCATATTTGCACTGTTTTTAGTACAAAGCACCTTGGTATTCGGCCAAATCGCTTTTGCACCAGTGCTAATGTCATATTCTGATGGTAACTATATCACTATTCAAGTGCGCAACAACACTACGTTTTCTAGTCATTTCAACCCCGTCGGAGTGGACAGTGTTACGCTTGATTTTCATTTCATGCCCGACGACCCAAGAAACGGGATCAACATAGGTAAGGTCAGCAACGGCCCTGTCATCGCATCGCAACAGACTAGAAAAATTAAGTTTGAAAACCTTCGCTATGATTCTTTGCCCGACCTGACATTTGCCGTAACAGAAACATTCCTTGATGGTACTATAAAAATCTATAAATTTCATCGGGGTGAGTTGGTTGAAGACGCTCCTATTCCTATTTCAGTCTGTCCTACGAGCGTAAGTTGTAACCTTAAGTCTATTGCTTTTTACTTTAATCTTGCCGATATTCAATTGACCTCGGCACATGCTGGAATACCTGTAACCTTGTTTTTTGGGGAGGGCAGCCCATACAATGTCACTTACCCACTTATTCATGATGTAAATATTTCTTCGCAAGGAAATTTTCTTTTATTTAGAGGTATAAGTAATTTTCCTTGCACGCAAGTGTTGACTGGCACATTTACGGTCATTATTGGCGACTTAGTATGTACCTTCAATAATGGAGTACTTCAGAGTTCTCACTGTTCTCCGTACTCTGGGTATTATCCATCCAATCCCGCCTGTGGAGTTATATTTGAGACCTGTCATGAGGAGTTGGATGCCTTTTTATTGAGTATTCGACCGACCATTAGGTGTAGCCAATGGTCTTTTCATCAAACTTGTGGTACTTCTCATCACACTACTCGCACGGGCAGTGTAGCCATAGGAACATCTACGCCTGCATCAGGTGCTTTATTGACCGTCAAAAATGGTATTATTTCTGATAAGGTCTATGTACAACGTTGTGAAACTGGGGGCTGGTGCGATTATGTTTTTGACGATAATTATCCACTCATGCCTTTGGAGCAAGTGGAGGCTTACGTACAAGCCTACCAACATCTACCGGGTATTCCGAGTGCCGCAACCATCGAAAAAGAAGGCTCCATAGAGGTCGGTGAAGTCACTTTCCAGCAACAAGAAAAATTAGAAGAAATATTCCTTCATCTAATTGATCTGGATCGGGAAATAACAATCTTAGAAGCCGAAATATTCATATTGGAATGGACGCGCAGACCGATATAGGTTCTTTTTGAGAAGACTTTAGGTGTTAGTATCCTGAGAACGGTTCTGAAATAAAGGCACAAATTGATGCACATCTTTTGATTCTATATTTCAGAACCGCCTCTCACCCACTACTTCCCCTTAAACCCAATATAATAAAAACTAAAGCCCTTGTCCGGATCGCTTTTGATGTTCTCCTCATCATAAGCAATCTGAATAAAATTTTGACCGGGGTGGATCCATCCCGGCTGAATATCCACTACTTGGGTCTCTACCTGTCCTCCTTTTTTATTGACAGGCAAATACACCGCACTTTCGTTATTGAATATCATCATGGCCTCTTTGTTGGTATCAATACCGCTGGTACGCACGATCATCTGGATCCCATTGGGCGATTGAAACAATTCAGGCGGAAAATTCAGTGTTTTTTCATTGGATATGATTTTATCGGAGGCTTTGCCTAGTTGTAGCACCATGTTTTGCTGCTGGGGTTTCGGGCGGCTATTGTCCCAACCAAAGAGCATGACGCTCCCATCTTGCGATGCTTCGGGGTAAAAAAACATGTTTTGGTGCACATATTGGCGTGCGCGCTCATCCACAAATACGTTATCAATATAATAATCAGCCAACAACCAACCCCGTGGATTGGATTCCACCGTTCTTTTGAGGTCTTCAAAAGTGGCAGCACTATTTCCGACTCCAACCACAGGATTATTGATATAGGATTTCTTTTCTACGTTAAATTCCGATTGGCGAAACCATAAAACATTATCGGCTTTTAAGTAATATTCGGCGGCACTCGTGACGGTTGACATCAAAACATCGGTCGGTTGCCGTTTGGCATTGAGAAAATCGCAGGGTTGTTTCCAATTGGTAAAATTGTACGCAGAAACATTGATATTGGCCACATGTCCTTCCAATTGTTGAGCCAATACTATTTTTTGGAGATCGCCCCACCTTACAGTAGCCAAAATAAAAGCAAAAGGCATACACAGTGCTGCATATCTGGTATTGTTAGAGGCCGATTGAAGCCAATTTTTGCTCATGTATTGCCACAACCATCCAAAAAATACAGCAGATGAAATCAAAAAATACGGGACTGCAAAAATGAAGTATCGGGGTAGGGCAGGCTCTCTATAAATGAATGAAATAAGGATAAATGGCACCAGAAAACTCGCTAATAACCACATCGCACTCCGTTTATTCATCCAAAAAGCAACTATAAAACCGGCCATGGCCGGGAAATAGAGTAGGGTAGGAGCGTAGCGTACCACTCCGTGGTACACCCCAAATGCAGTGAAAGGTTGCTGATTCCAAAGTACGGATAATCGCGAAGATTCTGGCAATACCCAACTGACTATCTGTGGCCTAAGCACCCACGACAACGGTGTACGCAATAGATCATTGAGACCCGGTATCACCGTCAATAATAAGAGTGGAAGGGCCAAGCATCCCACCCAAAAATACTTATTGGCGAACCGATCAGGCTCGCCTTTGGCTATTTTAGCCACTGCCATACCACTGATATAAACCGCTGCGCTGATGGCAAAGAAAAAAGTTAGTTGGTGCGATAAAAACGAAGCGATCAGCACCACTGGTAGTAATAATAAGTACTTAGGCGATAATCCGTGTCTATCCCAGAATGTATCCCCATTTGCTTTTTTTTCGGCTTCAAAACCCATGAAGAATACCCACCCCAATAGCAAAAAGAAGAACACAAATATGGAATAATTTCGCGCAATGCGCGACCAAAAAACCAGATACAATGATATCGTACCTGAAAAAGCGGCGATCAAACCTACATAACGATTGAAGAGGCGAGTGCCCATTTGGTACATCAAATACACGGTACCCAATCCAAACAGAACACTGGGAAACCGGGCTATCCAAGCATTGTCGCCGAATATCTTAAAAAATGGCAACAGCGTAACAGTCAGCAATATACCATTGTTGTCGTCGGTCAATAATGGCCCTGAGCCTTCTACCACGCCTTTGGCTCGGAGTACGTGCACAAATTCATCAATCCAAAGCGAAAGCGCGTCCAGATGGAGGATTCTGAGGATAAAACCGAGTACTACAATGCCGATCAATGCTTTGGTCGCATAGCGGTTTGCCAGATCGCTCCAATCAGGCATCGGAATGATTTCTTTTTTTTGGGCAATACTTGGTTGTGCCTTTTTTGGGGCAGGAGTACTAGGGTTGGTGGATCGTTTTTTTGACATGATTGCTTATTTTCAAAATTTCAATAAATCTTCTGGGGTGTCAACCCCAATGGTTTCTAGTGTGGTGATACCCATAGCCATCGTAAGTCCATGACTAAGCCACCGCAGTTGTTCCAATGATTCGCACATTTCCAAGCCTGTCGGCGATAAGGTTGCTATGGTTAGCAATATCCTTCTTTTGAATCCATACAAGCCTATGTGCTTATAAAAATCGGCTTTTTGAATCCAAGTATCTAATGCCTCCCCCCGCACAAAGGGTATGGGGTTTCGGCTAAAATACATGGCATGACTATGATTAGACATCACTACTTTTACTACATTGGGATTAAATAGCGTATCTGCATCGGTTATTTGCTTCGCGATGGAAGCAATCCCAGCATAGTCATGCAAAAGTAAGGTTTCAATCAATAAATCAATTTGTTCAGGCTGAATAAATGGCTCATCGCCTTGAATATTTAAAATAAATTCGGCATTTGGATAGTGTTCTGCCACTTCCGCGCAGCGGTCAGAGCCACTAATATGCGAATCGAGGGTCATCATAGCCTTTCCACCCCATGAAATAACATGTTGGTATATGCGTTCATCATCGGTAGCGACTACTATTTCATCCACCTTCTGAGACTTAGAAACCTGATCATACACGCGATGGATCATGGTTTTTCCTTGGATTTCAACCAAAGGTTTGCCCGGAAATCGGGTGGATGCATAACGTGCCGGAATTACTGCGAGGATCATTAGAATAAGTTTTTGTACTTTTGTGCCTTGATCAGGAACGGTGCTGGAATAAAGGCACAAATTGATGCACATCTTTTGGCCTTAGATTCCCTCTTTTTTGACTTAAATAGCTGGGCTATTCGCGCCAAAAAACAGGAAACCTAAGGCCAAAATCTGAAGCCTGAATCTGTATCTTTTATTCCAGCACCATTCCTAACATACTATTGATTGATATGAGACTACAACTGCCAATTTACTTTTTTTTATTATTCATTACAGCCGCTCAAGCACAAACCGCTGCAAAGGAACAAAGTACGCCACTATTAAGTGCTAAAGATACCCTACTTTTGGTTGTAAATGATGGAAAAAAATTTTTAATGCACCCTGTGAAGCCTAAGCACACCCTTTTTTCTATTTCAAAGTACTATGCATTGGGTTTGGCGGAGTTGTATGAGCATAACCCCGAGTTCAGATCTGAGCCTACCCTGACGGTAGGCAGCCGACTCATGATTCCTGTCCCAAATAAAGCCATCAAGCGGTTCAAAACTGATAAATTTGTGGCCTCTAAGAACACGCCTATTTATTATGTAGTACAGCATGGCGATAATCTATATCAGATTTGCAAACGCTACTTTGACATGCCCATAGATTCGGTGATGAAACGAAATAAACTAAAAAATACAGATATTAAGCCGGGGAAACTTCTACTTGTGGGTTGGATGGGGACTCAAGGTATTGACCCTGTATGGCGGCCTGTCCGACAGGTAGCACAATCTGATGTGTTAAAAAAGAGGTTTAAAGCAGAGGTAAAAGGCAAAAAAACGATTGACTCACAAGGGGTTTGTATCTGGCTTAAAGATAGCAAAGAAAAGGATGATCTCTATGCCTTGCATCGGGAAGCAGAGATCGGTTCTACTATGGAAATACTGAACCCTCAAGGTAATCGTACCGTTTATGCTAAGGTTATTGGGCGTATTCCTGATGGTTATGAACGCAATGTAGAAGTGGTCGTGTCGCCTGCTGCTGCGCGCAAAATAGCCGCACCCGATACCAAATTCTTTGTAAAAGTTAAATACGTAAAATAATAACGCACTGTTTTTTATGTCAAATTTTAAGCATACAGCCCTCGAACGCTTTCTAGAATACGTCACCATTGATACTGAAAGTGATCCCAATAGCCCCACCCAGCCCAGCACTGAAAAACAAAAAGACCTGAGCCGCGTATTGGTGGCCCAGTTACTGGAAATGGGGATTTCGGATGCCCACTTGGATGAGCACGGGTATGTCTATGCCACCATACCCGCCAATACCGACAAAAAAGTACCCGTTATCTGTTTTTGTTCGCATGTGGATACCTCACCTGACTGCTCTGGGAAGGATGTAAAACCCATCGTGCATAAAAACTATCAAGGTAAAGATATTGTATTGCCTGATGACCACAGTGTGGTGATTAAAATGAATGAACATCCTGATTTAAAACACCAAATTGGCTTTGATCTTATCACGGCCAGCGGCACTACTTTGCTGGGTGCTGATAACAAGGCAGGGGTGGCTGCCATCATGGATGCTGCGCATATCTTGTTGAATAACAAGCAGTTGAAACACGGAAAAATTCGAGTTTTGTTTACACCCGATGAGGAAATTGGGCGCGGTGTGGACAAATTAGATATGAAAAAACTAGGCGCAAAATATGGATATACGATTGATGGTGAAACGGCGGGTAGCATAGAAAATGAAACATTTAGTGCCGATGGAGCGGTCATTACCATCCACGGCGTATCGGCGCATCCAGGTTTCGCCAAGGGTAAAATGGAAAGCGCGCTTAAAATTGCCTCCAAAATCGTTGCCAAATTTCCCGACAAACTCAGTCCTGAACATACAGAATCCAAAGAAGGGTTCATCCACCCAGTGCATATGGAAGGGAGCATCGAAAAAGCGACGATTAAACTAATTATCAGGGATTTCAGCGATGCTGGCCTAAAGCGACACGCCAAGTTGATTCAGCGTATTGTTGACGCGGCCATCAAGCCTTATCCCAATAGCCGTGCAGAGGTAAAAATATCAGAGCAGTACCGAAATATGGGCAAAGTGCTGCGCCGCCATCCACAAGTAGTGGATAATGCCATTGAAGCCTTAAAAAGAGCCGGATTTGCCAACCCTATCCAAAGTTCTATTAGGGGCGGTACGGATGGATCAAGGCTGTCATTCATGGGATTGCCTTGTCCCAATATTTTTGCAGGAGAACATGCTTTCCACTCAAAACAAGAGTGGGTTTCTGTTCAAGATATGCAAAAAGCCGCTGAAACGATCGTTCATCTAGCCCAAGTATGGGAAGAACGAAGTTGAAAATTATAAATACTTAGCAGGCAATCCGCCTCCCGCATAAAGCAACAAAGTGTTTTCTCCGAAATACTCTTTGAATGCCAAAGAGAAAGTACCGGGGCTTGAAAAACCCACGAGTTCGGAGATCACTTGTGGGGTCGCAGCGCGTTTTTCCAGCAGGGTTTTGGCTTTTTCTAAGCGCAATTCACGGATCAATTGTACAGGCTCTTTGCCTGTAAGAACCTTGAGTTTTTTCACGTAGTGTGTCTTGGTCATTTGTAGTTTTCGGGCAATATCGTCGGCTGTAAAATCAGGATTTGCCAAGTTCTGATCCACCATCAGTATGGTTTGGATCAAGAATGGATCAAGCAATTGCATCCGGTTATCCGAGAAATACAATTGTAAAAATCTTGAAAAATGCTCATGTTTTACTTTTCTGACATCGAGTAGCCGCTGTACTGTGGCATCAAATTCGTCATCAATGACCGGGCGTGTAAACCAAGCATCGGATCCAGCACGAAGAGAATCTAGTTTTCCTTCATTGCCAAATCGGTCGGTCAACAGAACCACTGGAATATGGTTGGTGCGTTCCGAAAGTTTGATTTGTCGGGCCACGTCAATGCCCGTTTTTCCATTCAAAATAGCATCACAGACCACTAAATCGGGCAATATATCAGATACCATTTGCATACCTTCATTGGCAGTAGCAGCGGTCTCTATCTGAAAACGATCAGACAATATTGATTTCAAATAAAGGACTACCTGACGGTTTGGCTCGATCAATAGTGCAACTTGATCCGGTTTAGGCCCATGGTACATCATATATGGATTGACCGCTACTACGTCATTTGCTTGTTTGATGGCTTCTACGACTTGTACTTGTTCTACCAATGCTTTTTCTTCGGCCTCATGGCGCAGATTAGTGCGCATCAGATCCCACTCCAGTTCTTTTTTATCTAATTGTTTGCGCCAATAATCGGAATTTCTAAAATTAGAAATAAGCATCAATAAAAAAATAAGGCCTGCTGCGCCGCCGATCAAAAAAGCATTTTTGCGCTCTATTTGAACATAATTTTCTTGGGCACTCAGTTCTTTCTCACGTAAGGCTATGAGCGAATCCAAGCGGTTTTCTTTTGATACTGATTCCGCTCTCCGACTTCGTATATTAGCAGAGTCTTGGGCAATGGAAAGCATTTGTTGGGCGGCAAGTGCCTGCTCTGGTAACTCCCAACGTTTCAATTCTTCGACCAATACTTTTAGTAATGCTGCTTTTTTTTCAGGCTCTGGCGTTTTGCGGGCATCTAACTCGGCCTCTGCTAGGAATCGGGTAGCACTCCGGTCGTCAGCATTGGCCTTGTATATTTTTGAAATAAGCCTAACTGCTTGTGGCGAAACAAGCAAATTATTGCGCTTTAAGAAAACCCTATAGCCTTCGGCTTCTACTTGGGCTTGCTCATAACTTTCTGATTGGATCAATTGAGCCAATACACCATTTCGAGTTTGGAGCGTATCCAATACCGCACGTGGTTGGGCTATGATGCCATTTAGGCAACAAAACGCCAGTAGAAATACAAAAAATCGGTACAATATGGGAGACATTATAATATGGATTACAATTATCAAAGATTCAAAGTAACGCAAAAGTATGCAAATGTAATCTAAACTACAAAAACTTTACATAACTTTAATACAAGTTTAAAAGATGTTGATCCCTAACTTAACATACCTTTGCAAAAAAGATCAAACATACTTATGACTGAATCATCTTTGGGTAAAAAAATTCTGATTGTTGACGATGAACCAGATATCATTGAATTTCTTCAATATAACCTTAAAAAAGAAGGTTATACGGTAGTAACGGCTCAAGATGGTAAACATGCTTTGCATGTTGCGGAGCGCGAAAAACCAAATCTCATCCTTTTAGATATTATGATGCCCGAACTTGACGGTGTGGAAACTTGCCGTATATTGCGGAGCAAAAAAGAATACAACGATGTTCCCATTGCTTTCTTAACCGCCCGTGATGAGGATTTTTCTCAGATTGCAGCCTTAGATGTGGGTGGGGATGATTACATAACCAAGCCTATCAAACCAAGGGTGTTGATGAGCAGAATCAACGCCCTATTACGCAGGGTGGGTAAATTAGATGAAGAGAGCCAGTTGATTATTCAATTATCAGATCTGGTGATTAACAAAGAAAAAGTATTGGTCTATAAAAATGACCGACCGATAGAATTGCCCAAAAAAGAATTTGAAATACTTTGGTTGTTGGCCTCCCGCCCAGGAAGGGTGTTTACCCGGGAAGAAATTTTTGATAAAATATGGGGAGCCGACGTTATTGTGGGTAATAGAACTATTGATGTCCATATTAGAAAACTTAGGGAGCGTCTGGGCGAGACATATATTAAAACCATGAAAGGAATTGGATATAAATTTGAGTTTTGAGATAGTATTAGGTTATGTTTAAAAATCAAACGCCGCAACAATTGGCCTTCTTTGTTGCATTCATCGCGTCATTGTCCATTACGTTGGCGTTGGTGCTTATTGACGTGTCTAGTAATGCTGTATTGCCTTGGCAAAATTTGGTTTTAGCGGGTTCGGCTTCTTTTTTCATTGTTTATTTCACTACTTATTATTGGGTTCGATATTATATTTTTAGGCGTATCAAATTGATTTATAAGATCATACACCGCCAAAAACTATCTTCTGACTTCAAGGCTGATAAAATCATCATGCAACAAAATATATTAGATGATGTAGAAAAAGAAGTTGGCGCATGGTCAGAAAAACATGACCAAGAGTTGGAAGAACTAGAAGGGTTAGCCAATTATCGCCGTCGTTTCATTGGCGATGTATCCCACGAGTTAAAAACGCCGATTTTTAATATTCAAGGTTTTATTCATACCCTTTTAGATGGAGCCGTCAATGACCCAGAAGTAAATATACAATACTTACAGCGCGCCGCTAAAAATGTAGATCGCCTACAAGCCATTGTGGAAGACCTCGAAACGATCAATAAGTTGGAGGCTGGGCAGATGATTTTGGATCTGTCAGAGTTTGATATCTATGAATTGGCGACTGAAGTTTTCAGTGATCTTGAAATGCGAGCAGCCAATCGCAATATCAAGTTAATGTTTAAAGAGGGGGCAGGTCAACATTTTAAAGTTCGTGCAGACAAAGATAGTATTCATCAGGTATTAATGAACCTTACCCATAACTCTATCAAGTATGGAAAAGACGGAGGCGCAACCAAAATCAGTTTCTATGACATGGAGTCATACGTATTGGTTGAAGTGAGCGACAACGGAATTGGGATTCCAGAGGAACACCTCAATCATGTGTTTGATCGGTTTTTTAGAGCCGATAAAAGCAGGTCTCGCGATGTAGGTGGTACGGGGTTGGGGTTATCCATTGTGAAACACATTGTAGAGGCCCACAAACAAACGGTTAATGTCCGAAGTACTCCAGAGAAAGGTTCAACATTTGGTTTTACCTTAGAAAAGGCATAAAGAAAGCCGTTCAGAATTCTGAACGGCTTTCTTTATGCCTTAAATAATATTGCTATTATTGCTTATAATAAGAAGATGGGTTTTTACCGCCCTCGTTAATAATATTCAAGCGTTTTTTAAACTCCAACGAAACTTCATCTTCCTTGCGGGCATAAATCTCGTTCAAAGCGATCAAGGTATTCTTGTCGTTTGGATCAAGGCTTTCTGCCTTCTGGAATGAAGGTAATGCCAAATCAAAAAGATCCATCATTTCCTTTTTCATATCATTGAATCGCTTTGTACCTGCGGAAGTATAGTCTTCTGGCAGTGCGTTTAATTCTGCTACCTTGAGGGCTGCTTTGTTGTAATACAAAGCACCTGTAGCATAATAAGCATCCACATTTTTTGGATCTTTTTGAGTAGCCTGTGTGTAATATGATTTTGCTTCCTCAAAATAAGTATTGGCCTCATCGGTTTTCTTATCTTTCATAGAAATTTGATAGAGGTTGTCAAATACATTACCCAATGTTACGTAGAGTCCTACATTGCCTGGCTCTTGTTTGATCGCCTGCTTCAAGCGGTCGGTCAACTCATTCAACTTGCCATCGGCAAGGTAAGCATTGATTTCAGCAAACAACAAAGAGGATTCCTCTGGGAACTTCGCACGACCTTCTTCCAAGATTTTCTTAGCACCTTCTTTATCGCCGGCTGCCATTTTAGCACTGTAAAGACCCTCATAAACCGTTGGTCTAACCGATTTATTCTTGTACAGAATTTCATAGTACTTAGCAGATTCAGCGGTCATGTTTGCGCTTTGCGCCGCTATTGCGGTATAAAACATCTGCTCTTCATATTTCACATCATCCGACAATACACTTTCTTCTTTATTGGCTTTGAGTATATCATGCGCCATCAAGGAGGCTTCAAACGATTTGAATGTTTTGTCGTACTCAGCCTTTTCAAACTTAGCAGCACCCATATTAATCAAGTGACCTTGACACATTTTGATGCCTTTTATAGCATCTGATTTCTCAAACTTCTTCGCTGTTGGAGTTTCCAAAGCCTTTTTATAAGCCTCAAATGCAACCAATGCATCGTTGTCGCCTGTGAAAGGAGCCTTGGGGTCCAACATCCGCATCGTAGCATCTACTTCTAGTCGCTTATAAAAGATGTCACCCTTGGTGATCCAAGCACCTGCATCGGCCTGTACTTCTGGTGATTTTAATGCTTCCTCAATTTTCTGAATGGCTTCATCCAATTTGGCTTTGTTGCCTTTGGAGTCCATGTTGTAACTGGTCAATGCCTTACCTGCTTGTTTCGCCAATTTTGCAGCGTCTTCCTGTGCAATGGTAAGATTGGTTATCAATAAAATACCCAAAAGGGAGAAAAGGACTTTTTTCATTGTAATGAACAATATTAATGTGTTATAAATGATAATTGTTATCGTTGAACTGTTGACGTAAATTGTAGCATAAGTCTAACAACAGAATGTTAATGGCTTTTATCACGGTTTTTATTCTTCTGTTGTTACCGTTCCGTCTTCGGGTGTAGTACCTTCTGGTACATCGCCTATTAGTTCTTCGGGTGTAGTGCCTTCTGGTACATCGCCTATC
This sequence comes from Saprospiraceae bacterium, assembly GCA_031373665.1. Classification (GTDB taxonomy): domain Bacteria; phylum Bacteroidota; class Bacteroidia; order Chitinophagales; family Saprospiraceae; genus M3007. The sequence goes on along the minus strand of JANMMZ010000016.1, from coordinate 11,824 downwards.
AGTAGTTCTTCAGGTGCTGCTGCTACCACGGTTACATCGGCAATGTTGTCTTTACCGTCCAGACGGATCAAACGAACCCCTTGGGTGGCACGACCCATGATCCGCAGTTCATCAGTTGAAGTCCTAATCGTCACACCACTTGTGGTGGTAATCATCAAGTCTTCTCCGTCTGCTACGGTCTTAATCGCAACCAAGTGTCCTGTTTTGTCGGTGATATTAATGGTTTTGATACCCTTGCCACCACGACTTTGGGTACGGTATTCATCTAAGGCAGAGCGTTTACCCATTCCTTTTTCTGAAACCACCATGATGGTGCTAGTTTCATCGGCAGGATCTACACAAACCATCCCGACTACGGTATCGTTTTCAGCCACTCGTATGCCACGCACACCAGAGGCTGTCCTGCCCATAGGGCGCACATCTTCCTCATTGAAACGAATAGCGCGGCCACTTTGTACCGCCACGATGATTTCGTTTTTGCCATTGGTCAATTTGGCTTCGATCAAATTGTCGTCGTCATTAATGCCTATCGCATTGATACCACCTTGGCGCGGACGTGAGTACTCCTCCAAAAGGGTCTTTTTAATTTGTCCTTTTTTGGTGCAGAATACAATATAGTGATTATTGATAAACTCCTCATCGCTGAGATTTTTTACAATAATAAAGGCTTTTACCTTGTCCTCCTTGGGCAAGTTTAGCAAATTCTGAATGACACGGCCACCAGTAGCCTTGGCACCTTCTGGTACCTCATATACTTTCAACCAGAAACAACGGCCACTTTCGGTGAAAAGCAACAGTGTTTGGTGGGTAGTAGCTGTAAACATGTGCTCTACAAAGTCTTCGCCACGGGTGCGGACACCTTGTGCGCCACGACCACCGCGCCCTTGAGATCTATATTCAGAAATAGGTGTACGCTTGATATAGCCAGCATGGCTAATCGTGATCACCACCTCTTCATCTTCGATCAAGTCTTCTATGCTAATATCGGCTTCATTCAACTCAATAGCCGTGCGGCGCTGGTCATCGAAACGTGTGGCAATATCCAACGTTTCCTGCTTCACGATGTCTCTTCTAAGTTGCTCATCAGCCAGAATAGCCTTATATTCATTGATCCTTCGCTGCAATTCATCATATTCTAGGCGTACTTTGTCGCGCTCTAGTCCGGTCAGTTGCTGTAAGCGCATCGCCAAAATGGCTTTGGCTTGCAATTCGCTCAACCCAAAATTTGACATCAAACCTTCTCTCGCTTCCTCCGCATCTTTGGAGGCACGGATGAGTTTAATGACCGCATCTAGGTGATCTAGTGCGATGAGCAAACCTTCTAATATGTGTGCACGTTCTTCTGCTTTGCGTAATTCAAAGTTGGTGCGCCTAACAATAACATTGAGGCGAAATTTAACGAACTCAACAATCAAATCTTTTAGGCTCAATGTACGCGGACGGCCATTGACCAAGGCAATATTATTGATTCCGTAGCTGGTCTGCAAGGGTGTTAATTTGAATAATTGGCTCAAAATAACATTGGCTGCTGCATCGCGTTTGATTTCGATCACCACCCGCACCCCTTCACGGTTGGATTGGTCGCCTACATCTGAAACACCTAGTATTTTTTTCTCATTGACCAAATCGGCAATTTTTGAAATCAACATGGCCTTATTGACCTGATAAGGTATTTCCGTGATAATGATGCTTTCGCGTCCTTTATCGTCGGTTTCTATCTCTGTTTTTGCCCGTACTACTACTCGGCCTCTACCCGTCCTGTATCCTTCTCTAACACCTGTTAGGCCAAAAATAATGCCTCCAGTCGGAAAATCAGGTGCTTTGACGATTTCAATCAACTCTTCAATGTCAATATCTGGATTGTCAACCGTAGCAATCACGGCTTTGCACACATCGCCTAAATGATGTGGCATCATGTTGGTAGCCATTCCTACAGCAATACCCGATGCTCCATTGATAAGCAAGTTGGGCAATTTGGAAGGCATTACCGATGGCTCTTGTAAGGAGTCGTCAAAATTTAATTGAAAATCTACGGTATCCTTGTCAATATCACCGACGATTTCCTCCGTGATACGGCGTAACCTTGCTTCGGTGTAACGCATAGCCGCAGGGCTATCACCATCCATAGAACCAAAGTTACCTTGGCCATCTACTAAAGGATAGCGAAGGCTCCATTCTTGAGCCATACGAACCATCGCATCATATACAGAACTGTCGCCGTGTGGATGGTATTTACCCAATACTTCACCCACGATTCGTGCTGATTTTTTGTAGGTCTTGTTATAAGAAAGTCCCAAATCAAGCATACCATATAATACGCGCCTATGTACGGGTTTCAAGCCATCGCGTACGTCTGGTAGTGCACGCGAAACAATAACGGACATAGAATAATCTATATACGCGGTTTTGAGTTCCTCTTCAATGTTAATGGAGATAATTCTCGATTCTTGCATCTCTTTTTGTTTAGTTCAATACGAAAAGATCATTGCCAATGTATTAGGTATAAAACCTTATTTTGGGGCAATGGCCTTGATTCCGGGCAGTTCCTTGCCCTCCAAATATTCCAGCATGGCACCACCGCCTGTGCTGATGAAACTAATTTTTTTATTTAATTTGAGTTGGTTGACCGCAGCGACCGAATCGCCACCACCTACCATGCTAAATGCGCCATTTTTAGTGGCTGCTGCTACGGCTTTGGCTACTATTTTAGTACCATCTGCAAAGGCCTCCATTTCAAAAACACCCATTGGGCCATTCCAAATAATGGTTTTGCTTTTGCGGATTACTCCGGCAAATTGTCGCGCTGCTGCCGGGCCAATATCAAGTCCCATCCATCCATCTGGTATTTGATGGCTCAGGGTGACTTGTACTTTGGCATCTGCTGCAAATTTATCTCCGCAAACAGAATCTTTCGGTAACAATACTTTTACGCCTGCATCTTTGGCTTTTTTCAAAAAATCTTTGGCAGTACTTACGCGATCTGCTTCTACCAGTGAGTTACCAACCTTACCTTTTTTAGCCAAAAAGAAGGTATATGCCATAGCACCACCTATAATAATATTGTCGGCGTAGTCAAGGAAGGTTTCTAGTAGCAATATTTTATCGCTTACTTTGGATCCACCAGTGATACAAGTGACTGGTTTTGCCGGATTTTTCATGGCGCGATTGGCATTTTCGATTTCGCGATCCATCAAAAGACCAAAGGTCTTGTGGTTGGCATCGAAATAGTTGGCCACTATCGTAGTGCTGGCATGGGCGCGGTGTGCGGTTCCAAAGGCATCATTGACATAGATATCGCCGAGTGCGGCCAGTTTTTTGGCGAATTCGGGATCGCCTTTTTCTTCTTCGCTATAAAAACGGGTATTCTCTAAAAGTAATACTTCTCCAGATTTTAAAGCGGCGGCTTTTTTGACGGCACTTTTACCAACGCAATCATCGGCAAAATAAACCTTGGTCTTTAGCTTCTTCTTGAGGTATTTCACCAAGTGGTTGAGGGTGAATTTTTCTCGGTTGATGCTGCCATCAGCATTCAATTTTTCCATTGGGCGACCCAAGTGTGACATCAGAATGGCCGAACCACCATCTTTCAGTATATGCTGGATGGTAGGCAGTGCTTCGCGGATGCGGGTATCGTCTGTAATATTGTATTCCTTGTCCAAAGGCACGTTGAAGTCCACCCGAACAAGGGCTTTTTTATCTTTGAAGGATAATTTCATAAAAAATTTCAGTTTATCAATTGAGCCGATTTCAGTTAACAGTAATCAGTTAGCAGTGAACAGTAAGCAGTGCCCGTCGTGGTGTCCTCGCAGTGTACACTGCTAACTGATTACTGTTCACTGTTAACTGCTCACTGTAAAGACTGTTAAACCATCGCGCACAAATCAGCCAAACGGGCAGAGTATCCGGCTTCGTTGTCATACCAACCTACCACGCGGCAAGTATTGCCATTGACCTGAGTCAGTGGTGCATCAAAAATGCAGGAGTGCGTATTGCGAACGATATCGCCAGATACGATTTCGTCGGTATTGTACTCTAAGATACCTTTAAGATGGCCATCGGCCACTGTTTTAAAGGCGGCGTTGACTTCTTCCACGGTTACTGCTTTTTTCAAGGTGGCTACTACGTCAGTGATTGAGCCAGTGGCTACTGGTACACGCATAGAGTGCGCTGCGATTTTACCTTTCAAGTGTGGCGCAACCAATACAACGGCTTTAGCGGCACCCGTACTAGTAGGTACAATGTTTTGGGCTGCAGCGCGGGCGCGACGGAGATCCTTGTGAGGGCCGTCTTGTAGGTTTTGGTCAGATGTATAAGCATGTATGGTGTTCATAAAGAACTGTTCTACCCCAAATGCTTTATCCAAAGTCATGATCAGTGGCACGAGGCAGTTGGTCGTACAAGATGCATTGGATAAGATGGTATCCGTATCTTTAATGTCTTGATGATTGGCACCAATGACGAAAGTAGGTACGTCGTCGGCCTTTGGAGGGGCTGACAAAATTACGCGTTTTGCACCTGCTTGCAAATGCAAACCTGCTTTTTCGCGATCCAAGAAAATACCAGTGCATTCCAGTACTACGTCAATACCCATGTCTTTCCAAGGGAGTTCAGCTGGGTTTCTCACTGCCAAAGCCGCAACTTTATGACCATTTACAGTGATAGAATCTTCAGTAGAGGCAATAGTACCCTCGAAACGACCGTGCATGGTGTCATATTTGAGTAGGTGTGCCAGTGTGTGGTTATCTGTGAGGTCATTGATAGCAACCACTTCAACTTGGTCATTCTTGATCAAGTTGCGAAATGTTAGGCGTCCGATACGGCCGAAACCGTTGATGGCGATGCGTTTTTTAGCCATTATAACTGTGTATATTTTGAGTGTAAAATTTATGCGCGGCAAAATTACAAATTTTGTCGGATAAGTTCCCTTGTTTGATCATATTTTATAGGTTTTTTCCTTTTAAAACTCGCTTTTTTGTAGTAACTCCCGCAATACCGTAACTACCCGACATCAAAACAGTACCATCGGCCAACACATGCAGACTTTTGGCTCGGTCTTTGCCCATCAGGTGCGCCAAAATGTAGTTGAAAAAATTGCACTTTGCCAACAATTTGTGCCAAACACAGCCATAGAACCGTAATGTAAAATTGTTTTTTCATTTTTTTAACCGTTTAGATTCACTTTAAAATAGACCTCAACAGATCAAGGACTACCTATTAGCATTAACCCGCGTATCTAAATATTTCTGAAATTCGTTGGTAACCAACTGTAGGTATTCTTTCCCTTCAATGTTTTCAAGCATAAACGATGGTAACGATTGTAAACCATATTTTCCTTTATCCAATTTCTATCCTGAAATTCAATTCCTGCTCCGAAACTATCTCCAATTGCATAGCCTAATAGTATATCATTGAATTTCATTTATTATTGTTGTTTATAAGTTTCTCATAGCACATAACGCAGACTGCAAAAATATACCCACCAGCCCAAGTTGATTGATTTTTTATCTACGCCGCCATCCCCAAAGCCACCATCTCCCTTGAGTAGAAGGCAGTCTTCAAGCCGCCTTTTCGAGCGGTCTGAATTAAAACGCCTTGCAGAGGCAAAGATAGGGTCATTCTTTGAAAAAGCAAGTTTTAAATGTCTATAAGAACGTTTTTGCCCCTACAATATTGATCACACGCGTAGAGATTAGGGGGCATGAAGTGCGTATTGCTCCGATATTTGAGAAAGTGTTTTTTGTTCTTTTAAGGCTTCAATAGCCACTTTAGATTTGAAATCCGCGCTGTGTTTACGGTTTACTCTTTTCATCTTTAACTGGTGTTTTTCATCCTTGTAAAGGTACTTTTTATCACCTTATTTTGATGCTTGTGACTGTCCAGTTTTTGGGGCGCATTACAGTTAATATACAGCGATTGCCATATAGGTTGAACTTACTCACCAACCATAAAAGCAAGCATCGCACACCCTTCCGCACTGGCAATACGTAGCCGATACACCCCCGCCGCCAGAAATCGCACATTCCAAAGTAGCCGGATATCCGTTCCGGCACATTGCTGATGCGCGATCCTGCGGCCTTGAGCGTCTATAATGTCCAGCTCCAGCGATTGGAAGGTGTCGAAATTCAGTTCCAGGATAAAATTATCATGAACGGGATTTGGGTAGAGCCTATGCGATTTCAAAGCCGGCAGCTCACTGAGGCTGCTGGCAAGATCAACCGTGGCACAATAAACCTCGGAACAAAGGTGGCAGTCGGTTACCGTAACACAATAAACGCCCGGATCAAGCCCCTGGATTTCGGCGCTGCTTTGCCCCGTATTCCAGGCGTAACTATAAGGAAGACACCCGCCCTGTGGCGTGATGGAAACCGATCCGTTCGATTGTCCCTGAGTCGCTGCCGCAATCACCGGATTAAGCGTCAATGCTGGCGGCTGACCTACGGTGTATGGCCCGTAAACGGCACTATTGCCGGTTTCCGAGGTAATGGTACAAGTGTAATCGCCTGCTAAAAGATGCTGGGCAATTGTCCCGGAATCCGGCGAACCCGACCACGAAAAATACAAGCCTGACGTTCCTCCCGCCGTGAGCAACTCAATAAACCCCGTGGAAGACCCAAAACAAACAGCATCTGCAAGGATAGCGCTTACCTGGGGTAAGCTGGAAAGGATCGTTACTGGCAAACAAGCGGTGTCGGCAGAACAAGCATCCGATGCAACAAGGCAAACGATATAATTGCCCGGCTGGCTGTACAAATGATCTGGCTGAAAAGCCGCACTCGTGGCGCCATCCCCAAAATCCCAATGAGAAGACTGCCCATTGACCGTCGTATTCAGGGCTGTCAGCGCGTCAAAATAGACCTGCGGAGTGAAATCAGCGGTCGCGGCAAATGGAGTAGGATCACTTAGAATGGAAGCATAAACACCCGTGCTGAGGTTATAATACGTGCCACTCGCGCTGCTGCGCAATTCCACACTGCGAACCATATAGGAAATCAACCCTGTCCCGACACAGGAATCGAAGTAGGTCATAGCCGTCAGCGGAATCTGGTTGAGCAATTGGTAGGCAGTGTCGGCAGGCGTTTTTTTATAGACAAAATAGCCCAGGGCGCTCGCCGGGTCTTGCCAGTCCAGTTGCACCTGAAGGCCTGCCTGACTCGCCTGCAGGTTTTCAACCGGCCGGAACATGTGCATGCGCAGGGTCGGATCGCCCATGAGGGCGGAATGTATCATGCTGCCATAGTAACGGGGCGTATGGAGGCCGAGGTTGGTCATAGTGACCAATGCGGAATATCCGATATGTTCGCCGAGGGCCATGTGGTGCAAAAACCAGACAGGGCGGTTTCCCCAGGTGCTGGCCAAACAAGTCCGGGAGGCAATAGCGCCGCGCAGGAAATTATTCGGGTAGTCCCAATCGCCAAAATAGGAGCCGAAAATCATGGTAAAGGCCGTTTTTAAAGAATCGGTGGTGAAATTCGTCGTGCTGGAAATATCAGAGGCGCTCTGCGGCCCGCCGCCGCCGCACCCATACGACCACATGTACGACTGGTTCGCGAGCGTTTGGCGGTATGGCAGGTCTTTGACCTTGGAAAAACCGAACATAGGCGTGAAATTTTTCCAGCCGGCTTCCCCGAATCCATCCAGCGCTGCCGGAAAATTATTGTCAACCAAGCCCTGTTCCAGCATGGGCATCATGCCGGTTCGCCAGGCATGATCTTTGTCTAAGTAACGCCGCAAAAGCTGTTCCTCGGATTCGGGGAACGCGGTCATGTTCGAAAAATCGACCCGTCCGACCTGCAATTTTATCGCTGTGGGGAAAAAACTGTTATCGAATTTTCCATCGCCGGGAGTATTGTCATTTCGGGTGCCGGGTGGCGAAGTTACATTGAGGGTTTGGTCGGTCCAGATACCATCCAGGTTGGCATAAAACCCGTCGCAGGGCCATGCGCCTCTATGGTCGTCGTGCCCATCGGGGGCGATGAATCCGGCATAGGGCACTGGAACACGTCCGAAAAGCAATAAGGTTTGGTTGTTATCCGGGTGCGTTTCAGCCCAGAATTTGATGTAGGCTTTCACCGTCGGCACGGGATCATTTCGGTCAATGTAAAGCGCCTGGGTTTGCCAGCCATCTGCCTGGATATCGGCCAATAAACGAGCGATTTTCGGTGTAAGCGTTTGTTTGAACGTACTGTCTATGACTACCAGACAAACGCCGCGATGATGCGTAGGCGGCAGATGAATACCGGAATAAATATAACCCGCGCCAAAATTCGGGGTGCCGTTCCCATAAGGAAAGGCGGGCAGGCTTTTCAATACCTGATATTCATAACCAAGGCCGGCAACGACGCTAGTGTCGGCCCAGGAAGTGCCGCCCGGCCCGACAAAGGCCAGGCTATCGCCCCACTGAGCGTCGGATTTGGCTTTTCGCCATATCGTGTACCCGCCGTTTGCCGTATCCAATACCCAGCTCAATACAATCTTGGGGGGATCTGCCTGTACGGTCGCTTCGAGCATAACCGATTGTCTGGCGTCAAATATGTTTTGTGCGTTGGCCAGGGTGATGTTGAGGATGAGGATGGCGGAGAGGAGGAGCAGTTGGGCAAATCCCCCGAATCGTTGCTCACAGCTTTGGTAGTCGAAGTCTACTTTCTTTTCACCTTTCATTGATTCTTGTTTAACGCAGACTGTGAAAAAACGCATTCACCAACCTACATTCAGTAAAAGTCTATTTATGCTGCCCTCCTCCAAGCCACCATTTCATTGGTATTGAAGGCTGTTTTAGGAGTGCCTTGCCAAGGCATTTGGATAAAAACGGCTTGCAGAGGCAAAGATAGGGTCATTCTTTGAAAAAAGCAAGTTAATTTAATAACTGATATTGGGCGAAGCCTGCTCAAAATTAATAGGTGGTGACACAACCTGAAACAAAACCCTATTCACAAATTGGGCTGCCTGTGGATTGGGCAAAACCTACTAAGGTACAACTATATTTTGAGACCGCAAAATCCTTAAATTAATGGGTTTGATCCTTTGTTCACTTCAGTTTTCTATTTTTGGACATTTTGCATTTTTTCTATTAAACTTTATGGGGTGGAAAATCTTCAACCTATAAGCCAAAGATAATTCGATAGCATTTGTTTCTTTAATAAAGTAATAATCTGATGTTCCATTTGAATGTGCTTCCGTATATCGCAGATTAATCAATATTGATTTAAAATTGTATGACACGGATGTTATCCAGCCTATTTGCTTTTGATTATATCTATTTCCTAATTCATTCCAAACATCTATTCTCCTTTTGCCAATTTCGAAGCTATTTAATTCATGGTACGTTAATCCAATTCCCAATTCTATATTGTCTAATATCTTCCAGCATGGAAGTGCGGACAGTCCAAGCCTCTTGAATTTGACATCTGTATATCCGACCACACCAGTATCTGAATATCTTATCATATTTTTTCCATATTGGCCAATTATTTTGAGCGATATTCTATCAGATATAAATTGGGTTACACCTCCACCAAAAAAGAAATTTTTGTTTCCAAAATTGTTATCAGGAATTACATCATTCAATATTAATTCATCCTGTGAGAATCCGGTGTTTTTTGTGAAATTATATCCCATAATTGGTTCAATTAAAGTTTGAGAATGAATATTTAGAGACCCTATTATTAGTAGAATCAGCAATACTAATCTTACCCTTTCCTTTAATTGATATTTATTCTTCATTTTTTGTTAATTGAAGTGAACGTGACGCTTTGCGAATTTGTGACGCTTAGGAGCAGTTTTCGGAAAGCGATTGTTGAGCATAGTCATTTTTAAATCCCTCAATCAGGTTGTATTTTATTTTAATTGGTAATTTCTTATCTGAAAATCCGGCCAACTCATATTTTCCCTCTAGTTCAATAAAGTCGTTTGGCGATACCGAAATCGAATAAACTTGACCGTATTCAAGTACTATCTGATTTTCAATTATTAATTCATTTTTCTTTAGGTAATTAATGAACGTTACCTCTTGTTCTAATTCTGCAATTATTAACTCTGAAACCATATCCGGTATCAAAATTTGTTCTTTTTGAATGTGATTTGGTTTAATAGAAAAAATCTCACCTTGATACTTCAATTGACCATTTTGAATAAAAAACAGATGAGGACAACTGCCGCATTGCCATTGCCTGTCAACCCAATAGACTTTTTCGAATGAAAAATCATGAATATTATACTCTAACTCTTCTTTTTGATATTCAATAGTAATTTTTCTAGGGACTAATCTTGGGCCAAGAAATTCAATTGGCTTATTTTCTTGAATAGAACCAAATGCTAAATATTGGACCTGATCTGGAACGTATGTTGAACTTACAATGTCTTGTCGAAGTTTAGGCAATTTTTGAAATAGACTCAGGAAAAGTCCAACAGGAATTATAATATTTTGCAAAGGCTCAATAATAAATTCCGGGAAACACGTCTGGTGCCTCTCATCTACTATGCTTGTTTCATAAAGCACTCCATCATGTAAGATAGATTCAAGGCTTTTTAGTCTGATCGGAAAGGTTGCAATATTTTTGACTACAAGAAATTGTACGTAAAGTGGTCGCAATTGATAAAGTTCTTCAAATCTACCTATGCCTCCGCACTCGCTTTCATAACATGTAAGTATTTCACTAATTCTTTCTTCGGATATACCATTATTCAAAAGAAACTGGGAGATCCTGTCTCCGCTTGTGGTTGATTTTAACTCTTCACGAGTTGGAATGCGCTTATGATAAAAGAATTGATACTCATTCTTTTGAGCAGGTAATATGTGAGCATTTGGATATTTAACGGTATATTGATCTTTATTAAGAACAACAAACTTCTCAATCTCTGTATGTCTGTATTGCTGCTGCCCAACTAACTCACGCAGAAATTGAATTACTCCATTTTCAAGAAGGAAAGGGTTTTGAAAAGGAAAATTCGATAAATCATTTTCTGAAATTTCTTTGATGAAGTCAAACACATCTGTTATTAGAAACTTAGAACTAATGAAATCACTATTAGTAAATGAATTTTCAGGTATAGTTTTTCTGTCTATAACAAACTCAATTTGTGATAATGTTAGTTTACTGATTTCAGAAACTAATTTTATATACCCCCATGTTTCAATTTGAATATTTGGGTGTTTTGGACGCAATAAATCAATAAAGTTCTCTACTTCTCCTGTTAGTATATCATTCGTTATATAAACGAATTTTCTTACGTCGTTCCAATTTTCTAAACAGCCTTTTAAGTCTTCTTGAATTTTATCTTTTGTTTTCTTTGCACTTTCACCTCTAGTGGCATGGGCTTGAAAGAAAATTCTTGAGAGATAACAATATCCATCATTTTTCATATCGCCTTTTGATCCTCCTGCTCGAACGGGTACATATTCATCGGGATATAGTGTGCTCAGCAGGCGGTCACAAAAATCTTGGAAATAGAAGTAATCTATCGCCTTTATATAGTCTTCAATAATTTTCGGATCGTATTTCAAGATTGTACTTTTTTAACGGTTGCTTCCTTGCATGCCGCCGCGTTTAGCGAGCGGTTAGCATGGAAGCGTTAGTTCGTGGCATTTTATTATCTGGACTGAGGTAGTGCAAATTTTTAACGGACTACTCTTGCTAATTTTTTGATTAGCAAGAGTAGTCCGTTAATTAATAGTCAATCAATTGCTTTTTCTACCGCAGACATCTACTTTATTACCCAATCTGCCCAGGTTTCATTTACACTGGCTAATTGTTGAAGTGCGTCATTAGTTGGGGCAAATTTTGCCCAGGCCTTTTCACCCAATTCATTCAAACCGCCTTCTGGCTTG
>JANMMZ010000121.1:0-24495 GCA_031373665.1 Saprospiraceae bacterium | reverse complement strand
CGGACGACTTGTTTGACCACTACGGCGGGGTCGGGGCAGTGCTGGTGACGTACCACGGCGGGAACGACTTCCGGCTGCGGCGCAAAGTGGGCGAGAAGAAGCGGCGGAAGTAGAGCGCGGCGTGTTGCACCGCTGCGGGCGGCGCGTGATAATCCCGCGGCCCACACATCAGTGCGTCGGGTGTTTGTGGGGGGGTTAGTTTGACCCCCCCCGACACTTAGGACAAGTCACCGATCCAGACATTCTACAAAATGCACAATCTGATCGCGCATATCAAACGCGCACAAGCCTGCACTAGGCCGTGCCATTGCAGAGCACCCCGCGTCAATATTGAGTACTCGCTGTTGTTGTAAGAGTGTCCACTCGTGTTTGATCTGCCTTACCCCAATAGGCGTGTGTCCATGCACAATAATGCGTTCGCCGAGCCATTCGTAATCAATTTGATGGTACCAATTGCGCGCCCATGTAAGCGCCTCCTCGTTGAGAAAAGGGGAAGTACCCTCAAAATTCAATCCGGCGTGTACGAGTATGTAGCCCGGTATTTCGAGGTATAAGGGCAGACTTTCCATCCACAGGAAGTATTCTTCGGGAATTTCAGTGATGCGCTTCACCTTGAAACTTTCCAAGAGGTCTTCGTCGCCTGCATGACGAAAACCCACCTGACGCTCCAACCACATGTCGCGAATGGTCATTTGCTCATGATTACCCATCAGACAATACACCGTATAACCTTCTTTTTGCATTTGCCAGATACTATCAATCACTCCTTTAGAGTCGGGCCCACGATCCACGTAGTCACCCAGTAAATAGAGTTCGTCGGCTTTGGAGAAGGCCACCTGGTCAAGTAGAGCCTTAAAACTCTGGTTGCATCCGTGGATATCTGAAATGGCGATTTGTCGTTTCATTGTTGTTTACTCGTTGCTTTAAATAATTTGGTCAAGAAAATAATCTTTGACTTTACTTTGCCCAAATTAGTTATTGTGCTTAATATTGCACTCGTGAATGTGAATGTCTCGACATTCATATCTGTGAATTTTCCTTGTGCAAGAATCGCAAAGATAGCAATTCATCTTCTTATCAGTTATTATTTCATCGCTACTTACCTCTTTTTTAACAGACTATTGCGTCAGATATATCTATAAAAATGTCAGAATTAACACTCAGTAACTTTGCGGATTTACTTGATCCCGATATGATAGACAAAGGCAAAGCCTTTGCGGGAGCAGGCAAACTGACTACCTTCCAAACAAGTGATGATGGTATCTGGAGGGCCACTTTTGAAGAAAAAAAACAAGCACTCAAGGTTCGTGTCCAGTTTCAGGGCAAACAAGTGTCGCTGATCCATTGCGAGTGCGCCGCACACGACGATGAAGGTTGGGCCGACGACCCTTGTGTACATGCGGTGGCGGTATTATTTGGAATCAAAAACGGATTGCCCGAAAAGAAAATCAAAGCAGCACCAAAATCTAAAGAAAAGGAAACGGCCACTGAAAAAGCCAAAAAAGCCTTAGAAAAACCTGCTAAGGTTAAAAAAGACCCTGCTTTAGCCCTGTTAGATACTTTAGAGAGTCATGATATAGTGGCATTTTTGACCGAAGTTTTTTCCAAGAATAAGGAGTTCAAGAGCCAGTTCATGCTCTATTTTGCCCATAGCAACACCGATAATGCGGAACAATACGAAGTGCTGATCAAACAAGCCATTTCCGCGGTAAAGGGACGAAAACGATACCTAGCAGGGGCGGAAGCCTCCAAGATTACCACTGCCCTTTCTCCATTGTACAAACAAGCAGCCCAGGCTGAAGCTCAAGGCCATTTGAAGCAAGCCATCACGATTGTGGACTCACTTCTGAAACCATTGACGCTCCTAAATGATGATATTCAGACCAGTTCAGTGAAATTTCATTCCTTTTTAGTCAATTGCTTTAACCTGCGTACCCAGATCGTCAAGAACCCTGCCATGCCTTTTGATCTCAAGGAAAGTATATACCAATCGTTCTACTTGGATTACGTCACTACCTATAGTGGGAGTGAATTTGAGCCGCTTGCCTACCAAAATTTGGTAGAATCTGCCCGTTCTCTTAAGCGGCTAGATAAAATAGCCGAACTCTTAGAGGCTGCTCGTAAGAAAATTAGTGAATCAAAGATTTCTTACTGGGATATAGAAAATTCAAATTTGATGCACTGTATTGGGCGTTTGATCGGACTCTATGATAACGATTTGGAAACACCAGAGAAAGCCGACAAAGTATTAGGGGAGCACAAAGATGTATTATTTATTAATTTGATGAACGTGAAGCGGAAAATAGGCCAAAACAAGATAGATGAAGCACTTGTAATCCTGAAAGAAATAGATTTTAATAGGAAAAAATACGAAAATCAGCGGTATTATATCCCCAATATTGAAGTCATAATTCTCAGCTATTATATACGTGCCTATCAGACAAACGGTGATACTGAAGCATTGGCTGGAATTGCAGGAGAAAGATTTGTCAGTACCAACTGTACTAACTTTCAGTATTACGAATTAGAAAAGCAGCATAGGTCAGAAAGCCAATGGAAAGAGCGTGTAAAAATCTACTTAAAACTGACGGCACCAAAGCCCAACAAATATGCTAATAACACAAGTGTTCATTTTGAGATTTTGAAAAGAGAGGGTATGGTTGAAGAAATGCGGAATTATATTTTTAACTATGGGGATCTTTCCCTTTGGAATGAATATAGTAATCAATTGTTAGAGCAATTTCCCCAAGATTATGTTACACACCTAAAGACCACTATTATGAAGGTTTTGAAATCGTCTGGATATAATCTTCAGGTGCAGTCACAGGTTACCAAGATGATATTGCAGGTAGCAGCATTACCTGAGTATCGGGATGATATGAAGGCATTCGTTAAAACCATACCGAATGAGTATCGGTATAATCGCCTTGATAAAGGCCCTTTGAAAAGCCTTTTTAACGATTAAATGGCTGCTCATTGATCCAATGAAACCCCCTATTGGTAAGCAAGAACTTCGATTCATCAAAACGCTTTAGTTTTGCTTGAATCGTATCTCCTTTCCATACCCCATTGATGATTAGTTCATCGGCTATTGGTACGGTATAGTTCAAGGTGGTTTTGAGGGTAGTATCCTTACGAGGGTGCATCATAATGGTATGCAGTGCGGTGTCAACCTTAAAAACAAAGCCTCTTGTACTATCATTAGCCATCCGAAAACTAGCAAATCCGGGCCAAGTAATCATGAGTTTTCGCCAATAGGTAGAGTCTGTCAATACTGGTGTTACTATTTGACCATTTTTTGAGAAACTACTGACATCATAAATGCCGTGTAAGGGGGGCTTTTCGTCTGCATCCATTTCAAAATAACCAAAAACATTGGAATAAAGCGTAAATCCAATCAATAATACCTTTAAAACCGTGGCTCCAATCAGCCATTTTCTATTACTAAAAAACGATACGATGGTTTTACTGGTCACCATGCGATGCCTGATAAAGAAGTCATATAGCCGTTTAATATCGGGCGCAGCAATGAATATCGCCATAGCGCAAAGCAGGGTAGAGTAGATCTTGACCGGGACATCAAAACAGTAGTTCAGCACCATAACATTGAACATCACGACTGCTGTCACCAAGGCTCCGATCATAGTAGTGCGGCGGAACAGCAATAATATACCACCCAATACCTCTGCCCATCCAGTATAGGCACTGTATGCTTTTGAAAGCCCTACGAAAGTCCACAATAAACCCATAGGCGACGAGTTGCCATAAGGTTGCATCAATCGCGACATAGTGGGCGGCGGCATTTGGCTGTGAAATACTTTTGCAAACCCGTATCCAAAGAGCGTAAATGCCAAGTAATACCGCAAAAAAATAATCAAAAACTCATAAAATCGCGGATAAGCAGCTCTTTGGCGATCCATAACCGACCAAGCGAAACAACCCAATGCACTTACCACGGTGGTAGCAAATAGACTCACCCAATCATAAAGTTTGTCGCCACTACCGCTCATTTTTTCAACAATTTCGCCTTCTACGCCCAATAGATGATTGCCCATCCATTGCACCGTCGGATCCCAAATCCACTTATAGCATATCCTTGCCCAATCACCGATATATGGAATGATATCCAGCGGAAATGGAAAAACACTCAAGATGAAAAAAATGGCGAAAAACCTGAAGGCGACTTTGGTCGCGCTGTCCCAATTGATTGAAGATGCCTCAATTTGATATGGCTGATCCATAGGTGTGCGTAAGTTAGTATAAGTTTTAGTAATGGCAAAGTAACGCAATAGATTACACCTATGCTGCTTTTTCGTTCAATAAATTTTGGGAGTTTACTACTTATTGTTGCCCTGTTTCTTACCTTTGCGAACTTTAGAAGTTTAATCATAAAAGAAGAACATTGGCATTAATTAAGTCTATTTCTGGTTTTAGG
The DNA here is from genome assembly GCA_031373665.1 of Saprospiraceae bacterium. Lineage (GTDB taxonomy): Bacteria > Bacteroidota > Bacteroidia > Chitinophagales > Saprospiraceae > M3007. Next base: position 20,060 of record JANMMZ010000121.1, on the reverse strand, counting down.
GGCACAATTGGTGGTCTTCCGGGAGATAATTTGACTCCACAAGACATCGTAGAGTGTACTGCTGCTTTTGGGCAGTGGATAGTGAACAAAACAGGCAAAAATACCATCGTAATAGGCCGTGATGGCCGTATTTCGGGTGAAATTGTGAATGGTTTGGTGGTCAATACCCTGCGCGCCATGGGCATCCATGTTGTTGATTTGGGGCTGAGTACCACCCCCACGGTCGAGATAGCAGTACCGCTTGAAAATGCTGGCGGAGGCATTATATTGACGGCCAGCCACAATCCAAAGGAGTGGAATGCCTTGAAACTGTTGAACCACAAGGGCGAATTCATCAGCGGATCTGACGGAAAAGAAGTGTTAGAGATGGTGACTTTAAAAAATGTTCAATACGCTACGGTTGATAAATTGGGTACTTATCGTCAAGATGATAGCTACATTAACAAACATATTGATCAGATATTAGCCTTAGATTTGATAGACATACCTGCTGTGAAGGCAAAAAACTTTCGGGTGGTAGTGGATGCGGTCAACTCTACGGGTGCATTGTCAGTGCCGCCGCTTTTGGAGGCATTGGGGTGTAAGGTTGTATTATTAAATGGCGAAGTAACGGGGCATTTTGCCCACAATCCGGAGCCACTCAAAGAACACTTGGGGCAATTGAGCACCGAAGTGCGTCTTCAAAAAGCAAACTTAGGTATCGCGGTGGATCCTGATGTAGATCGGTTGGTATTCATGTGCGAAGATGGAGAACTTTTTGGGGAAGAATATACGTTGGTGGCTATAGCCGATTATATCCTCTCTAAGCGTCCCGGAAATACCGTATCAAATCTATCAAGTACCCGCGCCCTCCGCGATGTAACCCTTAAATATGGCCACAAATACCATGCTTCGGCGGTTGGAGAAGTCCATGTGGTAGAGATGATGAAGGCCACCAATGCCGTGATCGGCGGAGAGGGCAATGGAGGCGTAATTTTACCCGAATTACACTACGGTCGTGATGCGTTGGTAGGTATTGCCTTGTTTCTGACGCATTTGGCTCATTCCGGCAAGCAAATATCTACCCTCCGCCAAACCTACCCGGAGTATTATATGTCGAAGACAAAAATTGATCGCAGTCCAGACATTGACCTTGACAAAATATTTGAAGGGCTAAAAGCCAAATATCACAGAGAACAGGTCAATACTGTAGATGGGCTAAAAATTGATTTTGAGCAAGGTTGGGTACACCTCCGAACCTCCAATACTGAACCCATTATCAGGGTCTATTCTGAAAGTGATTCGATGGTAGTGGCTCAAAACTTAGCCAAAAAGATCATTTCTGATATTCAGGAAATGCGCTAACAAAATTCATTGAGTAACGGTGAAATAATACCTGTTACTAACTTTATAACTTGTAAATCACAACCCACGTCATATATGCAACGTGTCTATTTTGACAATGCCGCTACTACCCCTATTTCCGAAGAAGTGATCAATGCTATGTTGCCTGTATTACGGGGGCAATATGGCAACCCTTCCAGTATTCATGCTGATGGGCGCAGTGTGCGTGTTGCAGTAGAATCTGCTAGAAAAACAGTGGCCAATGCCATAGGTGCCAGTATTGGGGAAATATTTTTCACCTCCGGTGGTACTGAAAGCAATAATATGGCCATCAAATGTGCGGTTCGCGACTTAGGCGTTCAGCGCATTATCAGTAGCCCAATCGAGCATCATTGTGGCACTCATGCCATCGAGACAGTACATCAAGTGAATGGAGTGGAGGTGGTTTGGTTAGCCGTTGATAGCCTTGGCCGTATCAATATGGAAACCTTGGAACAGGCGCTTGTCGGTTCAGGCGAAAAAAAGACTTTGGTTTCTTTGATGCATGCCAACAATGAAATCGGTACCATGATTGATCTGGATCGGGTCTCTGCCTTGTGTAAGCAATATGGCGCGTATTTGCATTCAGATACTGTGCAGACGGTGGGACATTTCCCGATCAGTGTCAATCAAACTCGGGTGAATTTTATTTCGGGTGCAGCCCACAAATTTCATGGCCCCAAAGGAGTCGGATTCATTTATATCAATTCGGAAACGCCTATCAAGCCTTTTATAGATGGGGGCTCGCAAGAGCGCAATATGAGGGGCGGCACTGAAAACGTATATGGAATCGTAGGGTTGGCCAAAGCCTTAGAATTGGCTTATGCAGAACTAGATGAGCGGATGGCACATATTCAAAGCGTACGGACTTACATGAAATCACAATTGACGGCACATTTTCCTGATATAGAGTTCAATGGTGATGTAGATGGGCATTGCCTTTATACAGTGTTGAGTACCTCCTTCCCTCCTGGGCCGAAAAATGAATTGCTGCTGTTGAGCCTTGATATTGCTGGGATCAGTGCCTCTGGAGGCAGTGCTTGCTCCAGTGGCTCCGAAAAAGGTAGCCACGTATTGGAAGCCATTGGCGCTGCTCCCGACCGAAAAAGCATCCGCTTTTCATTTTCTCATTACAATACCAATCAAGAAGTAGATTTTGTCATTCAAAAATTGAAAAATATTATTTAATAACCAAATCATATTAAAATTCAATGTACTATATTAAATCTATTGTTGTCCTCTTTGTATTCGCAATCTTGTTGTCTGCTTGCCAACAAAACCCATCCACCAATATTGCACCCGTTCTGACATCCTCTACCTTCAAGTTGAGTACAGAAGATTGCGTAAAGGACTCTACTTGTGCTAAAGTGAGCATTGAATATCCAGTGTTTGTGGGTTCTGTGAATCCAGAGACCCTGAAATCCATCAATGATGCTATTGCCAAGGAAGCCGTTATGAGTTTTGACGAGGGAACACCGCCGACGCCTATCCCAGCGGCTTTTGATACCATGGCCAAGCAACTTTTTGCGATGCTCAAATCCGATGGCAGCACTATACCAGGTATGTCTTATTACTACGAATCCAAAGGGCAATCGGTATTCATGTCGCCAAAGTTCTTATCCGTAGAGTCTATCAGTGCCTATTTTACCGGCGGTGCACATGGCATGTATGGAACCAAGTTGCAGACCTACGACCTTCATACAGGCAAGGTAGTATCGCTTACCGATGTAGTGAAAGATACGGTGGCACTATTGCCCTTGCTCGAATCGGCCTTTGTGGCCTCCAAAAAAGAGGAAGGAGCCGATTCAAAACTGGAAGACATGCTATATACCGATAATAAGCACCTGCCGATGACCAACAATTTTTGTATAACCAAAGAAGGAATCCGAGTCAATTACCTCCCTTATGAGGTAGCGGCTTATGCTTTTGGTGAAACTGATATTTTGATTACTTGGGAGCAATTGGGTAAATTGGCTGATTCCAAAAAATGGATAGAATAACCCAATGCGAATTTTACAACTGTGTAAGAAGTTTCCGTGGCCCCTCAAAGATGGGGAGGCTATTGCTGTAACCTATTTGGCCAAAGCATACCGTGATTTGGGTCATGAGGTGACCTTGGTTGCTATGAATACTAGCAAACATTGGTTAGATATCAATACGTTGCCAGATCATTATGACCATTATACAAATGTAGAAACAGTCAATATTGATAATAGGATTTTGCCTATTCCTGCCCTTTTAAACTTATTCTCTAGCCAATCATATCATATTGCTCGATTTATGAGTGCCGATTTTTCGGCCAAATTGATAGAGGTATTGGATAGAGAACCCTTTGATGTTGTTCAACTAGAATCCATATACCTATCTCCGTATATCCCCATCATTAGGCAGCATTGTAAGGGAAAAGTAGTATTAAGAGCGCACAATGTAGAGCATGAAATATGGGAACGGGTAGCTATCCAGTCCAATCCATTAAAGAAATGGTACCTGAATACCATCACCCCACGGCTCAAACTATTTGAAACACAATGCCTCAACGATCATGACCTTATCATGAGCATGAGCGAGCGCGATGCGCAGCAATTCACAGCAATGGGTTTTTCAAAACCCGCCATAGTAGTACCTATCGGTATAGATAGCCGCGATTATCACCCCGATTTTGATTGTTTTTCAAAGCCATTGAGCCTTTCTTTTATCGGATCACTTGATTGGATGCCCAATCAAGATGGACTCCGGTGGTTTCTTGATGAAATATGGAAACCCCTATTGTTACCCGCTTTTCCAGACCTCACTTTTCATATAGCGGGTCGTACCGCTCCCGATTGGATTCGAAATTTGAAAGTAGAGCGGGTCGTATTTCATGGAGAAGTACCGGATGCGGGCGATTTTTTGAACCAACACGCTATCATGGTCGTTCCATTGCTCTCAGGCGGCGGTATGCGAGCCAAAATTATAGAAGGATTGGCTTTGGGCAGGGTAGTACTTTCAACCCAAGTTGGTATGGAGGGCATACCTGCAGTGTCCCATCAATCGTGTCTGTTGGCCAAAACACCTCAGGAGTGGTTAGAGACCATACAAGGTGCTCAAAAGCACAAAGCATCGCTCGCGGCGATAGGTAACGCAGGGTTGCAACTGTGTTTGGAACACTTTGATAACAAAAAAATTGCGGAAAATGCCTTGATGGCTTTTAAGACGGTGATGACAAAGGGGGTCTGACCCGACACCGCTGGCACAAGGTTGAGGTCTTATTTCTACTTTGTCACTTTAAAAAAACCAGGAATATTGGTTGTCAAATTCTAGTATGGTTTTATTGATAACAGGCTGTTGCCATTGAAGTAGGGTTACTTTTTTGACGAAAAAAGTGACAAAGTAGAATTATGCCAGCGGGGAGCATTTTTTATTGATGGCCAGATTATAAGTTTTATTTACAATCTTCCAAACTGCACAGCCGAATAAAATACAAACCCTTTCTTGATTTTATGCATTTTTCATTGGAGTCTAAGCGCCATGATTGGTGGAAAGATTTGCCTCCATCGGTACTTTCCAACCGAATATTATTCCCTTTTGCTTTCCAAATTCCTTGAATATCCACCTTTTTTGACGGTCCAATATGGTTGGTGTATTGAAAAGTGTGGTCTTCATGTAGTTTCAATTCAATCTTTCCAGTTTGTTTATTGGCATCTACGTAGCCACAACTGCCATAAGTACCTGCTTTGATGATCAGCGTTTTTGATGGCTCACCACTTGTGAAGGACATCATGGCCATTAGCCCAGACAAAAACAGGATAAAAGGTATTTTTTTCATAATACGTTACGTTTTAAAAATAGAATTTTTGTAAAATAAGCATTGATACCGAGTGAACCGATATAAGATAGGAATGATGCTGAAATAAAGGAGATTGATTTTCTGAAATAGTTGCATTTGTTACTTTGATTGGCAAATTGGATATGGTAGTTTTTTTGAATGCACAGACCAGGTACACACATGAAACTAAGTCAGTATTCGTCCCAACCCTTCCATATAATATTGCGTCTATACGAATACTGGGCAATTATTGCAAGGGCTGTGTTAATTTTTTCATAAAATATGAACATGACATTGCGATGACAAAGAAAATATACGTACCTTTATCAGGGCAAAAACATATTATTTATTGACATTTAATAAAAAAATATTCTATTTTATTAAATAATGCAATTTTTGAGGCAACATAAATCGTCAACTTTGCGTCATAATTCTGTAAACATATTTTTGGACAAACCCAAACATCATTTTTTCAACTTTTTTCACATCTTTAAACTTTAGCCATGAGGAAAATCGGAATCTTTTTCGCTTTCACGGTTTTATTGCTTGCCTTTGCTTGTAAAGAAAAAGCAGACATCACCTACTTCTATTATTCTCCGGAGGAGACTGCAGTATTGAACCAGTCGCTCAATCTCCCTGAAGAGCCCGACCACTACGCAGTATCCCTACCAGCACACTTACAAAAGGTTGGTTTGACTGCCCGTCCGGTTGAACGCGACAAAGCCATTTTGGGTCGCGTATTGTTTTATGACAAGAAACTTTCTAAAGATGGTAAGATCTCTTGTGCCAGTTGCCACAAACAGGAAATTGGATTTAGCGACGATAAAGCCGTCAGTACAGGCGTATTTGACCGTGCTGGCACGCGCAATTCGATCGCTTTGGCTTCAGTAGCCAACTTCTCTGCTTACTATGGTACAGATTTGAATGGCCCATCGGGTATTCGTTTCTTCTGGGACAATCGTGCCGAGACAGCCGCCGATCAAAACCGTGCATCATTGACCAATCCAGACGAAATGGATATGCACATGGCAGAGGTGGCTCAAATGGTTCAAAGCCTTCCTTATTATCAGCCGCTTCTTAAAAAAGCATTTGGTGATGGTAATATATCTCAAGATCGTGTCAATGAGGCCATTGCCAACTTCATCAACTCTTTGGGGTCTTTCAATAGCCGTTTTGATGACGCTGCTAACACTTACGATGGCTTTCTTAATTCATTTGGCACTAATAGTAGTAATATCACTGCTTTTGGTGATTTCAATGCCAGCGAATTGAGGGGTCTTAATCAATACATCAGTGACTGTGCAGGTTGTCACAGTGCCAATTCTGGTCGTCCAATATTGTTCAATTCCAGCAATGGCCTTGACGAAACTTCTGCTGATCGTGGTGTTGGTAAAGTGACTAATTTCAACCAAGACGAAGGTACTTTCAAAGTACCTACTTTGCGCAATATTACGCTTACTGCCCCTTACATGCACGATGGCCGGTTCAGTACTTTATATGAAGTGCTGGATCACTATAGCACCAATGTAAAAAACACCCCAAACTTGGGTTCGCTCCTAAAAAATGCTAACGGAACCGCTAAGCAATTTAACTACACGCAAGGCGAAAAAGATGACCTCGTTGCTTTCTTAAGCACGCTCAAAGATCAAAAATTGATTGATGATAAGCGTTATTCCGATCCTTTCAAATAGTCGGTAATGACACATTTAGAAACGTGATTAATCACGCCTCTAAAATAGTACACATGATGCCTATCGGTTTCGGTTTTTCCGGCCGATAGGCATTTTTTTTGCAGTTTTGTCCACTTATAATATGAAATATATATTTTTACTATTATGTTGTGCTTCTTGTACGCACCACTATTATGCCCCCAATACCGTACAAACGCCTTACTTGACCGAACAACACGATGCAACCATCTTGGGCGGTGTGGGCAGCGGTGACGAATTCAGTGGCTCCGAAATACACGCCGTCTATAGCCCAATCAAACATGTGGCTGTCATGTTTAATTATTTCAATGTTAAGTCGAAGGTTAGCGAAAATGCTCAAACTTCTGTCTCCGCTTCCCAACAAAGTGGGAATGGCCGATTGACGGAATTTGCCTTGGGAGGTTATTTACCATTTGCTAATGGCTCTGCATCCATTTTTGGAGGATACGGAAAAGGATTTGCCAAAAATAACTATGGTGCCGATATTTTGACTAATCTGAGGTTTGAGCGCACCTTTATTCAGCCCACCATTGCTTTTCGGTATGCTTGGGCTGATGTGGGCATGGCCATTAGGATCAATCGCCTGAGGTATTTGGATGGAACGGTGGATTTGAGGCTGAGCGCAGATCATGCAGACGAGTTCGAGGCTATCAAAGCCATAGAAGAAAAAACGACTATTGTTTTCCCAGAATTAGGCCTCAGTTTTGGAGCAAGGTATCGCCTCCTAATGCTGAAATTTCACTTGAGTATGCTCACCGATACGTCAGTAGAAAGCCTGCACTTTGCACGTACTTATGCTGGTATGAGTTTTGGTATCAATATTCAAGATATTAAAAAATCAAAAAACGACTAGTACTCATGAAATACATAAAAATTCAAGTAACCACATTCACGTTCTTTAGATTTATTTTGACGGGTGTATTGATTTGCTTCCTGATCTCAGGAGCACAATCTCAACATTTCTACTACGGGACTACTTCACAATCTATGCATTTTATAGCCAATAAAGGGGAAGGCAGTTTTTTGATAGCCATGCCTTTCATTAAACAACAAACCGGGGTTGAAGTGCAGGCTGCTTATGCTTTTCGCAAGTATATTTCTGGGTTTAGCAATTTTCTAAGTTCTGGGTACAACAAAGCCCGTATTAAAAAACAAATTGGCAACAATATTTGGATAACGGAGGGGGGGATAGGCTTTCATAAGCAGCAACAGTCAGGTACTATTGCACAATTATTAATCGGAGGTGGGTATGTAAGCGTATATAATCGGCATAATCTAAACCGAATTTCCCAATTGCGATTTGTAAAGTCGTTTATCCAACCTAGTATTGTATTTAACAGATCTGATAATATTATTGGAGGTATCTCGTTTCGATTTACTCAAGTTCGGCTGTTGGGTGGAGATGTAGATGCCTCTGTCTCTGAACAAGAGTTTGCACATATTAAAAAAATTGAAAATAAAACACAGTTCTATATCCCTGAACTCGGATTTATGATAGGGCTGCATTTCACCCCATTTACAGTACGGGTGCATTCAAATAATTTCTTTAGCCCCACTGGTGCTTACAATTTTGCCCGAGACAATGTTTCTTTTGCATTGGGCTATGAATTTGGGCGACATAAGAAAAAGGGGGTCAAATAAGGCAGTTTTGACAATTGATCCTGTATTCCCTTTACCCTTTATAGATGCGTTCCTTGCTATCTTACACTCAGTATGAGCCTTGTAAAACAGCAAGGAACGCTTAGTTACGATTACAACTTCACCACTCGCCGTAATATGTATTGGCTGCGCTGGGTATCCATGATTTTTACAAAGTACAAACCCGCAGTGTAGCCACTGAAATCAAGTACAAGTCCCGTTGCGCTACTCTCCATCGTCTTCTCAAGGCTCAAAATACCAGCACTATTATATACTGCTACCTGTAGCGCGGTACCGCCCTCCCAAATAAGGTTGAGGCTATGGGTTACTGGATTCGGGAATATTTTGAGCGATGGAATTAGGTCTGACACCCCAGAAACATCATCTATGTCACCATTGCAATCATTATCAAAACCATCCACTATTTCTAGTGCAATAGGGTTGATCAATGCGGCATTGTCGTTGCAATCCAGATTATTAAGGACAAATCCTGTCAGCGTACTTGCGCAGGTATCTATGCGAATAAAATAACTACCAAATCCGTCCCCATCAGCATCCAAATACTGTTCGTATATAGGTGGCTGATCGTCGGCCTGTCCATTGCAATCGTTGTCAAGGCCATCACATATGTCTGGGCTGCCCGGATTAACCACTGCGTTTTCATCATCACAATCCATGCCTATCACAACGTATCCAACAGGAGTAATGCCATTGCAAGAGGTGATCACATTGATTATAGATCCGTACCCATCACCATCATTATCCTCATAATAATTATAGACAACGATTCCATCATCAATCATTCCATTGCAATTATTATCAATAGTGTCACACAACTCTGCGGCATCAGGATTGATGAGTGCATCTTGGTCATCACAATCTTGGTTATTGGTTACATATCCAGTTGGGATATTTTCATCGCAAACATTGATTGCATTGGCAGCAGTGCCGAATCCGTCTCCGTCTCCATCTAAGTAATAATCATAAAAAGCAATACCATCATCTGCCAGTCCATTGCAGTTATTGTCAATCCCATCGCAGCGTTCTGGTGCGGCTGGATTGGTGAGGGTATCTTGATCGTCGCAATCAAGGCTATTGGCTACAAAGCCCATTGGTGCCATGCTTTGACAACTAGAAACGGCTGTCGCAGCATTACCAAACCCATCTCCATCTGCATCGGCGTAGTAATTGTTTATGATCAGTCCTTCGTCAACTTGTCCATCACAATTGTTGTCAATATTATCGCACAATTCTGGTGCATTGGGATATATGTGGAGGTCTGAATCATCACAATCTTCGTAGGAAAAATATCCATCTCCATCTATATCTTTATAAAAAAACGAACGTGCGAGGGAAAAGGCATCTTTACCAACTTCTTTGCCAATAATACGACCCGGAATATCGTCGAAAGGAGGGTGTATGCCTCCCCAGATCCTAGAAAGACTCGTCTGATCCGAGGCATCGCGATAAGTAGCCCATTGTAGGGTGACATCCATGCTGGGACCTTGTTCTAAACCTAAAAATCCACTATTGGCCGCTATATTGAAAGCACCCATTCCTCCGGGGAAATAAGGATCGCCAGTGAGCATGGTTAAAACTTCTGCCGCCGCACTAGAGTAAGTAGAATGCCCTGATATGTAACCACCAAATGGTGGCGTTACAAAAGTTGCTCGTTGATAAGGCTCCCAAAAATCGGCTAAAATCCAGCCTACTCCAGCAACATCAAAAATAGGATTTACAATGTAGGCATTACCTCTCCAAGTGTTCAATTTTATTTTTCCAATATTTTGTCCTTGTGACCCTGCCAATGGATCACCTGCCAATACCAACTCAATGTAGCCCGGCACCAGCTGAATACCAGCAGGATGATAAGATATTTGTGTGGGATCAGAACTTTGGCCTAGTTTGGCCAAATACCGAATGGCCGATATAGGACGTACTCCATCGTACCAACCTTTAATACCCCAAGCCGAAATAGCAGCATCGTGCACTGCGCCACCTAGGGTCAAGTACGCTTTAACATCCCACTCTAAATTTGCCAAAACAGGGCCTTTGCCATTGAACTTTTTCACCAAAAGCGGAGAATCACTCACTTTATTTGTGATCGCAAACCAGTGTCCAGGTGGGGTTTCAGAACTTGGACCATCGGCCCAATATTGCGCCAATACTCGGGTGTAATCTCCACGTGGTACCATTTGTGGAGCGTAGGGTTGGCCTGTTCTTGGATTGATTGTTCGGCCTGTACCGATGTCACCGCCGCCCTCAAATTTGTAAAAGTCATGGTATTCTGCAAGCGTTGTTGGGTAGGACTGTACATTCCCGATGGAACGTGGCGAAATATCCCACATGACGCCATCGGTGGTGGTATGGTGGCTTGACCAAACAGAAGTTAAGCCAAAATTCCACTGGTACTCCGAAGAGCCTCCACCGCCATTAGCGGTATCCAACAATGGTTGTGAACCCGGATCATGATACACATAATAAGGCGTATTATTGCGAAAATAAGTAGTTTTATTAGCCTCTGAAAGTGCAAATGGTCTTACATTGCCCCATTCTGGGCTTTGAAATTTTTGTGTTGCGGATACTGGATTGCCATTCTGATCTATTGCGGTGGTGAGTTTCAATGGTTGCCACCGGTTGGGATCTACAATACTGTTATTACCACCAGTGGCCACCGTAAGGGGCGGGTTTACGGGTGCGTAGAACTGGATAGCATAATTATTGAATTCGTTGGCTCCATCAATCAAACCCATAGTGACCACATAGCGACCGATTAAGTTGCCCAAGGCTGCGGGAGATCCAGAGGTATAATCTTCGGAAGTGTTGTTGTAATCGTATCCCAACTCGGTCATCAATGATCGGAAACGGTTGATGATATTGGGAGGATTGGGCGCGTAATTGAATCGGTTAATTAGCACTCGATATGCGGCAAATGAAATGGCTTCATTTCGAGCAGATTCAATATTTGCAGGCACTGGTATGCCAGTATATGGAAATACTTGATTGCCAATTATTTTCCCCAAAATACAGGTTTCTACAGTAGTGTCGTAGGCCGCCCAGGCATCGTACATGGCCATAGAACTATGGTATAGGTTACGAGCCTGCACGGGCGGGCGGGCGAAGTCTTCGCGGATGGATTGTAGGAGTGCTTCGTTCCAACGGCGGGCTACGCTTTGTTGCGCATTTATTTGCAGCAGGTATCCTATAAAGCAGTAAGTAACCAAGATAGGTCTAAGTAGTTTTAGTGTCATAATTTTATTTGTTTATGGTCGCAAAGGTAAATCAGAATGATTACCTTTGCACAAAACATAAAGCATTTATATGAAACTTTTAACGTATTTGACGTTTTTGTTGCTTTTCTTGATGGGTTGTAGTGCCAAAAACTCAAAATCTGTAATTAAGGCCGATGAGCCATTCAAATGGTACACCATAGAGGAAGCCGCAGCACTTAATAAAATCAAACCTAAAAAAATTATGGTGGATATTTATACTAATTGGTGTGGATGGTGCAAAAAAATGGACAAGTCAACTTTCTCGGATGAGGAAGTGAAGAAGTATTTGGCCACTAATTTCTATGCTGTAAAGTTAAATGCAGAACAAAAAGAAGACATAAAATTTAGTGGAGAAACCTTCAAATGGAAGGATATGGGCAATGGTCGTGGAGTCAATGAATTTGCTCATTCACTATTGGAGGGCAAAATGGGCTACCCGACGGTGGTTTATCTCAATGAAAAATATGAACGGATCATGATTTCACCGGGCTATAAAGAAGTAGCGGACATCATGCTCGAACTCCGATTTGCTTCAGAAGAACAATACAACAAAACCACTTGGGACGAATTTAAGGAGCAGTATTAATATCATATGAATTATCGTTTGATCAAGCAAAGCACAGGCTGGCTTTACTTAATATTAGTACCCCTGCTGCATATTACATATAGACTTATATTTAGGAAAATCCATGTCTATAGGCGCAAATCGGTGCCTTCTGACAAGCCAGTGATCATCGCATCTAACCATCCTACGGCTTTTATGGATCCTATCTTATATACCATGTTTTTAGACCCTCCTGTCTATAACATGACCCGTGGCGATATATTTGAAAAGCCATTTTTTCGGAAATTGCTGGCAGACATGAACATGTTTCCAATATTTAGGAAGCGTGATGGATACAATCAAGTAGATCGCAATGATGAAGTGAGTGAATATTGTCAGCAAAAAATGCTACAAAAACGGACAGTTTGTGTGTTTGTGGAGGGCGAGCACCATGCTGACAAGCGTGTTTTGCCGATTCAAAAAGGGTTGGCACGCATCGCATTTGCCACCTACGAAAACCATAAAATAGAAGACCTTCAGATTATACCTGCCGGGTGCAACTATGTATTTGGCGATCGCACCCGCGATGAAGTGGTGGTGATGATCGGCGACCCGATCTATGTGAAAGACTATTGGCCGATGTATGTTGAAAATCCTGCTTTGGCAATCAATCAATTCAATAAAAAAATATCGGAGTCCCTCAAAAAAATATGCTACCACGTAAACCAGCCAGAAAATGATCATTTTGCCAATCAAATGCTTGAACTGTATAGAACGGATCATTATGGCTCTTTGTTGCCAGTGGTAGAACACAATGCTGGGCGTTTTTGGGAAGAACGAGCCTTGCTAGAGCGGATCAATAACATGGAGCCTTCTGAAAAAGAAGGGCTTAAAACCATGACTGATATTTATTTCTCTTCGCTGGGTGATCGGGGTTTGAGCGATCTCGCTTTGATGCATCCGGAACACAGTAGTTTTATTTGGGTGATATTTTTGATGTTGGCTGCTGTACCAGCCTTATTGGCTTCTATTTTAAGTTGGCCTATTCGCAAGTTGTCAAGGTATGTGGCAGGGAAAGCCGCCAAGAAGAAGGAGTTTTATACGAGTATTCTGTTGGGTATTGCAACTTTGTCGGGTGCCATTACTGCGTTGGTTCTGCTAATAGTGGGTATTTTCATGGCACTCCCTTGGCTTATTTCTACGGCACTTTTGTTGCCTTTGTGTGCTTGGATTTCTATATTTTATAGAGAAATGGCTACTCGTTTTCGGAGTTCTTACAAAGCACAAAAACATCCCGATCAAAAGTTCCTAAGGGAGATACGCGATCAGGTCACGGGTTTTCTGTAACGAATCTTTCAAATAGAAGCGCAGTTCTTTCATGTGGAGGTACAAATAACGGTCAAAAAAATGTTTTTAGTTTTTAGTCGTTTCTGACAACCGAATGACGCTCTGAATGTTATAGAGTCCATTTTATGGCAAAGAAAAAAGAAAAAGCATCACCAGATGCATTCGTCAATCCAATAGACAAAACCAAAGTAACCGATATGCCCGGGTTGCTCCCGTATGCACATACGGCTGGTGGAGCGGTTATCCGTCCCGAAGATAAAGGCAGAATCAGGGGCAATGCTATGACGGCAATGTACGATCAGACTGATCGGCAGATGGATCAGTTGCGCACCCAAATGGAAACTTTGGTAAATCAGGCTAAATCTTTATCACAACGGATGGAGATTTCCGAAATTATTTACCAAGCAGATATTCCATTTCAGCCTGTTATTCACCATTTGTATCACTTGTACCAACGCAAACAGGAAGGCACGTTTTTGCTTTCTATGATTGCTCCCCATGAGTGGGGACGCAAAAAACCGTATGACCATATCTCTACGATTCGTTTGTTGGGCGATCACACTTGGGAGGTCATGGCATAGTACGCTCAATAAGGGCGGCACAATAGCCCTAATAAATAGCGAAGATCGTCAGGGCTGCTATATGGAAAATGAAGTAAATCGCCAATGTGGCAGCACCAGCATAATCTTTGGCGATCCGTTGCCCCATAAATAAGCATAAGAGAGACAAGGTGCATAAGAGCAGCCCTAACACTGCATACGTTTCCGTTATACATAAGGCTACAAGTACTGCACCCACGAGCGAGACCGCTCCTGCAGCCACTTCCATAATTGTAATGATGGGGAAAAGCAACAGCACCATTGGCTTCAAGATCGTTTTTTGAAAAATGCCATTGATATAGGCGCGATTTCCGCGCCAGTCAAATACCTTATCAAGTCCTGATTGCAAAAAAAGTATAGCCGAAAACACAGTAATCAAAATTTTGATCCAGTACAGTAAATCGAAATCGTTGTCTAGCATTTTGCTTTAGTATTTGATAAATTTTCCTGTCTTGGTTGTGTCTTCTCCTTGAATTTTCCAGAAATATAGCCCTGAAATGGGCAAAAATACATCGGGTATTTCAATGAGGTGGTTTCCAGATTCATAAGATTCATGTATGAAATAAACAGTGTGGCCATCAGTATCCATGATATGAAGATGTACCATTCCATCCTGTTTTAAGGCAACTGGGAACACAATTTTCCCAGTGGTTGGGTTGGGTTGAGGCGGAAACAATGTATCATTTTTTGATAATGGAGAGGTTAATACAGTTTCTTCAAACTGGACGGTAATGGGTATTTTAACTAAATTCAGGTCGTATGCTTCCGAACGAAAATCGGAGGCCACCCGAAAACCTTCCGAAAGCCAGAAGTCTTTTTGTGCCTCCATTTGAAAAGTCATTAAAGACTGGTTGGGTAAAATGGTAGCAGGTTTTGTATCACCAATCCAACTGATTCGGCAGTTTCCATTGGGTTGGACATAATATGAGTTTTGATCAAAATTGCTTAAATTTGAAAATATTCCCTTGATTATAAGCGTGCTTGGGTCTGTTTGGATGCCCAATTGAAAGCCTTCCAGTCGTTCACCATTTTTTAAAAAGATAGGTACTTCAATTATTTCCCCTTTTTTGACCCATTGTTCTGGTAGGAAGCATTGGAGCGCGTTGCGATCGTCTGATTCTTCGTCGTGCATTATTTGAGCCATAGCAGAATTATTCACGTCGCCCATTTTTATACCTGTGAATTTAAGTGTATCTGCAAAGAAAGAAAGGCCAGAGCCACTGATGGAGGCTGCAGGTGTTTCTAAAAATGGATTAAGTGGGTTTTGAAACACATAGTTTTTGTCGATAAACTGCCATGAATTGGTGTTGGATAGTTCTTCATCAATTCCAAGGATTAGTTTTCGGTACAAAACATTGTCAAAAGTAGTGATGCTTCCACTTTGATTGGCATCGGCCGCAATTAACTTAAAGGGCGTATTTAAGGTATCAATTCCTAGTATATGTCTGCTAATAAGTACCAAATCGTAAGTACTGAGGCCGTTTAGCCAGTTTTCATTGGAGGATGGAATGGCTCTATAATTGGAGGCATTAGGTATCTGAGTGAATTTTATACAATTGCTCTGGAAAGAGGTTTCATATAGAAAACTAGTGTCGCCTCCGGGATAGATCATTTCAAGGAGGCATTCATATGTTTCAATGCCTTCGTTACTGGGCATATAGACACAAACATTCAATGCCTGATTAAGGGTGCAGTTGGTATTAGGATCTTCTACATTTACTATGGTATGGCAACTGTCGAGGTTTCCCGCCTTATCCTTTACCCAAAGTTCGACGGTAGGAAACAAACCCACATCTATACAATCAAATTTGACATCAAAAGCATTTTGGCCTGAAGGGCCGACTGGAAATCCAGATCCATTGCCTTTCTTGCGCATCCCATACATTAATTGGGGGGTGGTGGTCATGTTGTCACTGGCACCTTGAAGTGCGGCAATGATACCAAAAGTGGCGGTTCCATTGGTGCCTATATTCACGGTAGCACCAGAAAGGCAAGTTACGATGGGTTCTTTGCAATCCCGGACTACAATATCTCGGGTACAGGTTTGTATTAAAGAATCGTATTGGATTGTCCAAATTATCTTGTGTTTGCCATAGGGCAACGCAGGATCTACAAATTGGTTTGGAAGGGCTTGACTGACCCAACGCACTCTATTGGTAACTTGCAATCCATTGAATATTCGTTGATAAGCAAAGCCATATTTGGCGTTCTGTGGAACCAATCTTTCATCAAATGCTCGTGCTTCACCGCCACTATAGTTAGGATTAAGGGCGTTGCCAAACATCACTGTATTGGCAGGGGGTAAACTATCGCTCACAATTGCTGTTTCTAATACTTGATTGTTGTCTATATCCAGTAGTAGGGTGAATGATACGCTTACATCGCCGAAACAATTGTCATTTAATGTCAGTTGAAGATCTGTCATGGCTTCAGGTAGGTCATTCGTAGCATAAGTACTGCTATACCAATAGGATTCATTCCAAAAAGTTATTTGATTGGCATTCAAATGACAACCAGTGTCAGGCTGCACAAAACAATCAAGCAGGCTAAAGCATTGTTGAGTATAGGAGGTTGTATGTATAAGACAATACAAGCAGAGAAGTAGAATTGTACGCATGTTTGTTATGATCGGTTATGTGATTGATATTGGACTGTTATACCATAAAAGTAGTAGTATAATAGCAATTTGTATGCCAGATAGTCCATTACCGCTATAATACACCAACTCGTCTAAATTCTTATGAATATGACGGCAAAATGACAGTTCTTTGCGGGTTGGAATAACTTATTAAGTCGTCTAAGCCCTGTTTTTTATCGAATACTTCCAAGTAGGCTTCATTTTTATTAAAAATAATTTTAAATTATATACATGTTAGTTTATACTAATTTTTTAAGATCTATTACCCTCTCACTATTAGTAGTAGGTGCAACTCTTAGCGTTTTTGCGCAGAGGCCAGAGGCAAATGGCGGAACTAGACCACAAGGTAATACGGCGGCTATGAAAATTGGCCGTTTTTACGGAAAAATTGTGGATGATGCCACAGGAAAGGGTATTGCCTATGCTTCTATACAATTGGTAGGTATGCAGTGGGATAGTATTTCACAATCTATGAAATCGGGAATCATTGGTGGTCAATTGACAGAAGAGAACGGGGAGTTTAGCCTTGAGAGCCTACCTATTATGGGCGAATTCACCTTAAAGATTAATTATTTGGGCTATGCCACCGAAGAAAGAAAAGTATCGTTTGGACGGCCTGGTGGATCTGGCGCCGGTGGCGGAAGACCCGGTGGCGGAGGTGGAAGACCTGGCGGCGGCGGAATGGGTGGCGCAGTCGAAAAAGATCTAGGAAACATTAGGTTGCTGCTTAGTGCTCAAGTACTTCAAGAAGTAGAAATCAGAGGTGAAGCATCTAAAGTGGTATTGGCACTGGATAAAAAAATATATAGGGTTGATAAGGATAACATAGCAGCAGGCGGAACAGCCGAAGATGCGCTCAAAAATGTACCATCGCTCAATGTAGATATTGATGGAAACCTAACGATGCGCAATGCTGCGCCTCAGTTGTTTGTGGATGGGCGACCAACCCCGCTTTCTTTAGATCAGATCCCAGCAGATGCCATTGATAATGTTGAGATCATTACCAACCCATCTGCCAAATATGATGCATCTGGAGGGCAGGCCGGTATTGTAAATATAGTGCTAAAAAAGAACCGTCGGTTTGGTTATAACGGTACGGTGAGGGCTGGGGTAGATATTCGGCCTCGTATGAATTTGGGCGCGGATCTGAATGTACGCGAAGGCAAATTCAATGCATTTATTGGAGGAAATTTGAATCAACGCAAAAACCTTGTGGAGGCCAATACAGAAC
Organism: Saprospiraceae bacterium; assembly: GCA_031373665.1. Lineage (GTDB taxonomy): Bacteria > Bacteroidota > Bacteroidia > Chitinophagales > Saprospiraceae > M3007. Next base: position 1,915 of record JANMMZ010000121.1, on the reverse strand, counting down.
GATTCAATTTGCAAGGGGCGAAGCCATTGACTGATATAAATCAAGTATCAGATGCAATCAATCAAGGCTTTTTTGCTTCCGGTCGGGGTGGTGTTGACTGGTTTATCAATAACCGAAACACCCTAACATTTAGTGGAAACTATCATACGGGCGTTTTTGATAATAGTGAAGACATTGGTTTCCGGAACACTATTAAAGATTCGATCCCATCGGAGACCAATGCGGTTCGCTTGGTTGACAGTGAGCGTCACTTTGGCAACTTAGGTACGCAGTTGCTTTTCAAGCACTTGTTTCCAAAAGAAGGAAAAGAATGGACCGCAGATGTAAATTATAATCGCAGTCGAAATAACAACAACGCCATTTTTGACACCAATAATCCACCTTTGTATCAAAAACAAAATGGTAGTGGAGGCAATTCCCTCATTACGGCTCAAACAGATTTTGTGACGCCGTTGGCATCGGGTATCAAATTGGAGACTGGCGCGCGGATCGCATTACGCGATTTCTACACTGAAAACGCTAATTTTTTGAGGGATTCCCTTGGCAATTTCTATCGCATCGCCAGTGGATTGTCCGATCGGTATAAATTTCACGATGAGGTATATGCTTTATATGGCACTTTTAGCAAATCTTATAAGCGATTTGGTTATCAGGTAGGCTTGCGGGTTGAAAGTTCGCGATACGTGGGTACTTTGACTGATATAGTAGCGCCACCTTTTAAAAACCAGTACCCATTTAGCCCATTTCCTAGTCTTTTTTTGACGTATAAAGTGAATGAGGAAGATAATATTCAGATCAATTACAGCCGTCGCATCAATCGTCCGAACTTTTTTCAGTTGATTCCATTCACTGATTTTACTGATCCGCTTAATCTTTCTCGGGGCAATCCTGATTTGGTGCCTGAATTCACCAATTCGCTTGAGTTGAGTTATCAGAATATTTTCAATAAGAAACATAACCTACTGACCTCCTTATACTTTAAAAAGGCAACAGACTTACTTACCCGCTATCAGGTCATTACATTTGATACTACTTTAAAGAGTGATGTGATATTAAACACCTATCAGAATGCCAATTCGAGTACGGCATATGGCGTGGAGTTGACCTTGAAAAATGCATTTGGAACGATGCTGGAATTGACATCTAATTTAAATTTTTATAACTCGATACTCAATTCTGAAAACATTGAAAACGCGCTTACCCGCGAGCAGTTTACATGGTTTATCAAAGAAAATCTTAGTCTGAAACTTCCAAAACAGTTTACCTTCCAAGCCAATGGATCATACCAAAGCCGTACCGCTTTCGATACTGGCGGCGGCGGACGTGGTGGTGGTGGTCATGGCGGCGGCTGGGGCGGTGGCCCTAGCAATACTGCACAAGGTTATACCATCCCTGTGTGGTTTGTTGATATGTCTATTCGTAAAGACTTTTGGAAACGTACCGCTAGTATTACATTGAGTGTTCAGGATATTTTTCGCTCGCGCCGCACTGGCTCACATGCGGAGACTAGTTTTTTCATTCAAGATAGTTGGCGCCGTCGCGATCCGCAACTGGTTAGATTGAATTTTTCTTACCGGTTTGGCAAGTTTGACGTATCCTTATTTAGGAGAAAAAATACAAAATCGGATATGGAAGGTATGGAGTTTTAAGAACAAACATGAGTCATCCCGAATTTTAGAAAAAGGTGCAGCGCACCAGAACATTTGTAGATATTGGTTATCAATGCGTTATGAGGTGCAGCGCACCGGAACATTAAATGCAATATTACGGTGTACTGCACCTTTTGTCGGCCAAGGGGTGGCAATGGGCTAATCGGGTGGGAGGCGGTTTTAGCCGCCGTCCCCCCACACCACCGGACGTACTCTCGTATCACGGCGGTTTCCGTTAATGTCGTTTCCTAGTCAATTCTGCATAA
>JANMMZ010000022.1:0-67161 GCA_031373665.1 Saprospiraceae bacterium | reverse complement strand
TGGCGTATTTATAACCGACAATGGAGGCAATACTTGGATTCCAGCCAATGATGGAATACCGAATGTACCTATACTTGATTTGACTTTTCATGCGCCATCGCGCACCTTGGCAGCCGCCTCTTTTGGCCGATCTATGTTTAGATCTACCCTACCCTTGCCTTCCAGTGTATCGGAACGCCCTTTAATAAATCAGGTGGTGATAGCACCTAATCCGATGTCGGAACGCAGTACAATATCCTTCAATCTCATCGCCGCAGCCTCAGTCAGCCTTGATTTGTACGACCTTCAAGGGAGAAAAGTGACCCAGATTTTTGAAGGCTCCTTGAATAGCGGGCCACAGCAACTAGGATTACTAACCCAAGGGCTTCCAGTAGGTACTTACTTGGTACGGGTGGAGACAGGCGGAAAAATGGGATTTTGTGGTAAGTTGGTGGTGATTTAGGTGCAATACTTGCGATACTAAGGTCGTTATTTTTCCAAAACTTATCAGATTCAAATAGCCAACGGTAACCTTAAATTAAAAACAGGTAATAACTAAAAAACAGCAAATTTAATCCAGTAAACGATGTTCTAGTTGCCATGATTCCTACAGTATCAGATTTTCAACTGCTCAAAGATGAGGGTTGGTATCGAGTCCGAATCAGCAAACAAACGCCAGTCAATCTTAGGAATGAATCCGCTTGCTGGATTGCTTTTTATTTTCCCGCAGTTTTTAAAGACCATAAGTTTCAAATAAAGTACAAAGCAAAAATAAAACAAGTAGAGAAAGTTGACTTTTTCGACCTGTTTCCAAATGCACCTAAAAATCATCCCAAAGCAGCAAGACAATATTTCAAACTAAAAATACCAGTGCGTTTTTTAAAGGCACTTTGAATAGCGGACAACAGCAACTTGGATTACTTATTATCAAACACCCTTTCACATTACGTTCATTCAGAATATTCCAATGACAAATAGCGCGGAGAAAGCGACAGGTTATAAGCAATTCACCCCACTATCAGCCGAGAGCGAAACCTCTGACGATTTCATTTTAAATATGATTCCTTCGCTTTTACCTCTGATTTTTACCGTTTCAGGATCCTATCCTACAATACAATACCGCCCGTCGGCGTATTTTAGCATACAGATTGCATCAATTAAACTTTAATATTATGAATTTTTTAAAAATCACCCTGCTCGCCTTGTTTGTCAATCTTACAGCATGTGACCCCGATAGTTCCAGTCCCAATGGAAATACGCCCGCTTCAGGCAAGTGGAAAGTCAGTTACTTTTTTGACAAACAGGACAAAAGTTCTTATTATGCCAATTATACTTTTGAGTTTGAAAGCAATGGCACATTGACAGCCACCAACGGCGGCCAAAACTGGGCAGGAATCTGGCAGACAGGTGTAGATGACAGTAAGAACAAATTTGTGATAGACTTCAACGGCTCCGTACCGAGCGCGCTCGGAGAACTCGAAGAAGACTGGCTTATCATCTCTATGGATGCCAACTTGATGCACTTTGAGCATCTCAGTGGCGGTAATGGAGACACTGATATCGTGAAATTCGTCAAGTAAGGACTACGCGTTTGATCCACTATCTTTTTTAAAACACCACCTCCGTAGCACCATAACCATATTTAATATGGTATTCATTTTTAAACTTATGGACAAATGCATTTTCGCGGAGGCTTGTAGCCACCGCTTCTTTTAATTTGCCCTCCCCCACTCCATGTATAATATACACGCGTGGTGCGCCCAAGCGAATGGCTCTATCCATGAATTTGTGGAAGTGGTTCATTTGTACCCTCAATATTTCGCCCTTATCTATGCGCGCATAACCGGGCATGATGCTCTGGATGTGTAAATCTATTTCTGGGATAAAAGCAGCAAACTCTTCTACGTTATTAGACCGAATGGGGCTAGAGTTGGTGGGTGCAGGCTTGGGCTTGCGCACCTGCTGCCTGGCAAATGCCTTGAGATCTTCCAAAGAATCCTGTTTGGTCTCTTTGTTTTTAAAGTCGCTCAATAGCACAAACTGATGGGTCAATTGGCCAATCAAGGGCGTTTCGTGCAGGTGCCCAAAAAACTGTTTGGGGCGTATTTTCATTTTATTTTCGATGCTATCATCCAATCCTGCCGTGGTCAGCCTTTGTACGCTCACCCATACTTCTGTCCCATCATTGAGGTCGTCGGCCATAAAATCGCCCAATTCTTTCAAGGTGGCAGCATCTATAAGGTCGTCGAGTACGACAATGTCACGAACCTCGGTATAAACATCCAATTTGAACACAAATTCGTAGGTTGTATCATTGAAAAGCCACATTTTATACCGAAGCACCGAGCCATCAAGGCCAGGCATGGGTTCAAAACAAAGTACAAGACCCTTATTGCTCGCAGCATGTACGGCCAATTTCAAGGTGCGTTTGGCAGGTGGCGGTGGCGGCAAATCCTTTCTTTTTCCACCGATCAAGGGCGGTGGCGCGATCATTACGTCCAACTTGGCCACGTCTTCCTCAAAAGTAGGTATCGTGAAATCAGGATCATTATCCAAGCGAACTTGAAGCACGTCATCATCCATATAACCAGTCACCACGCCGGTTTCTCCAGTAAATCTTAACCTAACTTTAGTCCCTATTGGCAACATTGTTTTTCTATTTTGAGTGCAAAGATACGGCGATTTGTGCGCCCAAAAGCGCATTATTACAAACCAGTTCTATATTTGTAGCAAGGCTGGTGCCGCCAGTTATTTTTTCGATCCTTCCTAATAGAAATGGAGTAATCGCTTTGCCTTTTATTCCAAGCCGATCTGCCTCCGCGACGGCCTCCATGATGGTTTTTTCCATGAGTTGGGCATCTAGTTGCCACGCTTCCGGAACAGGATTGCAGACCAATGCGCCTCCATTTAGACCCATTGCCCATTTTACGCTTAGCAAATCGGCTATTTCGGCGGCTGTATTCAAAGCAAAATCTACTTTATGCCCACTGGTACGTGCATAAAAGGCTGGAAAATCTGCTGTTTGATAACCAATAACGGGTACTCCTTGGGTTTCAAGGTATTCTAAGGTAAGACCAAGATCTAAGATGCTTTTGGCGCCGGCACTGATAACTGCCACTGGAGTATGGGCCAATTCCTGCAAATCGGCAGAAATATCAAAGGTAGTAGCCGCTCCCCGATGTACGCCTCCAATACCTCCCGTTGCAAAAATACGAATATTGGCTTCGTGCGCAATAATCATGGTAGAAGCCACGGTGGTCGCACCCGTCATTTTTTGGCTTATTAAGTATGGAATATCCCGACGGCTGGCTTTGATGGCATTCAACCCATGTTTTCCAAAGTCTTCAATTTCAGCATGCGATAGCCCCGCTCTAAGTTTTCCATCTATAATAGCACAGGTTGCGGGGATTGCTCCAGCCGCCCTAATGATGGACTCTACCCTAAGGGCGGTTTCTACATTTTGGGGATATGGCATCCCATGTGCGATGATGGTACTCTCTAAAGCCACCACGGGTTGGCCTTCAAAAAGAGCAGTTTCTACCTCTGGAGCGATGTTTAACCAGTATTTTATCATTTTTTGAAAAAAAGTTTGCGCAAAGGTTGTAAAATTGTTTGAAGTGGTCGTATCTTTGCGTCGCTAAATTCAAAAGCACTGTCTCATTAGCTCAGTTGGTTAGAGCAACGGACTGTTAATCCGTAGGTCCAAGGTTCAAGTCCTTGATGGGACGCAAGGGTCTTCCAGATAATGGAAGACCCTTTTTTTTGTTTTTTTTGTGCTAGTGTACAGATGGGAACGCAAAAGAACCCCAAGCAGCAATTTTCACGCTCAATCGTTTCCATATGGTGAAGATTGTTACCTTCGCACTTTCATATACAGGTGACGCATGAGTACTACGAAAATCCGATTATTTACAGTTTTAGCCCTAGTGTTCCTTTTCAATTTTTGTTTTTGGAACGAAAAGATGGGTGTTAATACGCTCTTATTTGGTTTAGCCTTATTGGCAGCACTGGTCTGGCAATTCCCCAAAAGCCGATATTCCAAAGGTTTTTTAGCCACTGGTGTCAGCACCATTTTAAGTGCTGTGTTTATCATTTGGCACAATTCGGATGGATCAAAGTTCGCATTTATCATATCGGCTATGTGCGCGGCAGGGTTTGCCCAGCAAGACAACTATCGGCATATCCTCAATGCTTGGATACAGTATATCAACTCAACTATTTTTATGTTGGGGGCTTTTTTCAGGTCTCTACGTCGAGGGGCGACGGATCAACAAGCCAAACCTGTCAAAAGTGTCAGGGGTGGGTCTAGGCTCGGCGTGATCCCTATTTTCATTCTAATTTTCTTTTATATTCTATATTATGTGTCAAACAAGCAGTTTGCCGCCCTCTCAGATCGTTTTTGGGGTCAGGTAGGCCGTTTGTTTGCCTTCGATATTTCATTTGACCGCATCCTGTTTGTCATATTCGCCCTGTTTCTTTGTGGTGGTGCCATTTGGCCTTATGAATCGGGATTGAACGAGCAAACGCCCGACGATATGGTACGTACACGACCCAAACGTGGCACCCTTTCCTTTCGGACACCAGTACTTGGATTGGCGCAAGAGTTCAGCCAATCCAAAATGTTGCTTTGGTTGTTGTGCGCTTTGCTATTGGTGGTCAACCTGACCGACATTGCTTATGTATGGTTTGGTGTTGACGAGAAAGCATTATTGGATTTGCAATCTTATGTACATGGAGGCACTTATGTGCTTATTTTTTCGATTATGTTAGCAATGGGGGTATTGTTTTACGTTTTTCGTAAAAATCTAAACTTTTACCCCGAGAACCAAACCCTTAAAAACGCCTCCGCTGGATGGTTGGCTATGAATGGGATCTTGGCTTTTTCATTGGCCATTCGCACGGGTCGCTACATTGATTATCATGGGTTGGCTTCCAAGCGTATTGGGGTATTGCTATTCTTGCTCTTGGTCTTTTTTGGACTTTATACCCTTTGGCAAAAGATCAGGGATCGCCGTACCATGTTTTGGCTATGGCGCAACAGTGGGTGGGCGTTTTTTATACTTATTTTACTGAATGCCAGCGTAAGTTGGGATACGGTGGTGACCCGCTACAACCTTTCGGGCAAGCCTCGCGGCAATATTGATATGAACCATTTGCTGCGTTCGGTTTCGGATAAAAACCTCTATATTTTAGAAGAAAAAAAGAGTGGTTTGCATCGTATAATGGCCTATCCGGCCATAGATTCTTCGAATATTGCGGAAGCATTGAGGTATAAACGGCAGTATTTTGAGACTACCCAAGATGGATTCACTTGGAAATCGTGGAACTATGCCGATCAACGTAATAAGAAAGAATATAAGTAACCATTACCGAATCATCACCCCTTTTTTATCCAAAAAAGGAATCTCTGTAAAGTTGCTAGGCTCTAAACTACCTTGTACAAATACATATTTCTTATCGTAGAGATAATTATCGAAGGTGAAACTCACCCAATATTCATTGGCGATTTTCAGGAGATCAATATGTACAGGTTCTATTTTGATAAGATCTAAAGGGCCAATGGTTTCCCAAAAATAACGCATGGTACCCGTGCGTCGCTTTTCGCCGTCCACCTCTCCGTACCCGGTCGAATTGACTAAAACCGAGTGAATAGCCTCATCTTTTAGGTTGATGATGTAACTATCCCAAAACAAATCATGATCTTCCTCGCTGCTCAATCGTGGTACGATCGCGATGGCCAAATCTTCTACCTTTAATATTTCTATATCTTTTTTCAATGCTTTCTTATATTAGGAACGTGCAAGCATCAGTCCCATTTAAAATATGTTCCAATACTCCATGCAGGGCTTTTCGGTACTAGATGCGCCCAGGCTGCGCCCGCAAAAGATGCATTAACACCCCAAAAACGACTATGTTCATAAATAACCTTAAAATTGTATGAACACCACTCCTGATTGTTGACATACAAGCTCAGGTTCACTGTGGGATCGGGCAATTGTACTTGGCCATTTTTCATAGATTTGACCCATTGGGTAGCGGCTATGATCCAAAAATTTCGGAGGTGGACTCCTCCTTCAGCACCAACATCTACCAGGTGGCTATATTGATGGCTGCGCAGCCCATAACCCGAATAAGCAAACCAATATGCCCGCTCGAAACCCATACCAGCGTTGAGCATGGGCAATACCGTAAAGGACGTATATCCACGATGTGGCTCGCCTTTATTAGTGTAGGTAGGCAATTCGACCTTGAGGGTGGTGGCCCATGTGATCCGCCTATTTCGGAGTCCATGCCTTAGGGACACCGATACATTTCCAAGGCCAGTAGAGGAGGTCTGCTCATACACAGGATTGGGCAAACCAATAGTTCGCTTAGGTGCTGTGATGAACCGATAAGGGATGGCACAGATCAACGTATTGTTGCGGGTAAGGCCGTATTCACCGTATAGTTGTACGCCCTGCTCCGTGACGCTGCCACCCTCTATATTGAAGTCGCTATCGGATGCCCCAAAAAGCCTATCATAGGCTGGAATAGCCTGATAAGCCAATTGGGCATAAGCCCCAGCCTTGGTTCGTACCCACGGACTTTGGGCATTTATCCCTTGGAAAACAAAGAGGAATACACACCCTAAAAAATAAATTTGGGTCTTTGGTAGCATAGGATTGACTATCCTTTATACTCTCCTTGAATAGAAGATTTTGCGACGCGCATGAATGTCTTTTCATCAACCATCAATCGCACTACACTGCCGTCAATTTTGGTGATTTTGCCGATAATACCTGCAGAGGTAACCACTTCCATGCCTTCTTTGAGGCTATCTACAAATTTCTGCTGATCCTTCTGCCGTTTCATTTGTGGACGAATCAAGAAGAAATAAAATACCAATAGTATAAGAACAGGAAACAACATGCTCAATAATGGATTGGATGCTCCCGGTGCGGCTTGTAAAAAAATATGTGCGATCATGTGTGTAAATTATGAATAATTAAAATTATATGTTTTTTATAGATGCCCATGTTTCACTGTAAGTAACGGTAAAATGACAACAAACAAAGGATTCAATTGAATCCTGAATGGAAACAATGGCCAAATACGCCACAAAAGTAGTAGAATTTAAGAATTCGCATGAAAAAATAAACTAAAACAGTGTAGATTCGTTGGATGTATTAATATGAAAAAGATTGTTGTCGCTGTCACGGGTTCTTCTGGATCCATTTATGCCAAGGTGTTGCTGGACAAATTGCTGTTGCTATCCAATCAAATTGATGCCGTTGGGTTGGTTTTTTCGGACAATGCCAAATTGAACTGGGAACTAGAACTTGGAAACAAAGACTATGAGAAATATTCATTCAAAACCTATGGGAAAAATGATTTTTTCGCGCCTTTTGCCTCTGGATCTGCTCAATATGACACCATGATCGTATGCCCTTGTTCAATGGGGACTTTAGCCCGTATCGCTACTGGTATCAGCAATGATTTGGTGACACGAGCCGCCGATGTGGTATTGAAAGAACGCCGCCGCCTTATATTAATCACCCGCGATACACCTTTGAGCCTTATACACATCAATAATATGAAGGTAGTGACAGAGGCTGGCGGGATCATTTGTCCGGCCTGCCCATCATTTTATTCAAAACCAGAAACCATAGAGGCCGTGGCCGCCACCGTCGTGGATAGGGTTATTGATTTGGCTGGTTTGCGCTTGGATGCATATCGGTGGGGGGAGCATATTGCGTGACCATCTTCAAAAATCGCCGAACAAAAAACACCGCCTGAATAATCAAGGCGATCAAATACCCGACCCAAATACCTTTGGCATTCCAGCCTTGATGAACCGCCAACCAATAGCCTATCGGTAATCCAATGAGCCAAAAAGCCACAAAAGAAATGATGGATGGGGTCATAACGTCATTGAGCGATCGCAACAACGACATACTGGTAGCCTGAGCAGCATCGGCCAATTGGAAAAAACCAGCAAAGAACAGCAGCGTTGTAGCAATACCTACTACGGCAGGGTCTTGAATATATAAACCTACTACGCTTCCGGGGAAGCATAAAAAAGCGAGGGTTGGTACCAACATAATCAACATACCCAAAGTAAGCGACGAGATACCAGCCATCCAGATCCGAATGCGGCTTTTGTAAGCCAATGCCTGCCCTACCCGGATCATACCAGAAGTAGAAACACCCATAATGGTCACATAAGTAACTGAAATAAGATTCATCGCGATCTGGTGTGCGGCCTGCTCTGTTTTACTGATTTGGCCTATGATGATAGAGCCAGCACCAAAGGCAGCAAACTCTACCATGATTTGTACGGCTGAAGGAATCCCATATCTTATAAATGTCTTGGTTTCGGCCCAAATGGCCTCAAAATCGGTGCGACTATCCTTGATATATTGCAATTCTTTTTTTCGATACAAGATAAAAACCAAGCCTATGAGCATGACAGCATGTGAGATACCCGTATTCATTGCAATAGCGTTGATCCCTAGTTTGGGCATCCCTAAATTGCCGAAAATGAATACCCAATTCAGAAACACATCTAATACCAACCCAAAAAAGGAAATATACATCGTGACTTTGACGTACTCAAAAGCATCTGCAAAATTGATGACCACCGCAAACAAAATCAATACAGGCATACTATAAATGATGATTTTGAGGTATCCAATGGCTAAAGTCGTCACTTCACTATCTTGTCGCAAAAGATCGAAGTGTTGAATACCTACCCACAACAATGGGCAGGCCACCAATATAAAAAAAACACAAAGCATCAGCCCCGCAAAGATCAAAGTACGTACCCGCACGCCATCGCGGAGTTCGTGGGCTTCCGCCACTGGAGTAGGGATCATTCGGATACCGCCCCATATCAGAAGCATAGACATAACGAATACAACACCTGCTATACCAGAGGCAGCCAAGGCCGTCTCTCCGAGCCTTCCGATCATCATAGTACCTACCACACCCATCATCATACTGCTCAATTCACCAAGCATGAGGGGTAAAGCCAAAAATAAGGTGGACTTCAGTTCAGAACGAAATGCAATTCCCTGCCAAAATCGAATAATAGGGTTCATTATTTTGTTTTTGAGTAACACGATCTATAAAACTAGGCACTTAACCAACCGAAGAATTGTTGGCACTATCTAACGTGGGTTCGGGCATTAAACAATTGATAATCAATCACATCTAACTTCTTTACAAAACATCACATATACGTATCATGATGGGATGTTTTTGAAAAGAAGATAGATATCATTGATTTCCTGCCTCATTCCACCCGTTGAAACGGGCGGTTACAATGCCTGTCCCGATTCATCGGGAATGGTAAATGCCCGAATTCACGTTATCTAAGAAACCGTTCCTAAAGTGTCAAAGTAGAATTAAGTAGTATAGCCAAAATATTCTAATTCATAATTACCTAATCACATCTTCCATCCCAAAAACACCTTGTTTGCCTACTATCCATTGAGCAGCAAGTACTGCTCCCATCGCAAATCCCTGCCGCGAATGCGCTTTGTGTGTAATAATGATTTCATCGGTTGAGCTAGTCCATTGCACTTGGTGCGTACCGGGTACTTCCCCTTCCCTGATGGCTGTGACGGATATTTTACCAGCATCGCTTGCCGCTGGCTCCAGTTGCCAACCATCATATTGATTCATAGATGCTAACAACTGATCTAAAATGGTGACTGCGGTGCCGCTGGGTGCATCCAATTTATGGATGTGGTGTATTTCCGTGACATGAGGACTATACTCAGCGCGAGCAGCCATCATTTTAGCCACATACTGATTGATAGCAAAAAACAAATTGACCCCAATGCTAAAATTAGAAGCCCAGATCATAGCACCTTGTTGTTGCTGGCAAAAGGACTGAGCCTGCCCTAGTCTATCTTGCCACCCAGTGCTGCCGCATACAACTGGTATGCCTGATTCCAAGCATTGCATAACATTATCGAAAGCCGATTCGGGGCGACTGAACTCTATAACGACATCAACCTCTTGTATCCGTGCATTGGTAAGTTCATGACGATTGGCCTTGGTAATCCGCCATACAATGTCCATCCCTTTTTCAAGGGCAATACTTTCAATGGCTTGCCCCATTTTTCCGTAGCCTAAAAGTCCAACTTTGAGTCCCATGTAATAAAAATTATTTGCCAAAGGCTGCAAATGTAAGGCATGCCTATGTATATACAGGCATACCAGAGGACATTTTTAAAAACTTACAAATCAACCCTAAACCGCACATTCAAGCGACGACCTGTCAAATAATTTGGAATAGCATATTGGGTATTTTCAATCGTTTTGATCCAAGTATTGGAAGCCTCATTGGCTACTTTCAATAAATTGAAGACCTCTAGGCTAGCCCAAGTATTGCGCGTAAAGCGCAAGAAATGTCGGGGTTTTCGGCTGCGCCATTGTTCTTTCCAAAGTTGGAATCCGAACCCAATATCCACGCGGTGATAGGGGGCAAATCGGTACGAATTTCGATAAACAAGGTTATTGTCGGCTACGCCAAATGGCAACCCCGAACCCACGGTGAAGTTGAGGTGCATCCGTATGTTTTTATTGGTACGCAAGTAATCTTGAAAAAACATGGATACGTTGAATAAGCGATCCGTGGGACGCGGTACATCAGCCACCTCTGTTCCGGTGCGTTGGCCTACTTTTCTGAACTTATGCTGAACCCCACGGATACTCTCGCGGGTGCGGAGCAACGAAAAGTTAATCCAACTCTCTGCACCGGGTAAAAACTCACCGTTGAGGCGCAGGTCAATACCTGTTGCATAGCCATCTGAATTGTTTTCACCAGCATAACGTACGCGCACATTATCGAGGTCATAAGATACCAGATCCCACATACGCTTGTAAAACAACTCGGCGATAAGGCGCATTTTCACCGGACGACGGCGACCCCAAAGGAAATCCCAATTGATTCCTCCCACCACGTGAGCCGATTTTTGAGCCTCCAAATTGGTATTTACAGTGCCATTGAGGCGGCGCATTTCTCTATAAAAAGCAGGCTGATAATACAAGCCGCTCGAAAACTGAAACGCAATATCGCGTTTGCTGTTGAGGGGCTTATATAGCAGTTGAGCCCTTGGAGTCACAAACCAATCTTTATTAAGGGTCCAATATTGTGAGCGCAAGCCCGCGATCACTTGTACCTCTCGAACGCCCTCTTTGCGCCAAGTCCAAGTATCTTGAAAAAATGCCGTAAAACGATCACTTTGGAGGTTATTCTTAGTTTTTAGCACCCGGCGTACCAAAAGTACGGTCGTGTCATAAGGCAAGGAGTACAGCGCGGAATCTAAGCGTTCCCACTCATTGATTTTGTCTGCTATTTGTTCATTTTGCCACCGAGCCGACCATTGTAAAAAGTGGCTGCGCGTGAGTTCTTTTTCTCGATTGTTTTGTTGCAATTCGATACCGCCCTTGTATTCCATATTGCGCACATCGGCGGTAAGGTTGTTGCGTATCCAAGTCTGCTGAGTGCCAGTACCGAGTATATTGACGATCTCGCCAAAGTTGTCAGAACCAAGGTTGGAGTCTAGTTCACCCAATATATAATAGCCCAATATATCGAATCTTTCATTTTCTTGGCTCCGCCATACCGAAGTTAAAAACTTGTGATACAAGGGATTGCGTTCACGATCGGGCAAAAAAGTCAAGGAAAGCCCCCCCATGGCTTGGGTGAAATCATCCACCTCTTGCCCTTCAAAGGCTGTGCGGATTTGTAGGGCATAGTCAATCAATCCGAATGCGCGGGCAAGGCTCTGAGGCTGAAAATTGTAGCGGGATCGGTTGTAATTACCAATCGCACCCAATTGCCAATCGCGACTAAGATCGTAGGTAAGATAGGTTTGTACATCGGTGAAATTAGGCACATATTCTCCTTGAACGTCAAGGCTACCAAGCAACAATTGGGTGGTTTTGTAGCGGCTACCGACCAAGTACCGAAAAGCGCGATAACTATCTTTTTTGAAACGTTTGCTGCCTTCTATGTGCGCCGTTGCGCCCAAAAGACTGGCACTGACACTGGCTCGAAGGCTGTCAGGACGTTTGTACTTAATATCGAGCACAGAAGAGAGTTTATCGCCGTATTTTGCTTGGAATCCACCACTCGAAAAGGAGAGGTCTCGCACCAAATCAATATTGGGAAAAGTAAGACCTTCTTGTTGTCCTGCCCGGATCAGTTGGGGGCGATATATTTCAAAATCATTGACATATACTAGATTTTCGTCGTAGTTGCCACCCCGTACTTGATATTGAGAACTCAGTTCCCCACCCGTACCAGTATTCGTGCCCAAGGCAATGTGTGGCAACACGCTTTCAAGGTTGCCAGTAGTGGTCGGCAACATTTTTAACTCGTTTATTTTTTTTTCTTTGATCATGCCCCCTTCATCCAAGCGGCGTTCGCTGATGACGACCTCCAAATTTGATTGATTGGGTACCAATGCCACTTCCAATTGAAACCGCGCCCCAGGAGCCAAGGCCAAAATATCGGTGGTGGCATCTTTATAAGCCACGCGCTTAAATCCAAGCGTAACCCGTTGATTGGCAGGTACTTGTATAGAAAAACGTCCTCGTTCGTCACTGACAACGTTACTTTTTCCGCCTCTTATATATACCGTAACCAATTCTATGGGCTGTTCATCAGAAGCATCGGTGATGCGGCCTACTACGATGGCATTTTGCTGGGCGATGCATAATTGGCTAAAAAAAGCCAGGCAAAAACCGATGACAATTATTGTTTTGTTGAACATTTAATGGATTTATTTAAACAATCTTAAACAGTTTGATGTTTTCATAGAAATTTTTTGTTTGTTTATAGTTCTTAGGGTTTGAGGCGTAAGGCTGCAAACCCTTTTTTTATGTCCCACTTCTGGTATCATTAGTATCTGCGTATCGTTACTAAAGCACTTCGGCGATCACAAAGATACTGCCGATTACCACAATAAGGTCATTTGGTTTTGCCGCCCGTTTGGCGGCCTTCAAGGCGTTTGGCACTGAACTATAGGCACGACCTTCTAGCCCGATACTTGCTGCTTTTTCTTTCAATATGGTTGCTTCCAGCCCTCTAGGAATATTGGCTTTGGCAAAATAGTAGCGCGCCAAGGGCGGATACAACGCCAAACCTTTGCCAATATCTTTATCATTGACAAATCCAGTCACAATATGCAACCGATCAAATGACATTTGCTGGATCCGCTCAAATGCCAATTTCAGGCCCGCCTCATTGTGCGCACTGTCACAGAGTATGCGCGGCTCCTGACCAATCATTTGCCACCGACCCATGATGTTGGTTTTCAAAATATGAGGGTTTTTGAGCCCATTTTCCTTGGATATGCTCAATCTGAGATCAGCCGGCAATTGTTGTATGGTTTGGTAAGCTGTAGCAATATTTTTAAGTTGATACGGGCCAGTTAAGTCTGTTTCAATGGCGGTAACTACCCCTTTATTTTCAAGGTCATTTATTTCATAAATAATTGATCCACTAGGGTTTATACCTTTCTCTACGACGCTATATTTCTGATCGGCAAAGGTAATAGGAGCCTGTACCGATCGCGCTTTCTCCAGAAAAACGGGAGCAGATTCCGGATGAGTCTCTCCAATGATAACTGGTATCCTTGGTTTGATAATACCCGCTTTTTCAAAAGCAATCTCTGGAAGGGTATCGCCGAGTAGGTTTTGATGATCGTAACTGATATTGGTGACAACACTTAGTAAGGGCGTGATCACATTGGTGCTATCCAAACGCCCGCCCAGCCCCACTTCAATGATCGCGATATCTACTTTTTCTTGGGCGAAATAATCGAAAGCCATCGCCACACAAAGTTCAAAAAAAGACGGCTCTATAGATTCGATCAACTGACGGTGGCATTCTACAAAGTCTATCACACATTGTCGGGGCATATATACTCCATTGATTTTGATGCGCTCCCTAAAATCCTTATAGTGAGGGCTGGTGTAAAGCCCCGTTTTATATCCATCTTGTTGAAATGCGGCTGCTAAAAAATGAGTCACCGAGCCCTTTCCATTGGTTCCAGCAACGTGGATGGATCGAAAGCGATGTTGGGGGCTTCCCAAATGTTCGCACAAGGCAAGTGTATTGGTAAGGTCTTTTTTATACGCTACCGCTCCTACCCTATGAAACATGGGCAGGCGGGTGTATAGAAAGTCTAAGGTTTCTTTATACGTCATTGGTGCAGCAATTAAGTATTTTCTTTAATTTTGTTCTCTATCAAAAAAAAATTACAAAATATTGATCCCATTGCCAAAAAAAAATTGTTACTTGGCCTCAAAATTAAGCATTGCATGAAAATTTTATTGGTGCATTATGCCAATATTCCCGGAAATGAATACAATGACACAGAGCGAGTACTGACTTGGCTTGGAAAATCACTCCAATCTCTGGGACATGAGGTTACTTTTTTAGTGCCGAAAGGTTCCGTGATTGCGGATGCCCCCGTCTTGTATTTTCAAAAAAAAATCGCCCTAAACGATCAGATTCCTGACGATATAGATATTGTTCATTTTCAGGATCAACCTTTAGAGCCCATTTCAAAACCCTGTATTGTCACCCAACATGAAAACGTGACTGAACCAGTGCCTCTGGATAAAAATACTGTTTTTCTTTCCGGTACACAGGCTGCCAGTTACGGTAGCCACGTTTTTGTACATTATGGGATTGATTTTTCTGAATATGGCCAACCAGTCTTAGACCAAAAGCGATTGTATTTTCATTTTCTAGGAAATGCATCACGTCCCGGTAAAAACTTGAAGGGAGCCATTGATATAGCGGCACAAGTTGGAAGTCGCTTACATGTGATCGGCGGCAGCCGGGTCAGTTTTCGCAAAGGCTTGAGAATCACCCTAAGTTTAGCCGCTCGATTTCATGGATTGGTCTTGCCGGAAGGCCGCAATATGCTTTTGAATGCTTCCAAAGGCTTGGTTTTTCCCATTACTTACCCTGATCCCTTCCCACTAGCAGTCATAGAAAGCCTATGGTTTGGTTGTCCCATATTTGGCACACCCCATGGGGCGTTACCAGAGTTATTGGGCAAAAAAATCACACCTCCAAACAAACGCCCCAACGGTCATGGCATCGTGGATGCTTTTTACGCTGATTTCGGATGCCTCTCCGTGAAAAAGAGCGAATTGGTAGAAGCCTTAAAAAATGCAGATGCTTACCAACCATCAGCCTGCCATGAGTATGCCCATCAACATTTTTCAATCGAAAAAATGGCTCAAGCATACCTATACTTATATGAACGCATCTTGAACGGTGAAACACTGAATGACAAACATCCAATAAAGCAGGCTGATGGCGGTACCAAAACATTGAAGTTTAAGAACGAGTAGTACCTTAGTTCTTTTTCTTTCGATCCAACACATCTTTCACTGCCCAAATCACGTCTTTTTGGCTAAGGCCATATTTATCCAACAATTCCATCGGTTTGCCACTCTCTCCAAAAGAGTCATTCACGCCCACGTACTCCATCGGTACTGGCAACTTATGCACCAACAGGTTGGCAATGGCATCGCCCAAACCTCCGTTGCGCTGATGCTCTTCTGCCACCACCACAGCGCGGGTCTTGCTCACAGAATCCAAAATAGCCTCTTCATCCAATGGCTTGATCGTGTGTATATTGATGACTTCGCAACTAATGCCTTCTGCGGCCAATGCCTTGGCGGCCTCAATACTCGTCCAAACCAAGTGACCAGTTGCGAAGATCGTAACATCTTTACCTGTGGCTAAGTGGAGGGCTTTACCAATCACAAATTTTTGATTTTCAGGTGTGAATACTGGCCAAGCCGGACGGCCAAAACGCAAATAAACGGGGCCATAATAAGCACCAATCGCCATGGTTGCGGCCTTGGTTTGGTTGGCATCGCAAGGATTTATGACCACCATACCGGGCAACATGCGCATCATACCAAGATCTTCCAATATTTGGTGCGTTGCGCCGTCTTCCCCAAGGGTTACCCCTGCGTGTGAAGCGCATATTTTTACATTTTTGTGCGAGTACGCAATGCTTTGACGGATCTGATCATACACGCGGCCAGTACTGAAATTGGCAAAAGTACCCGTGAACGGAATCTTTCCGGCCGTAGCAAGTCCCGCAGCAATACCCATCATATTGGCTTCGGCAATGCCGACTTGTATAAACCGTTCAGGGAATTCCTTGTTAAAATGTTGCATTTGCAAGGACTCCATCAAATCGGCAGTCAAGGCAACCACTTTGGGGTTTTGACGACCCAATTCTAATAGCCCTTGTCCGAATCCGTCGCGAGTAGCGCGGGTTCCTGTGGATTTTATATCGTTGATATTCATTATTTTATGACTTAATTTGTGGACGATGGATGAAAATAGCGTTTAACGACCGATTAAAAATCGCCCAACGATGTTGGTTTAAGTTGATTCAGCGCACTATCCAATTGTTCTTGATTGGGAGCCTTGCCATGCCATTTGTGGGTACCTTGCATAAAGTCAACACCGAAGCCCATTTCAGTTTTCATCAAAATAACCACTGGTTTGCCTTTGCCGCTCTTGCGCTTGGCTTTTTTGAGCATGGCGATCACACTATCCATATCGTTGCCTTGTTCTAAGATCAAAACCTCCCAACCAAATGATTTCCATTTGGCAGGCAGATTGCCCAAAGAAAGCACCTGATCGTTGGGGCCGTCTATTTGCTGCCCGTTCCAATCCACCGTGACAATCAGGTTGTCCACCTTATTGTGCGCCGCAAACATGATGGCTTCCCAGCATTGGCCTTCTTGCAATTCACCATCGCCCGTCAGCGCAAAGACATGGCGTTTGTCACCATCCATCCGCTTGGCCAAAGCCATGCCAATAGCAGCCGACATGCCTTGACCTAAAGAACCCGATGCGATCCTGATACCGGGTAAACCCTCATGGGTAGCGGGGTGACCTTGAAGCCTCGAATTGAGTTTGCGAAACGTAGCCAGTTCCTTTACCGGAAAATAACCCGTACGCGCCAAAACACTGTACCAAACTGGTGATATATGACCGTTTGACAGGAAAAATAAGTCTTGGTTCTTGCCATCCATCTTGAAAGGGGCAGGCTTATGCTTCATAATTGTACCATACAAGGCAGTAAAGTACTCCGCGCAACCCAAAGAGCCACCGGGGTGGCCACTTTGGCAATTGAATACCATTCTGACAATATCCCTGCGCACCTGGGTGGCAAGTTCTTTTAAATCTGACATATATTTAGGTTTAGAATACGCCGCAAATGTAGGAATTTTGTGGGTTTAGGAGCGATGAAATAATAACTGTTCTTTTTAACTAGATTGATTTTTGCCCAAACAACTATCTTTTGGCGCATGACCCAATGATAAAGCAAGTAAATCTTGCTTTGAATGACGGGAACATGCGTGGCATGGTGTACTATTTAAGTTAAAAGATGGGCAGTTTGAGTGAAAACCAATCAGTTAAAATGGATAAGTTATTTTTTCACCGCTCCTTTTGCCTATCTTTTCAAAACATTTCAAAAACAAGTTAAAGAAACCAATCTGTAGTTTATTTTAAAATAATTGCAAAAGCAAAATAAAATTGCAAATCTTTGCGCCGCAAAGTACTTCATTGGCAGATGAAAAAACAAAAGCAAATTTATCCTGAGATTACTGGAATCTTTGCGCAATATAAATCCATCATGTAGAGCTTTCCTATAAAATCTGTTTTTAGAAGTTTTGGGTGAAAGCCAAGGGGGTTTGGGGGCGGTGCAACCGCCCCCAAACTTCATCCCCCGAAGAGCCGCCGAGTCCAATCCCGCCGACAGGGAAACCGTAGGTCGGGAAGGCGGCGATGAGGGGCAAATTTTGTTTCGGGTATCTCGTGGTTTAAATATTTTAATCCCTGCACTCAATGAAATGAACTTTTATAGAAAAGCCCTGATTCATCATTCAATTCTATTTGTTAGCCATTTATCATTATATATAGCATGAATCTTCGTAAAGTATTTTTCTGGTCTATTACCGTCTCTTTGGGCGGATTCCTTTTTGGTTTAGACACTGCCGTTATTTCTGGTTGCGAGCGCACGTTACAACAACTTTGGAGCCTAACCGACACCATGATAGGCCAAGTGGTGGCCGTGGCACTGTACGGCACCGTGATCGGAGCCATCATAGGAGGCATTCCCGCCGAGCGGATCGGCCGAAAAAATACCTTATTTTGGATCGCCATCCTCTATTTGGTCTCTGCTGTTGGCTGCGCCTTGGCACCGAATGCCGTTTGGTTGATGTTTTTTCGCTTTATTGGAGGGTTAGCCATTGGAGCCTCTTCCGTAGTAGCACCTATGTATATTACCGAAATATCACCTACCCACAAACGCGGCCAACTCACAGCCCTATTCCAATTCAATATTGTGTTTGGAATATTGGTGGCTTACCTATCCAATTGGGTGATCGGTACCGATAATCCTGAAAACTGGCGTTGGATGTTGGGTATTGTGGCCTTACCCTCCTTGGTTTTTGTGATACTCATCCGGTTGATACCTGAAAGCCCGCGTTGGTTGATCCTAAAAAAAGGCAACACCGCCGAGGCATTGGCTACTTTGCGGATCATCAACCCCGATACTGCCGACCAGTCATTGGCTGAAATCGAAGCCAGCCGCCATGCCCAATCAGAGTCCACCGGCTGGGCATCCTTTATTTCAGGTCGCTACAAATTACCCATTCTATTAGCCTTCCTTTTTGCCTTTTTTAATCAGGTATCCGGTATCAATGCCGTGATCTATTATGCCCCCCGTATATTTGAAGATGCAGGCTTGGCCAAGAGTTCAGCCCTACTATCATCCGTGGGGATTGGAGTCATTAATCTAATATTTACGATGCTTGGATTGGTATGGATAGACAAATTTGGTCGCCGTTTTCTCATGTACATTGGTTCCATTGGTTATATCATTTCACTTGCTGCGGTGGCTTGGGCATTCTACTCTGGTGCTGCCAAAGGCAGCATGTTGGTGCCTATTTTACTATTCATATTCATCGCATCTCACGCTATTGGGCAGGGAGCCGTCATTTGGGTTTTTATTTCCGAAATATTTCCAAACCGAGTCCGATCCTACGGCAACTCCTTGGGAAGTGGCACCCACTGGGTTTTTGCAGCCATTATTGCCAGCACCTTTCCGCTATTGGCCGGGCGTTTTGGTCAAGCACCTATATTTGCAGTATTCGCCATTATGATGGTGTTCCAATTGATTTTTGTTTGGAAAATGATGCCCGAAACCAAAGGCGTTTCTTTGGAAGATTTGGAAAAACGAATGGTCAAATAATGCACGACCAACCTAACAACAAACAATGCTCAATTTTTCAGAACACCCGCACCGCCGCTACAATATCCTCACTGGAGAATGGGTATTGGTATCGCCACACCGAACCAAACGCCCTTGGCAGGGCAAGGTAGAATCCTTAGCGTCCACTCAAAGACCTGCCTACGATCCGAGTTGTTACCTGTGCCCAGGCAACGAGCGAGCCGGTGGCCTGTACAATGACCAATATGCGGATACCTATGTTTTTCAAAACGACTTTTCCGCTATTCTCCCAGATACCCCCTTGGATACCTACACCAATGGACTACTCAAGGCAGAAGCAGATAGAGGCATCTGTAAAGTGATTTGTTTTTCGCCCAACCACTCGCTCACATTGGCTGATATGACCGTCGCACAGATCGCTAAAGTGGTAGAAGTCTGGCAGCGCGAGTTCAAATTGCTTGGTGACCAGCCTAAGATCAATTATGTGCAAATATTTGAAAACAAAGGCGAAATCATGGGGTGTAGTAATCCCCACCCACACGGGCAAATATGGTCTCAGTACCGTATTCCCCAAGAGATTGTCAAAAAAACCAAGCACCAAAAGGCGTATTTCACCAAAATGAACGGGTCGCACACCATGTTGAGCCATTATATTCAGCAAGAACAATTGCTTAAAGACCGTTTGGTATTTGAAAACGAGCATTTTGTGGTACTCATCCCATTTTGGGCAGTTTGGCCCTATGAAGCCATGATTGCGCCCAAGCGCCCCATGTCAAATATCCTAGAAATGACCGCTGCTGAGGCGCAAGCCTATGCCGAGGCCATCCAAAAACTGACCGCAGCCTACGACCGCATTTTTGAGGTCTCGTTTCCATACTCCGCAGGCATACACCAAGCCCCAACCGATGGAAAACCACATCCTGAATGGCATTGGCACATGCCATTTTACCCGCCATTGTTGCGATCTGCGACAGTCAAAAAATTCATGGTCGGTTATGAAATGCTGGCTAGTGCCCAGCGTGATATTACGCCGGAGCAGGCTGCTGCGAAATTGAAATCGGTGGTGTTGTAGGGCATCTATATATTATAAAAAAATGACACTAACCTACCACCCCATACTCCACGCGCTCAAGCACCCATTTCGATTGGCAACGGGAGTGCGTACCCACACCAATGCCGTTTTCACTGAAATTAGTTGGGATGGCCTCGTAGGTTACGGAGAAGCAGCAATGCCGCCCTATTATGGTGAAAACCATGACACGGCTACCCGTTTTTTGGCCTTAGCAGCCGATGCCCTAAATCAGTTTCGGCCTCCATTTGTCATGGATGAAATTATGGCAGTTATAGATGCGCTAGCCCCCGGAAATCACGCAGCCAAGGCTGCCGTTGACATTGCTGTCCACGATCTTATGGGTAAAATGAACCAAACCCCACTGTGGAAAACCTTTGGAGCCGTACCTGCCCAGATGCCCGCCACCACTTTTACCTTGGGTATTGATACCCCAGAAGTACTGCGCGAAAAAATGGAAGATGCCACCGACTTTCAGATCATTAAAGTGAAACTTGGTACCGATCACGATCGCGACATTATCTGCGCTTTGCGGGAGATCACTGACAAGCCCATTTTTGCGGATGCCAACCAAGGCTGGCAAGATCGGGATGCCGCCCTTGACCTTATTTTTTGGCTTCAAGACCACGGCGTACAACTCATAGAGCAGCCTACTCCAAAAGATGACCTTGATGCCGCCGAATGGCTCACGGCACGATCTCCATTACCCGTCATTGCTGATGAAAGTTTCCAACGGCTGGCAGATCTCGACCGTGTGGCCAATTGTTTTCATGGAGTCAATCTGAAACTTATGAAGTGTACAGGTCTCCATGAAGGTCGCCAAATAGTGGAATCGGTACGTCGGCGCGGCCTCCAACTGATGATCGGTTGTATGACCGAAAGCCCTTGCGGTATCATGGCAGCGGCTCAGTTGGCTCCCCTCTGCGATTTCGCCGATCTCGACGGTTGTTGGCTGATTAAGGAAAGTCCATTTGAGACGCCGCTCCTTGAAAACGGGCGGATATGTTTGAAAAATGAACCCGGCCTTGGATTAAAGTCGATTTTATAAATAATTGATTATCAATATATTGCGATAAAACAAAAAATATTTTTAAAAAAATATTGTAAAACATTTTGTTGTTTAAAACAACTTGTTTACCTTTGTACTGTTTATAAAACAAAACCAACCATTTTTAGCATTACATAAATCCTAGAATGGTGTTTTCGATCCTTTTCACTAAACAGTATGCGTCATGGGTCTCGAAGTTTTTCAAAGTAAGCACGGCACTAAAGTCGTCACTGCATCCAACCTTTTTGCAGTACTAAAATTACCAGTGCGGCAGTATGCCACACTTACGCGCCGTTGGGTGCGCGACGGGTATGAATTCAGCGATGGAATACGTCGCCCAACCATGTATCGGGACTATGCCAAGCGGCCTCGTCCAGGCGACCCGCTTGAAGATTATTTCCTAACGTTAGAATTGGCAAAATTAATCACTTTGCGCACCAATAGTAAGGATAAATTACGGGTGGCAAGACTCTTGGATGTGCTGGCACATGATGGCCAATTGAATCTTTTTCAGAGCGCGGCCTAAGAAACCACTAGGGTTACTTGTTGATTGATGCTCTAATTCTATCCGCTAAATATGGATTGGACACCTCTGGGACGTAGTGTTTCAGAAATGGAATAAAAATCTGTTGTCGCAGTTCTTTATATTCAGCAACACTTGTCAAGCATGTACAAGCATTGTACAGGTAATGAGCCCTCGCAGGAATACTGCGCATACCCTGTATATAACCATCTAAAAGGATGCGCACATCTTCCTTATCGAAACAGGAATATTCATCACTATAATCAGAACAATTCAAATGTATGGCAGCAAGATTACGCTCAAAATTACATTGAGTGGTATCCAATACGATATTTAGCAAAAAATATTTAGCATCCACGCCCTGAAAAGGAGGTGGATACTCCACGTATTGATTGTAGGTAAGTTGTCCTGTAGGAGTATTAATATCATCAGGTACCAACTCATGGTAAAGGCAAATAGCCTCCCAAGATTGAAGATAGATCCCTCCCTGAATAATCCAAGAAAAAATATCATTACTCAATGAACCCAAGTGTTGTTCACTCCATGAAAAATTAGACTTTTGAATCCATAAATCCCGATGTTGTTGTATCCATCGAAAGAGCGCATCACTGCGCTCGCCCTGCCAAGTATATTGTTTATTTTTAATATTCAAGATAGTATCTACCAAAACAATATCCCGTTTAGTGACCGTCAAAAGTAGATCCCATGTAAGCGCCATGTTCTTCGCATCATGGAAATAATATGGCCCAGGAATATCCATTTGAAAAGGATAATATAGTACTCCTTCACGAGCCAAATAAATTCCAGAAAGCGTAGGTTGGGAATAAGGGACAAGGTGTGTGGAGTCGTCAATACCACCAAATATGAGCATATTCACTCCAAGTGGAATAGATTCACCCCAAGGCCAAGCATAGGAATCAAGATCAACCGATACAGTATCCTTGACTAGGCTTGCCTTTCCTTTGTGTACAGTGGTTATCTCTGCTAATAGCCTGCGTTCATAGTACCCTAAGCCTTGGTTTATGCTTAATGGCCTCACTTCCACAACACAATCACTCAAGTAAACCAAATCAATAATTGGGAGCGTAGGCAGTTCTTCAACGTTGGATCCCAATGTATTCAAAGGGTCAGCCACCATAAAAAATAGAATCCAAAGGTGTTTCAGCACTACTTTTTATTTAAAATCGGCAGTAAAAACAAAGACAATAGCCCCGCTACAAGGTTATAAAAAATCTGAATAGCAAAAAAAGCGATATTGGCATAAGAAAAAGCATCGCTGCCACTGATACCATACAAGGCCAAACCAGCAATGGCCAAAGCATGAAAAGTGCCCATACCTCCAGGAGAAGGGATCACAAAACCAAGGGTACCAAACACAAATACCATAAGTGCTGCACCCAAACCAAGGGAGGCCGTTGGCTCAAATGCCTGAAGGTTGAAATAGCATTGGAGGTAAAACATCAGCCAAATCCCTCCTGAATAAATCAAAAAAAGGCTAGGATTCCGCAATTTGAACACACTCCGCAACCCATCTACAAAACCCTGTATGATGCTCGCTAATTTCTGAACAACGGGTAATTTTGATATTTTTTCCCTGAAAATCCAAGCAATTACTACTGAAACTAAGCCAAGAGCCGCCAAAGTCAACACCACAGGATGCAGCAATATAGACCCAGTACTACCCGATTGCCTTTGGTTCATAAAGTTCAAAAGTGTTTGTCCTTCAAACACGAAGGCCAACCCTACCACTATACCAAGGCAAACAAAGTCCATCAACCGATCCATTACCGAAGTACCCATTACTTTTTCCAAAGGGATATTTTCGTACCGCGCCAAGGTGCCAGCCCGTACGACTTCGCCCATGCGCGGAAAGCCCAAATTGGCAAAATAACCCAAGAGTATAGATAAAAAGGTGTTGTGAAAACGCACCTGATAGCCCATCGGCTCCAGCAGCATCTGCCAACGCCAAGCCCTCAATATATTGCTGATCGTAAATGCCACCACCACCAGCAGCATCCAGCCGAGGTGAATATTAGAAAAATCTTCCCAGAGTTTATCCAATAGGCTGCATTGGGCAGCAGGTACATTGTCCAATTGGCATTGGTGCTGAAAAGCGGTATTTTGGTTACTAAAAACCAAGTACATCACACCCGCCCCTATGCCAAGAAATACTAAGAATTGTATAATTTTCTTTGCCATTATGCTATTTTACTCAAAAGGACTTTATCTATCTTAGACTTGTCCATATCAATAATTTCAAATTTGTAGCCTTCTGTCTCAAATACATCGCCAGCACTCGGTATTTCACTCAACTTATACAAAATAAAGCCTGCCAACGTAGAATAATCGGCATCTTCAAAGTCAAATTCCTTGAGGCTCACCGTTTCGCGGAGTTCATCTATTGGGATCATGGCATCAATCAACAAACTTCCGTCTTCGCGCACAATGATGGATGGATCCTCGGTGTCGTCCATATCGGGCAGCGCACCAAAAATATTTTCTGTTAAGTCATGCAACGTGATAATGCCTTGGGTAGAGCCATACTCGTCCACGACGACTGCAAAATAATTGCGCTCTTTCCTAAAATGCTCCAGTACTTTCAAGGCATTCATGGATTCAGGAATATAAAGGGGCGTATTCGCAATCATTTTCAAATCGAACCCGGGCTTGTTTTTGCTATCAATATAATCGCGGAGCCGCACCACGCCCAGTATGTTTTCGATGGTATTGTCGCAGAGCAAAAACTTGGTATATCCACTTTCTTGGATAACCTTTTCGTTTTCTTTAGCCGAAGCATTTACATCAATCCACTCCACCTCATTGCGGTGTGTCATAATAGTATAGGCATCGCGGTCGGCAAACCGCAGTATATTGGTAATGAACTCGCTTTCCTTTTGAGCCAACACCCCTTGTTGATTAGCCATTTTGACCATCAGTTTGATCTCATCTTCCGAAATACTGGCTTGATCATTGGGCTTGATGAACAACATCCGCAAAAACATCTTGGTACTCCAACTCAAAAAAGAGGAAATAGGACCCGTGATTTTTACAATAAACTTCATGGCTGGCGCGCAGGCGATGGCCAGTGGGTCGGCATACTGAATGGCCACATACTTAGGAGCCAACTCTCCGATAATCAAAGAAAGGTAAGTAATGATGGTCACAACCGTGGCCAACGACAATTGCGCAGCGTAAGGCTCCAACACAGGTACCATGCGGATAAGCGGCTCCAAGTGCTTACCAATGGCTACCCCAGCATATGCACCCTCCACAATAGAGATCAGGGTGATACCGATCTGCATAGCCGAAAGATAATTGTCTATATCATCTAGGAGTTTGAGCGCGATGCCCGCGTTGACACTTCCTTTCATGCTTTCACTTTCCAAACGCGAGCGTTTGGCAGTCAGCAATGCTATCTCGCCCAACACCAAAAAACCGTGGAGGACGATGAGTACTAGTACTATGGCTATTTCCATATATATATTGTCGGAGCCGATTTGAATGTTATGGGTGCAACTTTGGCGGCCTGACAGAAAAAAATTACTAAAAAGTTAAAAATGCGTGTTGGAATTGCACCCAATATTCTTTTGAAGAAGGGGCAAAAGTACGGACTTTGCAGAATTTTTAACACTAAAATCAATAAAAAACAAGAAGCGCGTGTTAAAAAGTGTTAAAGTTGAAAAAAAACTTTGGTGGTTACACAATAAGCGCATACTTTTGACCTGAAGTTTTTTACTAAGTAACACTTTTTTCACTAAACTAACTTGCGTATCGGCATTAACTTGTACACCAATTAATTTTCAATAGTTCAGAATCTAACTGGTAGTTTTTCAAGCAAACCTATTTTGCACATGCAAGTTATGCCAATGCTCCACGATCAAGAATTGATCGCACGTTACATGGATGGTGATGAGAAATCCTTTGAGGTGTTACTCTCCCGTTACAAGACTAAGATTTATACGTCTATCTATCTGTTTGTCAAAGATCATGCTTTGGCCGAAGATATATTCCAAGAGGTATTTATCAAAATCATTGACACTTTGCGCCGCGGTAAATACAACCACGAAGGCAAATTCGTTCAATGGGCCATGCGTATATCCTATAATATGTGCGTGGATTACCACAGACGCAACAAGCGTCGTTCTCACTTGAATCCTGCTGAAGATTTCGATATTTTCGAAGTACTGCGCCTCGGTGACGATGGCCCAGAAACGCAAATGGTTCGCAGTGAGACCCACAACCGTATTCGTAAATTGGTGGACTCTTTGCCTTACGAGCAAAGGGAAGTGGTCATATTGCGGCACTATGCCGACATGAGTTTCAAAGAAATTGCTTCTTTGACCCGCGTCAGCATCAATACCGCCCTCGGCCGTATGCGTTATGCCCTGATTAATATCCGTAAAATGATGCAAGACCACGAAATCGTGTTTCAATAAGCAATTTATTTCACAGCCCCCTCTTCTTTTTTCGGAAAATAGGAGGGGGCTGTTTCTTTTGTGTGCCAAGTACCAATTCTGGTACTTACCTTCGCGCCATGGAAATAGCACGGATTCAGGAGTATATATGGGAAAATCGGCTTCAAAACCCCGAGCGATTGGCACTTACCCTGCACAATCATCCTGTGTTTGATGGTCAATACGTGGCTCAACAAGTGAGTGCCTTACGCCACGCAGTACTCAAAATGCCCTTGTGGTACCGTGAGGGTATCAAATTTCCATCAAAATTATCTTTAGAGCAAGCATCGTCGGCGCAAACAGCAGCCTTCAAGGCTACTTTGTTAGGAGGGACTGCTATGGCAGACCTGACAGGCGGACTGGGGGTAGATGCCTATTATTTTTCCAAGCAATTTGAATCGGTAACACACGTAGAACAAGACGCTGAAATCAGCGCCTGCGCACACCATAATTTTGAGGTCTTGGGGGCTGATAACGTGACCTGCCATCACCAAACCGCCGCCGATTGGTTGAATACAGACAAGGCCACGTACGACCTGATTTATTTGGATCCTGCCCGCCGTGACACTAGGGGAGGCAGGGTAGCGCAACTGGAAGACTGCACGCCTAATATATTGGCTATCAAGGCATTATTATTTCAAAAAACGTCCAGGATACTCCTTAAAACGGCTCCTATGCTTGATATTTCCTTGGCGATATCTCAATTGGCACAAGTGAGCCAAATATGGGTCATCTCTGCGGATAATGAATGCAAAGAAGTAGTTTATCTCCTTGAAAAAGATGGAGGCAAACCAATGGAGGAGATTGAAATAAAAGTGGTTTGCTTGAAAAAAGAAGGAGATCCTATCCTATTTAATTTTACGTTTGGCGCGGAAAAAGAATGCCCTGTGGGCTATGCCCTCCCTAGTACGTATCTGATAGAGCCTGATCCTGCCATTTTGAAGGCTGGAGCCTTCAAAACCTTCGCACAACGCTATGGACTTCAAAAACTGAACCCCAACTCTCATCTTTATACGGGCGCAGACTTACCCGCCCACGGAGTACCGGGCCGGATATTCAAGATCCATCAGGTTTGTAAATATGATAAAAAAGCACTGATATTGGCTGTACCAGCAGGAAAAGCCAATATCAGTGCCCGCAACTTCCCGGATACACCTGAACAGATCCGTAAAAAGATAGGACTTAAAGATGGAGGCCAAGTTTATTTGTTTGCCACTACAGATATGAACGGGGATAAGGTGGTGATGGTGTGCGCAAAAGCATAAACGCCACTAAAACCGATAGCAACCATACTTCATTTTTCCATGCTTTTTGAAGCCCTTGAATGAAAACAACTTGAATGAAAAGCGAGACTTATGGTGGTTATTATAGGTCTTACCAGTGGTGGCACGCTTGGCTTGGTTGGCTTTAGTGGTCGTAGCGGCGACCTTGTTTTTAACTGCCACCGTGGGCGCAGTTACCTTTGTCGCGGCCACCGGATTAGTAGCCACTGTGGCTTGGGGCGTTTTGTCGTCTAGGGACACCATCGGCGAGTCTATAGCCACTGCATCATCTGAAATGGCAGATGGAATAGGCGACAGTACCGGAACATCGGTAGTAGAAGCCGTCATCACAGGCATAGGGCGCGGCGCGGGTTGATCAAAAGCAGTAGTTTCTACTTTGATGGGGGCCAATGCTTTTTCCTGTGGCTTAGGTGGTGCTACCGTGATGCGCACTTCATCACCCATACCCATAGTAGCCTCCAACTGAGCCAATATTTGGGTATCAATAGCCCCTGTTTCTTTATATATTACCGTGGCATTGCCAAATTTTTCATCTGTTTTTGAGCCCTTTATTTGGGCTTGGAGGCTGGTTGTTGCCATTGATAAGGCAATGATAACCAATATATTGCTGAAATTTACGATCTTTGTCATGTCGGATTATTTTAAAAAGTGATACTGTTATTTGTTTACTTACTTGGTTCTGCTGGTCATTGATTTTGAATGCTTCTCTTGCCCAATGATTTTTCGGTACAAGTTTTTGTCTTCAATGATCTCTTTCAAGGTGCGCGGCCAAAGCGGGTCATTGTCTTTGTCGTAACCTGTTATTTTGATCTCTGTACGGCGGTTTTGCTGGTGATCGTAATCGGAGCAATCGGTGCAGGTGCTGATCAATTGTGTTTCACCATAACCTTTGGCAGTGATATTGCCCGACGCTATACCTTGAGTAGTGACCAAATATGACACTGCTGATTCAGCGCGTTTGTCAGAAAGCCTTAGGTTGTAATCGTCGGCACCACGGGCATCAGTATGCGAACCCAACTCTACCTTGATACCGGGGTTATCTTTCAAAAACGTTGCCAATTTATCCAATGTATTGGCGGCTTCTGTACGGATGGCCCATTTATCAAAGTCGTAATAGATATTTTTGATCTGAAAACGCTTACCTATTTCGATAGAGTCCAAGTCAATCGTGCCCAGAAAGTGGCCAATTTCGTTGCGGTGGGTCATTAAAGGCACCAAGTCTGGCTCTTTCATACCCATACCATCCACGCAAAGGATACATCCATTTACGTTGACAAATATTTCTACGCGACGGTTCAAATAACCTGGCTTACGCACCAATACAGTGTAGTGGTTGCCTTCGGCAAAGGAAAAATTGAAGGTGGACTTTGGCATTTGCTCAATGCTCAACTCTTGCTCTTTGGTGGTGTTGTTGTATATTTCTACCTTGCAATCGCGGAGTGTATTGATCGGTGCATGTTCGTATGCCTTATCAAAAATAGTAATATCGAATACGTAGCCCGGTTTGCGCTCCAATCCCAGATCTACCTTCATGCTGTCTAAATTATTGGTGATGACCAATTCTTTTTGAAAGTAAGTTGGTTTCTCCGCTATAACTTTATAACGCGCTACCTTTGGCACTGGTACGGAATAAGCACCAGATGCATCGGTTTGTGCGCAGGCTATTTCAGTTTGTAGCATGTCGTCATATACCACAATAGTGGCTTGACTGATGGGCGTACCCGAAACCTGATCGAATATAATGCCCTTGGCTGTTTGGTTATGGATGGGGGTATTGTGCTGTGCTTGGGCAGTTACAGCAAAAAAGAATGAAATCGGAATAAGCAATTTAGTGTACCACATAAGTGATAAAATTAAGTGTTGATTAAAGCATCCAAAAATTTGAATGTGACATATAGACGTACGAATCCTGTGCCAGTTAGCACAGGGTATCACTTTTTAACAAATCATTATGATATTTAGTACTGCATTAACCAAAACATTTTTGTAATTTATGGCGAAATCAAGTTTTGGGCTTTTTTAATGTTTTTAATCTTGGTTTTCAATTAGTTACAAATTATTTTTAAACAACATGGAACAAAACGACGGCTGTTTAACGGCTTTTGGGAAGGGTAGTTTTAAGGCATTGTTGGTATTTACGGTACCAGCTTTGCTGGTTTATGTGTTTTACGATGAGGTGGAATCACAGTGGAACGGGATTAGCAAACTGCCTATATTTAGGCAGATGCAGCAAGATTTTAGGTCGGGTGCGGAAGTGGTGGGCGCGGCTTTTGGGAAAGAACTTCAGTTGTATTACGCCGATACTTTGATTGCTGATACGGAGGTGGTACCGGAGGAGACTTATCAACATGCCTCTTACTGGGATCGAGAAAACATAGAGCGCAACCTAATCAGGAGTCTGCCTAGGGGATACCACGCCAATGTTCGGGTATATATGGATTATATAGAGCGTTACAAGGATCTGGCTGGTGCTGATATGCGAAGGACTAAAGTCCCCGCTTCGGTTACTTTGGCTCAGGGGCTGCTAGAAAGTGATGCTGGCCGGAGCCGATTGGCGCGTACCGCCAACAATCATTTTGGGATCAAGTGCAGGGCCAAACCGGGGTTTCGACGCGATGGAGTGATCTCTGATGGTGATTTTACGTACCACTCTTTGGCTATAGATTGTATGCAAGCCCATGATGACTATGCATGGGATCGGTTTGAGGTCTATCCTTCGGCCAAGGAGAGTTTTAGGCGGCACAGCCTACTTTTGCGCGAACCGCGCTACAACTGGATGTTGAAATCGTACCCCATTGGGGGGACTTATCAGATACCCAAAGCCTTGTATGGGCACACGCTGGTACCTTATTACGCGGCTTGGAGTGCGGGTCTGAAGAGTAGCGGCTATGCTACGGCAAAGGTTTATGCCGAAAAATTAACACTCATTATTGAAACTTATCAACTTTGGAAGGTTGATTATGAGACGATTGGAGGGTATTAGCAGTGGAGTAGTGTTTTTTTACACAAAACTGTGATTGTTAATGTGTGGTTTCCCATAAACATGTTCTACTTTTGCACTGTTTAGATTTTGTCTAATTCAGAACAGTAGGTTTATGCAGCGTCGTCATCGTACCATTAAGGATCTAAAAATCAAAGAGAGTGCCAACACTATATCCATTTCGGATCAGGAATTGGCTTGTCGGCTTACGGCTATGGGCGTATTGCCTGGTACAACAATTGAATTGGTGCGTAAGTCACCTTTTGGTCGTGCTTATTATATTAAAGTAGATGGTGTTCGTATGGCCTTGCGCGAAGAGGAAGCCGTGCAAATATTATTGGAAATATGATAGAAACAGTGGCGGAGCCGATTAAAATCGCGCTTGTTGGCAATCCTAACAGCGGAAAATCTACTATATTTAACCAACTAACGGGGCTTCGTCAAAAAACAGGCAATTTCCCGGGCGTAACGGTTGACATTAAAAAGGCAGCAGTAACACTGCCCAATACCAAGAAAAAGGGGCAACTGATAGACCTCCCAGGTACTTACAGTCTCTACCCTACTGGTTCTGATGAAAAAATAGTGGCGGCGGTACTAACCAACCCCAATGACCCGTTTTTCCCAGATGCTATTTTATATATAGCCGATGTGATTCATTTAGAAAAGCATCTTTTACTATTCACTCAAGTGCTGGATCTGGGGTTGCCGACGGTGTTGGTACTCAATATGTCGGATGTAGCAGAGGAGAATGGCGTGAAAGTAAACCTTCCACGATTGAGCGAAAAGCTGGGCGTACCTGTGATAGCCGTCAGTGGTCGATCAGGCGATCAATTAAACAGATTACTTCCAGAAATAGAAAAACTGTGGTTGTCAAAGTCGCCTCGACACCACCAAGGCTATTATCAATATACGGAGACTGAAAAACAGGTCTCGGAGGCTATCCGACAGAATTTGGGTGTTGAAAACACGTACCGCGCCTTATTGATTGCTCACCATTATTCATGGCTACCGTTTTTAAGCGACAGTGACCGCGCCATGATCGCCACCATCCATGAAACCAAGTCTTTTCAGTCTCTGCGTTCACAGGTGGACGAAACCTTGGATCGGTTTGACCGATTTACCCCAGTGGTTCGCGACAATGTACAGCAACCCTCTGTATTTCCAGAAACCAGCACTGACCATATAGATGCGATACTAACCCATCGAGTTTGGGGGCCACTAGCCTTTGTTTTAGTGATGTTATTGGTTTTTCAGGCTATTTTTGAATGGAGCAGTTATCCGATGGATATGATTGAGTCTGGTTTTAATGGCCTCAATCATCAGATAAGGGTAGCCATGGGCGATGGGTGGTTGTCGAGTTTGGTGACGGATGGGATTTTATCAGGCTTGAGTGGTATTTTAGTTTTTGTGCCACAAATTGCGATTCTTTTTTTGCTGATTACCATTTTGGAGGAAGTGGGCTATATGGCTAGGGTCGTTTTTATGTTTGACCATTCCATGCGTCGCTTTGGTATGAATGGGCGGTCGGTAGTAGCCCTCATCAGTGGGGGGGCTTGTGCCGTGCCAGCCATCATGAGCAGCCGCACGATCGGCAATTGGCAAGAGCGGCTCATCACGATTATGGTTACCCCCTTTATTAGTTGTAGTGCTCGACTGCCTGTGTACGCGGTACTGATTGGTTTGGCGGTGCCTTCGCATCGGATCTTGGGTTTTCTGAACGTGCAGACCCTGACGCTGGCCGCTATGTATGCCCTTGGGGTAGTAGCGGCTTTGGGGTCGGGATATTTGATGAAAAAATACTTGGGACGGCGCGACCCGTCGTTTTTAGCGATACAATTGCCCGTATATCGAATGCCACAATGGAAAAATGTAGCCATCACGGTTTTGGAAAAGGTAAAAGCCTTTGTAATGGGGGCTGGCAAAATCATTATTATTATTTCATTGGTACTGTGGGTAATGGCCAATTTTGGCCCCGGCAACAATATGGCGAATGCCATGGAAACGGCACAACAAAGTGCCGCGGCACAACAGTTGGATACTGCCGCAACCAATGATTTGGTCGCTGCCTACAGACTGGAGGCTTCTTGGGCCGGTAGCCTTGGAAAATTTATAGAACCAGCCATCAGGCCACTTGGGTACGATTGGAAAATAGGTATTGCGCTCATTACTTCTTTTGCAGCAAGGGAAGTGTTTGTAGGTACTATGTCCACGATATATAGTATCGGTAGCACGGAGGATGAGGTTTTGCTTCGCGAAAAAATGAAGGCTGCTACTTGGGCCGATTCTGGGGCTCCGGTTTATACGTTGGCTACTGCTATTTCCCTATTGGTTTTCTATGCTTTGGCCATGCAGTGTATGAGTACCATAGCGGTTGTAAAACGGGAGACGGGCAGTTGGAAATGGGCTTTGTTTCAGTTTATTTTTATGAGTTTGGTAGCCTATCTTGGGGCTTGGGCGGCTTATTTGGCGTTTTCTTAGTTTCACTTTGTCACTTTAATGATGTTGAACCCATGCCTTCCCCTCGATCTGTCATGTCGTAGTGAAACGGAGATAACTACACAAGCCAAAACAATTGAAAATCAAGTATTTTTGTTGCCTTTTCAGTCTTGGGAGGGGTTAATTTTCAGTTTACCAAGATCACTACATTTCTCTTCAGGGCTTTCCTATAAAAGTTCGTTTCATTAAGTGCAGGGATGAAAATGTTTAAACTAGGGGATAACCGAAACAAAATTTGCCCCTCATCGCCGCCTTCCCGACCTACGGTTTCCCTATCGGCGGGATTGTACTCGGCGGCTCTTTGGGGGATGAGGTTTGGGGGCGGCTGCACCGCCCCCAAACCACCTTGGCTTTCACCCGAAACTCCTAAAAACAGATTTTATAGGAAAACCATGCATTTCTTACACTCGAATACTTACTCCAATGCATCCAAAATAACCTTAAACTGAGGCTGATGTGCTTCGGCTCTTTTTCCGGCCTCTCGTACCGAACGATCCGATAGCCAACGACCTAGTGGAAGGCGGTCTTTGGGGTCAGTCATAGGGGTTTGCAACGTAAACTCTATAGGTGTTATTCCGCCTGGCTTCACCGTACGGAAATGCTTCATCCACCAAGTAGTAGTGCCAGCTATAGAAGAAAACCCAATACCCTCTATGGTGGCCATACCTTGGTTTCTGCGTTTGGCATTATCCGCCGGATCTGGCTCTAATGCAGCATTGACTTGGAAAATCATCTGCACTTTTAAGCGTTTTTTGACTGATTCAGGAATGTAATTGGCTCCTGCAACTTCCTTTTCTATGGCCTGGTAGAGGCTATTTTGTAGGGTGAGACCCATGTTTTCAAAGAGGCCGCCATCCATAAAATTGCCTGTACCATCTATGTAAGTGTAAGCATTCATGAGCGGAAATAACTGACTTAGACAAGAGGCCGTCACCATAGCCAGCGACTTTCCTGATCGGCCTTTTTCCGCATCTGCTATAATATCAATGGCATCAATAAAAAGCGTAGAATCCCAAGCAATTGGGCTACAATACCCTGATTTTCCAGTTTGTATATTGGTAGTGATTGGGAAATACAGAGGCAGACGCGTATCAGGCTTTTTGGAGGTTTGATACCAGTAAGACAGGTATGGCAACATTGGGTAATTGGGTATGCTGGCAGTGTTTTTACCCATGTATAGCGAATCAGCATCTCCTTTCCGAAACAAGGCTCTAAGCCGTTCGCCAGCACTAGCATCTATGATTTGATCGCCTGCTATACATTGCCTAATAGCATCGCCAAAACCGATGGCTTCATGTTTTTGTTGCTCATAGTTGCGGTCGGTCACGTCTTTTTTTACAAGGCTAATAAAACGCTTGGGTATTTCATTGATAAACAATTGCATAAATGAAGAACTCAAGTAGTTTCGTTGGAACATACCCTTGCTAAAACAACGCAGTTGTTTCTGACGGGACGTATCGGGTATGGTTGGTCGCTCTTGCAAGTATCGCCACAATGACAGCGTAGCCCCAAAACCGGCAGAACCACCAGAAGCGGATGTAACGGCAAATAAGTGCTTGCTAAAATCGGGGTTTCGGGCCTCTAATTCATTGGTAATCAAGCCTGTCCATATCCCTGCTCGGCTGCCACCACCTTGGGTGGCCATGAGGTAAACAGGGATCGTTTTGGTAGAAGCGGTATCCATGTCAGGCGCAATATTTTGTAGGTACCAAGCCTTAAAATAGGTTTTGAAGTCAACACGGTCTGCCGCAGTCACGGTGCTATTGACATAATTGATGTTGTAAATACGTGATTTATAAACAAACAAAAACAATCCAAACAGCACGAGGCTGATCGTCAATATCCGATTAAATCGTTTTCCACCACGCAATATGTAGAGTGCGGTTACAATGTCATTTAATACAATATAAAATGTTGTAATAACCAAGAGGATAAAAGTAGGAGACTGAAAATGAAGATTTTCGGCGCGGCTAAAGAAAAACGTAGTCAACATAGTCAAGCCAAATACGACCCAATAAAATGTTTTGTACAATTTGGAATGCAATTGCCCAAATAAGTGCTTTAAAATACCACTCATAATGATTACTTGCAATACCATACATAACCCGACATAGAGGTAGTTCCAATCGGGTTTATCAGAAATGCGCGGAGCCAGCACCAAACTGCTAAAGGTTAATATGAGGTTAGCGATTATCATGAGTAATAGGGTGCTCAATTTGAAATTGCCATACTTAATCATGCGATAAACCCCATAGCCGCCCGCCGTAATGATGAGCAACGACAGAATTAGCACGATCCAATTATGGTTTCTGCTAAATTGTACGCCCAGCATCACAACTCCATATAATACCATTGGGAACATACTAATAGAGGTGCTAAGATAAATATTGCGGGTGGTTAGCCTTCGCAATCGGTTCAGGTCAGCCTCTTGAGCCTTCGCGAAAAGGGCACTTGGTAATAAAAAGATAGCCAGCCCTTGTACAAAATAGACCAATAACATAGCCGCCGCCCGAAAACCCGGATACCGGCCAGTATCATCAAAAAGTCCATTGAGCAACTCGCGGCCTTGCTTCATGCTGAGCATGATGAGCGGCACAAATAAAATCCATAAAAAGAAAAAAATGTTTTCGCGGGCGTAGGTCTTAATATCGTCAAAAGAAATACTTTTGAGGTAGCCACGAAGCGTGTTCGCATCGGAAGTGGAAGAAGTTTCCAGCATGATTTTTGTTATTTAGGGGTACGATTGAATTCTGAAAGTTGGTATTTGACCTAAGTATTCGTTATAACGAAGGCCATTCACTGGGTTTAACGAATATTGTTTTGATTTAGTATGAATTGTAGTGGGTTTACTTTAAAATTATTTATTCACCGTTACTTAGGCATCCTAAAACAACATTTGGGAGTCAATGTAAGAACGATAAACAATATTTATTCAGTATCACTTATTTTATGAAGTTTTTCCTAATTGTATTATTCGCGTTTGTATTTTCTTGCACCTCCAAAAATAGTTTGCCTCCGGGTATAGAGGTAACGGAAGTAAAAAGTGAAACAGGGCAACTGGAGCGGTTTGAACGCCGAAAATCTGATTTTTCAAAAGAAGGTCTGTATCAAAAATTGGGTACTGACGGCAAATTGATTGTCGAGGCACATTATGTGAACAATGTATTGCAAGGCGAGCGCAAA
Organism: Saprospiraceae bacterium; assembly: GCA_031373665.1. Lineage (GTDB taxonomy): Bacteria > Bacteroidota > Bacteroidia > Chitinophagales > Saprospiraceae > M3007. Next base: position 30,863 of record JANMMZ010000022.1, on the reverse strand, counting down.
TATTACTATACTAACGGCCAAGTAGAAAGTTCCGAAATGTTTACCGGCGGGGCAAACGATGGCGCGTATAAAAAGTACACGGAAACAGGAGCCTTGGCCTTAGAGCAGCAGTTTGTAAAAGGTGTCATGGAGGGTTGGAGCATAGCCTATTACCCCAATGGGGCGATTTTGGAAAAAGTAATGATCAAAGACAACGATGAAAATGGTCCTTTTTTTGAATACCATGAAAATGGAAAAATCAAAACAGAAGGCACCTACATACCCGGCGAGTCAGGCGGTCTGGAACAGGGTGAACTCAAAGAATATGATGAAAATGGTAACCTTGTTAGGGTGGCCAATTGTGTTGGTGGCGTTTGTGCTACGGTGAGCGGAAAGTGAGTGATGGACAGAAAAGTATTTTCAAAAAATTTAATTTGTACAACGTGAAACGTATTATACCAATCCTTTTATTGAATGCCCTGACCATGATCGGTGCCAATGCACAGATCACTGGCGGTCGTTATGCCTTTCAGGTACTAAGCCTTGCTCACTCGTCTCGATTGACGGCTTTAGGTGGCACTCAAATATCGGTAAAAGACAATGATGTGGCTTTTGCACTGGCCAATCCGGCTGCTTTAAATGCCGATATGAATGGGCAATTGACTTTTCAACACAATTTTTTCTTGACGGATATTCAACATGGTTATATCGCCTATGCGCACCACTTAAAAAAAGTTGGATTCACTGTGCATGGGGGATTGCAATATCTCAATTACGGCGACATCGTGCGTGCTGATGAATTTGGCAATAAAATAGGTGAAGTCAATGCCTCCGACAAGGTGTTTACCCTAGGGGGCGCACGCCCCCTGACCGAAAGAATATCCTTAGGCTTAAACCTCCGATTGGCTACCTCCAATTTGGACGATTTCAGGGCCTCAGCCTTGGCCGCCGATGCTGGATTTATGTACAGCGATACCGCACATCGCCTTGGTATTGGATTGGTGATCCGCAATGCTGGTGCTCAAATAGGCCGGTATCAAGACATTTCCGAAAACCTGCCTTTAGACGTACAACTCGGTATCACCAAACGGCTCAAGCACCTTCCATTTCGTTTTGGTGTGATAGCCCACCACCTTCATGTTTGGGATATCCGTTACGATGATCCCAACTTAGAATCCAATGATGTACTCTTGCTTGGAGAAGAACAACCCAAGGAAAACAAAGTGAATGCTCAAATAGACAACCTGTTTCGGCACATGATATTCAATGGTGAATTTTTGTTGGGTCGCAACGAGGTATTCCGCGTTCGTTTTGGCTACAATCACTTGCGCAAGCGGGAACTTTCGGTTCAAAACTACCGAAGTCTGGCCGGATTTTCGGGCGGCGTGGGTGTGAAAATTAAACGATTTAGGGTAGATGTTGGTTATGCCGCTTATCACTTGGCTGGTGGGGTGGTGCATCTGGGGCTTGGAACAAATTTGAGGGATTACTTCTAAATTCTGTATATTTGCAAAAAATACTAGCCTGAATATGAAAAAACGTTATCCACGCACCTTGTCATCAGGAGCCAATAATACCGTCATCGCTCTTTCAGAGACAGAGGCCGGCAAATTGTTTACTGGTGACACTCGCTCGGATATTGGTTCAGAATCGGAAAAAATGCGTTTTGCTAATAGTATCAATCAAGTAGTAGTCCAGTTTATTCGCTTGGATGAACTTAATGACGATACAGAAATGTTAGTGATGGAACGCCTGTATCCAATGGATTTTAGGGCATATGAGTATGAAAAACGTGAATTGTGGCTTGATCTACTGGAGAATGACTTACAAGTGTTGCATAAAGCAGGCTTTGCCCACCGCGACTTACGCCGCCCTTCTGATATGCCCGGAGAACGGTTTGATAATGTTTTTTTGACATCCCACGGTTTTAGGCTCATAGATGTAGGTATTTCCGCTTTGTTATCTCAAGTGGGAGAGCGTCTTTTTCAACGCTATGTGGAACAAGAAAAGGCGGAATTGGAGGAATTTAAAAAGTTTGTATTGTCGCGTTAATGCCATTTAATCCGCCTTCTTCCAATACCTTCTCCAGAATCCTTTAACAAATACCAAGACCACTATCGGTATAGCAGCCACTGGCAGTTGCTGTGGCAACCAATACCAAGCCACCAACGTGATGGCTGCCAATGCAGCCGTGCCAACAAAATACATTTCTGTCAGTTCTAAACGTTTGTTGCGCCAAAAGAAAAGGAGGTGGGTCGGTAATGCCCAAAGTATATTCAAATTGTTTTTAGTGGCACTATGGTCTGTGAATCCCCACAAGAGGGTAATCACTAGGCCAATAATACCCAATACAAACCAAAACAGGACATCAAAAATACGCTCGGTTCTAGGGTTGGCCATGGTCAATAGACCAATCAGCCCAATCAAACAAGTATAAAATAAGGGCTGGTCCAACAATCCGGGTTTGAAGGCCAATTTAGGCATTGCAAACTGGGGTATATTTTGCTCACTCACTACGAGTGGTTTCAGGTCGGGCGTTTTGGCCACTGCAAACATGTGGTGCAAATAATCGGGCAAAAACATGTAATCGTTCATGGTTGCCTTTTTGTCGCAAGGGATGCCAAGCACCAAATCAATACCAAACCGAGTCCAAGGTTGATCGGCCAAATAGGGATAAAGCAATTGCCTCATGGTAGCACCCGTCATCACTTTGGCAGAGTCGAAACTCATTTGATAAAAAAAGGTTTCTTGTACAATATCGCGGATTCGTGTGGCACAGTTATCGTAAAAAAAATCGTATTTATAGTTCCTGTTTTCAGGCAATGCATTGGTTTCCAATAGATTGAACAGGCGTTGTTTTTGCGCATCATCGAGGCGTAGCACCTGCTGTTGCATGGGTCGGGCATCGCGGAGGTTGCCACGCTCAAAATATCGGTATGGTTCCATATCAATACTGTAAAGCAATTTTCCGCGACAAAAATTGAGGTAAAAATTGGGTTGATCGAAATCAAAAGTGCCGTAATTATAACAGCGATCTATGCGATTGATGGGATCACATACCCGCAAAGCACTGTGTCCAAAAGTACTGTATAACTCATGCCCACGGGTTACGGTCATCAGGCTGATGAACGATGAATCCGATAAGTTTTGCGACACCAATACCCGTGTTGATGCCAACAATAACAATAGGCCAAACCCGAACCCTTTCATATATTTTTGATTTTGGTACAAATGTAGGGCGAATTTATGATTCCTTCAAACCTCATCCTTGGATTAAGTACTAGAACGAATATATTAGTCTTCATCAGATTCCACATATTTCCCTTAAAAAAGCAAAACTTTCGCGCTCTACGCCTTGATAATCACCCGATACGATTTGACACCCTATAATATGATCGCATGCTTTTGGAAAATTGACGTATCGGCGTTGAGCCAGTGGAGTACCCAATTGAGATATCATTTTTTTCATGGCCGCCACTGATACTGAACGATCTTGTTTTTCTTCAGTTTCGTAGTAAGATCCTACAAAAACAGGGCATTTGATCTGTGAAAAGGTAGATGGGATCATGGTTGTTTCCAAGAACACGCTGAATTGAATGATCCCTTCCCAACACTGGTGATTGGTCCAATATTTTGCCATAATTGGCTTTCTGAATGGCCAATCATTGTGGTTGCCCGATCGAATCATCCGGGCTATCTGTATGCCCCAAGGGCCACTTAATATTTTGGCTACTGGCGATGCCAACGCAACGGCTGGCGACCAACTGACAATGGCCTTGATCTCTGGATGACGGGAGCATAGGAATATACCCAGTGCGCCGCCGCCAGATGTGGCCAGAATGACCACTGAATCACCCAATTGTTTGGCAATATGCAAGGCTCGCTCAGCCGATTGATAATAAGAATCGGCAGTGAGCTGGCAGAGGTTTTGTTCGCCCTCTTCTACCCCGTGCTCGCTCAAGCGAGCCAGGTAGAGGTTCATACCTAAACTATCGGCCAAATGGCGAGGGATTGGCGCACCCTCTTCATGGCTCGCCCCAAACCCATGCAAATAAACAAAGGCAATCCGCGTTTTTGCTTTTTTGCTCGAATCAGCCCAGACAATGGTGGCTTCGCAGTCAGGCTTGATGCCCGGTTCGGCAGCCTCATAAGCGATGACTTCTTTTTCGAGGCTTTCTAAGTCGGCAGCACGCTGAAAACTAGGTTGTGACAAGGTGGGTTGGGTCGGTTTTGGGCCCATAAAGTAAACAATAGCCCCTACCACAAGTAGTGCCAATATACTTTTTAACAAGAATAGAAAAATACGCTTCATAACTTTTATTACTAATGTTTAATGGACAAATACCATTCGTTTCACACCACGGATGATACCTATTTAAGGACTAAAATAGTCCAGTAACTTGACCATGCTCATCAATATCAATTTTTTCGGAGGATGGCACTTTGGGCAACCCGGGCATGGTCATAATATCGCCACAGATCATCACAATAAATTCAGCGCCTGCAGCCAATCGCAATTCCCTAACGTGTAAAGTGTGATTGGTAGGGGCTCCTCGTTGCTTCGCATCGGTGGAAAATGAGTATTGGGTCTTAGCTACACAGACTGGATAATGGCCGTACCCTTGGGTTTCCAACTTTTTGATGGCCGACATCACGTCCGCATCGGCGGAGACATGGGTGGCTCGGTATATTTTTGTAGCAATGGCCTGTATTTTTTCCCAAAGCGGCAAACTCGTATCATATACAAAGGCAGGCTCTGATTTGGGCTGAGCCGTCAAATCTACGATGGTACGAGCCAATGCCTCTGCCCCCCTGCCGCCTTCTGCCCAATGCCTTGCTAATACTATGGGGGTATTCCGCTCATCCAATTTTTGGGTTAGCCAATCTATTTCAGCCAATGTATCTTGTGTGAAATGATTGATTGCTACCACACAAGGCAGTTTGTAATGCGTTTTAATGTTATCCAAATGCCGCTCTAAGTTGACATAGCCCTTGGCCAAAGCATCAAGGTTTTCAGTACCGAGGGCTGTTAGGTCGACTCCACCATGATATTTTAGGGCGCGGATAGTAGCCACCAAAACCACTGCATCGGGATAAAGTCCGCTTTTTCGGCACTTGATATCAATAAATTTTTCAGCCCCAAGATCGGCTCCAAATCCGGCTTCTGTGACTACATAATCCGCCAATTTCAAGGCGTTTTTGGTCGCAATCACTGAGTTGCACCCATGGGCTATATTGGCAAAAGGCCCTCCGTGTATAAAAGCAGGGGTATGCTCTAGGGTTTGTACCAAGTTGGGTTGTATGGCATCTTTCAAGAGTACTGCCATGGCACCGTGGGCTTTCAGATCGCGGGCGGTGACAGGTTTTCGGTCGGTTGTAAGGCCAATGACGATGTTGCCAAGCCGCTCTTTCAGATCGGCCAGCGACTCCGATAAGCAAAAAATAGCCATTACTTCAGAGGCTACTACGATGTCGAATCCGTCTTCGCGGGGATAGCCATTGGTGTGTCCGCCTAAGCCTACCACAATATCGCGCAAAGCGCGGTCATTCATGTCCATCACGCGTTTCCAAGTGACACGGCGGCTATCAATATTCAAGGCATTGCCTTGATGAATATGGTTGTCTATCAGCGCAGCAAGCAGGTTATTGGCCAATCCAATGGCATGAAAATCGCCTGTGAAATGCAAATTAATATCTTCCATCGGTACTACCTGTGCGTGGCCGCCACCAGCAGCACCACCCTTCATGCCAAATACAGGCCCAAGGCTTGGTTCTCGAAGGCAGATCATGGCTTTTTTACCAATTCTGCTCAGGCCGTCTCCAAGTCCGACGGTTGTTGTGGTTTTCCCTTCTCCTGCTGGGGTAGGGCTGATAGCCGTCACCAAAATGAGTTTGCTGTTCTTGTTTTCGGGTAGGTTTTTTAGGTAGCCTAAAGAAACTTTGGCCTTATAATGGCCGTAAGGCACTAGGGCTTCATCAGGAATACCCAGTTTTCCAGCAGCCAATTGGCTGATTCTTGTGATGGTGGCTTGTTGCGCGATTTGGATGTCAGATAACATGTGTTAGAACTGTAATATTTTAATAGCAATACATAGAAAAGTGGTGGCTTTTATTGCAGTGATGAATGATTCATAACGGGTGAGGGAGTGCATTTACATCAAAATTCCATTGACGGGTAATATACGCGGTGGCAACTCGGTTTCGTGCAGCATTTCGCGGAGATCAATTTCAATATTGCGACAAAGTGCGGTCATGGGTACATCATTGATGAAATTTTCAAAAGGGTCTTCGCTGTTGTCGCCAACAATTTCAATAGTCATAAATATCCAAGAAATTATGGTGGTAAACGGGATTACCAGCCATATGAATTGTTCGCCCAGTTTTTCAAACTCCATGACCAAGGCCAATGGCAGCATGAGTACAAAAATCCAAGTAAAAACCTTAGAAAAATAAGCGTATTGTCTTGGGAATGGCGTGTTTTTGATGCGTTCGCAACGGCCTTGTTCATTGTAGAGATCGCGAAGTGTCGTCATCAGATCTATATGACGCAGGTCGTCGAGCAGGCTTTGTTTTTCCATCAACATTTGGAGGTCTTCGCCTTGGTTTCGAAGTATTTGTGCAGGCATGTTTTGCTTGCCTGCCAGTATATTGTATTCCTGAATGGCTAAGAATGGCTTAACATCTTCATCCCAGTTGGCGCGTTCGGGACTACCGAAATGATAATTGCCTATGGCTCCTTGGTAATGAATACTAAAGGTGGTTGGTTTTCGCAATTGATGCCTCAAGGCATTTATATATGCAATGTGTCTATATATAAGTCGTTGCTGAATGGTATGTATTTCAGAGGCGCTAACACCGGGCTTTTTATGGTAATCTGAGATAAAACTCATGACTTGATTGCCAAAAGTACGGCTTGCATTTACAATCCCGCCCCAAGCCGTGCGGGCTTCCCAAAATCGGTCGTAACTTTGGTTATTTTTGAAGCCAAGATAAAAAGATACAGCCACACCAATGGTACTCACTGGTGCGAAAGGAATGGCCAGATTGGTGCCATTCATGTGAAAATACATGTGTACCAATACGATAAAGGTACTCCACATTAAGTAAAAAAGGACAGACTTCCACCCAAAAAGGACGATGATCCGCCAGTTGATATTTCGATTTACATACATAATGGCCGCAAATATAGGCCACCATTATTATATTGTTGAAACTATTTCAGGTTCCCAGTTCAAAGTTACATAAATCTTGGTGCCGCCCCCTTTTTTGGTTTCTGTGGCTAGCACCGCGCCAATGTCTTGGGAAAGTTTTTGCATGGTGACGAGTCCCGTCCCAATCCCTTTGGAGGAGTCGTTTTGATTAAACCCATGTCCATCATCAGCCACCATCATGGTTACTTTTCGTTCGTCGGCTATTAGGCTGATCTCTAGGGTACGAGCGTCACTATGCTTGATCACATTGTTCAGGGCTTCTTTGTAGATCAGGTATATATTTCTGCGCATCTCGACATTCAAGGGTGCTGGCGATAAGTCTCTTGGAATATGGATCTGGTAATCAATGTTTGATTTTTCAAGATTTTTATTAGCGTACTCCCGCATACGGTCGGCCAAATCATTCATATAGTTGCTGTGTGGACGAAGGGTCCAGATCATATCACTGATGTTTTCAATGGTCTGCTGGGCACTAGATCCGATTTGCATGAGCAAACTGGATGCCATGGGGTGATCCTTTCCATGTTTTTCACTAGCTACTTTGCTCAAGATTCTAATACCCGACATGCTAGCCGCAATATCATCGTGGAGGTCACGAGCTATTTGCTCCCTTATTTTCTCTTCAGCCGATTGTACGGCGTAAACTCGTTTTTGTTGTTCGCTTTTAAGTTTTAATTTTAATTCAATTCTTTCCAATTCCAAAAATCGATACCAACTGATAAAGGCTATAATAAACACCAGCATTTCCACCATAAACCCGATCATGATGGCATATTGAAGGATCATAAAATTGGGAATAAGGTTAAGATTGCGCATCAGATTCAAGAAGAATGCAATGGCTAATGGCGCGTAGGCGATGATGATGATCCTTGCACGCAAATTCGATCTAAAATGTTGAAAAGTAAAAAACACAATGAATACAATCCAAAATAGATTGGATAATACTTCTACATAGAGTAAGTATTTTACCCAAAAATATTGTTCCAAATAGACTAACAAAATATAAACAGGTGCCATCGAAAGCACTAAAACAAGGTAGTATTTTACGATCGTATCGGTGGCTTTATTTATTTCCCATAATCTGACAAAATACCGCAAAAACCAACCAAATGAACCAACAATAATGAAGGAAATACAGTGCCGCAATGCAGAAGAATCAAGTGTTATGAAAAAAGCAAAATTATAGGCTTCTCTTAAATAAATAGAGCCAACGTAAATTATATATAAAAAATATACATTATTTCTGTATATAAACCAAAACAATAAACTAAAAAATATGGATAATATCACCAAACCCATAAATGTGCCGAAAATTAGGACATTTTCTCGGTTATATAGTGAATATTCACTCATCGAAAACACGGTGGTTACAATATAGAGATTGCCTACCTTATTGGAGCATTTACTGACGAAATCATTTCTACCGGGCTTTAGGGTGACGACCAAAAAATAACCATTAGATAAAAAATATACATCTGGATCATGGTGAATGACCCCCACTTTTCCAACCAATGATGCTTGGGTGCTATCTTTTCTCCAAAGTTCAAGCGCATCAAAGTTTCTACGGTTAAATGAAATAATAACAGTACTGGGACGATTGGTTGGATTGTATAAACTAAATTTCATCCACCAATCAGAGGGTGCCTTACCAAATGTGATATATGGATTTTCAGCCTCCACCCAATAGGCATCATACTTGCCATCTATCACATCATTCATTTGTATGCTTTTACTAGAGTCCCTGAAAAAATAGGGTGTCACACGTTTTGACTTAAATGACTCATCTATAGGTATAACTTCTTGAGCGGTCAGCAAAGAGCAGCCAAAAATAAGTCCTAAAAGCAATAGTTGATAGCCTTTCTGCATGGTATTAGCAAGAGAATGAATAAAAAATACAGTTTTTCTTGTATGGTTCACAAATGTTTCGTTTTTTTGGGACGTAAAATAGAACTTAATCTTTACTCACACACAATTTTTATTCCAACCAGTATGCAAACCTATACTAGACCGATTTTATTTGTTGCATTTTTCTTGGTTACCCTCCTAGAAATTTCAGCACAAGACCCCCGATTTTCTCAATATTATGCTTCCAATTGGAATCTTAATCCTGCCATGACTGGCGTATTTAATGGTAAGTGGCGGACTACTGTCAACTATCGCGATCAATGGAATAGCATATTGGCTCCAGTTCCGTTTCGTACGTATGCAGCTTCCTTTGAGACTCGATTTAACGTAGGTGCCAGAAACGATTATGCATCGTTTGGGTTGGGTGCCATGCACGATGAGGCAGGCACTGCCAAATTCCAGCAGAACAAGGTACAACTGGGGGGGGCTTTTTTGAAGCAATTGTCGGGTGGCCGCAACCGCACCGAAAACTACCTTTCGGCAGGCGCGCAACTTGGCATGGGGCAAAACTCTATAGATTGGGGTGAGTTATGGTTTAGCAGGCAGTTTGATACCGGTACTGAACGCCCCGATTATGGTGCGTCTAGTGGTGAACCCAATGCCAATGCTAACTCAAAAGCCTACTTGGATTTCAATGCTGGCCTGCTCTGGTACAGTGTCTTTAAAAACGATGGTTTTCTTTATATTGGGGGAGCCATGCACCACCTCAACCAACCCGTCATCTCGCTGATTGGCAACGATCAAGAGACCCTATATTCACGGTGGACAGGGCATGTAGGCGGTCAGTTCCCAGTGTCTGAAAACTTGGCTATTCTACCCGGGGTTTTGGTTATGAAACAAGGCCCTGCCTTTGAAACCGATTTTGGCGTTAATTTCAGGTATTCTAATAATGATGTAGATGAACTGGCCCTCCGCGCAGGTATCTGGGGGAGATTGGGCAATAAGTTGAATAAAGGCTTGCAAGCCGATGCCATCACGATTGTCGGTATGCTTGAACTCAACCGATGGATGCTCGGCCTCAGTTATGATGTTACGATCTCAGGGTTGACCCTTGCCAATAACTCTCGAGGGGCCTTTGAATTGTCATTAACTTATTTTCATCCAGAAAAACGTAAAAGCAGGGTAACTTGTCCTAGATTTTAGGGATAAATGCTGTTATTTAGTCCCCATCAACTGCTCCAGTAGCCACTCTTTTTCGGTTAATATAGCCTCCGCCTGAATCTTATTGCGGAGGGTTTGTACACTTTTTTTATTGGTAAAATTGAGTGCCATCAGTTTTTCGGTATAAAGTACAATATGCTTGTAATTGTTGCGATGGTAGCCAATGGCTGCATGGCGACGTATGAAGGCTTTCATGCTTTTTAGGTGGCTTTCTAAGGTCTCAAAAGCCCCTGATTCGTAGAATATTTTCAATTGGAGGGTTTTCGCTGTTAGGTTATTCATCGTGTCTTTATAATCAGAGCGTTGAAGGTGCGAAAGTGCCGTGTCTAAATCTCTTTTTGCATAGGCCACCCTTGCCAAACTGAGGCTGGCAGTGGTGTCTCGCCATTGGCGTTCTACATTTGCTTTGTATTGATGTATAAATGCTTCTGCCCAGTCTATTTCGCCGGCTCTTAGTGAAATGGCTACAATATTATTAAAAGCAAATCGAGAAAAAATGCCCCAATAAGGTACTGGCAAGCATCCTCACCTTGGCCACTTCGTATTTTTCGGTAGGAAACACAGCCTCAAATGCCGTAAGGGCTTCTGGGGGCTGTTGGTTCGTGATACATTGTGCCAAATAATCGTGTAATGCTACAATCTGAGGCTTTGTATTGAAAAAGGGAGAACCTACGAATTTGGCAAAGTCCTTGCGTTCGTGGTGGTTAAGCGATGACAATACGTCGAAAAGTAAGGTGTTTTGCATGCCTTGATTAATAGCCTATCATATGAGTTAGATAAGGCAAAGGTATCTAAAAAAATAGCGCCGAACACAAATTGCTGCGTTCGACGCCAAACCAAACCCTTACTGTGTTTAATAGACTCTTTTGGGGAAGCATGGTGCTAATGATTGTTTTCTGGGCCTTATTCATGGTACTGATTGTATCTGTTCTAAGTACTTACCTAACAACCATAATACTGGCGGAGGTGTTCCATAAAAAAATCTTTTTGTCCGGTCGAAACAGACAGCAGTACTCCATTTTGGAGCATGACATGGCCGCCTTTACCTTTTACATACTTTTTCAAATGCTTCAAATGAATGCTGTGTGAGCGGTGGATCCGGGTAAATCCATCTTCGGGTAGCATAGACTCCACTTCGCGGAGTGTTTTACAAACCAAGGTTTGACGCTTATCTATAAAGTGCAGCACGGTGTAATTCCCGCTTGCTTCCAAGTAAGCGATGTGTTTAATTTTTTCAAAAATCAATCCTTCCATCGTGGGCAATGCTATTTTCCCTTGTTTATGTTGATTGGGGAAATGGGGTTTTGCCACAATATTCTTTTCCTGATTGAGGGCGATGGATCGAGCCGGGCCAATGCTAGTTTCAGGAGCATCGGTGCCAACATGGCGGTGGATAGAGACAGCGTTTAGCATAATTAGGAATGATTAATAGATGAACGATAATTGTTTTATTGTGTGTCGTTTGTTTTGTTGATACAAAGGTGCATGTACCGGCATCACCCCTGCAAACCAACTTATAGGATAAGTCAGGTTTCTGAGAATAAAATGTATTTGGTAAAATGATAAAAATCTTACAATTTTGTGCTTCTAAATCTATAAGCAACCAATTACCAGTATTCAATAACAAACAATGGCAAAAACTCCTTCCGATAAGTTATACCGATTGATCCGAAGCCTCACGGCGGCGGAGAAACGGTATTTTAGTATCTATATCAGGGGAAAAACTGAGCGTGACAGTAAGTACCTGCAATTGTTTGAAGCCTTGGATGCTACCCGTAAGTTCAATGAAGTCAAAGTCATAAAGCGGGTTTATAAAGATGAAATCGTAACTGGGAAGAAGTATTCTGAACTGAAGGCTTATCTGTATGACTTGATACTTAAATGCCTCCAAAGTTTTGATGAGCAACAATCTGTCAATACCCGTCTCAACCAAATATTACAAGGTGTGGCAGTATTGTTTAAACGGGGGCATTATGATGATTGTATGGAGCAACTACATAAAGCAAGGCGACTGGCTGAGCAATTTGAAATGTTCTCCTATTTGCTAGATGTCGTGTATTGGGAAAAGCAGTTGGCGTACAGCCGCATGGATGTGGATCACCTACAAAAGAAAATGGATCAATGGCATTATGAAGAATCCCATGCCTTGGATCTGCTTCGTAATATCGCCACCTATCGGATGGCTTTTTTTAAGGTTTATACGACCATTAAAAAAGAAGCCCAATTCAGGGGCGAAGACCGATTGCAGCAGTTGAAAAAACTCATTGATAGCCACGATTTTGAGGACATACATCAGGCTATGTCGCACCGTGCAAGGGTATATTATTTGAGAACACTCAACCTCTATTACTATGCGGCATCAGAGCCGATCCAGTTCTATGAATCGGGGAAACAAATGATCGAACTGATAGAGTCGCGGCCGCACTTTTTGCGAGAGAGCATTTCTGATTACATTGCGGGTTTAAGCAATTTGATTTTGTCGTGTGGAATGACGCAAAAATACGATGAAGTGGAGGTTTGTTTGCATAAATTGCGCGATTTGAGGCCAATTACAGAAGATGATAGGCGAAAAATACACCGCCAGTATTACTCTAATTTATTCGCTTTGTACACCTATACAGGGCGTTTTGAAGAAGCGCGCGTGGAGATGCAGCGTTGTCAAGATGAGGCTGCTGGCTTCGATCCACAAGACTACGAAACCTTTAGTTTTTACTATCAATATGTCTTCATTTGCTTTGGTTGTGGCGACTACGATACGGCTTTGGACTACCTCAATCAGTGGCTCAATCAGCCCCGATCGGTAGAGCGGGAAGACCTCCAAAGTGTGGCGCATATTATGCTCGCCATCCTTCATTTTGAGATGGGAAACTTCATGCTATTGGAATCAATTTTGCGCAATACCACCCGGTTCTTAAAAAAGAAAAATCGCTTCTACGACATCGAAGAGCGACTTTTACAGGGTATCAATGACTTAACCAAACAGCCAAGTGCGAGGGCGCAGATACCGATTTTCAAAAAAATAAAAGATGATTTAGCCGGCCCAGCATTGAAAGGTTCGGCGAAAATACTGCTGCAAACGTTTGACCTCAATGCCTGGATAAACAGTAAATTGATGAATAAAACGTTTGCAGAAACAGTACAGAATGCCTTTAAAAAGTAGGACTAAGTAACGATGAAAAGAACAGTTATTATTTCATCGTTACTAACCTTGGCCGGGCGTAGTATTTGACTCGTCCGTTTGTGTGCGGGTATCCACGGCAGTCCACCGCACGATGTGGTTGAAGCGGCGACCACGAATGGTGTATAGTCCGCCCTTTACCTGACCTAATTGTTCGTTGTTCAGTGATGTTACCGAACTTTGTACCTTGAGATCGCTGAGTTTAATTTTTTCCTTTGCCATACGAAGAAAGATTTGGTGATAAAAAAATAGTTGGATTAGTACATAAATGTACAGCAAATATAACCACACAGCCAAACACTGGTCCTGACAACTTTTTGGATAAGTCAGGTTTCTGAGGGCGATTTTTAATCGAAAAAAACAAGTTGAAAATCGAATATTTCTGTACGTTGGTCTAAAATGGGTTTTCTTTGACCATTTCAAAAACCAAGTTTGGTTCAAATCCGGAACGGATTAAAGCGGCTGCCGCTTTCATATTTGGGTGCTCATCGGCTTTGTAATGTTCTTTTTTCTTGACCACCAACTGCTCCAAGGTTTCCAAGTACGTTTCTTCATCAATACTGTCCAATGCCTCCTCTATAATCGAGTGATCTATATGGCGCATTCTCAACTCTATTCTGATACGAACCTTGCCCCAGTGGTTCATCCTGAATTTGCCCCCAGCATAAGCCAATGCAAATCGGGTCTCGTTGACGTACCCATCTTCCTCCAATGACCGATATATTTGTTCGGCCTCCGTTCCTCGAATACCCAGTTCGGCGATTCGCGCCCGCACTTCTTTGGGGCAACGTTCGCGATAGGCACAGAAACTTTCTGTTTTGACCAGCACCTCATCTACCGTGAATACTTTATCTTTGGGAAGTAGTTTTTTCTTGAACATGGATTTTACAATCAAAGACATCTGAAAAATGGTGAACGATCAATTGGCGGATGGACTCCATATCCACCAGATTGTCCAATTCTTTTGAGAGGGAGGTGACCGTTTTATCGGCTTCATCTATGCCGCAGGGGATCATATGATCGAAATACTCTAAAGGCGTATTGATATTGAAAGCCCAACCGTGCAAGGTGACCCAACGACTGATGTGTACGCCAATGGCGCAAATCTTACGGTGTTTATTCCAAAAGTCGTCGGTGCCTTTGGTAGGATCGGGCGGAAGCCACACCCCCGTATATCCATTGATTCGCCCTGATACAATCTTACAATCGGCCAGCGTGCGAATGATCACTTCTTCTATATCTCGTACATACCGGTGTACATCGCGGTAAAAGCATTCCAAATCCAAGATCGGATAACCCACGATTTGGCCGGGCCCGTGGAACGTGACATCGCCACCTCGATTGATCGAAAAGTAATCAATGCCCCTAGCCTCCATTTCGGAAGCAGAAATCAAGAGATTGTCCAATGATCCACTCCGCCCCAAGGTATAAACGGGGGGATGCTCCACGAGCAAAAGGCGGTGTTCCTGTGGATAGGTGCCGGGGTCTAAGTGCTTGTTCCGCATTTTATGTTCGGTCAAGGCTTTGTGTGCCGCCGTCTGATAATCCCAAGCCTCTTGGTAGCGGATCAGACCCAGATTTTCGTAAGTAACAGTTTTAGTATCCAAAATCAAGGAATGATCTTATTCAATTTGCCAAATATCACCCCAAAGCCTTGATCCACCATCGGCGTAAATGGTATCACCAGTCATATAACCAGCCAGAGGGCTGCACAAAAATAGAGCCAATGCCGCTATTTCATCTACTGTGCCCAACCGCTTCATGGGTATTATACGAGCCACATCCTTGGTTAGTTCGGGCGGGTAATTTTCTAATCCACTGCTTTGAATGATGCCCGGTGCTATACAATTGAGGCGAATACCCCTAGAAGCCCACTCTACGGCCAAGGTTTGGGTCATGTTGCTCACTCCAGCCCTTGCAGCACCAGTATGAACCATACCGGGGATACCCCGAAAATTATTCACCACAATGTTCACAACTACGCCGTGCTTTTGTTCAAAAAAGAACCTTTTGGCCATGGCTTGGGTCACATACCAAGTGCCACTCAAATTATTACGAATGACGGCATCCCAACCTTTGTGGGTGATGTCTTCCGCTGCACTCGGAAACTGGCCGCCCGCATTGTTGATGAGGTGGTCGAGTCGCCCTGTTTTTTCAAAAATATAATCAGCTATTTCCTCGATCATGGCGGGCTCTCGTATGTCCAAAGGCAAGGCGTGTACTTTGCCATAGACTTCGAGTTGGGGCAATGCCACGTCTAAGCGTTCTTTTTTGCGCGAAGCGATGAATACTTCTGCGCCGCATTGCAAAAAATGGCGGGCAATGGCGAAACCAATGCCGCTACCGCCTCCAGTTACTAAGACGGATTTACCTGAGAAAAGATCGGATACAAACATGGTGTAAAGGTAGGAAACTGTTTCAAAGTAGAATTAATAATTTTAAGGCTACCTTTGCGGCTTTATTTTAAAAAAACATGGGAAGGAAACATTTTGTAATACCAGAAGTGAGTATCCACGGTATAGCGGATAGGGGAAAAGGCGTAGGCCGAACCAGTGAAGGCATGACCGTTTTTGTGGATGGTGCCGTACCGGGCGATGTGGTGGACGTTTTTGTGCAAAAGAAAAAAGGCGGTTTTGCCGAAGGCACGGTGGAGCGAATTATCACGCCTTCTCCCGAGCGTATTGAGGCTTTTTGCAAGCATTTTGATATATGTGGAGGCTGCAAATGGCAAAACCTTGATTATTCGTCACAGTTGAAACACAAACAACAGGTGGTGGAAGATGCTTTGATTCGAATCGGGAAGGTAGAGATCGGAGAGTTTTTGCCGATTTTGGGCGCACCGGATACCACGTATTATCGGAACAAATTGGAATTTGGATTCAGTAATAAAAAATGGCTCACCAAAGAACAAATGCAAGAGCCGCACGAGGCTGATGGTATCCAAGGCGTAGGGTTTCACAAGGCTGGTTATTTCGATAAAATCATTGACATAGACCATTGCTGGCTTCAGTCGGAGCCTTCCAATGAGATCAGAAATACTTGCCGAGCCATCGCTAAGGAACAAGGACTTCATTACTATGATTTGCGCAAGCATACGGGTTTTTTGCGTACGCTGATGGTCAGGTTGACCACCACTGGCGAAACCATGCTGTTGTTTAGTTTTGCTGAACCCAACCAAGAGGCCATTGATGCCTTTTTAGAGGCTTTGGATACGCGTTGTCCCGGTATTCATACCATCTTATATTGTGTCAATACCAAACTAAATGATACTGTTTTTGATCAAAAAATGATCGTTTGGCGAGGCCCAGGTTTTGTCACGGAGCAACTTGGAGACCTGAAATATATGATTGGGCCCAAGTCTTTTTTTCAGACCAATTCGCGACAAGGGAAAAATTTGTACGATATCACTGCCGAATTTGCAGGACTCACGGGCACTGAAAATGTATATGATTTATATACTGGAACGGGCAGTATTGCACTGTACTTGGCCAAGCACTGCAAACAGGTGGTGGGGATAGAAGAAATACCGGAAGCCATAGCCGATGCGGAAGAAAACAAACGGATCAACGGGATAGAAAACGCTATTTTTTACGCTGGAGATGTCAAAAATGTGCTTTCTCCCGAATTTGCAACCCTTCACGGGAAACCAGATGTGGTCATCACAGATCCACCTCGAGCAGGTATGCACGAGAAAGCCGTCCGATTTTTACTCGACCTGGCCGCTCCGCGCATCGTTTATGTGAGTTGTAATCCAGCCACCCAAGCACGCGACTTGCAGTGGCTTTCTGAAAAATATACGGTGCTGAAAGTTAGGCCAGTTGATATGTTTCCGCATACGCATCATATTGAAAATGTGGCTTTGTTGGAGTTGCGGGGGTAGTGTACCGCCTCATCTCATCACCACAAACCGACCCGATTTTTGGACAGCCCCATCACCAATGATTCGGTAAAAGTACAAACCATTGGTCAATGTATGTACTGGAATTTTATATGCGTCATTGTTTGATGGCTCATACGATAGGCTTTGTGCCACTTTGCCCGAACTATCCAGAATATCCACCTGCACATGCTTAAAAAACAACCCTTCTGGAGGATATAACCAGGTATGATCCGAGGCCGGATTGGGGTATATTTCCCAGTTTTTCCATCCACTCTTGTCGCCCGATAGGTCTTCATGGGTACTGACGGTGGCGCAGTAGCCCGCTTCCAAGCATCCATTGGCACTCCATTTGATGAGCCAGCCTTCTAGGTGGGTATAAGGATCACTCCTCCTAATTTCGCCTACGCCTACGATAGAGCCAGAAGACAAATGGGCCATATTGTATAATTTATTGTCACTCACTATCAGGGCATTATCCACATGCACCGTATCGTACCGCTGCCACTTCAGGTTTCCATACCAGTCGAAGCGAGCCAAAACACCTTGAATCACGAAACCATCATACCAATGCTGGTGATAACCGATCGCATCGAAGCCACTACCATCAGGAGTAGGAAGCATGTGGAAGAGGCCAGCATCGGCAACATCCAAATCAAAGGAAGGCAGTTCTTTTTTCCAAATGGTATTACCTGTCTCTGTATTTAAACACCGCATAATAATTTTAACACTATATCCATTTAAGGGATTAAGAAACCGTCTAGTGCTTGAGTAAATGACATTGCTCCCAGGGCTTGACACAATACTTACGGCTCCTCTTTCTTTTTCAGATTCTTCACTATACCATTCCCACATTAACTGACCTTCTGTATTCACTTCAAATAATCTTGTTTTACTCCAATAAGGCTCACTAATCGGATCTAATCCACCACCCACGAGAAAATTTTGGCCTTTTTTGACTGATCTGCACAGCCCTAAATCATTATATGCAAGAACACTAACCTCCGTACTAAACCAAATCAACTCACCAGTTTTTGATAGTTTCATAGTAAATGAGCTGTTGTCGTAATCATACGCATACCGACCCAAACAGAGATATCCATCCGATAGTTCTTGAACGCCATGGGTCACAACAACCTGAAAGTACCACTCTCGATAAAAATGTGTCCACTCCAACTCCCCAGTATGCGAAAACTTGTAAGCAGCCGTCTTGTTGCCTATTCCTTGTGAGCCTACCCCTATATAGCCACCATCGGAGGTACGGAGAATCTGCGAGTAGGGATTAACTGTTTGTTCATAGAGACTATCAAAATCAGTGGTAATCTGCAAAAAATTACCCAGAGAATCAAATTTGGACAAGTAAACGCCCCATTTTTGCTCTACGGTTCCATACAAGCCACCGTAGCAAACAATCGTATCTTGATCCACAGTGACAGCAGCGATGGTACAGGATTTGGAATCGGGGTATAGGATGGTTTTGCTGAAGCCGGGTTGGGCTGAAATGTGATAAGAAAGAAAAAGTATTAGTAAGGTAATTATGATTTGTTTCATTACGATAAAAAGGAATGAAGGTATTACGCCTTCCTATGAAAAAAATTTGTTTACAAGGTATTGTATGCTGCTTGATTATTAAAGAAAACAAAGATACATGCATAAAAACGAATCCTACAAATTTCAATACAATTGTTTTAAGTTAAATATTTTTTCAAAAAAACTTGCACAGTAACTTTTTTTGATTGAATATTTGCATTATCGTATCAGTACATTAATACATTTTAAAGATGCTCCATACTGCCACTCTCCGATTGCCCTACACCGATGCCCTCTCGTATTTTCGCAAAATCCGAAACGGCGGTCCTATTTGTTTGTTTGAATCGGCCTCGGCCACCGACAAATCAAGCCGCATGTCTGTGATAGGATTTAATCCCATTTTGGAGTGTATCGGCAAAGATGATTCATTGATTGTTCGGCTTTCAGATAGCCGTGGCACCGAATTTTATCAGTATATTCGGTTTGAATATGCGCCCTTTCTGGTCTCTGATGATGGCCATGAAATGCAATTGCGGATTCCAAAAACGCCTTTTTATGGGGCAGAAGAAGACCGATTGGAGCGACAAAACATCGTGCAGCCTTTGCGCAGTGTATTGAAAGCCTTCAAAACTACGGAAAAGAATTTTATGGGTTTTTACGGGGCATTGGCTTATCAGTTTGTGTATCAATTTGAGGATCTAATCCACCAAAAGAAAGTAGCAGAGCCAGATTTTCACCTATTTTTGTTTGATAACATCTTGTTATTCAATCATTTGACTCAAGACCTGACCTTGTATGTCACCCGCCACGAGGCCGATGATGCGACCCAAGATTTAGGGGATATTCGATTGCAATGGGAATCAAAAACAGAAGTCCAAGCCCCCAAGGCGGCCTTGAAAATTTCTGAATTTACCAGTAGCCCCGACGATGAGGTATTCAAAAAACAGGTAGAAAGGGGTATTCAACTTTGCAATGAAGGCGAATTACTAGAAATCGTACTAAGCCGCAAAATGACAGCCAAAGTATCGGGTGATTTGTTGCCGCTCTACGAACGCTACAAGGCAATCAATCCTTCTCCATATTTGTTCTATTTTGATTTTGTAGATGAACTTCTGTTGGGTGCAAGCCCCGAGTTGATGCTGCGCTACGAGGATGGTCGGGCCACTTTGCGGCCTATTTCAGGCTCGATTCGCCGCTCTGAAGATCCCATAGAAGACCACCATTTGATGATGGAATTGCTCAATTCACCCAAGGAAAATTCGGAATTGGATATGCTCATTGACCTAGGTCGCAATGATCTAGCACGGATCTGTAAGCCCGGTATAGCCATAGATCAATACCGAATCATTGAAAAATACTCGCACGTGACGCATACCGTGGCGCAAGTAAGTGGTACGCTGGAGGATCGGTATTCTGGATTTGATGCGCTGATTGCCAGCCTCAATGCTGGTACCTTGACTGGTGCGCCCAAAATAGCCGCTATGGAATATATAGAACAAATAGAGTCGCATTCGCGGGGCTATTATGGGGGTTCTATCGGGTGGTTGTTGCTTGATGGCGACGTAAATACGGCCATCACCATCCGTACTGCACACATCAAAGGGGAAGACTTATCTTTTTGCGCTGGAGCCACTTTGTTATATGAATCTTCGCCCGAAAATGAATTAAAAGAGACCCACATCAAAGCAGGCGCATTTATGGCTGCTGTGAAACCATTTTTGGAGGAAGTAACGGTTAAGTAACTTACCTTTGCTCCTTCAAACTGTATGACATGTCCGATTCTATATTTCAGGCTCAAATCAAAGCCGGAATACCAACCCAATTGCCTGCGGCAAAACCATTAGACCCCACCGTCAGTCATGCGCCTCGGCGGGTGATAGAGGGGGTGCTGAATGCTGATGAAAAAGTATTGGCCATTCAAAACGCATTGCGGTATTTCCCTGAAAACCTGCATCCTATCTTGGCTCCAGAGTTTTTAGCGGAGTTGGAGCAGTACGGTCGTGTTTATATGCACCGTTTTCGGCCCGAATATCCTATGTACGCCCGACCGCTGGAAGCATATCCATATAAATCCAAACAGGCGGCGGCGATCATGTTGATGATCCAAAATAATTTAGATCTGAAAATAGCCAAACATCCCCATGAACTGATTACTTATGGTGGCAATGGGGCGGTATTTCAAAACTGGGCCCAATATCTAATCACCATGCAGTACCTTTCTGAAATGACGGATGAGCAAACCTTGGTGTTGTATTCTGGTCATCCGATGGGCTTGTTTCCTAGCCATGCCGAGGCTCCCCGCGTGGTGGTGACCAATGGTATGATGATCCCCAATTATTCAAAAAAAGAAGACTGGAATAAGTATAATGCCTTGGGTGTGACCCAATATGGGCAGATGACGGCAGGTTCATTCATGTACATAGGGCCACAAGGTATCGTACACGGTACTACCATTACCTTGCTCAATGCAGGCAGAAAATTGGGGATTGGTACCGACGATTTGCGCGGTTGTGTGTTTGTCACTTCGGGTTTGGGCGGTATGTCTGGAGCCCAAGCACTGGCAGCCATCATCACTGGTTGTATTGGTGTAGTGGCCGAAATAGATGGGGATGCCGTTCAACAACGCTTAACGGATGGATACATCAATAAAGAAGATGTTTTTACGGATTTGGCCGATTTGACCAGTCGGATCTCCGATTGTCGTCGGAGCAAATCACCAGCGGCGTTGGTGTATCATGGCAATGTGGTGGATCTTTGGGAGTATTTTGTTCAAGAAAATGTCCCTGTAGAACTCGGCTCTGACCAAACCAGTTGCCACAATATA
This sequence comes from Saprospiraceae bacterium, assembly GCA_031373665.1. Lineage (GTDB taxonomy): Bacteria > Bacteroidota > Bacteroidia > Chitinophagales > Saprospiraceae > M3007. The sequence goes on along the minus strand of JANMMZ010000022.1, from coordinate 9,198 downwards.
CATGACTGTGGATATACGCCCATGGGTTATACTTTTGAAGAGGCCAAAAACTTATTGATTTCTGATAAGCACAAATTTATGGAAGCCGTGGGTGCCACCTTGCGCCGCCATGTGGAGGCCATCAATAAAATGACCGAACGCGGTATGTATTTTTGGGATTATGGCAATGCTTTTTTGAAAGAAGCCTCCGATGCAGGGGCTGATTTGAAGCCCGAACCGGGTTCCAATCGCGAATTTCGCTACGCCTCTTATGTGGAAGATATCATGGGGCCTATGTGTTTTGACTATGGATTTGGCCCCTTTCGATGGGTATGCTGTTCTGGTACGCAAGCCGACCTTGATGCGACCGATCAAATAGCCGCTAGTGTCATAGAAGAGATGCTTCTAGAAGCCCCCGATGAAATAAAGGGTCAATTGCGCGATAACTTGATTTGGATTCAGAATGCCAAAGCACAAATACCGTTGGTGGGCTCTAAATCGCGGATTTTGTACGCAGATTCAGAAGGCCGTATGCGCATTGGTACCGCTATGAACCGCGCCATTGCCGAAGGCAAACTATCAGGACCGATAGTACTAGGTCGCGATCACCACGATGTGAGCGGTACGGATTCTCCATTCAGGGAAACGGCCAATATATATGACGGGTCGCGCTATACTGCCGACATGGCGGTACAAAACGTGATCGGTGATGCTTTCAGGGGCGCGACTTGGGTCAGTTTGCACAATGGCGGAGGCGTGGGTTGGGGAGAAGTGATCAATGGCGGTTTTGGAATGGTGATTGATGGATCGGAGGGTGCTGAAAAACGGCTCAAATCTATGCTGTTTTGGGATGTCAACAATGGCATCAGTCGCCGCGCTTGGGCCAGAAACCCTCATGCACTCAGTACGATACAACGCACGATGGAACAGTATCCAGAACTAAAGGTGACGGTACCGCATTTAGCGGATAGGGGGATGATTGAGGAAATGGTTTTGGGTCGGAGACCCTCATTGTAGGGAAAATAGTTTCGGGTTGGAGACCCTCACTAGTGGGAGAATAGTTTTGGGTCGGGAGACCCTCACTAGCCACGCGAAGAAGAAGTAATAGTATCAAAAAATAGTCAATTGTTCCCCAAGGGGCAACAATCTAAACGTGCGGCGGTGGTGGGGCGTGATCCCGTATTTTCGGATCGCGTCACGGTGGGCTTGGGTTGGGTATCCTTTGTTGATCCGCCATCCGTAATCTGGAAACTGGGTATCTAAATCAAACATGGCTTCGTCTCGGTGGGTTTTTGCCAATATAGAAGCCGCCGCAATGGAAGCATATTTACCATCGCCTTTGATGATGCAAGCGTGGGGAATAGCCTTGTAAGGCACAAAACGATTGCCATCCACCAGTATAAAAGCGGGGGCTTGATCCAATTGATCCAAAGCAAGGTGCATGGCCGCAAAAGAAGCCCTTAATATGTTGATCCGATCTATTTCTTCGGGACCTATCACCCCAACCGCCCAGTGCGATGCTTCGGACTCAATGATTGGGCGCAGGGTATCGCGTTGTTTTTCGGTCAATTGCTTGGAATCATTGAGCCAAGGGTGGTGGAAACCATTGGGAAGTACCACGGCCGCCGCAAATACGGCTCCTGCCAAACAGCCGCGACCGGCTTCATCGCAGCCTGATTCTATGATATTGGGATGGTAAAATGGCAGCATTTGACTACATATTCAAGCCGTTCAAGCGCATAAAGTTATTCAAACCAGCCTCATCTATCACCCCAATGATACCGCTGTGGTCGCTTACAACCACAATGCCCCGCCCTTTTTGACGAATGGCGTGGTGTACATATTGTAATGATACGTCTCCGTGTATCATTTGAAATTCTTCTACATAATGCTTGATCTCTTGGCTAAGGTCTCGTTTTTTGATGGCTTCCATGATGTTCCACTCTTCCAAAACGCCAACTAGTTCATCTTTCATATTAAATACCAAAAAATGACGTTCCAGCCCTTTTTTCAGTAACTCAATCGGCGTTTGCATCCAATCATTTTCGCTGAGTTTAGTGTATTCTGATCGAATCAAATCCTTGGCGGTGTATCGCTTCATGAAATCTTCTAGGCGCACCATTGCGTTTTCGCTCCGCGCCGTTGTAAACACAAAAAATCCGATCAAAGCCATCGTGATCGGGCCATAGTAAAAGCCCCAAAAAATGAAGCCTACGGCTACCGCTTGACCCAACCATGCTGCTATTTGTGTGGCCTTGACCCGCCCAATTTTCATGGCGAGCAAAGCCCTAAATATACGGCCACCATCCATTGGAAAGGCTGGCAATAGGTTGAATAACACCAACCAAATATTGGCGGCTACCAACAGCGGGAGGTAAAAAATGACATCATTGGGGTTAATATCCAAGTCTTCTATTACTTCTTCTGTATCAACACTGCTGGCCCAAGAGAATTGTTCCCCAAAAATCCACTTAAAGAATGACCAGTTGTCGGCTGAAAGGAATAAATAAGAGCCTAGACCTAATAGAAGGGCAATGGCCACATTGACCAAAGGCCCGGCAATGGCTACCCAAAATTCTTGTGCCGGTTTTTCAGGCATCCGCATCAAACGGGCGATGCCGCCGATGGGTGTCAGCACAATATCTTGGGTCTCGACCCCATACCGGCGTGCCGTGAGGGAATGGCCATACTCGTGTAGCAACACACAGCCAAACATAGCCGCAAAAAAACCAACCAAACAGGCCGTGCCTGAAAGATTGAGGCCGTTATCGTACCCGATCCAGATGGCATACAGGAAAATAAGCCCGAATGACCAGTGTAGAAAAACGGGAATGCCCCAAAGTCTAAATATTTTAATAGAACCGCGCAAAATGATATATATTTTATGGCAAAGATCGGAATATCTAAGATATTCTGTAGAAAAGAATAGACTTTAGTAACAGTGAAACAACAACTTATGTTTCAACGGCTAAGTTTCATGGCAGTCCGCGCCAATATTACCTTTGCCCAGAGTTTAATCCCTTGAAATGACCAGCGTTTTCCTGCTAAACTTGCTTTATAAAGATGTACGGAATTGACAGTCCAACGCACGGCATAGTCGTAGTATTTTCTGGAATAAGTACGTTTAAATTCTATATCGCGATCCGTGCTTTGAGTCCAATCCAGTTGGCTAGAAATAGAGTCTTCCACGGTCTCGTAAAGCCCGGTTCCTTTGATCGGATACGCCACTGTGATCGTAAATAAATCGGGATTTGACTCTTTGAGGTGCTGAACCGTCTCCATAATATCGGCTTCGGTCTCGCCGGGATACCCCAACATGATGAATGTACCGGCCTGAATGCCTTGGTGGTGAGCCGCCTGTATCATGGTGCGTACTTGCTGCACATCCACCCTACGATCCATGGCATCTATGATGCGTTGTGACCCGCTTTCTGCTCCGATCCATACTCGAAAACAACCCATTTCATGGAGGGTCTGCACCACGGCTTCGGTCAGCCTATCTGCCCTTGTAATACATTCAAATTGTACGGTCACCTGCCGTTGTTTCAAGGCCAATTGCAATTCTCCAATCCATTTATGGCTCACAGTGAATACATCATCCACAAACCAGATTAGGTCGAAATCATAGTTTTGTTGCAACCAAACGATTTCATCTACCACATGCTCCGCGCTGCGGCGGCGATAACTTTGCCCATACACCGCAGTGCTACACCAGCGGCAAGTATAGGGGCATCCACGTTGGGTACTGATACTGACGGCATTGTGTCCGTGTACTTTTTTCCAAGCATTGAGGTAAAGGGGGTAATCAATCTTTTTTCGATTGGGAAATGGCAGTTGATCAATATCGCGTATTTTTTCCCGAGGTGCGGTCTTAAAGAGTAGCCCTTCCGTAGTCAACATGGCTAGGCCATGAATGGCCGCAAATTCAGATGACCGAAATTTTTGATTTGGAAGGCTTTCAACCAAGAGCGCGATTTCAAGCATGGTTTGTTCGCCTTCTCCGATCACGATCAAATCGGCGCCTGATTTTAAATAATTATCGGCATTGTGGGTTACATCTGGCCCACCCAGCACAATAAGGGTATGCGCCAGTTCAGGACGGCTTTTTATAAAAGCCATTAATTCCAAGACATTCAATTTGGTCATCAAATTGGCATAAATTGCTACAATGCTCGGTTTGGAATCCAGTAAATACTGTTTTTGCGTTGTTTTACTGTAAAAAGTCGTATCATACACCTCATTTTCCATACCGTGCTTATCAAACCATGCAGATAAGTACAGTAAGCCCAGTGGAGGGTAAGGCTTCATGATGGCCTGTTCTTTGGGGTCATCACTGATAAAATAGGCGTGGGTGAAGAAGGTCACGGTTAAAAGTTTTCACAAATGTACGGAGGAAAGGGGTTTTAAACCACTTTATAAGATGATTTTGTACTTTTGCGCTAGATATGACCAAATTATTCAAAATACGGGCACAAGGTTACTACGGTTTTATAGACGCTACAGGCAATATTGTCATAGAACCGCAGTATTTGGAGGTAGGTAACTACCACAACGGATTCACCAATGTCCGAATGAATGGGCAGTGGATGCCGATGGATGCTTTGGGCCGTTTGTTGCTCAAACGGGTTTATAAGCACGTCGGGGTGTTTGAAGAAGGACTGGCTAGGGTTCAATTGGTCAAAAATTGGGGCTACATTGATATAAAAGGAAATGAGGTTATTGCTGCTTTTTTTGAAGAAGCGGGTGATTTCTCAGAGGGGCTGGCTCCAGTCTCCGTCAAAAACCATTCGGGATTTATTGGAAAAACAGGAAATTTTGAGATCAAACCAATCTACCAATCTACCCAAAAATTTAGTCACGGCCTCGCGGCTGTTTTATTGGATGAAAAATGGGGCTATATTCACAAAAGCGGTCAAATGATGATTGCCCCCCGTTGGGACAATGCCCATGTTTTTCAAGGTCAAGCGGCGGTGGTAGAAAGCGCGGGTCTTTGGGGACTTATAGACCAAGCCGGCAATGTCAAAGTGGAACCCCAGTTTACCTTTGTGAAAGATCATGCCTACGGTGAATTTTTTGACGGGATGGCCTTGGCTTTTTGCGAAGGCAAATATGGATTTGTGAGCCAAGATGGCCAATTGGCTATAGCACCCATGTTTGACCTAGCGGGCGATTTTGGTGAAGGTTTGGCCTTGGTCGAAATCAATGGGGCCTATGGGTATATTGATAAGCGGGGAAAACTAGCCATCATGCCCAAATATGAAGATGCGGGCGTGTTTTCTGATGGATTGGCACAAGTACGCATCAATGGCAAATGGGGCTTTATTGATACCGAAGGTAAAGTGGTTATTCCAGCGGCTTTTGAAAGCGTAGAGCCATTCAAAAATGGGCTTTCACTCACCATTTCCGAAGGAAAATGGCAATATATTGATCGCTTTGGTGGGGTGATTTGGAGGGAAAATGTTTAGTAAGTACACATCATTTATTATCAATTATGACTCGTCTTTTTATACTCTTTTTTTGCCTGTCAGGTACATTTTTAACTTTTGCCCAATCTATACAGGATGCAGCAGTGCCCATTACTCTGACCGTAGGAGTCAACCCTCCAGGTGTAATTTTGAATTGGCAAAATGGATCAGCCACCGACCTCATATTAAGGAGGCGAATCAAAGGGCAAGCGGGTAATATCTGGACAAATTTATTGGATCAGTCAGGCAATTTACAAAATGGCTATTTCGACTCAGGGCTTTCCGCTTTTGAAACGTATGAGTATGAAGTGGCGTTAAATAAAGGGTCGTTTACAGCCTTGGGCAATGCCTTTGCGGCTTTCAATGCCTCCCCTATTGATTCCAGAGGCAAATTATTGGTATTTATAGATTCCACTACTGCCGATCAACTCGGTATGGATTTAGTCCTGTATAAAAATGAACTACGCAGTGAAGGCTGGCAAATAGAACCCTTCAAAACGGGCGATTTTACGACCGTGGCATGGGTAAAAAACAAGATAGTTGCGGCTTACAATGCGGAACCTGACCAAGTAAAGGCGGTTTTACTCATGGGTACAGTACCCGTGCCTTATGCTGGTAGTACCGCTCGCGACAATCGCAACGATCACATAGGCGCTTGGCCTTGTGATGCTTACTATGGCGATGTGGACGGCATTTGGACCGACAATACGGTTAATATTCCTAATACCCCTAGGGTGGCCAATCGGAACGTACCGGGAGATGGCAAATTTGACCAAAATACATTGCCCTCCGAAATAGAATTGCCCATTGGGCGATTGGATTTCAGGAGGGTTTCAATGGCCACCTTTGGCCTTTCGCCAGTAGAGTTATTGCGCCGATACTTGCTCAAGAATCGCCAATGGCGAACCGGAAAATATAAGGTACCAGTCCGCGCCTTGATAGACGACCAATTGGGCTGGGCCAATGGCGAAGCGTTCGCATCTGATGGGTATCGCAATGCCTATCCTTTGGTGGGCGAAAATCAAGTCGTGCAAGGTGAGTTTATTTCATCAAGCCGTTACCTGATGGGCTATGGATCTGGCGTTGGTGGCACCTACAGTTCTGCTCCAGGCATTGGTACCGCTTATAGTTTTGCTACCGATTCAGCCCATGTTGTGTTTGCACAAATGTTTGGCGATTATATCGGTGATTGGGATTATGAAACAGATCCATTGATGCCTGCGGCATTGGCTTCCAAAGGAGGATTATTGGCTTGTGTTTGGGCAGGCCGTCCTCATTGGCAAATGCAGGGCCTCGCCATCGGGGAGACGATTGGGTATTGCTTGAAGGAAACCCAAAATGCACAGTACAACCTCGGTTATGGGAACTCAAACAGTGAAAGCGGAACCCATATCGCCTTATTGGGCGATCCAACATTGAGGGCTCAAGTGATTGCTCCCATTAGCAACCTCAATACTTTTTCTAACTGTAATAAGGTGAATTTGAACTGGATTGCATCTCCTGAACCCGATATTCATGGATATTTGGTGTATCGCGCCTTCAATTCCAATGGGCCATATACGAGGGTGTCTCAAGACATTTTGCCTTTTCAGACATCATGGATTGATTTGTCGCCCGTGGCCGATACCCTATATTATGTGGTACGTACCATCAAAGCATCGGCGCAGCCAGGGGCTGCAACATATTTTAATGCCAGTACCAGCGAAATAAAATCGGTCATATTTGTATCTGGAACCGCCCCGACAGTCATCGGATTGGGTGGGATCATCAAATGCAACAATCCGGTTATTACGATGGGTGCGAGTTTTCAGCCCCCTACCTGTATTTATGAGTGGTTTAAGCCCAATGGCAGTGCTTTGGGCGGTTACTTTGCCACTGAACCTGGCACATATACTGTTAGGGTGACGGCACCCAATGGGTGCACCGCTGTAGCCAATGCGAGTGTGTTGATTGATACTATGCTTCCTGCTATAGACATCCCAAGTATGGTGATTCTTGATTGTAATAATCCAGCACCTACTTACACCCTACCCGATGCCCCCAATGGCGTGACTTACACCTTCAATGGTGCCATAGTATCTGGCGGCACAGTCATTAATATAGCCAGTAACGGTACCCTTGTCGTAGCCTCTTCAGTGAATGGGTGTTCCAAAACCTATAATTTTCAGGTATTCCAAGATTTTGCACTGCCCGGAGCGATGGCCACCAGCGATGGGAATAATTTAGATTGTAACCACCCAACGGTACAACTATTTGGCAATGCCAATGCTCCAAATGCCTCCTTTGCTTGGTCGGCCAATGGGAGCATCATCTTGGAACAAAATCCAGTGATTGATAGTGCTGGTACCTATTGTCTGGTGGTGACTGGTGGAAATGGCTGTACTTCTTCCCATTGTATTACCATTACGGCCAATGGATCGGTGGTGAATACTGATATTATTTCAGATGCTATACCTTGCTCCGTAGGCAATAATATTAACCTGACTGCGCTTGTAACAGGCGGTACCGCACAGTTTCAATACCTTTGGTCAAATGGGGCTACCGACCAGCAAATTCAATTGACATCTAGTTTTTCAGGTACTATTTCTGTACTGATAACCGATGCCATTGGTTGTTGGGGGTCTGCAAGTGTCAATATTACGGCAAGTTTAGAAGCCGTCGCATTGGCTAACACGCCTTCCTCGTCGGTGGCTACCGATGGAAGCATAGATCTCATCGTGATCGGAGGGGCGTCCCCTTATACTTTTGCATGGAGCAATGGATCCACTACCCAAAATCAGGAGGGATTGACCAGCAATATCTACACAGTCATCGTGACTGGTAGTGATGGATGCACTACTATGGTCACCGTGCCGCTCATTACGATTGGTAGTACAGATCTGTGGGCAGCAGGGAATATCAAGATCAGCCCCAATCCTGCACATGATCTAATCCAAGTGGTATTGAATCATGTGCGATTGGAAAATGCAGTGGTCTGCCTAAAAGACATAAACAACAGGGTAATTTTGACACAAAGAGCGGAATCTAAGATTTGTACGTTTCAAGTCAGCGAGTTACCTACGGGTGTCTATATCATTGAAATAGAGACTGTTGTGGGGAGAAAAATGTATCGGGTAGTAGTAAGCCACTAAGCGGTAGTCGTTCTTTATACCCCTGTGGTGTACCACGCTTTGGGCGTGACTACACAAGATGCCCAACTGAAAATCAAGATAAATACTTGGTTTTCAGTTAGTTTGGCTTGTGTAGTTGTCTTCGTTTCACTACGACATGACAAATCGAGGGGAAGGCATGGGTTCAACATCATTAAAGTGACAAAGTAGCATTAGCCTGAAGGCTATGGTGTCCCCACCAACAGTAGAACCCCTAACCACCCACACAAAAAACCTCGCTCGAAGACTAACTTCGAGCGAGGGGGCTGATTGGTTCTCGCAAACCAGCCTCGGAGAGGCTCTCCATTTGTAGGAGTTTACATTTTACCACCATCCCGACCTCGGATGAGGTCGCCCATTTATATAAAAAATACTAGGAATGGTGCCTAAATCATCCATAAAATCAATGGATTTAACAAATGGAGGACCTCATCCGAGGTCAAGATTGGGGTGTTTTGCGTAATTTCTAATCGGGTGGGAGGCGGTTTTAGCCGCCGTCCCCCCACACCACCGGACGTACTCTCGTATCACGGCGGTTTCCGTTAATGTCGTTTCCTAGTCAATTCTGCATAAATAGATCGCAAGCCCATTTGGGCGAACCATTG
>JANMMZ010000097.1:0-18639 GCA_031373665.1 Saprospiraceae bacterium | reverse complement strand
GTGAACCTATATTTGTCCCGTATATACATGAAGACCTCCTGTTTATTTTGTGATTAGAGAACACTAAAGTACAGGAGGTTCTTCTTTTATACAAAAAAAATGAGTCACCCCAAAAATTCGGGATGACTCATGTTTTTCATTACCCATTTACTTTATCTTAACCGGAAAACTTAGATCAAAATCAACTTCCCCACCGGGGTTAGCGGCTGATTTGTCTGTCGGTTCGTGATAGAGTTGGATTCGTACTGATCCAGCCGATGGAGTGATAGAAGTCCATCTTGACTCTATTCCAAAGGGCTTTCCAGCAGCATCAGTGTTCAGATCAGATACGGTCAGGTTATTGAAAGATGGTTTGATCACAAAAAGATGGTCGTTGCTTTCCCCTTTTATTTCTGCCGATAAATCAGTAACCGGACTAGTGGTATCATCAAATACTTTGATGACTGCTACGAATACAGTATTAGCAGGTATCGCAATGGTATCTATTGAATCGGGTACTTTATCAAAATTAGCATCTTTCCAAGTAAATTCCTTATCAAATATCGCCCCATTTGTTCCTTTGAGTTGAACGATGATTCGGGTAATATTTTCTTGCTCGGTTTCGTCGTGATCGTGTTTATCACAAGCCACGAAAAGAAGACTGAAAGCGATCATCATCGCTGCGGTGAATACTTTAAAGTTCATTGTGTAGCATTAAGTTTGTGGCATACGTTATGTAATGCCTGTTTAAGAATGTATTAAAACCTGATTTTCATCCGGATCCCAACATTTACTCCTGTTTCATCTACATAGTTTCTGAAAAAATTGAGATATTCGCGGTAGCGAATATTGCCGAGATTTTGGATATTGATCCCAATTTCAATGGGTATCTTTTTAAAAAAACATACATGTGCTGCATCCAAAGCCAATGTAGTAAACCCCGGTGGCGGCGATTTTAGAAACTTATTGTCCGGCGTAGGCACTTGATCCAATGCAATGCGAGATTGGTGGGATACTGAGGTAGCCGTCAATCGGATATAGGTTTCAGACAATACGTCATTACTGAATCGGGTTTTAGATCCCGATTTGATCCGCCATTTCAGACCATATTGGTAGCGGTCGGAGGGCATCAATGGTAACCACTCGTGCACCCGCTGTTCAGATCCAATAGTCTCTATCAAACGGTATGCCCTCAGCAAAGAAACCCTGCCTTCCATTGCGAATGCATCTAAGAATGACCATGAGAAATTAGCATCAAAGCCTTGTAAAACGGCATCATTTTGTCGGTATTCATACAAAGGCTGACCATCTGGTCCACTTCTTATGGTGATCACGGTACGCCCTGTCGGATTCAGGTATATGAAATCACGAATGCTATTGCGATAAATCGAAACATTGGCCAGTACTGACTTGGTCTTATAATCAAGGCTAAGGTTGTTATTCCAAGCCTTTTCTGAACCCAAGCGGTTATTGCCCCTTTCATAGATAGCAGTACCATGATTACTCCCCCTAGCAAACAACTCATTGACATGTGGCGGTCTCCAAGCGGATCCAGTATTGAAAGTAAGCGACCATTTCGAACCTATTCTATAAATCAACCCAAGAGTACCAGATACATTTCTATTTTGAATAGAGGTGTCCAAGTTTTGGAGGCTGCCCCCCGTGGTCACCTTGCTATACCGATCATCGTAACGGAGACCCACCTCAAACTCAAAAGGTATTGCAAGTTTTCGCCATCGCTCAGTAGCCCAAAAAGAAATACCAGTGGTACGATAATCGGGTATAGATCCGCCACGACCTACCTCATTGTTCTGGTACAATGCCTGTAGCCCTACCCCACCCTGCCAATGCTTGATGGGCAGGTGTTCCAAGGCTAAGTCAAAGGTATTAGTCCATAATTGAAACGAAATTTGCGGTTTCTGTAAAGCATCAGTCGGATCACTTAATGGAGGATGGGCATCATATTCGCGACGGTGATTGAACTGGAGGGCATGTTGACCGCTTAGTTTCCAGCGTTCAGAAAATCGCCATTCAGTCCTTGCTTTGAGTGTATGGTGCCTGATCTTTTGAAATGGTCGGCCTATCTCCCAAGTAAACGCATTGTTATTGTATTTGGGAAACTGTTCAGAATCTGTAGCATCAGGGAAATGGGCGGCTCTCAAAATACCTAACCCTTGTGCAAACCGGGAGGCACTGAGTTCCGTCTTCCAGTTTTTCACCGTCCAACCCGCCATAGCACTGAGATTAGTCTCTGCGGCTGCCGTATTGCCCAGCCAATAATCGGGCGCACGAAGGTTTCCATTGCGCTTGGAAGTACCTTGTACCCTGAATGTAAGGGATCGGCCAGGCAGGTGCCAATCAACAGCACCAGAGCCAATCCCTGCCAACCCATTGGAAAACCCACCAAGAGAAACCCATCCCCCCAGACCTGGCTCTTCGCGCAAGGCTGCGGGCTCTAAAATAACTGCACCACCCATAGCCCCAGTACCATAACGGACTCCGGCAGCACCTTTTACCACCGAAACCCGATCGGCAGCAAAAGGGTCTATTTCTGGCGCGTGTTCACTGCCCCATTGTTGGCCTTCCAGTGTTACATTGTTGGCTACAATGGCGATTCTATTGGAATGAAGGCCATGAATAACTGGTTTTGAAATAGACGCCCCCGTATTGAGGGTCGTGACACCGGGCAGTTTTCGGAGGGTTTCGCCAAGGTTTAGCCCTTTACTATTCTCAAGGTCTATATTGGAGACAACACTCTCCGACTGTAGCCCTTGTAAAACAACAGCCTTTTCCTTGATAACCACTTCCTGAAGTGACGGAGCAGGGGTTAGACTAAAATTGAATTCCGTATTGTTGGATACTGAAATCATTTTAGTCAATTGGAGTGCCTCCAAATGACTCACGTGCATATCGTACGCCGTATTAGGGCATAGATGTGTCATAATATAATAGCCATTTTCGTCGGTCATCGTTCCTGTTTGAATACTAGGAATAGAGACCGAAGCGAATGCCAATGGAGCCTTCGTATCTGCATCGGTCACATAACCGTGCAAAACGATATGGCAGTCTTGTGCAGATGTGCGTGTGCAAATCCCCAAAGAGATACACACAGCCAGTACTGCGTGGAAGTACCGCATGAAAAGTAAATAAAAGGGTAAACCTGATTGAATAAACGCTCCTTATAGGAGGTTTGGGGGCCCACGGCCACAGGTTGTATGGTCAATAGCCCTTAGAGAAACCCCTTGATAGTGAAAAGATAATCGAATATCAGGTGTAAGGGTGGGTCTGACAATTTTTGAGGTAATGGAAAAACAATAAGGCAGTGCCAATATGAACGAGCATAGGGAGCAATCTTCTGTTTCGTAACGGCTATCGTGTATATGCGTAGCATTTGGATCAAAAGCCGCCTCACAAACTAGGTGATTTTCATGATGATGCTCACTCAATAACGCGTGCAAAACCTTTATTGACCAAGTGGCCAATAGAAGCAAGGCCAAAAAACTGGCCAGTATTTGTTTGTGTAACGTTTTAAGCACCTACAAAGGTAAGGTTTTTTTAGAGAAAACTTGAATTTTTTTAGAGGGGAGGGAGTTTTTTTTCACAACGGAAATGCGGAGGGTTTTTCCCCTACTGACGAAAGCATTACTAAAATAATATCATCCCAAAAATTACGTTACCAACCAACAATGTTTATATGGAAAAAAAATTAGGTTTCAATCCTTGGGGATCGCTGACAAATCAAATAATCAAGACAATACTTTTGTCTTCTTTCGTATTCTGTATTGTTCAGTTGGTTAAGCATTTAATGCCGCCTCCACCACGAAATAGTTGGTTTGATTTTTCTTATATTATTGCACTTGTAATTTCAATCATTCTGGTTCTGATCATGACCACTTATTGGGGTTGGATTCTAGCAAAAAAAAGCACCAAATTAGAGGCAAATGCCTTCTACTTGGGCGCAATTTGGGGCGCAGCATTTCAGTTTTTCATCAATTTGATTTGCTTTCTCACAACCAGTTCAAAATTTCATTTAACCATGAATTGGTTATTTAAGAGCCTTGCTGATTTAGTAATTTTATCGTATATTGTTGGTGTTTGTGTATTGGGGGGCTTTTCATTACAAAAACAAGATTGGGGTCTTCTACTCCTCGTAGGCTTCTTGTTGGTTTTCGGCAGTTATGCATTTTTGTGGTATTATCGTATTCTATTTTAATAATATAATATATTGGTAGTTGTTTTCAATCTAACAATGGCAAAAATTAATAAAAAGAGCCACCGCTGCCAGTGATGACAGGATGACCCTTTTTATTTTGGAATAGCAAACCTGAAATTAATGGTCCGCTTTGCGCTCTTTAAAGCGGATAATTTGTCTTTTTAATGTCTCGAAGGAGGAAGTAATCGCGCCCTCAAAGGTTCGATCTACTTTTTTATCAATCATCCATCCACCGGGGACATGTACTTTTACCTCTGTTATTTTGTCTTTCACCGCTGATCCGGTGTCTTGCAATTTGAGGAATACCTCTGCTTCTAATGGTCTGTTGAGGTAACGAGAGAGCCGATTTAATTTATTCTCAATAAAAGTGATTAACTTTTCATCGGCATTGAAATGAACTGAATGAACACTGACTTTCACCATAATAATACTACATTGTTTTTGGTTAAAATATAAAGAAACACTGTTTTATAATCTATTCAAAAAGTTGGATTTTTCCTGAATAATGACCCTGATACGAGCCTTAGTAATTTCCCCCATTGCCAATGCTACTTTAGTTGGTTAGTTCCATATCTAATACGCATAACCAATCTCATTTGTTTCGTCCTACAATGATATGGCAAACTCAAATAGTGTGCAAGCAATTTTAGTTAAATTTTTTATTAAAAACAAAAAAAAATGGATAATTTCTAAATTTAGAAATTATCCATAATATTAGTTTGAGTAACATGCAAATTACAATCTCAATCAGAATGAAATTTTGTACATTTTTAAATGTATTTTTACACGGTTATGACACTACTTAACGAGGGATCATGGCTTTAACATTTTCCCCATTTTCTTGATTCTAATCTCTAAGCGGTTGTTTTCCTGATGTTGTTCATCGGTACACTCCACCCCGTCTTTGCATTGGTTGCGTGGCTCTTCTTCTCCCCTTCCAGAGGCTTGAATACGGTTGGCATCAATGCCGCGAAAGGCCAAATAAGCCTTTGCATTTTTAGAACGGGTTTCTGTCAGTGTCATGTTCATACCCGCATCGCCACGGGTTTCTGTGTGCGAAATCAGTTCTAACTCCATTTCGGGATAGCGTTTCAACAAATCATATAAGGCATCTATGTGCCTAGTGGCACTTTGATTGAGGGTTGCTTTTTCGTATTCAAAAAATATCTTATCCATTATGATAATGGAGCCTTCTTTGATACCACTGGCCAAAGGCATGGTTTCTTCGGCAGATACGCCTTCTGCTGCACGGAGACGCACTTCACTGTATGGAAAAGGTGCGACTCCTTTGGTTATTTTTACTTCAAAATTGTCATTCAGGAATCCCTCTCTTTCTACATAACCGACGTAGTCGCCTTCTAAGGGCAGGCAAATATCAAATTCACCATTTCTATTGGTATGTACCTTTTCGATGTGTCCTGATATTTTATGTACTAGTTTGATGGTCGCATTGAATATACGGGTACCAAACTCTTGGGTAGCCACCATACCGCCTGTGCGCAAGCAGGGCGGCGCTTCCCGCATTTTGAAATCCAATTTCAAATTTTCTTCGGTATCTACTGATATCAATCGTTCGCTGGTCTGATACCCAGGGGTACTCACCAAAATCAAGTAACTTTTGTAGCGAATAAAGTCGTGTTGTGCTTTTCCTTCAGCATTGGACAAATGATCTGGAGCCCCCATGTCATCTTCGCCTTTGCGAACCAATTGTAGGCTGAGCGCATTGGGTTGATCTTGCACAGCAGTCAGATCGAAAGTATAAAAGTCTTTGCTGCTTCCACCGATGAAACCATCGTCAGAAGGCTGTAAGATGCGGATAGAAGCACCTTGTATCGGTTTGCCGGTCTTATGATCGAGTACGGTGATAGAAGTAGGATTTATCTCTGGCTTGCTGATTCCGTCCAAACCCCGCTCTGCTATGAACCGATAAATGTCATCTTTCCCATAGCCCTTTTCCCGATCACTGGTAAAAAAACCAGTTTTGCTCTCATCGTCAATAATTAAACTATAATCGTTCTTTGGCGAATTGAAGGGTTCATCTAAATTAATCACCTCATCAGGTGAGGTCAAAGGGTTGTTGACAAAATAAATATCTAAGCCTCCTTTAGAAACGGTACGACCATTGGAGGAAAAAAACAAGGAGCCCGATAGGCTCATATATGGAAACACTTCTTGTTTTTCAGTATTGATATTGGGACCTAAATTGCGGGGCGTACGCCAACCATCAGGGCCTTTTTCCGAAACATATAAATCAAAGCCCCCTAACCCACCGGGCATATCAGAACAAAAGAATAATTTATTGCCATCGGGGCTTAAACTGGGATACATGCAACTATAATCGTCGCTGTTAAAAGGCAATTCCACAGCGGGTGTCCAATCAGGTCGTCCTGCTTGTGTTTTATAAATTTTGAACCTTGATACCCCA
This sequence comes from Saprospiraceae bacterium, assembly GCA_031373665.1. Taxonomy (GTDB): domain Bacteria; phylum Bacteroidota; class Bacteroidia; order Chitinophagales; family Saprospiraceae; genus M3007. Next base: position 12,022 of record JANMMZ010000097.1, on the reverse strand, counting down.
TCTTTTCCTGCTTTTCGCACCCCATCTTTGTTATTGGTTCGGGTCACGTAGGCCGTTTTGAAATCACGGCTAAAAGCAACTGGGCCTTCGTGAAGGCTTGATTTTTTACTGGCATCAAACTCAAAAGTTGTTGGCGGAGCCGGATCACCATTGGGATCGAAAGGTGAGAAAAAATGCTCTTGAAATGGTTCTCCTGTCGCTTCATCACGAACGCTGTGTTTGCCTCGACTGGAACAAAAAAGAATACCGCCTTCAAAATAAGAAGGAGCATTGTCTGTGCCAGCCTTGTTAAGTTCTACAGCATTGGTGACCTTTATCGGATGGCGGCCGTCGTCCTTTTCACGAAAACGATCTTTTGATTTACTCTTTGAAGATGTCTGTGCTGTTACAGCAAGGGTCAGCATCAGGGCAATGGGGAGGGTAAGGATTAGTTTACGAAACATATTTATAATAAATAAATTAATATGAGCATCCGGGTAAAACCCGTTGGTGCGATGAAAGAATAACTGTTCTTTTTTCACCGCTACTAACTTTAATAACACTACCAAGGGGTAGGCGGCACTACGGTCACGCCTTCTGGTGGATTGAACCACCAACGGGCAAGCATCTCGAAAGAACCATTGCTATACCGGGCTAAACGTGAAATACCTATATCATAGTTTACGCACACGAATAATTTTTCTGTTGCTTGGATTCCCAACATGATATCAAGGCTTTCTCCAGAGAAATTTTCGTTGCCACCCAACCGATACGTCAATCCACCATAGAATTTTTGTTTCATCAGAAGGCTAACATTTAAGTCAGCATCTAGGGGGGCATTCAATGCATATTTTATCAGAATTTGGGGGGTGATACCGACATCTTTACTGGGTTTAAAAGTCATGCCTCCCATAGCATTGAAATGTCGCACCTCTCTTGATATTTCTTGGCCTACCTCCGCAAAATCAATACTATTTTCGATGATTCTGGGGGCAGACAGACCAGCGTACCAGTTTTGGCCTTTGTAATAGGCACCAAATCCGACGTTGGCTAAGATTTTACTCTCCACAGCCGTTGGAATCGTGCCATCATTGGGTGTTGCGGCTATTATTCGGGGATCTGTCCAATCTTGGTACAGGTGCCTGATACTAGGTGACAAGCCCACACTTAACTGCCCCCTTCTAAACTTTACCCGATAAGCATACGCGATATCAACTGTAATCAACTTGGTGATCCCTATACTGACCCTCGATAAATTACCACCAATCCCTACCCTATTGTTCAGGATGGGTTGGTTATATGAAAGTATGATCGTCTTGGGTGCTCCTTCTATTCCAGCCCATTGATTTCTATACACAGCGGTTAATTCTGGCGACTCAAAACTACCCGCATAACCCGGATTCAATGCCAGTTTATTGAACATGAATTGCGTGTACATGACCTCTTGCTGGGCTTGACCCAAGAAAGGCATAAAAAGTAGCAATATGTATATCTGTCTCATGAATAATCAGTTGATAGTTCAATTAAGGATTAGCGTTGGATCAGAATAAACCCTTTTTTGGGTTCAAATTCGCCAATACGAATGAAGTAGTAATAAGTACCTACTGGTAATGGCCGCCCATCAAAAGTGCCATCCCAAGTATTGTTATAATTCGATTGGTGAAAAACTTGATCACCCCATTGGTTAAAAATGGTTAATTCTACGGCGGCATTCCCCTCACCAGAAAGGCAACTACTCGGGATGTCAAACACATCGTTTAGTCCGTCATTATTGGGCGTTATGATGGTCGGTATTACACAGTCACCGGGTGCGGATACTCTAAATGTTACGGTCGCGCTGCTACAAGCATCCAAGCAATTTAGATTACAAATACGATAGATCATACGATCATCTCCAGCGTAACTCAAACGCGGTTGGTATCGGAAAACACCATTGGCAATCGTATCTATATCGCCAAACAAAGGCATACTTACGATAGAAATGCTGTATTGAGACGGTAAAACGTCATTAAGTAATACCCTGACGGTGTCCGGTTGTGCGTAATCAACCAATACTAAGTCTTCAACAGCCGTTGGAAGCAATTCAAAGTCCACGATGACCGTGTCCTTTGAGTTATTACCACAAACTCCCGCATTCATCGTCCAAATTAAGATATTAGGTCCTGTTTGCAGACCTGACACCGTTGTTTCGGTAGAATTGGGCGAAGTAAATTCGATACCAGCGTTGGGGCTGCTCCATTTACCAGATTGAAATGATCCAGATGGTAGTTCAGGCGAAGCCTTGACTGTAGTGGTGGTAGCATTGGTACAAATAAACTCATCGAAGCCAGCAAACGGTTTGCCACTGTAAACAAATACATTAACAGTATCAGAAGAAACCCCACATCCAAAATTATTAAACTCCCAATAAAAGAAATACTTATTGCCTTCGGTGAAGTTAGTCACAGTTGTGGTTGGGCTTAATGTATCTGTAATAGTCGTGAACTGAACAGGTTGGTTCCAACTTCCTTGGGCAGATACGCCCTGCAAGGCTGACAATTGTGCTACCGCAGTTGGGCAAATATATATATCTGCTCCTGCCTTGGCAAATTCCTCGGCGACGCTTTGAATATTCACCGTATCGCTACTGAAATTGGTGCAAGCCCCATTTGATAATGACCATCTAAAACAATAGTTGCCAACCGTAGCATTGAGAACCTGAGTATTATACTGGCTTGCATCGGTAAATGGGAGGAAATTACCACAGGTTTGTGTCCAATTTCCAGTGATAATGCCGATGGGCGGTGTAGCGTTTAATTGAATGGGCAATGACTTACATGCTACCGCATTTTGACCTGCAAAGGCGTTGATATTTTCAGGAATAGTGTCCAATTGCACATACACCTTATCTGAAATAAAAGAATTACAACCATTTTTTAGCACAGCCACCTGAAATGTGTGGAGTCCAGGGCCATAAGGTGCCAAGTTTGTAATGGTTAGGTTAGGTCCTGTGTTGCCCACTATGATATTGCCAAATGAGTTGTACCAAGTATATATGGCTCCTGGCTCTGGGGAAGCATTCAAAGAAATAAGTGCACCACTCAGGTCATAACAGATAGCGACAGGGTTGGCTTGTGTCCCCACAGGCGATATTGTGGGAGTAGCAGGTAAATCAATGACATCAATAAAAATGGAATCTCTTTGGGAAGAACAACCATTTTTGGTTGCATTGACGGAGTAATAACCTTCATTATTTTGTGTGATGGGTTGTACAGGTGGGTTAAAGATGGAGGCATCAAACCCATTCGGGCCGTCCCAATTGTAGGTTACGCCCAAAACCACTGGCTCTATGTCCAATTGTAGAGATCCACCTACACAAACCTGACTGGCACTCATGATATTTGGTACAGCTGGTATGGCGTTGATGGTTACCATCACTTCTGTCGTATCAGATTTACAACTTCCTTCCGTCACAAATACGCGATAAGTACCACTCATGGAAGCAAGCGTTGGACTGGGCAGACTCAAGGAAGTCTGGGTTAGGGTTTGATTGGTGTCATTCGGAAATAACCAAACAAAACTAGAGGTTGGCCCATAATCAGAGGTATTGGTGATGGTCATTGAATATGGCAAACCCTCGCAGACAGGTTGCGGCACAGTGACCATTGGATCATTGAGCGGATTTTGAACATTTATCAAGGTTGTTTGGGGATCAGAATCACACCCTGATCCATTACTGATAATCAAGGTATAAGTTCCATTATCGGCAGAAGATACGGCTGGCAACACTAATATAGGGCTGGTCACCGTTTGACCATTTGGCTTTTTCCAACTATAAGTTACACCTATATTAGTAGTGTATGGGGTCAATGTAGCATTGGTAATACCATCGCCACAAACAGGCGCATTGTTTACAATGCTATCAATGACGGGCTTGGCAATGACCGTAACATTGACAAAAGCACTATCCGCACACCCATTGGTCGTTTTGCCTACCACCTTATATTGGCCGCTCAAACCCGGGAATAATATTGGATTTTGTTCAAAACGCTGAAAACCGCTTCCTATCGGCCCTGTCCAACACCAGTTGTTGGCGGGTAACGTAATATTTGCATTGGCATTAAAAAACAAGGTATCATTGCTACAAATGGGAGCATTAACATTGGCACTAACATCTGGATAGTCTTGTACACTCAGATCAAAATTATCAGACCAATCGGAATAACACCCCTGTCGGATAACTCGTACTCGCCAAATACCTGAACTGTCAGCGGTGGCATTATTGATGGTGTAGGTATTAATATTGGACGAAACCAGTACAGACTGTCCGTTAGGCTTCCACCATTCATACAATACTCCGCCTGGTAGTGTATTACACACCAAAATAATCGTTTTCCCTGTACAGGTCTTGCTCGTTCCTGAGATTTGTGGTTTGGCGGGTTTCCGCTTCACGGTCACCTGAACCGTCACAGGGTTTGAACTACAACCATTTGCCGCCGTAATCAAGGTATAAAGCCCACTGTGCAATGTAGAATCAGCACTCATTGTCACCAAAGGATAGGCCACCGTGGAAGGCGTTTGGAATCCAGGGCCCGTCCAAAAGAATGTGACTCCTTGATTATTGGAACCAAACGTAATGGGTTGGCCTTCGCAGACTACTATTTGTGCAGACTCTACAGTGGCCACTGGTTTTGGAAATACCTTGACAATAATCAACGCAGAAATGGCCGAAAAGCAACTGGAAGCCGATAGGCGCACATAATAGCGATAAGTGCCTACAGGAGGATTATTGATGGTAAAGAATGGCATGTTTGTAGTGCCAAGCAATATGGAATTGGGCAATGAATCTCTAAACCATTGATACTGAACCCCATTAACTGACGCTGCTTTGAGGATGACATTTTCTCCAGTGCAATAGTTGAGATCCAAGGTAGGATCCCAGGCTGGTGTCGTGGCAAAATTAATCATTTGCACATTCGTCACATTTGTTGCTTTACAGCCAGTTGGACCAGTGATCGTAACACTATAAGGCCCTGCATTGATCGCTTGCATGGGTATCACGGTAGGGTTGGGAGCACTCGAAAAGAGTTGGCCCTGAGGATTAGTCCATGCGTAACCATATATAACGTTACTCTGTTGGCCAGCGGTTAATTGTAAAGTGTCTCCTTCACAAACTGGGCCATTATTATTTGTATTAGGTTTTATAGTATTTATAGTTACCAATGCTTGACAAGTAGAAGAATTGGCAAAGGTATCAGTAACGGTTAGGGTTACGGAAAATGGGTTATTGGGCGATAGAGCATCCAAGCATCCGAACATATTGGGAGAAACCGACAATGTAATTGGAGAGCAGTTATCACTACTTCCGTTGTTTACATCGCTAGGGTTCAAGGTGACGGTATTTAAGCCGGATGGGCTGATAGTTAACGTTTTAGGGCGGCATTTTGCCGTTGGGTCAGTAGTGTCTCTCACGGTCAATGTGAAAGTGGTCATACCTTCCAAACCATAAATATCAGTAGTTAAGTACTTGACCGTATATACCCCCGCTGGGACTTGTACCACCGTCTGACTTCCATTTAGTAATCCGGGCGGTACTGCAAATTGCCCCGTTGCGTTATTCCTAATCTCATACGTAATAGGTGCGTAGGAATACATGAGTGTAGCCTGAATCCTACTTACCCCATCTGTATTGTCGGGCAATATTGGGAAACATGGGCTGATCACATCGGGAGAGCCAAGGACATCATCATTGGCACTAATTTTAATGGTCGTATTGCCGTTGGCGGCCCATTGATTTATTTGAGCAGCAGAGACATTAATGATGGTTTCATGAAAATCAAAGCACTCGTCAGCCAGCGATCCTAGGCTTGTACTGTCTAATAATACATTGTTTTCATCATAAATTTTAAAAAACTCGCCCACATCATGATTATCGCCCTTGTGCCGAATAATCAACTTACCACCAGTCACCGCATTAGGAATCAAAGTATTGATACTCAAGTTCATATCAGTCGGTAAATCATCCGAAAACTGTATGGGTACAATAGCAGAAGATTGCATAACACTACCAGAAACGTCACAGTTTTCAGTAACATTTGGAAATGGTAGGGTTACGGCGGAGTTGCACTCTAGGTCAATATTAACATAATTTAATTGTGCTGGTATTGATCCTATGATCGGGGCTTGTTGATCCCTTACATCAATCACCATAGAGGCTGTTGAAATATTTCCAACGCAATCTTGAGCCTTGTAAACGATGGTATGAATCCCAGTAGCAAGCAATACGCTTGAGACTGGCGGAAAATTTTGGTCTAAACCCGCATCAATGCTATATTTGAGTGTAATAGGGATATATTGTTGTTTGTATTGGTAACTCACGTGTCCCCTTGCACGTCCTCCCGGACAAACAGCATTGACAGAGCCTCCAACAGTATTAGAAACCAACCGAAGGGTCAAAATTCCATCTAACAACCATTGATTAATCAGAGGATTCACAATGGTGAAACTATAGTTAAAAGAAACACAATTACCAACACCTCCTGTAGGAGTAGTAGTACCAATCAAAGCACCGTTTTCCCCATATACCCTAAAATATTCACCAGCGTTACTGATGTCTGCATTGTCAATAAATATCTGAAAAGTGGCATTCCCAATGACAGGCACATTCGGTGCCATATTCGGTGTAATCCACTGAAACACAACGGTATCAACGGGCGTTGTGTTATTGGATCCCCCAGAAGTATTGATTAATAGAGAAGTATCTTTTAGTAGAATATTCAAGTCTTGGCTGGTACAAACATCGTACAATGACAATGGTGGCGGAATCAAGACCTGTGCGCTACACAATCCCAGATCATCAGCAACCACCAATACGCCTTGTGGGGTCAAAACTGGAGCACCATTATCCTCCACTTGAATCGTTTGGGTATAAGTACGTGCATTCCCACAATTATCGGTTCCTGTCCACTCCCGCACGATTTGATAATCAGTCCAATGATCGCAAGAGGTCAGGCTTGGGTCTCTAATTTCCGATTGGTCAAAACTAACCGTCACGGTATTGTCGCAGTTGTCATTGGAGCCAAAAGAGGTAAGTGGTGGAGGTACTGGAATATTATCGCATTCTACCGTAATATTGGCAGGTATGTTGATCAACGTTGGTCGTATCGTATCTTGAACATGGACGATCTGACTAAAAGTTGTTTGATTGTTGCATACATCTTGAGCCACCCAGTTCAGAGTCAAGGTATAATTATCCGTACAATTTCCTGCTGTTATCATCTGCCCTAAAAACACGGGCGCAGCCGTAAATCCGCTACAAGCATCCAAGGCACCTGGTTGCGGCACTGGAATGGTAGGCAATACATTGCAATTGGCAGTACTATCCAAAATACCTTGTGGCACTGGGCCTACATTATCAACAATAGAAAGTGTTTGTGTAGCAGTATTGGTATTCCCGCATTCATCGGTAGCGGTAAATGTCCTAATAATATTATAGGTATAGTGCGCACAAACCGACGGATTGGGATTTTGGAGTGAATTGGTCTGGGTTGTAATACTGACCACAGGGCTACAAAGATCCGTAGCACCGATGTTCACCCCCATCACTGGAATCGCGGGCAAAGAAAATGTATCACAATAAAAGGTTTTATTCGGCGGTACAAGGGTAAACGTCGGTTTATTGGTGTCTTTCACCAAAAATACTTGAACCGCAGTACCAAAATTACCGCAATCATCAGTAGCCCTCCAAGTTGCTGTGATCGTATAAGATCCATCACACAATGAATCCGAATATACAAAGGTCTGAGTCAGCACCATGCTTGTATCGCAATTGTCAGAAATAAATTGCTTGGCTATACTCGGCACAGGATTGATACAATCAAGGGTTACTGGGCTTGGATAACCACTTATCACGGGTTTAGTATTGTCAAAAATGGTAAACCTTAGGGTTTTTAAGCCAATATTGCCACACTCATCGGTAGATCTAAAAGTGACATCGGTAAACCAATTGCAGTCAAGTGCCCGTACCTGCGGATAAGACCCTGACCCAAAGTTGCCAGTGCCTGTTTGTCCATCTGAAGTGGTATAACTAAAATTAGTCCAACTAGTACCAGAGCAATCATCGGCCACGGTGGCATTGCCTTTGGCATTGATCCAAGTTTGTACATTGGCTTGGTCATTTCCGCCCCCGCATTGTTCTGTAGTATTCACCCCTGTGATCACTGGGGCAAGGGTATCAATAGCCGCAAAATCTGCATCGCCCGCAAAGGATTCATGCCCACAGGCATCCTTCACAAAAAATTTAACATTAACTTTTGCCCTAACTTTCTGAAACATTTGAATGCCAACCTGTTGGTTGCTGCATCCATTGGCGATAGAAGCATTAAATGCGGCCACCACCTGTGCCGAGTCAACAACCAGTGTACCAATTTTCATGGTATAAGATTGAGGCAAAGAGCAAGAGTCCATACTCGTAAAAAACGCTCGCTGATTGATCCATTCCTTGAGTTTATTGATTTGATTGCCTCCGTTAGAACAATATGCAACAGTATCTCTAGCACTACCGATAATTACTGGTGGCTCTGTATCAGAAGTAGTGAAGGTGGCGGTGACTGGGAAATTAAAGCCACAGTTGTCGTAAGCCCTAAATATTACAGTGACTGGAACAGAACATCCACTAGGGAATGTTGGGGGAGCATTATTGGTGTATTCTCGAATACCAGAAGCATCTGATGCTGCAAAACTGGCCATAGAAGTGGCTAACCAAGTAGCGTATACTGCTGGTGCCAACTCACAACTAGAGGCTGTACTTTGAGGCGAAACCGAAACGATGGGAGCTACATTGTCAGCGGCAATATTGATGGTTTGGGTAAAGTAAGCGGTATTACCAGCCTGATCAGTAGCCGTCCAGATACGTATGACCGTGCCAGCCTCACAAGTATCGGGAAAAGGGGTTTCGCTAAATCCATATACAATTTGTGGGCCAGCCGTGCAATTATCAGTCGCTGTCAATGCTGGCGCTGGTACTATTATCTGTACAACCGAGCCTAGGTTCACCACTGGCAGTTGGCCATTGGGATTGATGATTGGAGGCGTTAAATCCACAAAAGTTACAGGATAATTGTAGGTTTGAGAATTTCCCATATCGTCTTCTACATACCAAATAACGTTTACCGTTACCGTGGCAGCCCAAGTATCGGTATAAAGATAGGCATTTGTTGGGCTAAATTGGGAGACCACAATAGTATTGCCCAAGGTAGAAGTAACAGTGGGCGGGGTGGTCTCGGAAACCCGACCCAAGCAGTTAGCCCCTACCGCAAATGTATTGGGAAAAGGAGGGGTAAAAGTAAATTGGGCATTTAAATGCCCTGATAATAAGAAAGACGGAATAAAGCCTAATAAAATAGGCAGTATCCGCAAATAGTTGCGTAACCGGTTTGTCATAGACGATCTCATGTTTGGGGCGACATTGGGAATTAGTCGCCCATTTTGTCAAGGGATAAATCAGATAACTCAATGTGAATCAAATGATTTGGGATTAAAAATAATAAACGAAAAAACCATTCCTCAATTCTTAATATGGGAGATTTTAATCTAAAAAACTATTGAATGTACTAAGGTTTAACTTATTATCAACCTAAGAACATCAGTATTATAAATCTTAAAACTGAAACTAGCACATAAAGCATATAACGCTCTATCACTTGATTCTTACCCTGCTACGCTCATTAACTTCCTTAACCTAGCCACAGTCTCCGCTTGCCCCAGCGCCGCTGCCATATCAAAAACAGCTGGCCCTTTCATCGTTCCTGCCAAGGCCAAACGCAATAATGTCAGTATATCACCAGGTTTTGCACCTTGAGATTGAATAAACCCTTTTACCGATTCCTCTAAATAAACCGCTTCAAAATTGTCCTGCCCCTCTACATACTCAATCAGTGTAGCAAAAACCGAGCCGATAGCCGGGTTCCACTTTTTCTGTACCATATCCATATCGTATTCACGCACTGGCTCGAAAATATAGTACCCTTGTTCGACGAAGTCAGACAAAAATGTAACTCGTTCTTTCATCAATGAGGCTACCATTTGCAAAAAATTATCATCTGTTCGGTATCCCTTGGCTTTTGCGTAAGGACGTATATAGGCAGCAAGCGTCAAATTATCGGCAGCCTGTATGTATTTTTGGTTAAACCACTTGGCTTTTTCGTAATCGAATCGCGCTCCACTCTTCCCTATTTGTTCAATAGAAAAGACCTGAATCAATTCATCCAGAGAGAATATCTCCTGATCGCCACTTGGATGCCACCCCAATAAAGCCAAAAAATTGACCATTGCTTCGGGCATAAAACCTGCACCATCGAAACCAGTTACCCGCTCTTCAGGTACTTCGCTATCCCAATTTAATGGAAAAACGGGCATACCAAATTTAGCGCCGTCCCTTTTGCTCAATTTTCCATTACCCACTGGTTTGAGTATCAATGGAAGGTGTGAAAAAACAGGCATGGTGCCTTCCCACCCAAATCCACGGTATAATAAAACGTGGTGCGCCGTGCTTGGTAGCCACTCTTCTCCCCTGATCACGTGGGTAATCTCCATCAGATGGTCATCTACAATATTTGCCAAATGATATGTTGGCATCCCATCCGCCTTCAACAAAACCTTATCATCCAATTCACTGGTATTGAAAGTCACACTTCCCCTGATCAAATCATTGATCACGATTTCTTCCCCTCCATCTACTTTTAGACGTATCACATAAGCTGTCCCTGCCGCCATTTTAGCGGTTACTTGATCTGGGGATAAACTCAAACTATTACTCAAACTACCGCGTACACTATGATTATACGTAAAATTTTCAGTAGCCGCCCGATGGGCATCCAGCTCTTCTGGTGTATCAAAGGCATAATAAGCAGCTCCCCTTTCAACCAATTCAGCAGCATATTTTGAGTAAATTTCTTTGCGGTCGCTTTGGCGGTAAGGCCCCTTGTCGCCACCAAATGATTGGCCTTCATCGGGCAAAATACCCGCCCAATGCAAAGATCGAATGATATAATCTTCCGCACCTGCCACGTAGCGGGTACGATCCGTATCTTCTATCCTTAATATGAAAGTGCCACCTTTTTGTTTGGCCAAAAGGTAGTTATACAAGGCCGTACGGAGACCTCCTATGTGTAGTGTCCCGGTTGGGGATGGCGCAAAACGTACTCTAACGGACATATTTTTTGTGAGTCTATTCAAAAAAGAAAAGGCAAAGATACAGTAATTTGGGCAAGATAGTGGCAGTTATTCCAAAGATATTGCTAATGCTTTACTTATAAGTGGAAGAAAAAGGGGGTATTGGGGTTGGAGAGGTTGGTTTTTTGCTAAAAAAGGGTACTTTTTACGCCCCTTGGGGGCTGGTTCGATGGGCGATACCCATCGATAGTAGATGACACCCCTTCAGGCAGGTCGTTCGATGGGCGATGCCCATCGTTAGTAGATGACGCCCCTTTGGGGCTGGTTCATGGGATATCACTGCACAAAATTCGTTTTTATCCGTTTTCCATCATATCACGTAATCTCGAAAATCGGGACGCTCTAGCCGCTTTGAACCGTTGACTTTCCCGATGAAAATCGGGACGCTATAGGGCATAAAAAAAGCCGCACCTTGGGGGTACGGCTTGTTGTGGAGGATAACGGAGTCGAACCGTTGAATTTCCCGATGAAAAATCGGGACGCTCTAGTCGCATTAAGCCAATAAAAAAAGCCGCACCTTGGGGGTACGGCTTCTTAGTTGTGTTGTGGAGGATAACGGAGTCGAACCGTTGACTTCATGCGTGCAAGGCAGGCGCTCTAGCCAGCTGAGCTAATCCCCCAGATTTGATCAATTAGTAATTATCAATTACGGATCATCTATGAAGAGGTCATTCGTAATTCCTAATTCAATTGGTAGGGCTTACCAGAGTTGAACTGGTGACCTCTACATTATCAGTGTAGCGCTCTAACCAACTGAGCTAAAGCCCTTTTTCTCAATTGTTTTTCAGTATCTGGATCAATCCATCTTCATCATTACAACCAAGTAGATACA
>JANMMZ010000076.1:0-36179 GCA_031373665.1 Saprospiraceae bacterium | reverse complement strand
GCAACAAACCCCCTCTGACCAACGCAATTCTCTGACCCTCTCATAACAAAGACGGTCGTCAACTATATCTTGGATTCTGAGTAGTAGCATAATGGCACAAATGTACGTAACAACTTGGAATCATAATTGAGCCTAAGTTTTAATAGAATTCTAATAAAAAAACGCCTTTGTCCGCTACGGGTAAAGGCGTTTTTTTATTCAGTTTAGTACCAGTGAAAAAATTGTGGGAAAATTAAAAATCTAACCTCACCCCAACGGGGTGAATAGTGGCAAAATTACTTATGGAAGAGACAACAATTAACATAACATCCCAGAAACTGATGGACGAGATACTTGTGGTAACCACAAAAATTCAGCAAGAATGCCCTGAATTGTATCAACTCTTGGGCGAGACTCCCTTATTCCTTTCCTATCAGAAAAAAGAGATCAGTACAAACAACCTTGAGCAATACCTCGCTTCGCTCAAAAATCAATTATATATCTTCAATACAGCCAAGGGTGAAAGCATATGAATTGTGTAACGTTCCCTCCTTCATAATTATGTTGCTGGTTAGAAAGTCGTACCTTACAAAATTAGGGCATATTCCGCCATTGTGATGTCTATTTGACATCACAACGGCGGCAAAATCCAATGTTAATCTCTCGTATTTCTAACCGAAGCCCCACCATCTACCCTCACTTGGCTATTACCTTGGGAGATCACGGTGGCGTTATCTTTCACATTTAACTGGGCTCTTGCATTGCCACTGGCTGATACATCGGCTTGATTGGCTCTCCAGCCAGTCGCATCCAATGAACTGTCGTCGCTCAAAGACAGATCTAGATCGTCGCCCTTACCCGTTAGGTTTATTTTAGCCGCACCCGACAACACTAAATTGAGGTTATTACAGTCAAAATAGGCATTGATGAGACTCCTACCTTTGGCAGAAATGGAGGCTTGCCCTTCATTGAATCCACGAATGGATATTTCATCCGTATCATTTGCATACAACGAGGTGAATACGGGGGTTTCTACAATGATGCGTACAGTGCCATTGAGTTTTTGACCCTTCGTTGTAAAGGTCAGTTTATCTCCTGTTTGGATACGCTCTATTTTATTCTGTTCACTCAATGGGCCTTCCATGCGTACCTTGAAGTCATTGCCTTCCAGTATATCCACTTTTATATCGCCCTCTATAATAAATTCATCATACCGACGGTGTCCATTATAATCATCGTCACCAAATTTTGGACAATCGCTGCACTCCAAGCCCAAACTGGTCATTCGGAATACCTTATTGGGGCTGCGGGATATATAATTGCCGTCGGTATCATCTGTATAGTCATTCATATCGGCAGCAGCACAACGATAAATTTTATCATCAAAAACAATGCTTTTGCCTACCGGCACTTCGATGTTCAAGCGAATGCGCTGAACGCGCCACTTTGTACCTTTTTCAAGGCCATAAGATACCGGTACACGCAACACATTGCCTTCGGCCGCTATCGGGAAGTTGATCATTTCCGCATTTTCAAGCGCTCTTGTACTGGATTCGCCTCTAGATCGTGTCACTTGGGTACAGCGAAAAGTTCCATTGCTGCTTGGCTTTATCCTTATTTCTACTAGACCTTTAATGTCCAATTGATTATCGCCTATGCGAAGACCCTCCATATCGCCCCAATCATTGAAATCTGAATCATTTTCCCAAAAGTTGGCAGCCTCCACCCTAAGGGTATCAGCGCGTACGCTGCTCAGGTCTATTACTTTAGAACTGGTGGCTCCTTGGCGGTAGTTTTTGGAGGCAAAAGCCGTCAAAATGATAATACTGACCAAGTTGAGTACCCAGAATAAACCCATACCACGGCTCAACCAATCGGGCGTACGCACCCTAAACATGACCCTAGCCGCCATCAAGCAAAGCCCTACAATAGGAATACCAAAGAGAAAAAAGCCATTGAAGACACCTAACCAAGTGGTCGTACTCGAAAATGGACTAAAATAATCAATAAATGGTGCGGCAACCACCAAGCCCCAGATACCAGCGATCCAAGCCGTTCCGATAGATATAAGCAAGCACAATCCGATGAAAAGAGCAATCAGCCAAGCAAATTTGCCAATAAAACGAACCATCATTCCAAACATTTGCCCAATGGCAGAGACTCCAGTGTTCAGGGCTTTTTGCCCATTGGTTGCGGCTTTGGTAGTACCATCAGTAGCCCCAAATTCATTAACCTTGTTACCAATTTTTTCAAATGAATCCTCTATTTCTCGGGCTATATTTTCCATAGTGGCAGGTTCGCCACGCATGGCCAACCGATCAGCAGTGGTACGCGCCGCTGGCACTAGTACCCAAAGCAAGAAATAGCCCGGAATCCAGAATCCAAAAGAGCCAAAAGCCAACAATACAAAGATAAGGCGTATCCAGACTGGATCGGCTATCCCAAAATAAGCAGATAGACCTGAACAAACGCCCGATACTACACTGTCTTCTTCATCACGAAACAGTCGTTTGCCTGTCTTGATATTGGAAGCGCGGCCAGCATTGGTGCGGCTACTTGATTTACCAGTTCCAGTGCTGGTGCTCGTAGTGGTTGGCTCTTCACCGCCAAAATCTTCTGGTTTACCCATGATATTGACTGCCGCCTCTACATCGGGGAGCATGACAATGGTACGAGTGCCCATGCTTTGAGCGATCAACTCGCCCAATCGGGCTTCGATATCGCCCACGATTTCATCGCGGCCTTCGCTTTCTTTAAAGCGGCGACGGATGCTATCAAGATATGCTTCCAAATATTGGTGTGCATCGTCGTCTATGGTGAGGGCATAACCGCCCAGGTTGATATTTAGTATCCTGTTCATTTTTCGTTGAACGTATTTTAGAAATTGATAAAAGATTAAGTAACCAATAATTAAGATTACCCTTCCAATGTTTGTGCTACCGACTGTACCAATTGACCCCAGCCTTCCCGAAGGTCGTGCAGTGATTGCCGGCCTGAGTCAGTTGCTTTAAAATACTTTCGTGGCGGCCCAGAGGTGCTTTCACGCCAACTGTAGTCTAAGAGGCCATCATTTTTGAGCCTCGTTAATAGCGGATACAAGGTACCCTCTACTACAATGAGGTCATTTGACTTTAGTTTAGAGATGATGTCGCTGGGATATACTTCTTCACCAGCGGCAATCGAAAGGATGCACATCTCCAAGACCCCCTTTCGCATTTGTGCTTTTGCATTTTCCAAATCCATGTTTATGATTTATTTTACTAATTTTTGTGTGGTGGTGTCCATTGGGGTTTGTTCTCTCATTTTGGTGCTAATGCTCAACATACTTGGCGACCAGTTTGATACATCTAAAGTACCGGGCGTATGATTCGATCTAGGATTCGTATCGTTGGCCGCAAATAGCGTTAGCACGGTAGTCAGTATGGTGAAGATTGCTAATATTAGTTTAAGTTTCTTTTGCATAAGTTTCTGATTTATGATTGCCTTTTGTTATTAGGTGATGCAAAGATAATGGTAAAAGATTGATCTATGCAATACATAGAACCTAAGTTGGCCGAGTACTATTTTTAATAATTACTCTAACTAATTGATAATCAATATTTTGCATTTTAAAAAAAAATTAAAATATTTTCATCTTTTTTTTAAAAAAGGTTTTTCATGGTAAAAATACAGATTTTAGGTCTGGATGAATCATTGTTGATACTGTGCTACTTGTGCCAATAGGAAAGCCCTGTGAATCACTTGGTGTGATTCACAGGGCTGGTGGGTGGGATGTTAATTGGTTAAGAGCCTCTCTCTTAGATCCAAATATGCTGAAATAAAATTACCGCTACTTAGTCAGATGAAAGCTTTTAAGTTCGCCAAGGTTTTACAGAGAATATTTTTTCTTAGACCCAAAAAATGCAGCGGCTCCGAGACTGAACTTCAAATCGTGCAGGTCAAAATCTAGATTTGACCCGTTTTGAAAAATTCGCTCGTTTTGGGTATTATCTATCAGATTAACAGGTGTGTAACTTGCTTTGAAAAAAATCCAAAACCTACCCCAAACAGTAGGAATAGTGGCAGCATTGGGATTTTTGGGATCTAGTGATATGTTGTATTCTGCTTTTTTACTACCTCTTAAATTGATCTGTACGCCGCCGCCTGCATGGAGGGAGTAGGTGGGCTTCATGGCCTTTTTGTTCTTTGGGAACGAGTCATTTTTAAAGGATAAAGGCAAGTTATAGCACCCTCCCAG
The DNA here is from genome assembly GCA_031373665.1 of Saprospiraceae bacterium. Taxonomy (GTDB): domain Bacteria; phylum Bacteroidota; class Bacteroidia; order Chitinophagales; family Saprospiraceae; genus M3007. The sequence continues at coordinate 31,963 of JANMMZ010000076.1, read as the reverse complement.
CATCAGCATAGGGTTGGCCTTGGCGTATTTTTGGCCAAATACATACCGCATGTTGAACGGGATTTGTATCTGTTTGATAGTCAATTCATCGCGTATATCCGTATTTTTATTTTCCAAGACGATTTTTAATTGGCTATAACCGATACCCGTGGAAAAATTGACCCTCGAATGAGGGGAATACAACTCTAAATACGCACCAATATCAAAGTACGAAGGCGCAGAGGCAGTGTCTCTTGCCAGACTCACATTGGAGGGGAGTTGCCCCTTAAAAGCATATAAGAACCCACCAGAATAATTACCCCCTATCCCCGCAGAAAGCCGAGATTGATATAGAGTAAATGGCCGCATTGGAGTTGGTACCACATCATTTTGTGTAAATACAAATGATGGTGCTACAAGAATAGCACAAAGTGAAAATATTGATTTTAGTTGCATCCTCTTCTGTCTTTATTTTTAAATGTTTCGTTTAACATGATATCAAAATGCTCCGAGTGGTGGCCCATATTCTGTGCTTTCAACATGAACTCTCGCTTTACTCGGCATTGGTCTTTTTTCTTAGTCAGTCTGTGAGCGCGTAGTATGTCTTTATCTATGGCCCATGCGCTGTTGAGTGTTTGAGCCATTAGAAAATATTGTTTCCCTGTGAGTCGGTCACTGTAGCGATATTTTATCAGTAGGGCGAAGCCTTGACCAACTTTCCCTGGAGTAAGACTTAGTTTTTCCCCTCTTTCAATTTCGCTTTTCATATTTTTTATATAAATTTCCTCCATTTTGATATCACATTGTTTCCTTTTTGCTACTACTTCATTGGATTGTTTGATGGATAAAGCGGTTTCATAAGATTTTGCTGAACGATCATATATTCCGTTTTTGAAATGAAAATCGCCCTCGCTAACTAAGCCTTCAAAGCGGATTTCTTCCTTACATTTTTTGATATGTGCTTGAATGAGATTAGCGTTGGTGGGAGAAATGTGAGTGTATGTTTTGTGGATATTATCAAAGTAATTCAATGCCTCTTCATAGCGACCTTGTTGCTCTATCAGCATCCCTTTTTTGATCCCTTCTAAGAAAAGGCTATCAGTATTCACGTTTTTGAATTTTTTATCCAAAATGGGCGAGGTAGCACTACCTGATGCCTTGGCCTGTTCGTAATGAAGGGCTGCCAATTCGACTTGGTTATTTTTCACTTCTGATTCGGCTAAGGCGACCAATTTACTCTGATTGTTTTCAATTGTTTTTTTGTCATCTTTGCAATCTATTTCCAATGGATTCACTATATTGGAGTGTATGCTGCCGATAGAATAGGCTGTGCCGTTTTCGACAATCTCGATAAATTCAGTTATTACGATGGGTTTGCTCTGCCAACGGTATTTCAGTTTTTTGGTTAGTAAGCAGCCCCAAAGCGTTTTTGATCCGTATTTACAGGTACTGATAGCGTAATTCTGATCGTATTGTATTTGCATGGCAGAGTCCTTCAGTTTGTCCAAATAGCGTTGGATAATCAACCTAGTTCCTTGACTACCAATGATGTCACTGCTCACATCGGTTTGCGGAGAATCAAAAATATCTCCGATCAGGCTCGCATAATTATCGCTGTTATAATTTTCTGCACAGTACTGATTCATATTGTCAATATATAAATCAATCAGCATCATGGCCTGTCTCTCATTTAACTCATTAAACGATACACTTCCAACGGGCAGTAGCAATAAGTAAGGTAAAAGCAATAAAGTTTTTATGTACATTTTTACTTAGTTTTTGGTGACGGATATGACCGTGATGTTGAGGATGAACACCTCCCATACAGCATCATGGTTTGATTTACCCCTTCGAATGGCAATCGTGGCTTCTTTGATGGTAGTATCGCTGTAAGCACAGTTTCCTGTAAGGTCGTCCGACAGTTGATCTGATGGTTTGAGTTTGCAATAGAATTGTCTTACCCTCAATTTGCCCTCGTAAGAAATGGAGCCATCCTGATTGGTTTTGGGCTTCAATTTATTGGGTGTAAGGTTATCAACAACCTCATAATTAACCAAAATCGGTGATTTTTGTCCTCGTCCCGCAATGACGTTCAAATAATTTCTTATAGATCGAGTAAGACCTTTTTTAGACGACGAGGCTTTTTCTTCCACTGTTCCTTCTGGAAGAAAATAGTCTTCTACCACGGTTTTTATAAGTATTTTTTTTGTTTTATCTTTGATGTCATTGGCGGCTAATCGTTCGACTACATCAAAAAAGCCTCTTACTACCTGACTCGCTTTTTTACAAATGGCCACTTTCTCCGCTTCGGTTAATGTAGGCTGAGCCAGAAGGGGAGGGAAAGAAGCAAAAAGGAGTAACCCACAAACAAGAATTCTCATTAGCATTTTTGTGATTTTATTGATGATGCTCTTTAATCTTAACCGTCCAACATCTTCCATCTTTCATTTTTCTATCCAAGATTTCGAGCCGTACGATGGTACGAGAAGTGATGAGCGAATTTAGATAATTTTCTACGGGTTTTACGGGTAGTCGTAGGTTTCCTTCTCCCATTTCTTCTATGGTACCATCGGATGTAAAAAACTGTTCCACGATGCCTGAAATCATTTCGCTGCGTTCGTCAGGGCTTTTTTTTAAGTCTATTAGCGTGCTGAAAGCAGCAGCAAGGGCATCGCCAGCAATGGGAGTAGGTGATTCAATCTCTGTAGTATCGGCAGCAGTGATCATAGGAGGCACTGTAGCAGCCCCACCCGTGAGGATGAGCGTGATACTTTTCTTTTCTCCCGCGCAAATCTGTGATAGCATCATTTTTCGTAGTGCCTCGCCCGATTTGTCGAGTGAAGTGACGATAGCACCTGGGTAGTTGGCCAACAGCGATGCTGCGTCCACTGTTTTTCCCGATTTGACGGTTAAAATAGGGGGATACTTCATATTTGGAAGTAGGGCATCGTAATCTTCCTGTATCATCATTTCGTTGATGAGCGACTTGGGTCGCCAAGCATTGAAGCCCGATAACAACAGCGGAATCTGCGCTTCGTTATCTTTGTTGGAGGCCAAATCAGCCCGCACGATAGTGACCTCTGGGATGACCACGGCATTGTCGCAACTGTCTGGAAATTTGTAGTTGAGCAAGTATTGCCATGGCTCATTTAAGATGGCGTTTTCGTTGAGACCCAAATCTTGTGTCACCACCAAGGTAAGTGTGTAAAACTTTGGACCATCATTACTACACCCACTACCCAATAAGGCAACGGCAATCGTGGATAGGAAGAGTATTTTCTTTATATTTTTCATATAATTATTGATTATTTTGTGCATTAAGATTTCCGAGTTGGAATCTGCGGCAGGCTTTTGCGAGGGGTATTTTATTGGCCTCCTCTTGTTTATTGATTAGGCAGATGATGTCATTGTCGGTCAATACACCTTTCGCACGGATGATATAATGGTTGCCGTCCTTATCTGGATTGGCCACGATTTCGTGCGGACTGTGCCTTATAGGAAGATTACGCAAAGGAAGTGGAGTTTCTACCATCTGTTCTGCATCTATTGCCTCAAAGACTTTACCATTATATTGTCGGCGTTCTTTGTCTATTGCCTTTTGTGTCAGATAATAGGCAAAATAGTACCCCGTATGTCGGATATGAACATAGGCTACAATGAGGAATATGATCATAAACGGAATGTAGAGCATCAGGCTATTGAAAACGCCCAATAAAACAATGGCTGCTACCTTAATCAGCGCAATCAATATGATGGCTGCTTTCAATATAAAATCAGTTACCCCACCTTTTTGCAGTTCAATCTCCATCATTCCAATTTTGGCCGTATTACTATCGTCCAACAAAAATTTTTCGGTTTTTAAGGTGCATTTTTTGCCTTCATTTCGGTGCAACTTGGAGGCAAAGAAAAAGTCGCAAAAAATGAACATGAGTACTCCTAATAAGGCTACGATCAAAAACTCTCCACCGCCACGTACGCCGCCATACATGGTGGCAACCAAACCAGCAATTTCACCTAAAACAGCCACCCAAAACCAAGTGGTATCCGTTGAGTTGCCCGAGTCACCTAAAAAACCAGGCACGTTCATGCCTGCTATGGTCAAATCTGGTTTTCGGGTACCAAGCCATTTTCTGAGTGTTTGAGATGAAGGCTGGAAATCTGATTTATCTTTTATGTCCATATTTTAAAATTAATATTTATTAGTAATTGGTGAATATTTGAAAAGTAGCCTTAAAAAGGGCTATTTCCGATTAAAGACATAACTATCTTGGGTAGCGGTCTCTGTCAGTATTAATTGCTCGCCATTCATTTGGCACCAGTAGGAAATGCTGGTCTGTTGAGGTTTTTCTGATTTTTTGCCTGAATACACCTTGCCGTTGCACGTAAGTATCAAGGCATCATGGTCTGACATGGAGGCAGTATATTCAAAATCCATGCGTACCCCAGAAGTTAGACTATTGATTACGATCTGTTTATTTGTTATTTTCATATCAACAGGGGTATCTGTTTGTTTCCATTCACCACGGATACTCCGCCTAAGATCGGTTTCCATTCCAGCCTTTTTATAGCCTGCAATACTGCCATTAAACAGCGCAATAATGCCCAAAATCCCAAAAAAGCCTTGAAGTCCGCCCCTGAACGAGACCTCGATTTTTTTTCGGAAAGCAAGATTGATCCAACCCACCCAAGCAATAAAAGCAAAAATGGAAATTACGCCTAAAAGGATGTAGTGCGATTGAAACCAAAGCCAGACCTGTTCCAAGGCATAAACAATGCCCACTACGATAGCAATTGCCGCAACTGCAAAAGGACTAGGGCTGTCATCATACACCTCTATGACATTACCATAGCGGTCAACATAATATCTTGAGTAAGGATACATAATTATTAGTTTAAGTTAATACTAAAAAATAGGATGATTCAACTTTGATAGACGAGTACTTTGTTATATATATTGAACAAATGTTTTAGTTCAGAGCGATTCATCGCTTCGGGCGATTTCTGTAGGAGTGCATCCACATAGCCTGTTTCATAATCGTGGAAATAGGTTATTCTACGTTTTTTTATACCCACTACTTTGTCACGCCACAGGTATCCTGCCAGTTCATAGATTGGGCGTAAAATCAAGATAGAGAATCCATTAGCAAAGTACCACGGGTAACGAATCAGGCTTCTTAGCCATTTGGTTTCATCCATGAAAATGGCCACTTTCAAGATAAGTTCATAACTTTTAGAGGCAAGGTCATAAAGCCAGTAGGGCAACCAAATGCGAGAAAGTGGTAAGGCGAGTAAGAAGCATAAAATTGTATGAATCAAAAAAGCCGGAACCAAAAGAATGAAAATGATCGGGAAAAATATACCAATAATAGACAAGACTATAAACAGGTAAAACCCTGCAAAAATCGTCACAATAGGCCAGATCGAGTTTTCATCTTGCAAGTCCTCGCGAAGTTTGTCTCTAAGCCGAAACCCATCCGACATTAAAACCTCTTTCTGTGTAATTTGCCAGTTTTTATGCTTGATAGGCGCCCATACCTTTTGGATATATGTCATCCATTCTGGTGCTTGTTTGCGGCTGGTTTCTTCTTTTTGCTTGGTTCTAAGGTCAAAATCTTCATTGGGATCAATATCCTCATCGCGTGGCATGTATCCCTTTTGTTGGTACTGTAGTATGGCTTGTATTGCTAGGTCAATATTCTTAAAATTTTCCTCATACCGTTTTTTGGTAGCATCATCAGCCGTCGCCCTTCTATCAGGATGCCAACGTTTGCGGGCTCTTTTCTGTTTTTGTACTAAGGTTTCGGCCGATATTTGGTCAATATCCTCCGTGATTTCTAGCAATTCGATGGCTTGATCTATGGTCATACCCAATTTGATTTTAGTAAATTTTATTTTTTAAAAAGGCATTCTATCCATAAGTACCATTTGGAGTGCCTCAGGTAATCATCTCTTGGTATTTTTTTTAATTTTTTTTTTGAATACCTCGTGCATACTTTTCATACCCTATTTGGTACTTAGAGATAATAACACCCGATAAAATTTGGGTTTTGAACAAACTTTGCACTAAAAATGTTATCATTAAAAATATGAATACAATAATGAAAATATATCTTTCCTTGACATGTTGCTTTATATGCTGTTTTACCCAATGTGCTGCACAAAAAGACATCACCCAATTGCTGATAGAATGTCAGCAACAATTGGATTCCAGCCAATACCAAACCGCTTTGAACCTAGCCATAGAGGCTGAAAGCCTACAAAATGAGCAGGAAGATTTTCAACTAAGTGATGCCTACTGCCTTGTAGGATTAGCCCATCTGAAAATCAACCCCACAGAAGCGGTTCCGTATTTTGATAAAATGCAATCTATACCGGAGCCTTCTGAAATAAAGAGTCAGGCACTTCGCCGCTACTTCACCGCACAAGTTTATCACGCCTTCGGCTACCCTGATACGGCGATCATTTTTTATGAAAAGACTATTGAATTTTATAAACAAGTATCAGGGAAACTACATCCGAATGTAGCAGGTGCTTTGACAAACATAGGTGTGTTGGAGTCAGCACAACGCAACAATACGCGTGCTATTGAATTATTGAATAGTGCTCGATCTATATATGAAGCGCAATATGGCACCGACCATCCTTCCATTGCCCGTGTATATCACAACCTTGGTTTGTGTATGCAGCGGCAGGGACGCTTTTTAGAATCCAAGGTTAATTTGGAGAAAGCCATGGCCATACGAAGTAGAAAACTTGATCCCTTACACCGCGAGATGGTGATCACTTATTTACAGTATGGCCTTGCGTTGGAAGGCCTGGGGCGTTTTGATCAAGCACTCGATAATTTTGAGCAAGCTCGAATAGACGGAGAAAAAATCATAGGCGGCGAACAAGTGGTTAGTTATGCCCAGACCAATATCGGTTTGGTATATAGCAGAATGGGGTATCCTGACAAATCTAAAGCCGAGTTTGAAGAAATATTGAAGGAGGAAAGCAAAATTAAGGATGAAGGTACTAGAAAACAAGAAATGGCTACCACTTTTTTCAATATTGCTACTGGTTGGAAAGATGAATCTCGTTTCGATTCCGCCATGAAATACTACTGTTTGGCATTGGAATACTCAACGAAAGACCACGAAAACAGGCCTTTTTTCTTAGAGGGAATAGGAAAGGCTTGGGAAGGCCTAGGAAGATTGGACTCTGCCGAATTCTATTTCAAGGCTGCCCTCAATCTTTGGATAGCCCCCCAGTCAGGGCAACAAAGGCTGGCCGCACAGAGTTGTTTTAACTTAGCCAACATCCGCATGGAACAAAAAAAATTTGAAGATGCCTTGAACTGGAATAGAAACGGCCAACAATATATGGGCTTTGAAAAAGGTATGGATTTTAATATGGTATCAAATTTACATAATCTTTGCGGCCTACTCTCGCAAGAGGCACAAATATTATTGAAACAATCGAGCAAAGCCAATCTAAAGGTGGCAAAGGAAAGTTGTGAGCAGGCTATGAAAGCCATACAAATTGCTTTGCAAGAATCCGAAGACGGTGAGTCGCGTGAGGCCATTAATGCTTCTGAAGGATCGAGTATTTATGAGCAAAATATCATATTAAACAATGCTTTTTATGACGAAACGCAGGATAAAAAGTATTGGCAACAAAGTTTTTTATCATCAGAACAAGCCAAGGCAAGAGAGATGATTCAGATGCTCAATGACAGGGACTCGGAAAAAACGAACTGTTATCCAGAATCCATAGTCGAGAAGGCCTCAGAATACCGCATAAAAATCGAACGATTGAAGGTTGTATTGGATGATTCACTGCCTGAAAAATCCAGAGATTCTCTTCAAGCAGCATTAAAAAGAGTCAAAAAACAGCACCATGCCTTACAAAAGCAGATGAAAACGCAATACCCAGATTGCTGGAATAGGCTGCATACTTTTGTGCCATTGGATGTAGCCACGATTCAAAAAAATGTTTTGTCGCCTGATCAGGTGATGATCGAATACTTTGTAGGGAAGGACAAAATTTTCTTTTTTGTTATCAATCAACAAGGCTTGTTTGTGGAGCAACGGGAAAAAGACCCTGATTTTGAATATTTGATCAATACACTTGATGAGAACATGGAAAAAAACAATAACCCAGGCGATATCATTCAAATCACAAATGCTAGCGTAAAATTATACCAGATACTGATTGCACCAGTACGCCAGTATTTAGAGGGGTACAGTAGGTTAGTTATTATACCAGATGGGCTTTTAGCGAAGGTACCATTCAATATTTTGTTGAAAAACGAGGTCTCCCCGGGCATCTGGAGTCAGTATAAAAAAAACTATCTCATGCATGACTTCGCTATCAGTGGTGAGTATTCAGCGGCCATATTGCATTATTTGAAACAGCGGAAGCCTCAAACCAAACCGTCTAAATATATTTTGGTAGGTGCTCCTTTCGCATCTGTGCTAGGCAACCTAGTGGGGCCTTCAGTGGAGGACGTAGCATTGCCTGCTTTGTCTAATTCGGGCTTAGAGATAGATTCAGCCCTAAGTTTTTGGCCAGGAGATCGGATGATTCACCATACCATAGATGAGTTTTGGCAATTGGCTCCCCAATACAAGATTATCCACATCCCCACTCATTGCAAAGCCGTATTCAAGAGTCGCGCTTCATCTTGGCTGGCATTCAAGCATCCGAGCAATCCGAGTAACTATGCAAAACTATATGTAAATGATTTTTATAGCCGACAGTTGAATTCAGAATTAACTATTTTTTCGGCCTGCGAATCAGGAAGAGGTCTTCTTAGAACCCGCGAAGGGGTACTCGCTTTTGGAAGGGCTGCCCTGATTGCTGGGTCGGCTAGCGCAGTGGTTACACTTTGGAGCGTGAAAACAAAACGGAGTTTGGAAGTAACAACCGATTTTCATCGAGCACTGAAAAGTGGAATACCCAAAGACGTGGCCTTACAATCAGCCATGAAACAGTATTTGGAGCGTAGTACTACTGGGTATTCTGGTGCCCCACATCCTTATTACTGGGCCAATTGGGTAATTTATGGGGATATGAAGCCTATTCGTTAGTGCTGTTCCAAATCTCGCTTTAAGCCTTGAGCATGCGGACGGAAATTTTGGTTGTTATCCGCGATGATTTTGTCCATCAACCGTTGGACATTCGAATCATCTGCTCCTAATTGGCACAACCGACTTAGGAGTAAATACCACTCCATTTCATATTGATTTGCTTTTACAGGCGGAGGCGGGTTTTGCATTAATGCTTCAAATTGGGTGGCTGCTATCTCAAAACTACCCTTGCGAAAGGCTTGGAAGGCTTTGAGCGTGTCTTGCGCCCACGTATCAATTGATTGACCATCTGTTATGTCACCCCCTGCCGTCTCTGGGTCATTGTCATGCGTTTTGTGAAACCAGTTTAGCCCGGTTGCCCTATCTTTGGCAAGTTCAGCACCTTTCAGCAAATTTAAAGTAATATCAGTACTTTGGGCTTTGGATTTCTGATTCTGGCTCTTGCCTCCAGAAGGCAGGGACTGAGCTGCACTATCAGTCACATCTGGAGGAGGTACTGTAGCAGGTGGGGTGATACTGGGCGTTTGAATTTCTGGCACAGGGCCAAAGAAAAACTCCTTATAAGAAGCGATTGCCGCTAAAAAAAGAATGATTGCTGCTGCTGCGATTCCAATTTGCCAACGCCGCTGCCGTTGCAACGTTGCTTTCTGCTTTGCCTTCCAATCTTGCTTGAATTGACTGATTTGATTACGGCGATATTCTTCAAACATCAATGCCTCTACCAACCTTTCTTTTTCCAAAGATTTCAATATGGGATCGGCAGCAATTCGTATGCGAAGAGCCACAGCCTCGTCCTCCGGTAATTGACCGCGTACAAAAGCGTCCATTTTTTTTATAATAGATTCATCGTAAGCCATTTGCATTTTATTCAAAAGTATCTAAGTAATCTTCAAGGTCTTTTTTTCTTTCAGGGTACTCTTTCATTCGGTCGTTGCAGCGGTTTTTTTCATTTTTCACTTGGTTTGCACCACCCGAAAGGTTCATTTTGTTCGCTATTTCTCCCTGCGAAAAACCCTCAGCGGAGTACAGGTTTATTTCATAGCAATGTTTTCCAAGGCTATCGTAATATACCTTCACTTTCTCCTGCACAATGGGGTCTGTACTTAGTAACTCCCAACGTCGCGATTCCTTACTATCCTCATCACGCTCCTGTTTGTCTCCAAAAGACGCAGACAGTTCCTGCTCAAAATCAGCGGAAAATTTTCGCTTATGATCGCGAAGGTATTTTAACCATTGGTAATGGGCTATTCTCATAAAATAGCCCTCTAAACTTCCATCAAATCTAAACTTTCCAGCCCTCACTTCCATTTCAAACTTACCAAAAACCTCCCAAGCAAAGTCTTCTGCCTCTTGGGTACTACCGTCATTTCTTAATACCATAGTAGCCACTTTTTTAGGCCAATCCGTTTGGCTAAAAATATATTCCATCCCCTCCCTTATGTCTGGAGATTGGATCAAAGCAACGATTTCTTCATCAGTCTTTTCCGATTTGTTCATATAGTACCAAAAGAAGCACGAAGGTATGCAGATTTGGATATTTTTTTAATTTTTTGTAATTGATTAGCATAATTTGCTGGGTAGCCCTCCACTCCGTGTCATCTCCGTACCTCCATTCAAAACCCCTCTCCCTGCTCTCCCCCCTCTAAAACCGAATCTTAAAACCCTCCCCAGCCCCACCCGCGCCTGCACCTTTGGGCAGGAGCCGATAAGTGAATTTCAGCATAAAATACCGACGCAAAATACGGTTACTTACTTCTTCTAGGTATCCGTTTCCAGGAGTGCGCTCTACACCAAGGTTTTGATTAAGTGCGTCATGGACTCCAATTTCAAGGAATCCAGCTTCTTTTTTAAGGAATCGCTTGCCAATAGAGCCATTGAGCAAAACAAATTCGGTGTTGTTGGTGGTGCTTTGGCCTAAGTAGCGGTTCCAAGAGAGGTCTGCATTGATTTTCCAACCCTTGGGTAAGGTGATTTCGGTGGCAGTTTCCAAAGCATAATTCCAAAACTGGTTGACCGCAGGCTGAGAAGCAGAATTTCTAGTATAATTATGGTTGATATTGGTGCCCAACTCTACAAAAAAGTGGTCATTTTTTTCAAAACTTAACCTCGCTCCCCCACCCTTTGTCCAAAATAAGTTATTGTTGCGCTGTCCATCCAACAATCCATAGCCAGTGTTTAAAACTTGGTTGATATTGGTCGAAAAACGCAATCGCCGATCCTTTAAGGGGCGGCTCCACATCCCGAAAGCCGTGGCCAACAATCCACCATCGGTGTTGATGGGCGTTATGATCTGCTGGCCGGTGGCAGCGCGCACAATATCAGATCCCACTCGATTTCGGATAAAAGTGATGCTACCCATACCCATTAAGGTGCTGAGTTGCGTCATTTTGAAGTTTTGGTAATTGGTTTGTAAGGTATAACGTTGCTCAGGTTGCAAATCGGGATTGGAAAGCCTCAATACTTGTGGGTTCGAGTTGTCTGGTGCTGGCAACAGGTTGCGGACTTCCGGGGGCTGAATAGAAGATAGCAATTTGAGGCGGAGATGAGCCGTTTTGCCAAGGGTAAACCGAACATTGGCATTGGGTAAAATGTGATAATAATGTCGTTTGGTGGCACTGGTTCCGGTATTGGGAGCAGCGTTTAGATAACTGTGTTGGGTAGCAAGGCCAAATCCGTAATCGTACCGCAGTCGCTGGCGGCGGTAATTAACACCCGCTTGTTGATTGAAAAAATCGTACCCTAATCCATTGGAAAAGAAGGTGTTGCGCACTGAATACGATCTTGTATCAGGATTAAAATCGAAGGTATTTTTATCAGTTTCAAAGTGGCTTTGGGTTGCGGCGTAAGTATATTCTATGAAACGATTGCGCTTGCGAAATGGGCGCGTATAAGATGACTTGATGGCGTATAAACTATTCAATTCTGATTGATCTGACTGTTGCAAAAGGGTATCGGTGGTCAAAAAATCATTATTGGAAACAATGTGGGCGGGTTGTAAAACCACTTGTGCGGAGGTAGAAAAAGTATGCCCTTTTTTCCTGAAATTATGCTTCCAAAGGAAGGCCGCATTGGCACGACTGCGGTCAATGTCACGTTGTAGCCGATTGATACCGAATAAGAACGGATCCTGTTCTGACAAGGCAAAATTGTAATTGCGCTGGTCATCTGATTGTCGTTGTGTAAAAGATCCATTGGTTTTCAGGTTTAAGGTATTGAAACTGTCTAGTTTCCAATCCATTTCCAAGCGAAGGCGTGGATTGATGCGCTGGTCGCGGTTATTGGTGGTTTGGCGATAATCAACAGTGCTATCGGCAAAGAAATTTTGCCGCCAAAGTTGCTGCTCCAATCGGGTATCGGAGCCGCTTAATAGTAGGTTTCCATCTATCGCAAATTTGGGGCTGATGTCGCGCCAATAATTCAACCCAGTATTAAACGATCTAGAAATACCTGCATCTTGATTGCCAATACCCGAACCGCCACTGCGGATCATGACCCCGCCACTGCTTTCACCATCGCCGTCTGCTACCCCACCGCCACCATTGACGGAAAGTAGGCCCGATTGCAACATTTCATCAAAACTAAAACCAAAATCATTGATATTATTGACCGCACCCAAGACCGAAAATTGCTCTTTGGGTGAAAATCGGTTGTACATACCACTGCCCAAGTAGCGTTCTTCCGTACCATAGCCACCGGTGAAACGGCCGAAACTTCCCCGTCTTCGGTCGGCTTTGAGGCGAATATCTATTACTTTTTCGCCAGATCCATCATCAAAACCAGAAAAGGTAGATTGATCGGAGCGTTTATCATATACTTTCACTTGATCTATGGCATCGGCAGGCAAATTTTTGGTGGCGGCCTTGGGATCATTTCCAAAAAAAGGTTTCCCATCCACCAGTATCTGTTTTACGTCTTGACCCATAGTCTTTATATTGCCTTGGCGATCCACCTCTATCCCTGGCAATTTCTTCAAGAGGTCTTCCGCCACTGCATTTTCTTTGACTTGAAATGCCCCAGCATTATATACAATGGTATCGCCAATGAGCATGATCGGAATGAGTTGTTCCTTTACTGTCACTTCTCCGAGCACATTATCGCCCGGTTTCAGACTGATTTGAAGGAGCGAAACAGCATCTTCGGGTAAGGCTATTGGCGTCTGGAAGTCCACATAACCGACATACTTTATTTTGAGGATGTACTTGCCCGGTGATTCAAGGGGCAACGTGAATCGCCCTTGCTCATCGGTACTGGCCTGCCCGACGGTAACCGTGTCGGGCAGGCGTACTAATCCTATCGAAACAAATCCAAGAGGGCTGCCACTTGCGCTATCACGGACAATGCCACGCAGCGCGGTATTTTGCGCCAATAAGGTATTGATACTCAAAAAGAAGGTGAATATTAGAAGGTGGTGGCGCATACATTTTGATATTACAGATAAGAAAAGACAGGTGGCAAATACAGTTAATTCCTGCGAATTCTAATATTTCCGCCTTCAGACATGGCTTTTTGTGCAAATTCGCGGCGTTTGGCCTTCATTTCATCTGGTGTCAATTGGACAGCATCTGCTACAATGGCCGCTGGTTTGGCTACTTTTACGTGTTGTTCTACGCTAAGGGTGGTGTAAGCCTGATCATCACTTTCAAGCGCGAGCACCACGCCTGCACTTGGAGGGAAAATAGTGGAAAGCGGGCTAAATGTCCCCGGCAAAGCCGTGGTGTACCAAACAGTATATTCGACCTCATCTAAGGTGCAAGTGGCTTTATTGCATTCAAATCCTGCAATCGTTTTGGTTTTTTTGCTCTCTTTCCAGTCCTTTGGCGTGGATAGGGCTTCATTGTAGTAATACGTCTTTTTCTCTGGATCATGCTTAGAATGCATAGCGCGGGTAAATTGGCGTTTTTCAAAATCCATACCGAACGTTTCTTGAGTAGGTTTAATGATTACCCGCTCCGCGCCATCATCATCTTTGCCGTCCCATCCGGGCGTGCCTTTGGGCATGGGCATTTGTGGATCGCCGAGCGATGCGCCCGTGCTAAAAATACCGACGCTTTGATTGAGGGTAATGGTAGAGGGCATCTCCGGTTCTCCACCGCCACCGTTGCCGCCATCGGTGACCACCATGATTTTGATGTTTTGTCCGTCCACTCGGCGGGTGATTTCATAATTGATCCGATAGCCGTCGGTGCTATCCAAAGCAGGGGGCATGGGTTTTGGATCAGTGTTTTGTGCAGGTGCCAAAGTTGCAAAGAGGCCAAAGGCCAAGGCAGAAAGAAAAAGATGCTTTATCATAATGAAATTTATTTTAGTACATTGTTGGTGCAAAGGTGGGGGCTACCTTGGCGATCTAAGTGTTAACCAGTACTAAGTAGTGTTATTTAGTGTTAACCAATGTGATTTATTGAAAAAACTGTCCTAATTTTGTTCGGTGAAAAATTTAAAAATACGTCGTTTGTGGGTTTTGGTTGCTTTTTGCCTGATCGGGATCAATACCTTTCAGGGTTATTGGTTGTGGCAGCAGTACCGTGCGCAGCAGCAAAATTTCTCCATAGCCATCAATGGTGCTTTGTCTCAAGCAGCACAAGAGGTTAAGTTAGGAGAAGCCGCACAATTGCTTCCCATCCTTGATTCTATTCGTTTTATCAGTATAGAAACCAATAGCAGAATACAAATTAAAACAAAAAATATATCAGATTCGATGATGGTGTTTATGCCTTCTTGGTTGGGACAAGATCGGAATCTTGAGGATGAAATACATCAAATTGACTCTATATTTGGGCTAGAACTGCTAAAACGGGGAATCGTGGAGCCTTATCATTTGGATACAGTATCAAATGTTGGAGGTCACCCATTTACAAAAAGCATTGTGGTGAATAAAATGAAGCAAGGGATAAACATGAGGTCAGAGGATAAAGTCATGTTTGTCATGGAAAACAAGGCAGAGCCTGATACCGGGGCGTTTCTTCAAGCATTAGCACCCCTTGGTTTTCAAAAACACCTTTTCCTCAGGGCTTCTTTTCCAAGGCACAATTATCATGTGTTGGCAGGTATAGCGGGCACTTTATTGGCCAGCCTATTACTGGCCTTATTGACAGCCGGGGCTTTCTTTTATCTATTGTACATCATACAGCACCAAAAGAAATTGGCCGCCCTCAAAAGCGACTTTATCAATGCCATGACCCACGAGTTGCAAACGCCGATCGCAACGGCATCGGCGGCGATTGAAGCATTGCAGCATTTTAATGCGCTTGAAAATCCATTGCGTACTCAAGATTACTTAGAAATATCTCAGGCTCAACTCACCCAACTTTCGGGTATGGTGGATCAAACCCTGCGGTTGGCCTCCGAGGAACGTGATGGTTTTGATATACAAAAGCAAGCAGTTGACCTAGATGTACTGATCCCCCCTTTGTTGCAACGCGCCCAATTGGCGACTGGTAGAAATGCCGTTCTAAGTTTTGAAAATCAATTGAAAAGTCCAGTACCAATTGATGCGGAGCATTTTTCATGGGCCGTGCAAAACTTGATAGACAATGCTATCAAATATTGCCCCACCGATCGCATACCACAGGTACAGATCCGTGCCTATTGGAAATCCGAAACGCATTGGGAATTAACGATCTCTGATAATGGTGTTGGTATTGCCGAGGCTTATCGGGGCAGATTATTTGAACGATTTTACCGAGTGCCTTCTGTCACCAATGTAAAAGGATTTGGACTAGGGCTATACGTGGCTCAACGCATCGTAGAAGCGCATGGAGGCCAACTCCGATTGAGTGAAAGTTCTGATAATGGGAGCGTATTTCTGATTGCGTTAGGGAGCCATGCTACTACCTACTAACCGAAATCTGCGAAAGCATCTGGTAAGTATCCACTCGGCGATCACGCAAAAAATGCAAGAGTTCGCGGGCTTCTCGTACTTTTCCAAAATCGCAATCTGCATAAAGGATGGCCTCTTCTTTGGCAGCGGTGGCCAAAAAATCGCCAAAAGGGTCACTGATAAAACTATGCCCATAGAATGTCATATCGCCCTCCGTACCTACCCGATTGGGAGCTGCAATGAATACACCATTGGTGATCCCATGTGAGCGCACCACTGTCTGCCAAGCCTCATGGCTGCTGTAATCGGGGCGGTCGGGTTCACTGCCTATGGCAGATGGGTAAAAAATAATATCAGCCCCTTGAATCGCAAATATGCGGGCTACTTCTGGAAACCACTCGTCCCAGCAAATACCAACCGCAATACGTCCGAAACGAGTATCAAACACTGGATAACCAAGGTCTCCAGGCGTGAAATAGTACTTTTCTAAGTACTGCGGCCCATCAGGGATATGTGTTTTTCGGTATTTTCCCAAATATTTGCCATCGGCATCATACACAAGGGCCGTATTGAAATAAACGCCCGCTAGGGCTTCTTCATAAATAGGTACGATGAGTACAATGCCCAATTCCGCCGCCAAAGCCGACATAGTCTCTGTGGTTGCGCAAGGTATTTTTTGAGCGTATTTATAACTTTTCACCTCCACAAATTGTGGAAAATACTGGGCATTGAACAATTCTTGAAGGCATATGATCTGAGCACCCTGAGCCGCCGCTTCGCGGATACGTGCGATATGGGTTTCCTCATTTTGGGCTACTTCTATGCCGCAGGCGGCTTGTATGATGGCTACTTTGACAGACATGGGTGGTAAATAATTTTGGTTTGAAGGGGCGAAATTACCAACTAAAATGAATGTGGGTGGTTAAAATGTTTAGTAATAGCCATTATGATGAATAATTATTTTTATACTGTTGATTTTATAAATAATTGCCTCTATCTTTGAATCGGCTAACTTTTTGATTGCATATGACTCATTCATTTCTAAAACAATAATAAATGCTAAACATAAAAAAAGCATTAATACTCATATTCCTATTAATGTATAACGCACTCCAAGGTCAGGTAGGATCATTGGATTCTCTTTTTGGCAACAATGGTATCGTTATCAATTCTGTCTTTCAAAAAAATATCACTCATTTGGACTTATTCGTACAAGGCGGGAAGATATGGACGGCTGGGGAGGTAGCAGATTTGATTCAAGAGTACGGGTTTGTTTCTCGGCATCTTTCGGATGGAAGTATAGATTATACTTTTGGGGTGGAAGGGAAAAAACTGTTTGGTGGTGACATAAAGGGTATTTATTTTTTAAAATCAGACCTACAAGGAAGAATTTACCTTGGCGGGATAGCATATACATATCCTGTACCTTCGATGGTTTCGACGGTCATTATAAGGCTTGAACCCAGCGGTGAGTTAGATTCTAGTTTTGGACAAGGAGGCATTTTGACCACAAATGTGACAGGTTATAGCGAATATGGGCACGATTTAACTTTTCAGCAAGACGGAAAATTCGTAGTCACGGGGTTTACTTCTACTCCAATAGGCAATGATTTATTGGTTTATCGTTATTTACCCAATGGCATCTTAGATACAAGTTTCAACCACACTGGCTGGGCTCAATACGGTGAAGATCATCAATCAGAGGGAGGATACCGTATATTAATCCAACCCGATCAAAAAATATTAGTTGCGGGAATATTGGCATTTCACCACTCTCCTGGTCAATATTTGGTCTTGACTCGATTATTGCCAAATGGGCAATTAGATTCTAGTTTTGGGGAAGATGGGTACGTGAAGTTGTATTCCGGAACGGGGGTTATTCCCATAGGATTATTTTGGTCAGAAGGGAAAATAATATTTGGAAATAGTGACTCATCTTTGGTTTTACTAAATGAAGATGGATCATTTGATGAGACATTTGGCAATAATGGTGTTGTAGAAAATTGGATGAACATCTATTATTCAAGAGAGATGGTTCTACAGGAAGATAAAAAGATATTGTTTTGCGGGCAAACGGGCGATTACCCAGATTATCAGACCTGTCTAGCCCGCTTTATGCCTGATGGCAGTCCTGATACCAGCTTTGCGGACAATGGTGCTTTAATACTAAATATAAGCGATAGTACCAATGTGTGGTGGAGGGTAGCCACTGCACCCAACAACCGTATTGTGGTGGCTGGTACTGCCAACAATGGGAATAACGGGATCACTGACCTAGCACTGGCACAAATCATAACAGATTTATCTATCGGTACTTTGGATGCTCCAGAGCACCTCCAGGAAGTACTGCTTTATCCCAACCCAATCCAGTCTAAAGAGGTTTTAGAATATGCACTCACCACCGAAAAGCATGTAGAGGTATCACTGTGGGATTTGAATGGGCGTTTGTTGGAAACTCTGATCCCGAGTACCATCCGTGGTATTGGAAATCACAAGGAGTCTATTACCTTGAGCAATACCCTGCCAAGTGGCCAATATTATGTGGTAATCATTGGTGAAAATTTTAAAAAGTCTATTAAAATAATTAAACATTAAACTCATTATTTCACTGCTCATAAATAATAAAAACAGCCCACCAAACGGATGACTCCATTTGATGGGCTGTTTTTATTCAGCAAACTTAGTGGTTATGCCTTAAAGAAATAGGTCAAGGAAAACCGCAATGATTTGGTACGGATCTGGTGATCCTCTGTGGTAAACGCTATGTTGTTATAGAGATTGCGAGCACCTAAGTAGTAGCGTACATTGGCTCGGAAACGCTTGTCGCCAGCACTTATACCAATAGCAGGGCCAAAGTCAACACCCGAGAAAGCATCGTTCAGATCAACGGCACGGGTGGCTTCATTGAGGTCTTCGTAATTACCAAGGTACTGGTCGCGCTTGGTTCTATCAAGGTTGGCAAAGTGTGACCCGACAAACGCACCAGCGTGTATTTGGAACGGCAATGATTCTACAGGTTTGAAGCCAATGAATGAACCTGCCTCAAAAGTGTTGTAGTGAAAATCGTAAGTACCGTTAAGCGGTTGCTCTTCTGGGCGGAACTGAACCGTCTTGGCAGAACCGCCTTTTTGAGTGAATACGATTTCTTGATTATACTCAAACTTATCGTTGAGGCTAATCACAAAGGAGCAACCGGCGGCGTAACCGAGGCGGCCTGATGCGGTGGTGAATAGGTCAGAACTGAGTGACGAAGCATTCGCCCCTGCAACAATACCCATTTTGTAGGTGCTTTGTGCAAAGGTAGAAGCAGTGGTGGCAATAAAAAGGGCAGCAATAACTACAGTGCGTGAAACGCAGGTGTTCATGGAAGAATAAGCATTCATAATGAAATAAAATTTTGTAAATTAAAAAAATGTAAACTATTATTTTATATGCAGTCGTTAATTTATTGATTTTTAAAATTTAATTCGGCGCAAAGGTATGAGCAGTTTTAATACTGCGCAATAGGTAGGTGCATTTATTTTACTAATATTACGGTAGTTTGACAGAGTAGGTTGGGTTATATAGCAAAAATAACTAAAATATGGTATTTTCTGTTGGGTCTTAACCATAACTTCACTTATTGCTAATATAGGCTTGTCGTCCAACCGACTAAAATGACCCCAACTTTGCAGCGCAATGTAAATATCTTAACGATCAGACAATACATGAACGCAAAACTAAACCACACGCTGTTACTTTTAATCCTACTTACTACCCACCACTTACGCGCTCAGCAAGCCGAATACATTTTTGTCGTCACTACTGACGGTCTGCGTTGGCAAGAGGTTTTCAAAGGAGCCGATAGTTTGGTCATTCGTCGCAATGTAGATACGCCTGATCTCTACCTAGAAAAATACTACAGCCCGATCCCAGAAATTAAACGCGCTTTACTCATGCCTTTTTTCTGGAATACGCTTGCTAAAAACGGTCAAATTTATGGTAACCGAGAAAAAGACAACTTTGTAAACAATACCAATAGCACCAGTATATCGTACCCGGGTTATAGCGAAATGATGACTGGTTATTGCGATAACAAGCGCATCAAGCGGAATGCTAAAATGATGAACCCAAACACCAATGTACTGGAGTGGTTGAGTAGGACACATCAGACTGCTGCATTTTGCTCTTGGAATGTGTTTCCATACATCTTAAATGAACCACGATCGGGCTTTTCAGTGAATGCAGGCTTCGAGCCTATCTCAGAATGGGGTTCAGTGAGCCTTCAAGATAGCCTCAATGCGCTACAAAAACACAGTGTACGACCTTGGAAAAAATCAGTTCGTCCCGATACCTTGACTTGGACCATCGCACAGCAGTATATTCAATTGCAACAACCAGAAATCACCTACTTGGCTTTTGGCGAAACTGATGAGTATGCGCATGAAGGCAGTTATGCAGGTTACTTGGATGCCGCTCACCAATTTGATGAAATATTGTCGCAACTTTGGAGCACCATCCAGCGCAGCGAAAAATATGCGGAAAAAACGGCTCTAGTGATTACAACCGATCATGGCCGAGGTGAAAATATGTGGCGACACCACCACGATCTGATCAAAGGCTCTTCGGAGATTTGGTTAGCAGTGGCAGGGCCAGGAATCGCACCTACTGGCGAAATCAAGACTCCTATGCAAATTTATCAAACCCAAACAGCACAAACCATCGCTCATTTACTAAACGAACACTTTGAAAGTGAACATCTTGTTGCGGCTCCTATCTATCAGATATTGGAATCGGCACAGCCAGACTTATTGGTGCCTGCTATCGCTGCGCCGATCCTGAATCTATCTACTTCTACTGGTATGAAGAAGTGATCCTTTGGTTTATTATATTTTCACGTTCACCCCACCCTGAATCGAACCTACTGTGCCATAACCGATTTCGATTTGAGCACCTATGACACCATAGTTGGCCCTCACACCTAGAAGGTTGATATTCGCCGCTCCTGTATTTTTTTGGCGTGAAGTGTGCCGTATTGGATTGTCATATTTATGCTGGGTCATACCTACACCCAACCCACTGTAACAAGCCACGTATTTACGGCGCAACCACGTATATTGCACATCGGTCATAATGGTCGTGAATCGTTCGGTATCGTTTGTGATCGCACCACTTGACCATTTCTTTTTTAAGTCATATTCAAAGCGATTTAGGCTCATGCCTATTTGCATTCGATTGTATTTGCCAGCACCAGCGCGGAAACCAACGGCATAGTTGCGCTTGTCGGTCAATTGCTGGGATGTTACGTAGTCATACTCACTTTCCGCATTCCAACCAGTAAGCAACCAAACGAAGAAATTTAGTGACTCAAAATTAGAAGAGGTATTGTTATTGTATTGACCCAAACGATTTTCCATGGGCGCAGTAGAAGCATATTTGTTGACATATGCCGTAAAACTTGGCTGCTGCTGAGCCAAAAGGGAAGTTATGGTAACACAAACAAGGGCGAAAGAAAATGCGATCTTTTTCATAAAAATTAAGTTGTATTTTTGAATACTTTGATGACACAAAGGTGGGGGTGGAAAAGAGCGCGGATGAATTGAGTTTTATCAAAAATACATTAATTTTTATTTAATATAAATAAAAATGGAGAAATGGGCTGTTTGGGGAGAAAAAGTGGGGAAACTTGGGTTTTATGGAGGAGAAATTTTTGAAAATCATTGGCGGGGAGAGAAAGGGAAGGGTTCAATATGACGGATTAAAGTGACAAAGTAAAATTAAGGGGTCAAAAAAGTAGAGCGTCTCTTGTTGGATCATCCTTTAAGTTGGTGGCTCGTCGTCAAGTAATTGACATTCCACCGATTGTTCCTTTTACGGTAGAATATCAAAGTTTGGGAATCAATTGTGCCTGCGGTCATTACGCGTGCGGTAGGGGCTTTAATGTTTTAATATTAATCTTAACCAAAGTCAATGAAAACTACCTATTTAGCCCAGACCTTTGCGCCTTCAAATATCTTTTCACCTAAAAATAGGCGTTTAATGAAAGTAATTGAGTATAAAATGTATGGCGCACCCGAAGTTTTCACGCTTCAAGACATAGAAAAACCCAGCCC
Organism: Saprospiraceae bacterium; assembly: GCA_031373665.1. Taxonomy (GTDB): domain Bacteria; phylum Bacteroidota; class Bacteroidia; order Chitinophagales; family Saprospiraceae; genus M3007. Next base: position 10,004 of record JANMMZ010000076.1, on the reverse strand, counting down.
AAAACCGCATGAGGTATTGATTAAGGTTCATGCAACCACCGTCACTTCCGCCGATATTATGATGCGAAAAGGTGAACCCGTCATTGGTCGCCTTTATTTGGGTTTGAAAAAGCCCGAAAGAACGATACTTGGTTTTGAATTTGCAGGCGAAATTGAGGCACTTGGCCAAGATGTTTCCTTATTTAAAGTAGGAGATAAGGTTTTTGGTGGCACAACGACTTTGGGTTGTTATGCCGAGTATGTTTGCGTCAGCGAGAAAGATGTCATCACCACGATGCCCGAAAATATCGCCTATGAGGCCGCTGCGCCTGTTAGTGGCAGTGCCATCACGGTTTTCAATTTCTTGAAAGGCAAAGCGAACATTCAGCCAGGTCAAAAGGTGCTTATCAATGGCGCATCGGGCGGTGTAGGTACTTATGCGGTTCAAATTGCCAAATATTTTGGGGCAGAAGTAACGGCGGTTTGTAGCACCAGCAATGTGAATATGATCAAATCATTAGGTGCTGATAAAGTCATTGACTACACAAAAGAGGATTTCACCAAAAACGGCGTGCAATACGACATCATTTTTGATACGGTCAGCAAAAGTTCTTTTTCAGCATGTAAAAATGCGCTCACGCCAAAGGGCATTTATCTGCCAACCGTTATGGATGCCACCATTTTATTTCAAATGATTTGGACTTCAATAGTTGGTGGTAAAAAGGTGAAATCTTCCTCCACGGGATTGTTGCCCGTTAAAGACCGTTTGATCTATTTGTTGGAAATAAAAGAACTCTTGAAAACGGGCAAAATCAAAACGGTGACAGACACTCATTATCCTTTAGCGCAAATGGCAGCAGCACATGCGTATGTCGAAAAAGGACATAAAAAAGGGAATCTCGTTATTAATTTCGCAGAATTAAATTTAAAATAAATTGCATCGCTTTATCTTGGTGTAGTAAATAATCAATAGCGTACCAATCTGTATTTGAAGTATAGCGTTTCGCATAATCTTCTAAAGTGAGTTGGATATTGATTTTTACATCGTTGTGAAATAAGTCTTCGGGCTTTTTGACATTCGTAAAATCCAAGAGCGGCTCTGTCCAATACAAGATTTTGGAATGGGGTAAAATCATTACCCACGGCATACTGCCGAATCCAGCAAACCAACCTGTTGAGTTGCCGATATTGATGAGTTGATCCGAAAACTGACAAGTCGAAATCAAACTGCCCGCAGATGAAAAACAATTTTCGTTTTGTAAAACGTAGATTTTACCCTTAAAGTGAAGCGAATGGTCATCTACCTCAAAAGTATCAATATCTTTTGAAATGTATTGATATAAGTCCTCTTTGATAAAATTTGCCCTCAGAATACGGGGTTGCCCTACATTAATAGGGGAGGGGGGTGCAAGACTGAGCCGATCTCGCCGTGGATTGTCTTTGTTGGCGGCATAAGTAATATGACGTATAATGGGTTGGTGCACCAAATGCCGCAAAATCATCTGCCATTCAGGGTCGCTACCTCCAGGATTATCACGTATGTCAAAAATTACTTTTTTAATCGTTTTTCCGGCCGTTACGGTATCTATTTTTCGTACGTAATAGTCACCATCTTTCATGGATGGCATGTGGAGGTAAAGCGTTTGGTAATCCTCAAAATAGGCAACCATAGGCTGACCAGGATCTAAATATTTCAAGGGTTTTAAGGTGCTTACCGTATCATCTAAGCGGCATTTTATCGAAATGGCAGTTTTTTTTGTTGAAAACTCCAAATCAATAAGATCCGTTGGTGACAAATGAAATGATTGCGTAAAATTTTCAGTATAAAAGCGTTTGTACTGAAAATCCCAATGTAATTCAGCAATTGAACCTACCAGTGGTTGGATGTATTGGTGGATGCTTTGGTGGTTACATCGGCTTAAAATAGCACCAAAAGGAACAGTTGTTTTTTGGTAAGTAAAATCACATAAAGCCCTGTATTCACCATCAATATATTTAATAGGTAATTTTAATTTATAACTTTTAACCTTTGCACGCAGCAATGCCCGATAAATTTTTATCACACTGGTATCTGCTTCTGTTGTGTGCCATTTTATGCGGTCAAGACTATCCACAAAGCCATAAAATCCATGTCGCACAATAGACGTATGCCCGTCTTGGCAATATGTCAATGCTTTATTAACGAGCCAAAAGAAATCTTCAGTTTTATCTATATGCTCAATTTGTTTCCTCAATTGAATGATGCTATCTTTCATAGCGTAATTATTCACCATTCGCCTTACATAGTCATGCGGATTAATCTTGGTCAATGCTATAATAAGGGTATCAAAATCAGCATACATCTCCTTTTTTGAGAGTGAAGGTAATGTAGTTTGTGCCATTGCAAAATTGCAAGTAATAACTAAAAAAATGAGTAGCCAACCTTTCATTTTAATCAATTTTAATGGTGTAAACAGGCATTTTATGGCAAAGAAAAAACGATAATAAATGACTGTTGTAACAATTCAATAAAGTAGCGGTATTTTTCAACGAATGGTAAAATGACGTTCGGATATTGTCTGTTTTATTTCTTTGGTATTTATGGATGGAAGAGTTTTTGGGTAAAATACTTACCGTTATTTTCTATCTTCAAAATATAAAACGCTAATCTATCCAAATTGCTGATTGTAAATGTTTTTTCAAAATCTACTTCGTTTTCCAGCGTTGTAGATGATACCCATAATTCTTTGCCCTCCATATTGTACAATCGAATGGATAGTACTCCGCTTCCAAATTCACTGGATTTGATGGATAAAATGTGCTGATTTAGAGTGGCTATCGCTTTTATCTCTTTCGTTTTATAGTCATATATACCCGAAATTAGGTTTGAAATTACCCTTAAATTATTGCCACCAATTTCAGAAATATAGATCGTATTGCCATCAGGTGTGACCGCAATGCCATTGGGCCCATTAAAACTAGCCGTCGAAAGACTACCGTTTGTGCTACTTGCAACACCTGTTCCGGTCAATAAGGTTCTAGTATTTGTGGCGAGGTCAATTTTATAGATCTTATTGCCTCCTGCATGACAGACGAAAAGAATACCATTATTAAAAGCCATATACGCCACAAAATTGCCATTCGTAGCATTCGGAATAGTCGTAATAACACTAATCGCTCCGGAAGAAGTGATTTTACAAATATTCCCATTCGCATAATTGGACACGTATAGATTGCCTAAATCATCAAAGACTAGCCCCCCCGGTGCAAAATAATTGCTGGATGTACCTGTCGAAAAATTAGAAATCACACCCATTGGCGTAATTTTTTTGATAATACTGAGCGAGGCGGCACTGGTACCCGAGCAAGCCGCATATATATTACCAATTCCATCTATCGCCAAACCTGCTGGGCCAGCATTGACACCTAGATTAATAAAAATAGTATAACTGCCGTTTGGCACTATCTTATAAATATTGCCATTATTGTAATTTGAGACAAACAAATTACCTTGTTTATCAAAAACTGAACCAGCAAGCCCTTCAACAATGGTGGCATAAGTGCTCGTAACTCCTGCGGGCGTAATTTTCGTCACTTTACCCGTGGTATAGCCCGAACCGTAGATATTGCCCACCGAATCAAGGGTCAAATTATCCACATTCGCATTCGTCAACAAGGTCGAAACTTGTTGTGCCATGAGGCTATATTGTAAAAATAAGATAGCCGTAACTAAGATCTTCATCTTTATTGCTTTTTAAACTGTTAAATAAGCACAAAGGACGGCTTAGGATTGCCATAAATCGCTTTGGTTTATAAAGTCGGACGTGTTTGATCGAAAGGTGGGTAAACAAAGGAACGTGATTTACCCCAAATAGAAGTCTTTCAAATATTGCGAAGGTGTCTTATTTGTTGCCTTTTTAAAAGCGGTATTAAAGGTCGATTTGGAATTGAAACCACTGTCAAAAGCAAGAGCAAGCAGGGTGAATTTTTTGTTATCCCGCTGCTGTGCTAATTGCATAAAATGCGCTACTCGATAGCCATTTATATAGTCGAAAAAGTTTTTATTAAAAGATTCATTGATCACCTTTGACAAAAGATGAACCGTTGTCGGCAATTTTCCTGCAAGCATCGGCAATGTCAAATTAGGGTCGAGAAAAGGCTTTTCCTGTTCCATAAAATAGGTCAATTTTAACGCTTCTTCTTTGATAAATTGGTCTGAAAACGTGGATTTTTCTTTTACTATAAATGTTTCCGTCTTTGTTGCTTTCGTTTCAGTTGTGAAAGAGTGTATTGTTTCTTTTACGATCTCTTTTTGCGTTAAAACAGTACTTTTTTTAAACTCGTATGTTTGTTGATAAATTATTTCGGCTTGCTGCTTTTCTTGCTGTTCGTCATTAAAAGTAAAATTTCTATCCTCGGTATCGACCCTAAAAACCTGTGGGAAAACAATGGCATAATAGCCAATGATATACACGCTACCCGTCAGAAAAAGCCAAATACTGTTGTAACTCAAGAATATCGAAACCGTATTACCATGAAATTTTAGCAGAAAAAAACCAGTTGCCCATAGAACTAGAGCAAGCGAATTGAGGATAAAAAAGGAGTGTAAAAAAGTAATTTCCGGTAAATTAGAAATAAAATCTTTCGCTTTTTGTGGGTATTTTCTAAAAATTTGAATGGCAGTGGTTAAGTAAATCGCGATGTGTATCCAGCCTAATACTTCGGTTAGTTGCCCAGCAAAACGATGTGTTTTTGTAGCAAGCATGGTAAAAACGGCCTGATCCGATACTACAAAAAACGGGCAAAGCCATAATAAATGAAGGCCTGCAAGGATAAAGTGCTTTCCAATTTGTATTGGCTTTTGCCGTGCTTTTAGGAATATACTTTTTACATAGGCTAGCATAAAAGGCCCATAACTGAATAATATCAAATCAGAGCCAATGGCAATTTTAGGATATTTTGCGAAAAGACTATCATCGTAGCATATCCTTCCTACAAGGCATATCGAAATAGCAACCAATAAAGCCGATAGCCATTTTAAGGATGCTTTGTTATTTTTAACTTTGTGCAGTGCTAATGCTAAAAGTAAACCTTGGAAGGCTGCCGCACCAATAATTACATAGTATAAATTATGCATTTATTTTTATCTAATTTTAAATGCAAAACTATAGATTAATTGCCATAATTGTTAACAAGAATGCTTTTATTAGGTTTGTATTTATAAAGTCCTACCTTACATCCCTCGCGCAAATCCAACTGTTTCCCGATACATCTGTAGCGACACATCGGCATTGTTTTTAAAGAAACGGCTGAAATAATATTCATCATCGTAGCCCAATCCGTAGGCAATTTCTTTTACCGATTTATTAGTCAAATACAATTCTCGTTTGGCTTCAATAACAATACGCTCAGCAATTAAAGCGTTAAGGGTTTTAGTGAAATGCGTTTTAGTGATTTTCGCCAAGGCTTTTGGCGTGATGTTCAATAAATCGGAATAGTCACTTATCTGTCGTTATTGACGGTGCAAAGGTGCGACGACTTCAACTCTCATTAAATGGACAATGAACGCCAGTAGATGGATAATTTCCCCAGAGGTCAATTTTATTTGGATGCGTGGATTCTTTTTCTAATTCGACTCAACGATTCTGGTTTAACACCTATATAACTGGCCAATTGATATTGCGGAATGATTTGAAACAACTCGGGTCTTTCTGTCAAGAGTTTCAAATAGCGTTGTTCGGGTGTATCGGTCGTGTGAGAAGCCATGATTGCTTGTTGTTCGGCAAATATTTTTTCCATCACCTTTCTCGAAATGGTTTCAAATCGCGGAAATTGCTTGTAAAGGGCTTCCTCTTCTGCCCTGTTGCCCACCACCAAAAAAGAATCGGTGCTACAGACCATATAGTGTGTAGAGGGAATATTTTGGCTAAAACTATTGATAGAAATCACCCATTGTTCGTCGGTGAAAAAGTTGGTGGTTTTTTCTTCACCATCCACTAAAAAATACTGACGAACACAACCTTCTAAAACAAAATAGGCTTCTGCTGATATTTGCCCTTCTCTAAGCAAAACAGTCCCTTTTTTGTACTGTTTGATGCGCATTGTACGCGCAATAGCCCGCGCTTCTTCCTCAGAAAGCGGCATGATTCGGGAAAAGTATTTTATGAGTTTGTCTTCCATTGACTATATTTAAGCGGTTGAGAAAAGTGATCGCTTTTGAAAAGCAAGCCCAAAAGTAACTGTTTTTTATTTACACATCAAAAAACGCCGCTTTTTACTCAAAAACGAGTAAAAAGCGGCGGGATACTTGAATCTGGCGTTTTAAATGAGGGCTTATGCTAATTAAGAATTGTTACAAAATTTTTATACGCTCAACTATTTTATATTGTGTTTCTAAAACAGATAAATTAAAACCGTGAGCCGTTTTGGGCAATAAATAATATTTCTTTTTAGGAGATTTAATTGCCTTGAAATATTCTTTTGTTCTTTCTTTTGGTGTTAAAATATCTTCATTGCCTTGTATCAAATAGACAGGAATTTGAAAATTTACATTGTCTTTCATTAAATTTATGCTTGCACTCATGGGCAAAACCCCTAATTTATGGTCGCCTGCAAAATTTACAAAAGAATAATCATCGCCATCGCTTCGATTTTGATTGTCTTTTTTATTGTCATAAGCAGGCGAAACGACAAACCAAGATTCGGGTGCAGGCAATGAATGTGCCTTTTCATATTTTTTTATAACTTTGAATAATTGACCTACATTTTTAGCCCTTTCGTAAGGAGGTTTGCCAATGGTATTTAATATGTCTAAGCTTTCTGTATCCTTTTTTTTCTCTGCCATTTTATAAACTTTGTTATAAAGTTCGCTATCAATAGCAGGATTAACCATTTGAGAGTGCCCAATATAGGCATAAAAAAGTTCTGGTTGTTTTGTCGCCATTTTTACGCCAAGCGCAGAACCCCAAGAAGTACCCAATAGAATAATTTTTTGCTTTCCTAAATATTTTAAAAGGTATTCGGATACCGCAAGCCCATCATTTGTCATCTGCTCAAGACTTAATGGATTTGCCTTTAAATAGTCAGGACTTAATTCTTCGGGGGCGTTGTTTCCGTAGGTTTTTCCTGTTCCCCGCTGATCCCATTGCACAATAATAAAATCCTTTTCCCATTCTTTGTAGAGCATGTCTGAATAAGGACTTATTGGGCTACCTGGACCTCCATGAATAAACAATATAATAGGCTTTGAACTGTCGCCTTTAATAGTAATCCATTGTTCAATGCCATTAATGGAAACAAATTTCTCTTCCTGAATTCTATTGTCAGAAACGGGCGTATTTTGGGTGTCTTTATTTTGAGCATCAGCCAATAAGGGCATAGCAAACGAAATGAAAAACATTACTATTGCTACTCGAAATTTATCGAATAAGTACGATCTATTATTTTCCATAAAAAAGGTGTTAATCTACTGGTTATTAAATCACAAAAAAAAATTAAATACGAAAGATTTATCATACTTTTGTATTGAGGTCAAATGTAGTTATTTTTTTATCCACCCAGCACAAAACGCCGCTTTTTATTGAGGGGGTGCTTTTTACTTCTTAACCAAAGTCAATGAGATCATCCCTTTTAACTTAGACCTTTGTGCTTTCAAATAGTAAATCATAATTAAAAAATTAAATTAGAATGAAAGCAGTAGTATATAAACAATACGGGTCTCCAGAAGTGCTTCAACTCATGGATGTAGAAAAGCCAATGCCTAAGAATAATGAAATTCTATTACGGATTAAAGGAACGGCAGTCAATTCGGGCGACATACGCCTACGAAAAGCCGACCCGTTTGCCGTCAGATTCATGTTTGGCTTGATAAAACCTAAAATCAATATTCTCGGAAGTGTTTTTTCGGGCGAAGTTAAAAGCGTTGGTTCAGGGGTGACACTTTTCAAAGTTGGCGACCAAGTCTTTGGTCATACGGATATGCGTTTTGGTGCTTATGCCGAATATAAGTGTTTTTCTGAAAATGCCTCACTAGCATTAAAACCTGTTAATATTACACATACAGAAGCGGCTGCCCTTCCGTTTGGTGGCACGACGGCATTATATTTTATCAAAAAGGCGGCGATAAAACAAGGTCAAAAAGTGCTTGTTGTCGGTGCGTCAGGAGCAGTAGGTAGTGCGGCTGTTCAACTGGCAAAGTCTTTTGGGGCGCACGTTACAGGCGTATGCAGCACGACAAATAGGGATTTAGTAAAATCTATCGGAGCAGATAAGGTGATTGATTACACAAAGGAGGATTTTACTCAAAACGGAGAAACTTACGATGTTATTTTTGATGCTGTTAATACGATTTCGGTTTCTCGTAGCTTAAAATCACTCCATAAAAAAGGGATTATGATTTTAAGTGCCGCAGGGATGTCCGAAATGTTACAAGGATTTTGGATTTCTATGACAAACAGTAGAAAAGTGTTGACAGGTGTCATTAGCCACAAAGCAGAAGATATTATTTTTCTCAAAGAACTTATTGAAGCAGGTCAATTGAAACCCGTCATTGATAGAACCTATCCATTGGAGCAAATCGCAGAAGCCCACGTTTATGTTGAAAAAGGGCGTAAAAAAGGGAATGTTGCCATAGAAATTTATTAAAAACAAACAAAATTAGTATCAAAAATGGCAAGTAGATATGTTTTCTTATTCAACTATTGCTTCTGGATTTACAATATGCCTGTTAGTTGCAGTGGCGGAAGAATTGTTATTCAGAGGATTTATGTTTCAGCGACTCATTCAGGCTTTTGGAAAATATGCAGCTCAATTAATCGTGGCTGGACTGTTTTTATTAACGCATATTAATAACCCAGGCATGATAGGCATCGTCAAAACGTTGGCTTCGATCAATATCTTTATCGCTTCTATCCTATTTGGAATTGCCTATATAAAAACGCATGGTTTAGCCATGCCCTTGGGACTGCATTTCATGGCAAATTTTATGCAAGGCACGGTACTTGGCTTTGGTGTGAGTGGTGGAAAAGAACCAAGTTTATTGAAACCCATCTTCACTAATGCCCCAATATGGCTTAGTGGTGGAGATTTTGGCATAGAAGCCAGCATTTTAGGGCTGTTTTTTGTCATATTGATGACTGTTTTACTTTATTTTCGGTATCCTTCAAAAGAAAAACCAATATAATGTGCATTACCACACCTTTTCCGCTTTTTTTCCATCAAGGAAAACAGACCAAAGACGGCTGAAAGCGTGTACTTTTCGGGTTTCATTACCGGTATTATCAACGACACTATTTCCTGTATTGACCCATTCAAACAGGCTGCCATATAGATTTGAGACATGCGTATAGCCCAAAGCCTTTATTTTTTCTGCAATTTTTTCAGATCGCACGCCAATGGAACAATAAACCACGATGTTTTTATCCTTCGGAATCCCTGCCAATACTGAGGGATCGAAATGGTCGTAACCACAATATTGAGCCGTGGGAATATGACTTACATCAAATTCTTTTTGCTCTCTGGCATCAAGCAATACCCTATCGTTCATGTTTTTAAGCGAATCTACGCTGATCGTGGGTACCGAAAAATGGAGCATTGTTCGCAGTGTTTTATCCAATTTAGGGCTTTGACTGTGTGGACGGCCTTTAGGCGTTTGGGCAACACATTGAACTAAAACCGAGACAAAAAAGCCTATAATTATTATATTTTTAAGCATCATTATTTTATTTTTTTAACGGATAAATAATTTGATTGCAAAACGTTTTGGGAAATTCTTCCAGTTTGTTAAAACCCAATTTTTCATTTTTCCCTTCATAAGGGATATAAGCCGTGCCAAAGACATAGTCCCATACCGATAAGGTTAAGCCGAAATTAACGCCATACCGATTCGGAATATGCTCGGCATGATGCCATAAGTGCATTTGGGGATTATTAAAAATGTATTTTAAAAAACCCAGAGGCACACGGATATTGGCATGATTAAAATGCCCCCAACTTATGGTGAATAAATTGACAAGCAGAAAATCTTGAATCCCAAAGCCTATCATACT